>JBPOJD010000008.1:0-83573 GCA_052033955.1 Candidatus Hydrogenedentota bacterium
AGCACCAAACTTTTCTCACTTTGGCCCGCCTTCGCGTACCGCTGACGGAACTTCTTCAGCGCCTTCTCCAACCGCTCCCCAGCCATCTTGCGACCTCCCTTGACCTTCTTGGTCCGGTAAGATCGCACATGTCTTGACGATATGTCCTCCGGTAAGATTTTAGATGGCGCGATTCGGGAATTTGATGCAAATGTCAGGGTTCTGTTAGCATTCGGCGCCCCCGAGCGCGGCGCACTTGGCGGGAATCTGCTGCAGCTCACCCACAGGAGGGAGTCCTGACATGTCCACTTCGCACCAGATCAGGGAAGCCGTGCCTTGGCGAAGGATGGTGTGCCTGGCACTCGTCTTCCTGATCCTTGCCGGTTGCACGGCGCCTGCGGTGCGCCCGGACCGCATTTCGCGCGAACCGCATGCCAGCGGCAACGACCAGGCCGGTCTCTGCAACCAGAGACTCCCCAAACCCCTGCGCGTACTCGTCGAGGGACCGAATAAACGGGGGGTCTTGGGCGGCGCGGGTTCCCGGCCGATGGTCCCGATGGCCGAAGTCGTGTTCCAGGTCGAAAATGAGGCCTCGGGCGCCGTCTTTGCCGATACCGGCCTGCCCACCACCACGGCGATCACCGACGCGGGCGGCATGGCGCAGGCGGAACTGGTGCTGGGCAACGTAGTGGGCGACGTGCGCGTGAGTGCGTCGGTCGAGACGCCGGCCGGCCCGAAACGGACGACCTTCCGGGCGATTACGGGCGTCGAACTCATCGGAAATGACCTGGAAGGGCCCACGGGGGGCGAGATCGAGGCCTTCGGCGTACGTCTGGTCGGCTGCGACAACCTCCCGGTACCCGGCGTGAACGTGTTCTTCCGGACCGAGGGCAGCGCGAGCGGGAGCAGGATGGGGGCGAGCGTCGTGGTGACCGATGCGGACGGCCGCGCAGTGACGAACTGGCAGTTGTCCGATTCCACGCAGCGCAATTTCGCCTCGGTCGAGATCCAGGACGACCGGTCCTACATCCCCGAGCCGGACCGGTACCATGTGCGGTCGATCGAGTTCGTGGCGATGGCCATCGACAAGAAGACCATGCTGATCAGCCTGCTCGGCGGCCTGGCGGTGTTCATCTTCGGCATGAAGCTCATGTCCGGCGGCTTGCGGCGCATTGCCGACCGGCGCCTGAAATCCATCCTGCAGTCGATGACCAAGAACCGCTTCCGGGCGGTCGGCATCGGCACGGGCTTGACGGCCGCCGTGCAGTCGTCCAGTGCGGTGACAGTGATGGTCGTCGGGTTTGTCAACGCGGGCCTGCTGACCCTGCCGCAGGCCATCGGGGTGGTGTTCGGCGCCAACATCGGCACCACGGTGACCGCGCAAATCATCGCATTCCGCCTGGATGAACTGGCGTACCCGGCGGTCATCGTCGGGCTGCTGATGTCGTCGCTGGGGCGGCGCATGGCCACGAAGGCGGCCGGCGAGGCCATCCTGGGTTTCGGGCTGCTATTCCTCGGCATGAGCACCATGTCGGATATCCTCAAACCGCTTCGCTACAGCCCCGAATTTGGCGCCTTGTTCCACCTGTTCGACTGCGCGCCGGTCAACGGCCTCATCCCCATCGGCCCGGTGCTGATCAGCATTCTCATCGGCACCGTGACGACGATCATGGTGCAGTCAAGTTCGGCGACGATTGGTCTCGTGCTGGCGCTGGCTTCCCAGGGGATGCTGAATTTCTACACCGCGTTCGCGGTGGTCCTGGGCGACAACATCGGTACGACGATCACCGCGATCCTGGCCTCGCTTGGAGGCAATCGCAATGCCAAGCGCGCCGCCGCCGCCCACACCCTGTTCAACGTTTTCGGGGCCGCGTACATGGTGGCGCTGATGCTCCTGCCGGTCTGGAACGGGCAGCCGCTCTTCCTGGGCTTCGTCGATTGGGTTACGCCGGGCGCTGTGTTCGCCGGCTCCCCCGAAAATCTCACCCGGCACATCGCCAACGCCCACACCCTGTTCAACGTCTTCAACGTCGTGCTGTTCCTGCCGTTCATCGGCTTGATGGCCGCCGTGGTCCGCAGGATTGTGCCGCTGTCCGACGCCGACCAGGAGAGCATCCTGGTCTATCTGGAGCCGCACCTGCTGGAAACGCCCCAGCTGGCGTTGGGCCAGGCCGTGCGCGAGGTGGCCTACATGGTCCGTCGCGCACAGAAATCGATCAACGAAGGCTGCGAGCTGTTCCTGGACGGCTCCACGGACATGATCAAGAAGATCGAGCAGCGCGAGGAACTGATAGACCGTCTGCAGGAGGAGATCACCGCGTACCTGGTGGAACTCTCCGGCAAGCCCATGAGCCCCGAGGAGGCGCGGATGGTGCCGGGTCTCATTCACGCCGTGAACGACGCCGAACGCATCGGCGATCACTCGATGAACCTCGTGGAACTCGCCGAACTCAAACGCAAGTACAAGCACCGGCTTTCCGATGAGGCGGTTGCGGACATCCGGCGACTGCTGGACATCATCAACCAGCAGTTCGCGGCCACGTGCCGGGCGCTCGAGCAGGGCGATGAAGGGGCCGTCGACCGCGTCCTGTACAAGGAAGGGATCATCACGGAGATCATGACCGACGCCAGCGAAGCCCATGTGGCGCGTCTGGAGAGCGGACACTGCGGCCTGCAGGCGGGCGTCGTGTTCCTGGACTTGCTGGCCCACCTCGAACGTGTGGGCGATCACCTGATGAACATCGCCGAGCGGGCCCGCATGATGGCCGAGGTCATGCAGGCGGATAAGGACTAGGGCATGTGAAGGTCCGCCGGAACCTCGGTGAGCATTCTGAAAGGTAGACACGTTGGAAGTCATCATCCGATCTTCGCCCGAGTCCGCAGTGGAGTTGACGGCCCGGTTGATCGAGCGCGCTATCCAAGACAGGCCGAATCTGGTGCTCGGTCTCGCCACGGGATGCACGATGGAGCCGGTATACGCCGAACTCGTGCGGCGCCACCGCGAAACCGGGCTGGATTTCGCCGGGGTGCGCACCTTCAACCTGGACGAATACGTTGGTTTGTCCGCCGACGACCCGCACTCTTACCATTTCTTCATGCAGCAGCACCTGTTTCAGCATGTGAACATTCGCCCCGGAAATACCCATCTTCCTGACGGCACGGCGAACGACGTCGCGGCAGAATCCCGGCGTTATGAGCACGCCATCACCGAGTGTGGCGGGATTGACCTGATGGTGATCGGAATTGGGAGGAACGGCCACATCGGGTTTAATGAACCGCTGTCGGCCATGTTCTCCCGCACGCGGGCCAAGGTCCTGTCCCTGCAGACGGTGGAACAGAATGCCCCCCTGTTTGGGGGGCCCGATGGCATGCCGCGGCGCGCCATCACGATGGGCGTCGGTACTATCCTGGATGCGCGGCGTTGCCTGCTGCTGGCGACGGGCGAAGAAAAGGCCGACATTATTGCCAAAGCCGTGGAAGGTCCAGTGACGTCGATGCTGACGGGATCTGCGCTGCAGGTGCATCCGCAATGCACGGTCATCGTGGATGAAGCGGCGGCCGCACGGCTCCAGCACCGGGAGTACTACCGCTGGATATTCGATAACGACCCGGATTGGCAGGGATACGGCGAGGAAGGTCTTCTCTAGTCCAGCGCGTCAGACGGCCGTTTCGGGTTGCTGCAGGAGCGCGGCAAGCGGTCCGGCTACGTCCTGTCCCGTCTTGACCTCGAAATCGGCGAAGGCGGGCGAGGGATTGCACTCGAGCAGAGAAAAGCCCTTGGCGGTGCGGATCAGCTCGACCCCCGCAAACTGCATCCCGCAGGCCCGCGCGGCAAGTACCGCGGCGCGCCGCTCCTCGTTCGACAACCGCGTGGGCGAGGCGGCCACGTCCTCGGCCAGGTAGTCCAGCTCCGAGACCTCGACCTCGGCCGCCGCCACCACCCGTTTGCCGACGACGAACGAACGGACGCGCTGGCCTTCAATCATCTCCTGGAAAAACACCGGTGCATAGGCCAGCGCGGCGACATGGTCGTCCGCCAGGTCTTCGGTGCGCAACTGCCGGATGGCCTCGCCGCCTGCCAGCGGCCGGTACACCACGTTCTTGACTTGGCGCGCGAAGCGGCGCACCGCCGCAGGGTCGTTCGTGGCCAGTGACCGTGGCACGGACATGCCGCGGGTCCGCAGCAGCTCGAGCTGGTAAGGGCGCTGGCTGTGGTGGGCGTTCGTGGCCAGATCATTGATGAGACGGACGCCGCGTCCCTGCATCGAGAGCAGGAACGACTCCAGCAGCACGCGCTTTTGCGCGATGAGTCCGCGCGGACGGCGGTCCAGATGCTCCTGGAATCCCGGCGAAAGCAGGTGCGAACCCAAGGACCGGACGTAGGCGGCGGACGGGAGGCTGAACGGTTTGCCGTTCAGGAACAAGGCCCCGCCCTGGAAGGTCAGCTTGGTCTGTTCGGGGAAGGCCGGGGCGTCAAACCACGCCACCTGGGCGCCGAGACCTTCCGCCTCGTCCGCAACCCGTTTCCCCTGAGGATCCTCGGAACCCGCTATGATTAGGATCGACATCTTCGGAGATTCTCCCTCCTGACGCGGACGCGCGGGCGGCCGAGTCCGGACCGGTGCTGCACTTTACGCCGACAGCGGTCACCTTGGCAAGTCCCGGCGGCGCGGATCAGGGATCCGGCAGTTCCACCTGGATCTCGCCGTCCTGTACGCGTACCGGATAGCGTGTCACGCCGTCGCTGGGGGCGTCCTCGGGCGCCAACTGGAAGCTCCATCCGTGCCACGGACACTGCACCGCGCCGCGCTCGACCCACCCGCGGGACAGCGAGCCCCCGGCGTGCGGGCACATGTCGCTCAAGGCATAATACCGGTCCCCAACGCGGAAGACGGCGATTACTTCCTGCCGGCAATCGACGGCCAGCGCGTCGCCGTCCGCGATGTCGCCCTCCCGGGCAACGACCATCCAGTGACCCATGCGATACTCCTCATTGGTTTCCTGTCCGGAGCCGACGGCCGCAAACGCGTAGATAGTACACAGTAGGAGCGTGCGGGCACAACAACACGCGTGCGGCCGGAAACATATTGGCCCGAGGCGGTGTTACAGCCATCAAACACCCGCTAATGCGAATGCGACGCATCAGCAAAAGGAGACCTGCAATGGCCTATGAGCTGCCCCCGCTTCCGTACGCGTACGATGCACTGGAACCGCATATCGACGCGCGTACCATGGAAATCCACCATACGAAGCACCACCAAACCTACGTGACCAAGCTCAATGCCGCGCTCGAGGATCTGCCCGGCCTCGCCGGCAAGAGCATCGACCAGCTTCTGCGCGACATTACCGAAGTGCCGCACGACCGCGCGGTCGCGGTGACCAACAACGGCGGCGGCCACGCCAACCATACGCTCTTCTGGCAGATCATGAGCCCGAAGGGCGGCGGCGAGCCGGGCGGCGCGCTGGCGGCGGATATCGCGAAGGCGTTTGGCGGCTTCGCGGACTTCCGCAAGCAGTTCAGCGATGCCGCGACACTGCGTTTCGGCAGCGGCTGGGCGTGGTTGTGCGTCGACCGCGACGGCAAGTTGATCGTCGAGAGCACGCCGAACCAGAACTCGCCGCTGATGGAACACCGCACGCCGATCCTCGGCTTGGACGTGTGGGAACACGCCTACTATCTGCATTACCAGAACCGCCGGCCCGATTACATCGAGGCGTGGTGGAACGTGGTGAACTGGGCTGCCGTGGACGACCTGTACCAGCACGCCAAGCGGTAATACGGACTCCCTCTGGAGCTGTCTCCCAGGCCGGACCTGTTCGCGCGGGTCCGGCCGCGTCACGTTGCGTCGAGGCAGGCCCTGTGCCACAGTAAAGCGCGATGCACTGCGGGAGAATGTTCAGGAGGCCTGGATGCGCCATGCGTTGCTGATATGCGCGGTGACCGCGGTCACTGCCGTATGGGGAGTGGAACCGGTGTGGGTGCTCGACGTGGACCTGCCGGGCCGCGCGGCCCTGGCCGAAATCACGGCCGTGGGCGGCGACATCGATGCCGTGCGGGGAGATGCCGCGACCGTGTACGCCACCGGGGCGGTTCGCGACCGGCTCGACGACCTCGGCTACCGCTACCGGGTCATCGAGCGCCAGCCCTCGGCGCTCAAGAGCCTCACCGGCTACAGCACCTACGAGGGGGTGGCCAGCGCCTTGGCGAACCTCGCCGCCGCGCACCCGGACCTCTGCCACCTCACCTCGCTCGGCGTATCGGTGCAAGGCCGCGACCTGTGGGCGCTGCGCATCTCCGACTATCCCGATATCCGCGAGGACGAGCCGGAAGTCCGTCTGATCGCCGCGATGCACGGCGATGAGCCCTTGGGAACGGAACTGTGCCTGGAGCTGGCGAAGCTTCTGCTCGAAGGCCATGGCGCGGACGGCCGGCTCACCGATCTGGTGAACGAGACCGCGATCTGGATCGTTCCCCTGATGAACCCGGACGGCCGCGAGATGAACTGGCGCTACAACGCGGGCAGTCAGGACCTCAACCGGGCCTTTCCCGCGTACCCGTGGGATTTCACGGGCACCGTCTTCGACGGCGGACCGCTGGGCGATGCCGGACGGCCGCCGGAGGTCCAGCGTGTCATGCGCTGGGCCGCGCAGCACCACTTCGTGTTGGCGGCCAACTTCCACACGGGCGCGCTGGTAGTCAATTACCCGTACGACGACGACGGCAACGGCAGTGTGGATTCGCCGACGCCGGACGACCTTCTGCTCGAAGAGATTTCGCGGCGCTACAGCCGCACCAACGCGCCGATGTGGGCAAGCCCGTACTTCTCCGACGGCATCACCAACGGCGCGGCCTGGTACAGCGTCAGCGGCGGCATGCAGGACTGGCACTACCGCTACCTGGGATGTATTGAAGTGACCATCGAGCAGTCGGACATCAAGCGCCCGCCGGTGGGCACGCTGCCGCAGTTCTGGCAGGACAACCGCGAGAGCATGCTCAGCTTTATCGAGAGCGCCCACCTGGGCGTGCGCGGGGTCGTCACCGACAGCGTCACCGGCGAGCCGGTCTACGCCCAGGTGCTGGTGCAGGGCAACCCCCAGCCCGTGTTCACCCACCCCGGCGTGGGCAACTACCACCGGCTGCTGTTGCCGGGCAGCTATGACCTGACTGTAACGGCCCCCGGCTACGAACCGTTCTCCGCGACGGGGGTCGAAGTGGTTGCTGGACCGGCGGTGCGGGTGGATGTTGTGCTGGACTCGACCGATCGCGACGACGACGGCGATGGCATCCCGAATATCGGGGAAGGCAACGCCGATCCCGACGGGGACGGCGTTCCGAACTACCTCGACTGGGATAGCGACGGGGACGGCATTCCGGACGCCGTCGAGGGGACGGTGGACAGCGACGGCGACGGTATTCCAGATTACCTTGACCTGGACAGCGACAACGACGGGTATTCCGACCTGCACGAGATGCTGGCGGGCACTTCGCCGACGGACCCGCTGGATTATCCCTCCGCGCCGCTTCCCCTGTCCGGTGCGGGGCTGGTGCTGGCGGCCGCTGTCCAACTGCTGTGGGGCGCGCGGGCCGTGCGGCGCGTCCGGCGCTGACACTCAGAATGCAAGCGACGGCTCGGAGTACAGGCACCATGCGTCGGCCGTGCCGCGGGCGCCCCGAATGCTCCTTGCGCGGATCGGATTGACCGAATTGACCCCTATCCTCGCGGGTCGGACCGCGATGAGGAGCACACGATGCATGACGACATGACGCCGTTGCGCCACGACCATGTGTTCGGTCAGGACATCCCGCGATCCGGCGAGCGGCGCACGCGCTGGGTGATCGCGCTCACGGCGACGGCGATGACCGTGGAAATTGCCGCGGGGATGGCCTTCGGATCCATGGCGCTGCTGGCGGACGGCATGCACATGGCCTCGCACGTGGCGGCGCTCGGCATCAATGTTCTGGCGTATCAATATGCACGGCGGCACGCCCGGGACAACGGGTTCAGCTTTGGCACGGGCAAGGTGAATGCGCTGGGCGGGTTCACCGGCGCGCTGCTGCTGGCGGTGTTTGCATTGTTCATGGCGTGGGAGAGTATCGAGCGGATGCTCAGCCCGGTTGCCATCAGCTACGATCAGGCGATTCTCGTGGCCGTGGCCGGGTTGGTGGTCAATGCGGTCAGCGTGATGCTGCTGGGCGGGGGCCACGATCATGACCACGACGGGGACGACCACGATCATGCCGCACACGGGCACGGGGCAGGACGCCACCACGACCATAATCTCCGCTCGGCGTACCTGCACGTATTGGCGGACGCGTTGACGTCCGTGCTCGCGATCGTGGCACTGGTGGCCGGGAAATACGCCGGACTGGCGTGGCTCGATCCGGCCATGGGCGTGGTCGGGGCCATCCTTGTGGCGCGATGGTCGGCCGGGCTGCTCCGCGTCACGGCGCGGGTACTGCTTGACCGGCAGGCGCCGGCGGCACTCTGCGAGGCGGTCGCGCGCGCGATCGAGTCCGGCGGCGCGGATCGTGTCGCCGATCTCCACGTATGGAGTATCGGCCCCGGCATCCACGCGGCGATCATAGCCGTGGCGTCGTCCGCGCCGGTCCCGCCCGGTGCGTACAGGAAACGTCTGCCGCCGGGGTTGGGGCTGGTGCATGTGACCGTCGAAGTCCATGCGCAGACCCCCGGCGATTCGCTATAGTATGCGGTGATTGGGCTTGAAGGCGCCGTACTAATCCAGGAGGAATGATCCGTGCCGCACGTGAACTGGCAAGCCGTTGGAGAGTATTCGGATATCCGGTACGACAAGGCCGACGGGATCGCGAAGATCACGATCAACCGTCCCGAAGTGCGCAACGCGTTTCGTCCGCTCACGGTGGACGAGATGGCGCATGCGCTCAACGACGCGCGGTTCGACCCGGAGATTGGGGTCATCATCCTGACGGGCGAGGGCGAGAAGGCCTTCTGCTCGGGCGGGGACCAGCGGATCCGGGGAGACGCGGGGTATGTGGACGCCCGGAGCGGCGTGGCCCGGCTGAACGTGCTCGACTTTCAGCGTCAACTGCGCACCTGTCCGAAGCCGATCGTGGCGATGGTGGCGGGCTACGCGATCGGCGGCGGCCACGTGTTGCATCTCCTGTGCGACCTGACGATCGCCTCCGACAACGCCGTTTTCGGCCAGACGGGTCCGAAGGTGGGCTCCTTTGACGGCGGCTACGGCGCGAGCTACATGGCGCGGATCGTGGGGCAGAAGAAGGCCCGCGAGATCTGGTTCCTGTGCCGCCAGTACTCGGCGCAGCAGGCGCTCGACATGGGACTGGTGAACGCGGTGGTGCCTTACGCGCGTCTTGAAGAGGAGACGGTGCAGTGGTGCCGCGAGATGCTGGCGCATTCGCCGATGGCCCTGCGGTGTCTCAAGGCGGCCCTCAACGCCGATTGCGACGGCCAGGCCGGGCTGCAGGAGCTGGCCGGCGATGCCACCATGCTGTTTTATATGACCGAGGAAGGCCAGGAAGGACGCAATGCCTTCAATGAGAAGCGCAAGCCCGACTTCAGCAAGTTCCCGCGCCAACCCTAGGGGTCCGGCAGGAGCGGGACGGTTCATTCCGTGGGTGCTGGCGGCGCGGCCCAAGACGCTGCCCGCGGGAGCGGCCCCGGTCGTCCTGGGCACGGTGATGGCCATTGCCTCGGGCGGATTTCACCCTTGGGCGGCGCTGGCGTGTCTGGCGGGCGCGCTCCTCATTCAGATCGGCACCAATTACGCGAACGACTACTTCGACTACCTGCACGGCGTCGACACGGCGGACCGCATCGGCCCCACCCGCGCCACGCAAGCGGGCTGGGTGACGCCCACGGCGATGAAATGGGCCGCTGTCGCAGCGTTTGCGCTCGTCCTTCTGCCGGGAGCCTACATCGTGTGGCGGGGGGGCTGGCCCTTTGTCGCGATCGGCGCGCTGTCGGTGATCTTTGGCGTGCTGTACACGGGCGGGCCGCGTCCACTGGGCTACATGGGTCTCGGTGACCCGCTCGTGCTGATTTTTTTCGGTCCGGTCGCCGTCGCCGGGACGTACTACGTGCAGACGCTGGCGCTGACCGGCTCGGTCATCGTCGCGGGACTCGCGCCCGGCCTGTTTTCGGTGGCGATACTCACCGTCAACAACCTCCGCGACCTCGACCAGGACCGGCGCAGTGGCAAACGGACCCTCGCCGTTCGCTTCGGGCGGACCTATGCGCGCGTCGAGTACGCCGCGGCGCTGCTGCTGGCGGCCGGGGCCGTGCCCCTGTTCCTGGCGGCGACCGTGCCGGGACGACCCTGGGCGCTGCTCAGTGTGCTGACGCTACCCGCGTCGCTCCCGGCGATCCGAGTCGTCTGCACCCGCACACAGGGCGAGGTCCTCAACGCGATGCTCGCCCGGACGGGCGCCTTGTTGTTGTTGTTCACGGCGTTGTTTTCGATAGGGTGGCTCTTGTGATCGAACGCATGCGGATATTCCGCTACCGGCTTCCCCTCACGCTGCCGCTGGTCACGCCCGCGGGTGTGCTGATCGAACGCGAAGGGTATCTGGTCGAGCTGACCGATGACAAGCGGGCGACCGGCTACGGCGACATGGCCCCGCTGCCGGGTTTCAGTTCCGAGGCGGGAGCGGCCGACCTGTCCCGGGCGCTGGCCACGGCGTGCCGCGAGCGGCGCGAGACGTCTGGGGATTGCGAAGAGGACCTGGCCGGGGTCAAATTGCTGGCGGACTTCGCCTGGCTCTGCGCGTTGATGGACATGCGGCGGCGGCCGTGCGAAACGGCCAGCATCGAGGTGAACGGTCTGTTGGATCCCCGCGCGGGCGACCTGGACCGGCAGATCGACGAGCTTCGATCGAATAAATACCGCGTGGTGAAGGTAAAGACGTCCGGCAGCGAACCCGGCGAGGCCCTGCAACAGGCGCACCATGCCGCGGCGAGCCTCGGCGGAGACGTTGCCTTGCGTCTTGACGCCAACCGGAGCTGGACATTGGGGCAAGCGCTTGCCTTTTGTGACGGAATTCGCGATCTGAACGTGGAGTATCTGGAAGAGCCGCTGCGCGATCCGGCGGGCGCCGTGGAACTCCGTTCGCGGACGGGCGTGCCGCTTGCCGCCGACGAATCGCTGCGCGAAGGCGAATGCCCGTGGGCGGACGTGTGGGTGATCAAGCCGACACTCGACCCGAATTGGCTGGAGCACCTGCAGCAGACCTCGGAACGTGGCCAGCGCGCGGTGATCAGCGCCTGTTTCGAATCGGGCGTCGGCATTGCCGGCCTGGCGCGTCTGGCGACGAAATTCCCGGCGTCGGCGCAGTCGGCGTGCGGTCTCGACACCTATCGCTGGCTCGCGCGCGATATCCTGGACCTGCCATTGAAGTTTGCCGAAGGCCGCCTCCTTCTTTCCGATGTTGCGGCAAGCATGGACACCGTGAACACGAGTGGCCTGGAGTGTGTGCTCGATGAGTGAGGTCGTGTGCCCGATCGCGGACGCCGCCGAGCGGCGGCCTGGCAGCCTCGCGCTGGTGACGTCGCACCGGCAGCTCACCTATCGCCAGTATCACCGGTACTGCGCCGGGACGATTGGCAATCTCGAACGCGCGGGCCTCGGCGAAGGGGACCTGCTCGCCATCGCCCTGCCCAACGGGGTGCAGTACCCGATCATCCTGATGGCCCTGCTGCGCATGGGCGCCATCGGCTGCCTGCTGAACACGAAGCTGCCGATCCAGGGCCTGCTCCGTGCGCTGGAGTCGGTCAACTGCACGGACCTCGTGAGCCCGTACGGCGTCTCGCATACGTCGGAGTTGGGCAGGCTGTACAGCCTTTCCCCGGCGGCGCTGGTCGACGAACGCGAGCAGCCTGCCGGACCCGTGACCGTGAACGAGGATCAGCCCGCGACAATCTTCTTTACCTCAGGCAGCACGGGCGAGCCCAAACCCGTGCTCCACACCTACGCGAACCACTACCGCAATGCCCAGGCCTCCAACGCGAACATCCTGCTCGAGCCGGGCGACTGCTGGCTGGTATCCCTGCCGATGCACCACGTCGCCGGGGTGTCCATCCTCTTCCGGTGCGCGCTGGCCGGAGCGGCGGTCGCCTTTCCCCGGCCGCAGGAGCCCGTGCACGCGGCCATCGCGCGCTACGGCGTCACGCATGTCTCGCTCGTGGCCACCCAGTTCTACCGTCTGCTGGGACAGCCGGAGGCCGTGGCGTCCCTGCGGCGGCTGAAGGCGATTCTGCTGGGCGGCAGCGCCGTGCCGCGTCCGCTCATCGATCAGGCACGGGAACTGGGCTTGCCGGTGCGTCTCAGCTACGGCCTGACCGAAATGGCCTCGCAGGTGACGGCCACGGCGGCGGACGATAGCTGCGAGGAAATGTTCAGTTCAGGCCGGCCGCTTCGGCCGGATACGGTACGCATCGGGGCCGAGGGCGAAATCGAGGTGCGCGGTCCGGCGCTGTTTGCGGGCTATGTCCGCGACGGCGCGCTGCACCGGCCGCTGACGCCGGACGGCTGGTTTCGCACGGGCGACACCGGGCGCGTGGACGACGCGGGCTGTCTGCACGTCACGGGGCGGCGGGACAACATGTTCGTGTCGGGCGGCGAGAACATCCAGCCCGAGGAAATCGAGCAGTGCCTGTGCAATGTCGACGGCATCGAGCAGGCGCTGGTGGTCCCGGTGGACGACCCGGAGTTCGGTTTCGTGGCGGTGGCCTTCGTGAAGAGCAGCAACAGCGCGGCGTTCAGTCCGCGCCGGTTGCGCGAGGCGCTGGCCGCGGACCTGCCGCGCTACAAGCTGCCCAAGCTGTTTCTGGCGTGGCCCGAGGCCGCGACGCAAGAGGGGATGAAGGTGGACCGCCGCGCGTTCCAGAAGATCGCCGCAGCCACCCCGCTTACTCCGTGGCGTCACCATTGAGCGCACGGCGCAACGCGTCCGGCAGGGCGATGGCGCGCCGGGTCTGCATGTCTACCGCCACGTGCACTGTCCGCCCGCTTCCCGCGGACCGTTCCGGTCCCTGCACGGTATAGCGCACCGTGAAGCGGCGGCTGCGCACCTCCTCGATGTCGACGCTTACCCGCACGCGATCTCCGGTGATCAGCGGCGCGCTGTAGTCGCACTCGGCATGGACCACGGGAAGCATGTAGGCACCCTCCGCGATGATCCGGGCAATGCTGAGCCCGTGTGCTTCCATGAAGGCCTCGTACGCGTCATGCATCAGGTCGAAGCGCCGGGCAAAGAACATCACGCCGCCGGCATCCGTCTCGCGCAGTCTCACCGTGGTCTCGTACTCGAACATGCCGGAATTCCTCGCGGTTGATTGGTCCCCACGATGCCCGAAGGCCGCCGCGCAGTCAAGCGCGGTTGCGGGAGCACGGTCTCATGATAGACTATGCGGGGCCAACACAGAAGGGGAACCGGTATGCATCGTCTGATGTCCATCGCTCTGGTGATGTCCTTCACCTCCGCGGCATCCGCGCACGAGACGGAGCCATGCACAGCCATGAAGACCAGCGTGCAGACGCCGCTGCCCTGGCAGCCCGGGATCGATCTAGCGGTGGACACCATCATGGTGTACGGCGTGGGTGATGATTTCGCCGGGCGCGCGGCCTCGTGGCGGGACAAGGGCTACTGCACGGCCATGATGACGGGCATCTCCTGGGGCAACTACGCCGAGTACTACGGCGCGGGCGACGCCTTCAAGCGCGATGAAGTGCAGACCAAGCGGGACGGCGAGCTGTACATGCACTCGCCCGGCGTGGGCTATAACGTGCCGACTCCGGGCTATCTCGATTACCTCAAGGCCTACATCGAACCCGCGATCACGGATGGCGTGCATGGTATCTTTCTCGAGGAGCCCGAGTTCTGGAGCCTGGCGGGTTGGAGTGCGGCCTTCAAGCAGGCGTGGGAGCAACGGTACGGCAGCGCCTGGGAACCGCCGGACGCGTCCGTGGCCGCGCAGTACAAGGCCAGCCTGCTCAAGTACGAGATGTACTACGATGCGGTGCGTGATCTCACGGACCACATCAAGCGCCGCGCCGCGGAGAAGGGGCTGACCATCGGCTGCTACGTGCCAACCCACAGTCTCATCAACTACGCCCACTGGCGCATCGTGAGCCCCGAATCGCGCCTGCTCGAAATTCCCGGGGTGGACGGCCTCATCGGGCAGGTCTGGACCGGCACCGCAGGCACGGGCGTCTACTATCAGGGCGAACTGAAGAGCCGTTACTTCGAATATGCCTTCCTCGAATACGGCCAACTGGTATCGATGACGCGTCCGCATGACGCGAAGCTGTGGTTTCTCGCGGACCCGGTCGAGGACAATTCGGCCCTCACGTGGGAACACTACCAGCGGGCCTACGAACAGGTCCTGGTGGCGTCGCTTCTGTGGCCGCAGGTGGACCATTTCGAGGTCATGCCGTGGCCCGAGCGCGTCTTCGCGGGCAAGCACCTGACCGAGGGCGGCGGCGATGCCATGGTGGCGATTCCCCCGGACTACGCGAGCGAACTCCTCGCCGTGGCCAATGCCCTGGCCGAGATGCCGGGCGCGCCCGCCGCGCTCGATGCGGGCACGGGCCGCATCGGCATGGCCGTCAGCGACACCATGATGTTCCAGCGTTCCGAGCCGCACCACAGCGACTTCGGGATGGGAGGCGTGTTCGGATTGGCGCTGCCTCTGCTCAAGGCGGGGATTCCCGTCAAACCGGTTCAGCTCGAACACGCCGACAAACCCAGGTTCCTCGACGACTATGCGGTGCTGCTGCTGTCATACGAACACCAGAAACCGCTCAAGGCAGCCTATCACGAGGCGCTCGCCGCGTGGGTGCGGGCGGGCGGTGCGCTGCTCTACGCCGAGGCGGGCCCGGACGCCTACCATGCGGTCCCTGCGTGGTGGAACGAAGACGGCGCCGCCGCCAGGACGGCCTGCGACGACCTGTTCGCGCGCTTGGGCGTCGACGGGGCCGCCGAGGGATTGCAGCCCGCCGGGGACGGATTCGTCTGTGTCCTGCGGCAGAATCCGAAGGATTTGCAGCACACGGCGGAGGGCGCGGCGCTGGTCCGCGCGGCGGTGTCGGACCTCGCGGGGGCGCGCGGCCTGACGTGGCGCACGCAGGGGCACCTGGCGATTACGCGCGGGCCTTACGTGGCCGTGGCCGTCCTGGAGGAGACGGTGGACGCGGATCCCGTCTGCACGCTTTCGGGGCAGTTCGTTGATCTGTTTGCCCCCGGCCTCCCTGTGCTTCGCGATCCAGCCTTCGGCCCGGGCTCGTACCGGCTGCTCCGGCGCGTTCCCGACGGCGGGGCCATGCCCGCCGTGCTCGCCGCCGCATGCCGCGTGCGCAGCCAGACCGTCACGGAGGACGGCTTCGCGTTGACCGTCCGGGGTCCGGCGGAGACCGCGGGGCTTCTGCGCGTGCAGATGCCGGAACGGCCGACGGAGGTGACATGCGATCCGCCGACCGATGTCGTCCACGAGTGGGACGACGCGTCGAACACGGTCCTGCTGCGCTTCCCGAACACGGCACAGGACGTGACGATTACCGTCCGGTAAGCGAGGGCGTCCTCAACGGCCGCCGCGCTTGCGATCCTGAATGGTTGTGGTATGGCCGCGTGCGCCGCGCCGCAGCAGTGCGCGCGTGGTCCGGGGAAGATGCCGCGCGATCCACACGATGATCTTGCCGTGAACCGTGATGACCTTTTCCGCGCGCCGCTTGTACAGGGCGTCGACGATCTGCCTGGCGGCCTGATCTACCGGCATGCACAGCCACTTCGGGACTGGATCCGGCCAGTCCTCGCGGAATTGCCCGGTGTTGTCGGTGCTACGGATGTCGCTCTCGACGAATCCGGGCGCGATCATCGTGACCGAGACGCCTTCGCCGGCGAGTTCACAGTAGAGCGCGCCTCCCAGTCCTTCGAGCGCAAACTTGCTGGCGCAGTACGCGCCCGAGGTGGGCGTCGAGATGTGGCCGGCCACGCTCGACACGATGCCCAGCCGCCCTTGGCTGGCGCGGAGATACGGAAGGGTCGCGTAGAGGGTGTCCACGACGCCGAAGACGTTGACGTCGAACTGGCGGCGCAGATCGGCGGTCGTGAGATCCGCCAGAATGCCGCTGACCCCGAAACCGGCGTTCGCCAGCACCACGTCGATGCCCCCGAACTCGGAGGCGGTGCGCGCCGCGGCGTTGTCCAGATCCTCCCGCCGCGTCACGTCGCCCGGCAGCGCCAGCGCGGCGCCGCCTCCAGCGCGGATCTCATCGGCGAGCGCTTCGACGCGGTCCGCGCGGCGTGCAAACAGCGCCACCTTCGCGCCCTCGCGCGCAAACATGCGGGCCGTGGCGGCACCGATGCCCGAAGAGGCCCCGGTGATGAAGACGGACATGCCCTCGAATCGCCTTGCCACCGCGTCAGGCCTCCATCCGCTTGATGATGGCGTTGGCAAAGGCGATGGTGGACGCCCGGCCGCCGATGTCGGCCGTCAGCTCGCCGGGTTTCCCGTCCATCAGGACCGCGTTGTAGGCCTTCTTGATGCGATCGGCGCAGACGGTCTCACCCATGTGGTTGAGCATCATCACGCCGCTCATGATCAGCGCCAGCGGATTGGCGATGTTCTGCCCGGCGATGTCCGGGGCGCTGCCGTGTACGGCTTCGAACACGGCGCAGTCGTCGCCCATGTTCGCGCCCGGTACGACGCCCAGCCCGCCCACCAGCCCCGCGCACAGATCGCTCACCACGTCGCCGTAGAGATTCTCGAGCAGGAGAATGTCAAAGCGCGACGGATCGCGGACGAGCTGCATGCAGCCGTTGTCGATGATCAACTCGTCGTAGGTGATCTCGCGGGCCTCTTCTTCGTGGACGCGGCGCGCGCAGTCCAGGAACAGCCCGTCCGAGAGCTTCATGATGTTCGCCTTGTGAAAGACCGTGACGCGCTTGCGGCCACGTTCGCGCGCATAGCGGAAGGCGAATCGGGCGATGCGCTCGCATCCGGCGCGGGTCGCGATTTTGAGGCTCTGCACGACGCCTGGGACGATTTCGTTCTCGATGCCCGAGTACAGTCCCTCGGTGTTCTCGCGAATGACCACCAGCTCGACGTCCTCGTACCGCGTCCGGATGCCGGGCATCGACCGGACCGGACGCACGGCGGCGTAGAGGTTGAGGCGTTTGCGAAGCTGCACGTTGACGCTGGTGAACCCCTTTCCGATCGGCGTCGTCACCGGCCCTTTGAGGGCGATGCGGTGTTCGCGGATGGCGTCGACCGTTCGGGCGGGCAGGACATCGCCCCATTGTTCGGCCGCGGCGGCGCCCGCGTCGAGGACGAGCCAGGCAATGGGGGCGCCGGCGCCGTCGATGACCATGCGCGCGGCGCTGGCCACCTCGACACCGATGCCGTCGCCGGGGATCAGGCAGACCGTGTGGGACATGGGCGGCTTCTCCGGTAGTCGTGCGTGTCCCTACTATAGCGTGCCCGCCTGGGGAGCGCAAAGGCACGCCGCCGGCCGGTGCGGCGGACGGATCAGCGGTGCGGGCGCGCGGGCTCGGAAACCCGCTCGAGCACCTCGCCGCCCAGGGTCGCGTCGTGCATGTGCACGGCGATATCCCCCAGCGACAGGATGCCGATGACGCCGCCTTCGGGGCTGGTCACCAGAACACGGCGGATCTGCTTGACCTCCATGAGGTGCGCGGCCTCCTGCACGTCCTGGTCCTCGGTGACGTGTTCGGCGCCCGGCGTCATGATGTCGCGCACGTGCATCTGCGTCATGTTGACACTGTGCGCTACGCCGCGAACGGCAATGTCGCGGTCCGTGATGATGCCGGCGACGCGGTCGCCATCCAGAACCGGGAGGGCGCCGACGTTCAGCGCCTCCATCTTCTGCGCGGCGCTGAGGACGGTCGCATCGCCGGAAACCCCCTCGACGCCGCTGGTCATGATGTCGCGGACTTGCATGGTCTGGGCCTCCGTTGGGCGCGGACGTGCCTGTCCGGCCCTTTACACGAGTGTAGGTCCTGCGCCCGGAGTGGACAATGGGGAGGCCATTGGAATGCGGGTGATCCATCTGCCGGGCAACGCATGGGGGAATGCCGGAACAGGAAACGGGCTCCCCTTGTCCGGGGAGCCCGCGTGGCACAGCCAAGGATATCTCCTACTCGGCTTCGCGGTATACCGCGACCGCGACCCCGGTCTCACCCGGTCCCTTGGTGAGATTGACGGTCACCGAACGCTTGTCCTTCGTGAAGGCCAGGAGGGCCATGTCGGATTCCGTAACGGCGGTCTGCTCGGTCCACCCCGCGCCCGCCAGCTTTTCCTTATAGAAGGCAAACACTTCCTCGAGAGCATTCTTGGTGGTGCCGTTCAGGGCATACATGCTCTCGTCCTGCTGGGCCGAGGCAAACTCGAGCACCAGTCCGTCGTAGACGGGCACATCCTTCGGGAAGTTGTCGGGAACTTTGGCGGAGTCGCCCGCAGTGACCGTCATTCCGCCGTCGGCGCTCGTCATCGAAAAGGACTCGTCGTCGCCGGTGATGGTCATGTCGCCCTGCTCGGACTTCACGACAACAGACGTGCCCTCGCCCTGGGTGACCTCGGCCGTCATCCCGGTCTCGCTGTCCGTGATCGTGAAGGAGCCTCCCGATGCGTCGAACTTCACGTCGACGTTTTCATCCCCGGCGCTGTGCTCGACGGCCATTTCAGTCGCTTTCTCGGCGATCTTGCCGCAGCCCGTCATCACGATTGCCGCCGCGGCGCACACCGCCGTACCCATGGCCAATTGCAGTATCTGTTTCATTGCGTTCCATCCTTCCAATGGTTGCCAGCCCCTTCCGGGCCTCCAAATGGTGTTGGTCTACAGCGTTTTCAATGATTCCATAGCCGCGTTCCGCCGCGTTTCTGGAGCGAATTCTCGCAGTCTGCGGCCAGAAACCGCTACAGTTCAATTGAAAACGGCCTAGCGCGTCGATGCCGTCTGCGGAAAGACCGCGTCGATCTGCGCGAGTTCCTCGGCATCGAAATGCCGGTTGGCCAGCGCGCCCACGCTGTCGCGCACCTGTTCGGCGTTGCGTGCGCCAATCAGGGCGCTGGTGACCCGCGGATCGCGCAACGTCCAGGCCAGGGCCATCTGGGCCGTGGACTGGCCGCGCCGCTTCGCGATCTCGCTGATCTGGCGCACCTTGGGCACAACCTGCTCGACCCGCTGGAGGCCCAAGCCGCTGTCGGGATCGGCCGCGCGGGACTGCGCGGGCACGGGATTGGCCGGGTCGAGGTACTTGTCGGTCAGCATCCCCTGCGCCAGCGGCGAGAAGACGATGACGCCCGTGCCGTACTGTTCCGCGTAGGGCAGCAGCTCGGTCTCCACCCGGCGGTCGAGCATATTGTAGTAGGGCTGGTTGATGATCACCGGCGACCAGTCGTGGCGCGCAACCGTTTCCATCGCCTGGCAGAAGAACGCGCCGAAATAACTGCTTACCCCCGCGTAGAGGGCCTTGCCCTGACGCACGATCAGGTCCAGTGCACCCAGAGTCTCCTCGAGCGGCGTCCCGGGGTCCGGACGGTGACTGTAGAAGATGTCCACATAGTCGAGGCCCAGGCGTTTGAGGGACTGGTCGAGACTGGCGACCAGGTACTTTTTGCTGCTCCATTCGCCGTAGGGGCCGGGCCACATGTAGTAGCCGGCCTTGGACGAAATGATCAGTTCGTCGCGATGGTGGGCGAAGTCCTCCTTGAGGATGCGCCCGACCCGCTCCTCGGCGCTGCCGGCGACGGGGCCATAGTTGTTTGCCAGATCGAAGTGGGTGACGCCGAGGTCGAAGGCGGTGCGTATGGCCTGGCGGCAGACGTCGTGGTCGGCCTTGGTGCCGAAGTTGTGCCACATCCCCAGCGAGATCGCGGGCAGCTTCAGGCCGCTGCGTCCGCAACGCCGGTATTCCATCGAGTCATAGCGGGATGCGTTGAACGCGTCCATGGTTTCTCCTTGTGGTTAGCGCACCACGATGCGCGGTGGGGCCTGTTCAGGGGACTCGCGGAACTCGATGCGCTCCGCCTCGCGGTCCTCGAAGGTCAGCATCGACCCCGAGAGCACACCGCGAAGGGTCTGGCCCTGGGCCTCGACGATCAGGGCATCGCCGACCAGGCGCCAGGCGCCTTCGAAACGGCGGTTGACGACCACGGTGCCGTTATCCCGAAAAGACAGCGTGTACGGACCGGCATGCCAGCTTGTTCCGGGCAGCGTCTCGGCGGTCAGGCGCTCGTCTCCAGATTCCACGACGATCCAGGGCGGTTCCTGGGACTCGTCGAAGATCGCCGGTTCCGGTCCGGTGGGCTCCGCCGAGGCCGGGGGCGTTGCCTGCATGGGCGCGGCGGTCGTAGCGGTCATGCCCCGCCCCATCAGGACCGACGCCACGACCAGGGCTCCGAGGAGCACGACACAGGCGGCAACGGCTACGACGGCAGCGAGTTTCATGGTTCCGTCCTCGAGGGCTGTTCAGCGGCCTGTCGTCACATCAGTAGGACATGGCCGCGATGACGCGTTTGGCGCACGGCGCACCCATGATCATGCAGGAACCTGGTTCGTCCGGCGCGTCGAAGGGGATGCACCGGATGGTCGAGCGCGTGTCTTCCTGCAACCGCTGCTCGACAGCGGGGTCCTCGTGGTTGAGGTGCACGCGGAAGAAGCCGCCATCACCGACGCGCGCCTTGTACTCGTCGTACGAGTCCACGGTGCAGGTGCGTTCGGTCATGCGCCGCTGTGCCGCACCAAACAGGTCCTGCTGCATCTGCTCGAGCAACTGCTGAAGCCGGGGCAGCAGCCCGTCCATGGGCAGGGTCATTTTCTCGCCCGTATCGCGGCGCACGACGACCACCTCGTTGTTCTGGCAGTCGCGCGGTCCGATCTCGACCCGCAGCGGCACACCTTTGACCTCCCAGTCCGCAAACTTGAACCCGGGCTTGTACTGGTCCCGGTCGTCGATCTTGTAGAAGAGCGGATCCCAGTCCCGGGTCAGTTCACGGGCACGGCCCACGACCAGCGCCTGCTCCTCGTCGCTGCGCCAGATCGGCACGAACACCACGGGCAACGGCGCGAGCCGGGGCGGTATCACCAGTCCGTTGTCATCGCTGTGGGTCATGATCATGGCGCCGATAAGCCGCGTCGAGACGCCCCAACTGGACGCGTAGACGTATTCGAGTTCCTTGTCCTTGTTTTGGAAGGTAACATCGAAGGCCTTGGCGAAATTCTGTCCCAGGTTGTGCGAGGTGCCCGCCTGAAGGGCCTTGCCGTCCTGCATCATCGCCTCGATGCAATAGGTGTGCAGTGCCCCGGCGAACTTTTCCTTGTCCGTCTTGCGCCCGGCGATGACCGGCATCGCCAAGAATTCCTCGGCGAAGCGCTTGTAGACGTGGGCCATCTTGTAGGTCTCTTCCTCGGCCTCCTCCGCGGTGGCATGGGCGGTGTGGCCCTCCTGCCAGAGGAACTCGGTGGTGCGCAGGAACAGGCGCGTGCGCATCTCCCACCGGCAGACGTTGGCCCACTGGTTGATCAGGATGGGAAGGTCGCGGTGTGAGCTGATCCAGTTCTTGTAGGTGGACCAGATGATCGTCTCCGAGGTCGGGCGGATGACTAGCGGTTCTTCGAGGGGCTTGCCGCCCGCATGCGTCACGACCGCGCACTCCGGCGCGAAGCCCTCGACGTGTTCGGCCTCCTTTTTCAGGAAACTCTCGGGGATGAACATCGGGAAATAGGCGTTGACATGGCCCGTCTCCTTGAACATCCGGTCCAGGTTGCGCTGGATGTTCTCCCACACGCCGTAGCCGTTGGGGCGGATGACCATGCAGCCCTTCACCGGGCTGTAGTCGGCCATCTCGCTCTTCAGAACGACGTCGATGTACCATTGAGAATAATCGGTGTCGCGTTTCGTGATACCCTTAGCCATTGCGCCTCCTGCGGAATTTGGTGAAAACGGAGCGCAAATTCTAGCATAGCGACGGGGCGATTGACAGCCGGGGTGCTGCGCCCCGCGTATTGGAGCACCATGCGGTATTACCCGATGTGTCTGAGCGTCGCCGGGCGCGACTGTCTGGTCGTGGGCGGCGGCGCGATTGGTCTGGAGAAGACGCGGCCGCTTGTCGCGGCGGGCGCGCGGGTGCGCGTCGTCAGCCCGGCCTTCGATCCGGGTTTTGACGGCCTGCCCGAGGTCGAGCGGGTCGAGCGCCCCTTCGAGGAAGCCGACCTGGACGGGGTCTTTCTCGCCATTGCCGCAACGGACGATACGGCGCTCAACCGTGGCTTCGCCGAGGCCTGCACGCGGCGCGGCATTCTGTACAATGTCGTGGATGTGCCGGAACTGTGCCAGTTCATCGTGCCCGCCTTTGTGGACCGGGGCGACGTGACGCTCGCCATTTTTACCCACGGCGCGGCCCCGGCGTTGTCCGGACGGCTGCGGCGGGAGGCCGCCGAGTGGCTGCCGGAGGACATCGAGGAGTACGCGGCGTTCCTGAAGTTCGCGCGGGGATGCGGCAAGCAGGCGATTCCGTCCGTCGAGCAACGTTTCGCGTTCGGCCGCTACCTCGCCTCGCGCGAGGGGTACAGGGAATGGAAGGCCCGCGACGCGTCGGCGCGCACGCGCTGGCTGGAGGACGTGGTGACGGCGTTCAAGGAAGGGCGGCGGTGACGGAGAAGACGGCATACGGCAAGGTCTACCTTGTGGGCGCGGGCCCCGGCGATCCGGGTCTGATCACCGTGCGCGGTCTCGAGTGTCTGCGTCAGGCCGACGTAGTGGTGTACGACGCGCTGGCGAACGACGTGCTGCTGCGGCACGCGCCCAACGCCGAACTCATCTTCGTGGGCAAGAAACGCGCGCAGCACGCGCTGCCCCAGGAGGACATCAACCGGATCCTCCTCGAACAGGCCGCCAGGGCGGCCCATGTCGTCCGGCTCAAGGGCGGCGATCCCTTTGTGTTCGGCCGCGGCGGCGAGGAGGCGCAGGTGCTGTCCCGTCACGGCGTGCCCTTCGAGGTCGTGCCCGGAGTCACGGCGGCGATTGCCGCGCCGGCGTATGCGGGCATTCCGGTCACTCACCGCGGGCTCGCCACGAGTTTCAGCCTCATCACGGGCCACGCGGGTCCGGAGGGCGCCCCGGCACTCGATCTGGACCGGCTCGCGCTCGACGGCACCCTGGCCTTCTACATGGGTGTGAAGAACCTGCCCGCGATTGTGGACGAACTGTTGCGGATTGGCCGTCCGGGCGACACCCCGGTGGCCGTGATCGAGTGGGGCACCTACATGCGCCAGCGCACCATCACGGCGACGCTGGGCGATGTCGTGGCGCGTTGCCGGGACGCGGCGGTCCAGCCGCCCGCGATGATCCTCGTGGGCGAGGTGGTGTCGCTGCGCGACGAGATGAACTGGTTCGAGCGGCGGCCCCTGTTCGGCAGGCGTATTGTCGTTACGCGCGCGGCCGCCGGGCGCGGCGCGCTGGCATTGCGCCTTCGCGAGATGGGTGCGGATGTCGTGGAACTGCCCACGCTCGAATTCCAGCCGCCCGCGTGTGCGCCGGAACTGGGACCGGCGCTGTCCGCCGACTGGATCGTGTTCACCAGCCCGAACGCCGTCACGGCGGTCTGGGAGTACCTGGAACAAGCGGGCAAGGATGCGCGCGCGCTGGCGGGCGCTCGTCTGCTCAGCGTGGGCACGACAACCGCGCAGGCCCTGCGCGATCGCGGGCTGCTGCCGGACCTCGCCCCGGAAGGTTACGAGCCCGAAAAGGTGGCCGACGCCTTGCGGGACCGCCCCGGGACAAAGCGGGTGCTGGTGCCGCGCTCGGATCTGGCCCACAGCCGCCTGGCCGAGTGCCTGCGCGAAGCGGGCGCGGAGGTGATCGAGGTGGCGGCCTATACCGCGGGCATCCCGCCAAGCGCCCGGGAAGGGGCGGCCAGACTGCTCACGCCCGCGCCGGACCTGATCTGTTTCACCAGCTCCGCGGCCGTCCGCAATTTCGCGCAGATCGTCGACGACGCAACCCTTGCCGGGGTGCGCGCAGGGGTCCCGGCCGCTGTGCTGGGCCCGGTGAGCGGTGCCACGGCGCAAGCGGCGGGGTTCCAGGTCGTCGTGACCCCCACGGTGCACACCGTCGAGGCGCTGGTGGAGGCGATTGCCGCGTGGGCGGCGGGAGCGAGTTAACCCGCTGGCCTGCGGGATGTTGCGCAAGGAATGATCCGGGAGAATGGCGTGTTTGTGATTGAGCGGGGCGATACTTTACTTACATGACAATCTTTGTTATGATTTGGGTGGGAACCCTAACGTTGGACGTATGAGGAGTCGTATCAATGGCTGAGATGGAAGATAAAGAGGAGCAGGCGGGCCCGAGCAAGGTGGAAGCGCTCAAGGGCGCGAGCCGCGGCCTGTACGGGGGGATTCCGGCGGAACTGGGCGAGGCCACGACCCATTTCACGGACGATTCGGTGCAGTTGCTGAAGTTCCACGGCACCTACCAGCAGGACAACCGCGACACGCGCATCCCGCGCAAGAAGCAGGGGCTGGACAAGGAATTCACGATGATGGTGCGGACCCGCTTCCCGGGGGGCGTCATCAGCGCGGAACAATACCTGGTGTGCGACGACCTGTGCGACAAATACGGGCAGCGCGACATCCGGGCGACCTCGCGCCAGACCTTCCAGTTTCACGGCATCCTCAAGGGCAATCTGCGGCCCCTGCTGCACGACCTGAATTATCTGGGCGAAATCACGACCATCGCCACCTGCGGCGATGTGGTGCGCAACGTGACGGCGGCGCCCGTGGCCGACATCGACCCGGCGTATGCGCGGATCGGCGCGGACCTCATCGACGTGGCGCGGCAGATCAGTCTGCGCTTCTCGCCGCAGACGACGAGCTACTACGACCTCTGGCTGGACGACGAGAAGGTCACGGTCCACCCGGACGGGACGGTCAGTTTTCCATCGGAGTTGCCGGAGAAGCCCGTCGAGGAGCCGCTCTACGGCACGCACTACCTGCCCCGGAAGTTCAAGATCGGCGTCGCGACGGATTTCGACAATTCCATCGACGTATACACCAACGATATCGGCATCATTGCCGTGACGCGCGACGGCGCGCTCGAGGGCTACGAGGTGCTCGTGGGCGGCGGATTGGGGCACAGCCACCAGCGCCCGGCGACCTATCCGCGCCTGGCGACGCCGCTCGCGTTCGTCCAACCGGGCGAATTGCTGGAGATCCTCGAGGCCATCATCAAGGTGCAGCGCGACCACGGCGACCGCACGAACCGCAAGCACGCGCGGATGAAGTATTTGATCGACGACCTCGGCGAGGAGGCCTTCCGGGCGAAGGTCTTCGAGTACGCCGGGCGGGACTATCCCGCGCCGCGTGGCGTGAAGCCGTCGGCGCAGCCGCACTACCTGGGCTGGCACGCCCAGCAGCAGCCGGGCCGCCAGTACGTAGGCGTCTGGATCGAGAACGGCCGCATCAAGGACCTCGAGGATGGGCGCCGGTTCCGGAGCGGCTTGCGGGCCATCGTCGAGAAGTACCGGCCGGACCTGCGGCTGACGGCCCACCACAACATGATTCTCGCCAATATCCGCGACGAGGACGTGGCGGGCGTGCAGGCCTTGTTGGACGAGTACAGGATTCCAACCGATCAGGGCGTGTCGCCGTTGCGGCGGCTCGAGATGGCCTGCCCGGCGCTGCCGCTGTGCCCGCTGGCCACATCCGAGGCCGAGCGCGCGCTGCCCGGCGTGATGGCGCAGATCGAGGAGGCCGGCCACGCGGACGCCGATGTGATCATCCGGATGAGCGGATGCCCGAACAGTTGTTCGCGGCCGGTATCCGCCGAGATTGGCATCGTCGGCAAGGGCAAGAATCAATATGTGCTGACCATCGGCGGCGACTACCTCGGCACACGGCTCACGCAGGAGTTGCTGAACCCCGTGAAGACCGAAGACCTGGCGCCGGTCATCTCGCGTCTGCTGGACGCGTGGAAGGGCGGGCGCGGCGAGGGCGAACGGTTTGGCGACTGGTCGTTGCGCGTCGGCATCGACGCGCTCAAGGACGTGGCGCAAGGCGCGCTGGCAACGCAGTGACACCCGCCGGAGGCGGATGAATTGAGGACACCATGACGACCGTAGCAGAAGATCTGGCCGGGCAGTTGGAGGCGTTGGAGTCGAAGGGGCCCGAGGAACTGCTGGCGTGGGCCTGCACGCAGCACGGCAGCCGGGCGGCCCTGATCACGAGCTTTCAGCGGACCGGGTGCGTCATGATCGACATGGCCCACCGGGTGGCGCCGGCATTGCGCGTGGCCACGGTGGACACCTTGCGGCTGCACCCTGAGACCTATGCGCTGATCGACGAGATCGAGGCGCGGTACGGCATCCAGATCGAGCGATTCAAGCCCGATCCTGAGCGGCTCGAGCGGATGGTGCGCCACCACGGCGAGTACCTGTTCTTCGACAGCCGCGGCAAACAGGAGTTCTGCTGCCAGGTGCGGAAGGTCGAGCCCAACCAGCGCGCGCTGGATACGGTGGACGTGTGGATCACCGGTCTGCGCCGGGACCAGTCCGAATTTCGCAAGAAGATCCCGCGGGCATCCGTGATCGAGCAGGCAGGCAGGCCGGTCATCAAGCTGTGCCCGCTGATCGACTGGTCCGAGGACGATGTGCTCGCCTACATTCGCGAACACCACGTGCCGGACAATCCGCTGTACGACCAGGGCTACCCGAGCATCGGCTGCGTCATCTGCTCGACCCCCATCCGTCCCGGCGAGGACAAACGGGCGGGGCGGTGGCGGTGGTTCAACCACATGGGCGACGAGCACAAGAAGGAGTGCGGCATCCACAGCCAGGGCAGCGGCATCTGACGAACCCTATGCGCGTTGCCGCGCCATGTTGTCGAGCAGCGTAACCATGGTGGACTGCATCGCGGGGATGTGCGCCATGCCATGGCGGACGGCAGCCTCGTCCTGGCTGTGCGGTCCGGCGGCCAAATCGCCCGGGCAGTGGGCAATCAGCCGATCGGCGGCTGCCTGCGACGTCTCGACGTGGAACTGCAGCGCGAGCACGCGGTTGCCGTAGCTGAAAGCCTGGTTCGGGCAGGCGTCGCTCCGCGCGGCGTGGCAGGCGCCGTCCGGAATCTCGAAACAGTCGCCATGCCAGTGGAAGGCCGTGAACACCTTGGGCAATCCCTGGAACAGCGGGGACTGCCCGCCCGCGTCCGTAAGCGACACCAGATGCCAGCCCACCTCTTTGCACCCGTTGGGTCCTACACCGGCCCCGAGCATGTCGGCGATGAGCTGCGCGCCCAGACAGATACCCAGCACGAGCCGTCCCGCGTCGATCGCCTCGCGAATGAGCGCCTTTTCGGGCCGCAACCATGGGTAGTCGTGCGCGTCGTGCACACCCATCGGTCCGCCCAGGACGATCAGCCAGTCCACGTCCTCGAGTGGGGGCAAGGACTCGCCCGCATGCAGCGCCGTGCCCGTGACGGCATGGCCGCGCGCCGCCGCCCACGGTTCGATGTTCGCCAGGTCCTCGAAGGGGACGTGTTGCAGGTAGTGGATGCGCACAGGCTCAGATCCTCGCGGGCCGCGGTGGTGTCTTCGCTCGCCGACACGCTAACACAGGACCCGCCGTATTCGCCAGCCCCTGTGTGTCCGCCGTTTCGCCGGCTGGACACGCCGCGAACCTTGCAGTAGAGTGAAGGATGGGCCGGAACAAAGGGCGTGCGACATGAACCCGATACGACTGGCGTTTCTGGGCGGATTGGAAGAGGCCATGTCGTTCGTCGAGGCGTTCGATCGCCTGGCGGACGAGGAATTGGCCGCGGCGGCGGCGTGTGCGGCAACGGGGACGAAGCTTCCCGAAGCCCTGGCCCGGCGGGGGCCGCGCGTGTACGCGGACAGCCAGGCCATGCTGGCCGCGGAGACCATCGACGCCGCCCTGGTCGCCGGATCGCTTCCCGAGCGCTACCGGCTGACGCGCACGCTGCTCGAGCACGGCGTCCACGTGATCACCCTGCCGCCCGTTGCGACCGTGCAGGAGCAGCGGGACCTTCAGGACGTCCAGGAACGGTCGGGCGTGTTCTGCGCGGTGGGATGGCCGTCGCTGGCGCTCCCCGCGACCGTCCTCTTGAAACAGCGGCTGTGCGAAGGCGTGCTTGGTCCGATCCGCCACGTCAGCGGCATGTCCCGCACGCGGATCCCTGCGGCACCCGCAGGCGCGTGGTCCGGCAAACTGAGCGTTGACGGCCGGTACCTTCTGGACGGCCCCTTCCAGGGCGAGGGGGGCGAAGTCCTCGCCGTGGCGGCCTTTCTGGCGGGGGATGACCTCCACGCCTCGGCGTGCCCGGAGTGGGTGCAGGCAGAGGTGTATGCGCTGGGCGCTCGCGAGGCGGGCGACGTGGCGTGCCTGCGGGCCGAGGCCCACGGCGTCACGCTGAGCGTTGCGGCCACGACCCTCGCGGCCTGTCCGGCGCCGCCGGTATGGAACGTCACCGGCGAGCGCGGCGAGGCCGTGCTGACCGGCGACGGCACCCTCACGATCCTCGGCGAGACCATCACGCCTGCACAGCGTGACACGGGCGCGCTGGTGCTGCTGCGGCGGTTTGTGGAGGTCGTGCTCGAGAGCGACGAGCCGCTGCTGGCGCCGCTGGGCAGCCTCGACGCGTGGGCGCGTCTGATGAACGGGGCCTATGAGTCGTCGGGCGCGGTGCACTCGCTGGCCGGGAGCCGGACGCTGGACGATGCCGTGGAACGGGCCGCGATGCAGGGCGCGCTGTTTTCCGAATCGGGCGTCCCGGGGGCCGTCAGGACCGCGCCGTTCGCGTTGGCGGCCTACGCGGCCTTTCCGTCGGGCACATGGCCCGTTACGGGATGAGCCGTTGGGGCGGGTGACCCTTGGCAAAGATTCGCAGGGTCCGCTGGCGCAGTTCGCCCAGCAGTCCCTCGATGTCCTCTGTCAGCGGCACCTGGCCGCCCGCCATCGTGCGATGGCCGCCGCCGGTGCCCAGGCCCTTGACGATGCGCCGCACCCCGCCGCAGGCATTGCCGCGCGCGTCGGTCGCCCGCACGCTCAACAGCACGCGGTTGCCGTATATCCCCATGCATACCGCGGTCCGGACGCCCTCCATGCGCAGGATGAGATCGGCCACCTCGGCGATCATGTCCGGATTGCTGCAGGCGCCGATGGCTGCCAGGACCAGACGCCCGGCGACCTCGCACGTTTCGAGACTGTGATGCAGCATGCGGAAGTAATCGCGGCTCACCGGCGCCCGGCGAATCCGCGCGAGCTTCTTCTGGTCCACCAGCGGGAACAGTTCCAGATACGCGGCGCGATCGGCGGGGCCGGCCTCGCGTCCGAGCGATGACGTGTCGGACTGGATGCCATAGAACAGGGCCGTGGCGAGGTCCGCCGACAGGTGGACGCCCGCCGCCAGGCAGTACTCGTACAGGATGGTCGCCGTGGACCCGTAGTCAGGGCGCACATCGGCCCAGGATGCTTGCCACGTCACGCGCCGCCGGGCCAGGTGGTGGTCAATGACGATGTCCGCCGGACGCGAGGTGAATATCGGGTTGTTGCCAAAGCCCGGCTGGGTGTCGACAAGACACAGGATCCGGTAGCGGCGGAGTTCCTCGACCGTGATGCGGTGGGCGACAATGCGCAGCACGTGCAGCATGGCCTCGTTTTCCGCGCGCCCGCAGATGCCCGTATAGCCCAGAATGGCCTGTTTGCCGGTGAAACGCTTGATGAGCTGGCGCAGCGCCGCCGCACTGGCGATGGCATCGGCGTCCGGGTTGTTCTGCATGAGAATCAGGACCCGGCCCGTCCCCGACGTGATTGCGCGGACGGCCTCCACGCCTTGCGCCGATCGCTCCAGGTTGTAGGGTCCCTCCACCAGACGCTCCGTTACACGTTGAAGCGGAACAGGATGACGTCGCCGTCCTTGACCTCATACTCCTTGCCTTCGAGGCGGACCGTCCCCTTTTCCTTGGCCTTGGCCACCGACCCGGCGGCAATGAGGTCGTCGTAGGCGACCACTTCCGCGCGGATGAAGCCGCGCTTGATGTCCGAGTGAATGACCCCGGCGGCGTCCACGGCCTTGGTGCCCTTCGCGATGGTCCAGGCGCGGACCTCGGGCTCACCGGCGGTCAGGAAACTCATCAGTCCGAGCATGTCGTAGGCCGCCTGGACAAAGCACGTCTTCGATCCCTCGCCCAGCCCGAGGTCGTCGCGGAAGGCCTGGCGATCCTCCTCGGGCAAATCGGCGACCTCGGCCTCCATCGCGCCGCACAGGGCGATGAGCGGCAGATTCTTCTGTTGTGCAAACGCCTGGAGCCGGGCCGGATCGCCCGAGCCGATGGCGTCGTCGCCGTAGTTGCCCAAGAGCATCATCGGCTTGAGCGACAGAAAACAGAACCCGGCGATTTCGCGCGCCTCCTGCTGATTCATCTCGAGCGTTCGCAGCGGCCGGCCGTCTTCGATGTGGGCCTTGCACTTCTCCAGCAAATCGACCTCGCGGTCCTTCTTGCCCTCCTTGTGCAGGCGCTCGAGCCGCCGCTCGATGATGATGAGGTCGGACAACTGGAGTTCATCCTCGAGGGCCTGGCCATCGCGCGCCGGGTTGACGCCGCCCAGCGGATGCACGACCGTCGAACTCTCGAAGGCCCGGACCACATGCACGAGGGCCTCGACCGGCTTGAGCGCGTTGAGGGCCGCCGCATCGAGGGCCTTCTGGTCGTCGCCGCCTTCATGCGGGGCGATATCGACGAACTGGAACTCGGCCGGTGTGATTTTTTTCGGCTTGTACAGCTCGGCCAGCCGGTTCAGGCGCTCGTCCGGCACCTTGACGACGGCGACGTTGGCCTCACGGGCGCCAAAGGCGCCGATCGGGGCGTGCGAATCGGTCAAGGCATTGAAAATCGTGGTTTTGCCCGACCGGGCGAGGCCGATGATGCCCACTTTCATGCGTGCGTCTCCTGTTGTACCGCAGAATGCCGCATCCTAGCAGTCCCCGCCCGGTTGGCGCAATCGCGCCCGCCGCTCCGATCGCCGCACGGCGGGCCGTAAGCGCGGGACAGTCCCGTCTGCGCGCCTTCGTCGCTCCGCTTGGGACAGTCCCGTGCTTGCTCATCTCATCCGCCGCGGTGAATGAGCGCAGCAAGGTGGGGACTGACCCAGCGACGAAGGAGCGGCCGGGTCTGTCCCCATCTTGCGAAGCGGGCCGTCGCCACGTCCGTGCATCCGGGCGCAGGGGCGTGGTAGAATCGGCAGTCCTTGGCGCATGCCGGATTTGGTCCGGAAACCACAGATTTTCCGCAACGCGAGAGGTGTCTTCATGTCGAACGAGCGCAAGACGATCCATGTCATTTCGAATTCCCACTGGGATCGGGAGTGGGGCTATCCTTTCGAGGAAACCCGGCTGCTGCTGCTGAAATTCATGGACGAACTGCTGGATCTGCTCGACAACGACCCGGAATTCCATAGTTTCACGATGGATTCGCAGGTGTTGTGCGTCGAGGACTACCTGGAACTGCGGCCGGAGAAGCGCACGACCATCGAAAAGCACGTGAGGTCGGGCCGCCTGATTGTGGGGCCGTGGTATTCGCTGCCCGAGGAATACATCGTCAACGGCGAGTCGCTCGTGCGCAATCTCGTGTTCGGCCACCGGGTCGCCCAGTCCTACGGGAAGGTCTGCAAGGTCGGCTACACGCCGTTCAGCTACGGCCAGACCTCCCAGATGCCGCAGATCTACAACGGCTTCGACATCGACACGATCATTTTCTATCGCGGGATCAACACCCCGAAAAGCGAGTACGCCTGGGAAGGCGTGGACGGATCGCGGCTGCTGGGCATGCGGTTTGGCTGCATGAGCCGCTTCAGCTACTACATCTACATCTACCGCGTGGCCCGCTACGGCTCGGACGATGTCTATGCGCGCTATGACTGGGATCGCGGCGCGGCGCCGTTCCGCCTGGCGAGCGACCGCCATCCGCGTTCGCACTATTATGTCCTCGACGACACGAAAAAGCAGTGGAACGTCGAGCCGCTCCGCGAACAACTGCTCAAACTCGTCCAGGACGAATCCGAACACTTCACCACGAGTCATATCGCGTCCATGCAGGGCTTCGACACCTCCAACCCGGATCCGAAGGAGTCCGAGTTGATGAAGAAGTGTCAGGAGCTGCTGCCCGAGCACACGATCAAGTTCTCGAGCCTGGGCGAGTACATGGAGGCCATGCGCAAGGAGGTCACGCCGTCGGCCGTGCTGCACGGCGAAGCGCGCGACCCCGGCTCGGTGGGCAAGTGGACGCACCTGTTCGGCGACGTTATCAGCGCCCGGCCGCGGCTCAAGCAGGCCAATCACGCCGCCGAGATCAACCTGCAACGGCTGGCCGAGCCGTGGAGCACCATCGGTTCGATGGTGGGCGGCGAGTACCTGCGCACCGGCCTGGACCGCTGCTGGACGCTGCTGCTCAAGAATCATCCGCACGACACCATCACGGGCGCGGGCATCGATCAGATGGAGAAGGATTCGCTGTTCCGGGCGGACCAGATCAACATCCTCAGCGAAGGCCTGGCCCGGCGCGGCATGGGCGCGGTGCAGATCAATGTGGACAACTCGGACCTGGACGTGAACGACGTGGCGCTGACGGTGTTCAACGCCTGTCCCTTCCCGCGCAAGGGTGTGGTGTCGTGCTATATCGACATGCCCAAGAACACGGGTTACGAGGCCTTTGACGTGGTGACGCCGGAGGGGCGGCGGCTGCGCATGCAGCGCGCCCGGCAGTTTGCCTGGTCGACGCTGGTCCGCAACCTGCAGGACATCTCGATCGAAATCAATTCCGACCGCGTGTTGTGCCATGTCGAACTGGACGATGTGCCGGCATTCGGCTACCGCACCCTGCACCTGGCGCGCACGGAGAAGTGGACCTACGAGGCCGGCACGCTGGCCCCCGAGACGAATGTGCTTGAAAATGCCCACCTGCGCGCCGTCTTCAACAGCAACGGCACCATCGATCTGACGCACAAGGACTCCGGTCAGACCTACACAGGGCTCCATTACCTCGAGGACACGGGTGAGACCGGCCACTCCTGGGTGCACATGGAACCGGACGACAACCTCACGCTCACGTCGCACGGGTGTCCGGTGCACCTCGCGCTGGAGGAAGCCGGGCCACTGCTGGCGCGGATGCGCGTCGAGTACCGCATGCAGATCCCCGTGGGCATCGAGGACGAGATGACCGCGCAGGCGCGCGAGGACAGCTTCAACCACACCCGGCGCCGCAAGGAAACGAAGGAAATGGTCATCACGAGCCGTTTCACCTTGCGCGCGGACGCCAAGCGGCTGGACGTGGAGACCACCTTCCGCAACGAGTGCAAAAACCACCGCCTGCGCGTCGTGTTTCCGACGCGTCTGGCCCAGTGCGACCGCACGGATTCGGAAGCGGGCTACGACGTCATCCCGCGCGATATTCATGTGAAAGCGGGCAACGCCTACTTTGGCCGCCCGAATCCGCAGTATCCGATGCACCGTTTCGTGGACATGAGCGACGGCAAGAAGGGCTTCGCGATCGTCAACAACTCGGGCCTGCGCGAATACGAGGCGATGGACACCGCGGACCGTCCGCTGGCCATTACCCTGCTGCGCGCGTTCACGTACCGCAACTGCCCGATCTTCGGGCGGTGGGAGGTCTACCCCGAGATGGAGCTGGCGCAGTGTCTGGGCGACTTCACGTGGACCTATGCCCTCTACCCGCACACGGGCGAGTGGACCAACGGGTGCTTCGACGAGGCCGAGGACCACAATCTGCCGCTCGAGGTCGCGCAGGTCGGGCCGCATGCGGGCACGCTCCCCAAACAGATGTCCTTTGTCGAGCTCAAGGGCGACAACCTCCAGCTCACGGCGCTGAAGCAGTCCGAGGCGGGCGCCGGCACCTACGTCGCGCGGCTGTTCAATCCGCAGGCGAAGGACGTGAAGGGCGAATTGGTCATCTGGCAGGACGTGAAACGGGCCTGGCTGACCAACCTGAACGAAGAGCGCCGCGAGGAACTGAAGCCTGAGGGCGGCCGTATCCCGCTGCACTTCGGCAAAAAGAAGATCCTGACCGTCGAATTCGAGATCTGACCGGAACAGAGATGGCCATTGCGCCGGCGCGCCGTCACACGAGGACGCGCCGGTCTTTCTTTGGGACGCCGGATGCAACCGGCGGCGGCTTCCGCTAGAATAGGTCGCGGCGGCACACAAAACGCACAGGTGGCTCCATGGCGGGTGATTGGGCGCTGGCCCTGAAAAATCTGCTGTTTCCGATCTTCTGCAAGCAGTGCGGGGCATGGCTGGTGACGGAAGAGAACCGGTTCTTTTGTCCCACCTGCTGGGAGCGCAGCCCGCGGGTGGCGCGCCCGTTCTGCACGATCTGCGGACGGCCGCACAAGGGCGCGGTGGGCTTTGGCACCCTGCACAATTTCCCCTGTGCCGAATGCCGCGACAGAAAGCGCCGGCCCTACGGGCGCATGTACGGGGCCGCGGTCTACGCGGATGCGCTCGAGACGGGCATCAAGCTGTTCAAGTTCCACAACCATCCCCGCCTGGCGGGCGCCATCGGGGCGGTGATGGCGGATTTTGCCGAACGCGAGATGGAGCTCGATGCATACGACCTGCTGGTGCCGGTGCCGCTGCATCGCGTGCGCCAGCGCGAGCGGGGGTACAACCAGTCGCTGCTGTTGGCGCACGTGATCGCGCCGGTGTTCGCCCCGGCGGCGGTCGCGGAATGCCTCGAACGCGTGCGACCGACGCACGTGCAGAGCCGGATCCGCGATCCCAAGGCCCGGCGCGCCAATGTCCAGGGCGCGTTCGCCGTCAAGGAAGGCGCCACGATAAAAGGGAAGCGCATTCTGCTCGTCGACGACGTGATTACGACCAGCGGCACCGTGAGCGAGTGCGCGACGGTGTTGAAGCGTGCGGGCGCGGCGGCCGTGGACATTTTTGCGGCGGCGCTGGCCGTGCCGCACCGCGATTTGAGGGAGACGTCAGCAACCCGAACCGAAGGAGTGGGATGACCGTGGAAAAGAAAGAGTGTTTCGGGCAACTTGGCAACATGAGCATCCGTTTTCGCGATGCGTTGAAGCAGCACTACCTGCGGGTGGACGACGAGAAACTCAAGGAGTGCGACCAGTGCCCGCTGTTCACCAAGTGCATGTTCCTGCGGTACAACGACTTGATGCGGGACATGCTCAAGATGATCGACGAGAACGCGAACAAGGGCGCCTCGCGCTTGGGCTGATGGCCGCCGGACGCGCGGCCCGGAGTGGCGGCACAGGCCGGGGTCGGGTACAATGCGCGTTTTGTTGTCGCACCACAGGCCGGAGAAGGGTTCATGAACAGCATCGTGCGCGGTTGGCGGACATGGAAGCACGGCCGGAAGTTTGCCAAAAAAGGCAAGGGCTGCGTGTTTCCGGGCCAGTTTATGGAGATCGACGGCCACGTCGAACTCGGCGACCACTGCCGTTTCCGCAATAACGTCATCCTCCGCACCACCGGCGAAGGCAAGATCATCTTCGGCAACCGCTCGGGCACCAGCTATTACGTCATCATCGAGGCGACCAAGCTCGTCCAGATCGGCGAAGGGACCGGCATCGCCGAGTTCACCGTCATCCGCGATTCCAACCACATGGTCCATGGCACCGAAGAGCCCTGGCGCTACACGCCATTGCTGGCCGAGCCCGTCATCATCGGCAACCAGTGCCTCATCGGCAGCCGCTGCTACATCATGCCCGGCGTCACCATCGGCGACGGCGCGGTGATCGAATCCGGCAGCGTCGTGACCAAGAACGTCGGCCCCTACGAAATCTGGGCGGGCTATCCCGCGCGGCGCATCGCCCACCGGCTCAAAGACGTGTCGCCGGAGAAGCTGCGCGTCTACCGCGAGATGGTCGAGCGCTACGGGGTGAAGAAAGACCGCTACATGAAGCTCGGCGAGACCGACAAGGGCATCGACGACGAGGACATGTGATGGCCGTTCGCGCGATTACCTTCGATTTCTGGCGCACGCTGTTTCGCGATGCCGAGGTGGAGGAACGGCGCCTCTTGCGCGTGGCGGCGTGCGTGGAAGTGCTCGGCCTGCCGGAGGAGGATATAGATGAGGCGATGCGCGTCACATGGCAGGAGTTCGATCGCTGCCACCGCGAGGAACAGCGGACGTTGACACCGCGCGATGCGGTTACCATGACCTGCGCGCGCCTGGGGGTGGCGCTCGGCGACGGCGCGGCCGCCAAGCTCTGTGACGTGTTCGCCACCGCCATCGTGCATCACTCCCCTGTGCCGATTGAGGGCGCGCTCGAAGCGGTGCAGGCAGCGGCCGCGCGCGTGCCCGTCGGCCTGATCTCCGACACCGGGGTGAGCCCCGGCAGCAGTCTGAGCCAGTTGCTGGCGCGCCACGGATTCCTCGAACACTTCGACGCGCTCGTGTGGAGCGACGAAGTCGGCGTGAGCAAGCCCCAGCGCACGATGTTCGAGCGCGCCGCGGCGGGCCTGGGCGTAGAGACCAGCGAACTGCTCCACATCGGCGACCTCGAATACACCGACATTATCGGCGCCCACGCCGTCGGCGCCAAGGCGGCCCTCTTCGCCGGCGACAATGACCGCCACAAGGACGCGACGAGCGCGGATTATGTCTTGGCGAGCTGGGGAGAGTTTGTGGAGATGCTGGAGGGATGGGAGTAATGGGAAGAATGGGAGTGATGGGAGGAATTGTCAGGAACTGACCCCATAGCTCCCATACTTCCCATCATCCCCATTGCCCCACAAAGAAGGTCGGCCCCGTTTCCGAGGCCGGCCGTGTTGTTCAGTGGTTGTTCGGCTACACGCTGGGCGGTATGTCCGCGGGGGGCGTTGCGGGTTTCGGCCCATCGCCGCCGGTGGTCTTTTCGGTTTCCGCCTGCATCTTCAGCAGCGTCTCGGGCAGTTCCACTCCCGCGATGTCGCGCATGACCTGGAGCATGGGCGGGAGTGAGTGCGCGATGTTCTGCAGGAACCCCGCGGTGCTGCTCTTCCCGTTGCCGTTGCCGCCTTCCCACACGACGACCTTGTCGAACTTGATGTTCGAGATGGCCTGCGCGGAGGTCTGGGCGAGGGTATCGAGGTGCTCCAGCATGAGTAACTGGAAGGCCTCCTGCGCGCTGCCGCAGGCGCTGATGATCTCGCGGAGCCCCTGTCCCTTCTTGGCCAGGACTTCGTAATTGCCGCGGGCTTCGGCCTCGAACCGCGCGAAGATGGCCTTGGCCTCGCCCTCCGCCTCGATGCGGCGGCGTTCGGCCTCGGCCTCGGCCTCGACGATGGTGCGGGCCTTTTCGGCCTTGGCAGGCGCTTCGAGCGCGGCGCGGCGCTCGGCCTCGATGCGTTCGGCCTCGGCGAGGGCGGTCTTGGCCATGGCGCGGTTCTGTGCCTCGAGCACGGCGGCCTCGGCCACACGCTTGCGCGTTTCGCCAATCTGGTAGGCTTCCGCCTGTTTGACCTTCAACTGCGCCTCAGAATCGGCGATGGCGGCGCGGGCATCGTTTTCGCCCGTGACCGCTTCGGCGTTGGCGGTGGCAATGCCGACACGCTGGTCGCGATCGGCCGCCTTCTCGCCCTTGATCGCCTCGGCCTCAGCAGTGGCGACTGACACGCGCTGGTCGCGGTCGGCCATTTTTTCGCCACGGACGGCTTCCGCCTCGGCCGTGGCGACCTGAACGCGCCGTTCCTGCTCGCGCAGCTTGACCTGCACCAGCTTGTCCCGCTCGGCCTCGGCCACGCGGACCTCACCGATCTTCTCCTGCTCGGCCACGTCACCGCGCGCCTGCTGGACGGCCTGCGACGCGGCTTTCTTGCCGATGGCCTCGATGTAGCCCGAGTCATCGGTGATGTCGGTGATGTTCACGTTGATCAGCACGAGTCCAATCTTCTGCAGCTCGGGTTCGAGCGAATTCTGGATGTTGTGCAGGAAGATGTCGCGGTCGCGGTTGATCTCTTCGATGCTCATCGAGGCGATCACCTGACGGAGCTGACCGAAGATGATGTCCTCGGCCTGCTTCTTCACCTCCGGCAGGCTGAGTCCCAGCAGGCGGATGGCGGCGTTCTGCATCACGTCTTCGTCCGTTCCCACGGCCACGGTGAAGACCGATGGGACGTTGACGCGGATGTTCTCGATGGACAGCGCGTCCTTGAGGGGAACCTCGATCTGGATCGGTTCAAGGCTGAGGTAGGCGGAATCCTGCAACAGCGGCCAGATGAAGGCCGCGCCGCCGTGGATGCATTTGGCGCTGGTGCCGCCGGCGATCTTGCCGTAGATCACGAGCACCATGTTGCTGGGGCACCGCTTGTACCGGCTGACCAGCACCAGGACGAACGTAAAGAACACGACGACGCTCAGCAGGACGAGCGCCGCTACCCACACCACGGAACCAGGCATCGCACATCTCCTTCAGGTCCGCACGCGGGCGGACACACGTTTCAGAACGGTTGCCCCTGTTATTCTGACGACGCCGGACCGGCGGGCGTCACTTCCACTCTGCCGTTGCCGAGAATCTGTGTGATCGCCACGAGGGCACCCGTTGGCAAGGCCGCGCCGGGCGTCTCGGCGGCAAACTGCATGGTGCGGCCCTGGACGCTCACGGTCACCTTGCCGACGCCGCCGCGCGCACCGGGAATGCTTAGATAGACCGTGCCGGGCTGCCCGAGGACGTTTTCCATCTGGACATTGCCTTGGGCGCTGAGGGAATGGAACGCCTGCATGAGCCAGGCGACGATGACCATCGCGAGGAGTGCCGACGGGACGGCTACGGCAAGCGACAGGAATTCGCCGAGTCCCGCGGCGAGCGCGGCCATGCCGGCCGTGCCGAAAAAGGCCAGGGCCGCGACGATGGATTTGAAGCTGATGACGCTGAACAACCACGACGAGCTGTCCGTCGCCCCGTCGAGGTCGCCGTCGAGGTCCGTGCTGCCATCGCTGCCCAGGCCGATCGCGGTGAGGAGAAACTGCAAGAGTAGGATCGCCCCCCCGACGGCCGCGCACAACAGATACAGTGTCGTCATGGCCCATGCTCCTTGCGAGGTTGGGGCGCCCAGTCGCTCCCCAACCGTTCTCTACACCCCAAGGCATCATATATTCGCCGGCGCCATGGGTCAAAAATTGGACAAGGACCGCCGGACGCGGGACAATACCGTCTTGGGACGCAACCGTGAAGGGAGATGATCATGCCGCAACCGCCGATTCTGCCTGTATTGGACTGGCACGGGGTCTTCGACTCGGGGACCGCCTGGCCGGCGTGGCTCCGGGAGGCCCAGGATGACGACGCCGTGCGCCGGATGGAGGAGATCCGCGCCCAAGTCTACGTTGAGCCGCACGAGGAGGCCCTGCTGGCGGGACTGAGGCGGCGGGTGCGGGTGGTGGCGATCGCCGAGGCGTGGTGCGGCGATGTCCAGCGCCACGCGCCGGTGCTGCAACGGCTCGCGGATCTGGCCCCGAATGTGGAGGTCCGCTACATTCGCCGCGAACAGCATCCGGACGTGTTTGTGCGCTTTCTGACCAACGGCGGCGAGGCCATTCCGAAGTTCGTCTTCCTGAGCGCGGAGTTTGTCGAATGCGGCAACTGGGGGCCGATGCCCCAGGCGTGCCGCGACGTCCTGTCGAAGGGCAAGGCCTGCGGCGACGTCGGCAGGGCCCGGCAGAAAGTGAGCGCGATGTACGCCGCCGACGGCAATCAGCGCATCGTGGTGCGCGAACTGCTCGACCTCGTCCAGATCGCGGCATCGACGGAGCCGTAAACCGCGGGGTCTACCAGCCGCTGTCCTCCGGGAAGCAGTTGGCATACCGGGTGGCCTGACGCGGCTCGGCCATCATTTCGGCGACCGTGTCGCGCCACGTGGCATAGTGGGCGGTCTCCTTGTGCCGGACGACGTCCTCGGGTGTCTGGTAGACCTCGACCAGGACGAAGCGCGCCGGGTCGTCCTGCTGCTGGAGGACGTCGAAGCGCGCGATGCCGGGTTCGAGCACGCTGTGCCGGGCATTCTCGACGCTCGCCTCGCGGAACGCGTCGATATGTTCCGGCTTGACGTGAACATGGACGTGTGCGATGAACATGGGCCGTTTCTCCTCTATGTGTGGCCGCCGCGATAGGGCAAGGGGTCCCGGACACCGGCTTCCTCGAAGGCCTTGAGACGTTCGACGCAGGTGGGACACGTGCCACAGGCCTCGCCGCCCCCGCGGTAGCAACTCCAGGTCTGGCTGTAGTCCACTCCGAGCGCCAGCCCGATTCGCAATGCCGCCGCCTTGCTCAATTCGGCAAAAGGCGCCCGGATCGTCACCGGCTCGCGCCGGTTGAGCGCGAGGACGTTGTTCAGACGGTGCACGAAGGTCGCCGTGCAGTCCCAGTAACCGTATTCATCCTGCGCCTGGGCGCCGTAGTACACGTCGGCCATGCCATGCGCCTCGGCATAGGCCGCCGCCATGGACAGCAACATCATGTTGCGGTTGGGGACGTAGGTCGGCGGCTGATCGCGCTGATCGGGCGGCACGTCGGCGAGGTCGGGCACGCCCTGCCCGCCGTCGACGAGGGCGGTGCCGGACCGTACGAGCGGGCCGAAGAACGAGACGTCGACCACGGTGTGGCGGGCCACGCCGGCCGCCGCGGCCTGCCACCGGGCGCACGCGAGCTCGCGGCCGTGGCGTTGACCGTAGTTGAAGCTCAACGCATGCACCGGATGCGCGCCGCCGTCCCGGACGACGCGGTGCAGCAGGGCCGTCGAATCCATCCCGCCGCTCAACAACACAACGGCGGGGCTGTCCCCAGATTTCATGATCCTGCTCCCCGGCGGCAGCCGCCTTGGCATCGTTTCGTATCCATGGCCAGCTTACCACGGCCGCGTGGACGGACCGGCCCCGGGCCCGCTATACTGCGGCCCGCGCCCGGTTGCGCATTCCGCATATGAAAACCAGCCGCGTCCATACCGATATGTCCTCGTTCCGGCATGCCCTGCTCGCGTGGTATGACCGTGAGGCCCGCGATCTGCCTTGGCGGCGCGATCCGCGACCCTACCTGGTGTGGCTCTCCGAGATCATTCTCCAACAGACCCGCGTCGATCAAGGGTTGCCGTATTACGAACGTTTTCTCGGCGCCTTTCCGGACGTGTTCACGTTGGCCGCCGCGGACGAGGACGCGGTGCTCAAGCAATGGGAGGGACTGGGCTACTACACCCGCGCGCGCAATCTCCATCGAGCCGCCCGGGTCCTCGTGCAGCGGCAGGACGGGATCTTTCCGGTCACCGCCGCCGAATGGGAAGCCCTGCCCGGCGTCGGACCCTACACGGCCCGGGCCATTGCCAGCATCGCGTTCGGCGAGGCGGTACCCGTGCTCGACGGCAACGTCAAACGCGTGCTCGCGCGGCTGGACGACGTGGCCGCATCCATCGACGACCGTGTGGTCGAGAAGGCGCTCTGGGCGCGTGCGACGGCGTTGCTTTCGACGAGCCGCCCCGGCGACTTCAACCAGGCGATGATGGAACTCGGCGCGCGCATCTGCACACCCCGGCAACCGGCCTGCGACGCGTGCCCGGTAGCGAAACACTGCCGCGCCCGGGCTCAGGGCACCCAGGAACAGCGGCCCGTGCGGCACGCAAAAAAGGCCGCGCCGCATCACGAGGTCGTCGTCGCGGCGATTCGCCGCCAGGGGCGCTACCTGATTGGCCGAAGGCCGAGCAAGGGGCTGTTGGGAGGACTGTGGGAGTTCCCCGGCGGCAAGGTCGAACCCGGCGAAGACCACACCGCCGCGCTCCGGCGGGAAATGCGCGAGGAACTGGGCTTGGACGTCGAAATCGGCGGCCTCGTGGCCAGCGTGCGGCACGCCTACAGCCATTTCCGCATCACACTGAGCGTCTACCGTTGCACGATCCGCGACGGCGAGCCGCAACCCGCCACACACGAAGCACTGCGATGGGTGCGCCCGGCTGAATTCGGGCAGTACGCCTTCCCCAAGGCCAATCAGAAGTTTCTGGGGCTGCTGTGACCACGGCCCCAGGAGCGCGCCTGCTCAGCCCAGGGCGATCCAGTAGCGGAAGACGGGTTTCGCCGAGTGGCGCGAAATCACCCCGCGCTCGAAGACACCGCCGTTTCTTCTCGACGGTGCGCGCGGAACCCGTGTTGTCGGTGTCGCACGTGACCAGGACCCGGTCGAGGCCGCGTTCGCGCCCCTTGTCGAGGGGCAGCGCCAGAATGCGCGGGCAGGGCGACGCTCCGGCCATTGGCGCTTCGCCCGGTCGTCACCGAATACACCTGATCCATCCACGCTTGACCAGTCTCTGTGCCCGCCCTGGCGGAGAACGCCCGCCGAGGCCCTGGCCATCGCCGCGCAACAGGGTGAAGGGCGGTGTCAGGCCAGACCGATCGCGCGAGTGTGAACCCCGCGCCCTGTCCTGTCGCGGGGACTACCCCTGAACCGATTGCCACGCGCCGAGCGCCGCAACCAGGGTCGGTGTGTCGACGACGTAGTCGTAGGCGGCATCGTCGATGCCGCGCATGCGGGTGGACTCGCGGGCGTTGGTGGTGGCGTCGTGCACGCATAAAGTCTTGTAACCCAATCGTTTGGCCGAGGTGGCTGTCTTGCCGAGGCAGGCCTCGGTGTGCCCCCCGATGAAGATGAGGCTATGCACGCCCAGATTCGCCAACACGAACGGCAGATTGGAGGACATGAAGGCGTCCTGGGCTGTCTTGGCCAGCACGTATTCGTTCTCCTGCACATGGAAGAACGACGCCGGGCGCGACCCCGGTTCGCTGATGTGTCCGCCCCACCTGGTGTAATCCTCGCCGTGATTCCGGATCATCATCTGCCGCACGATCGGGTCCAGGTCCATCCCGTCGCGAAACTGGTGGCCCCAGTGGATGAAGATCATCGGCATGCCCGTGGCGCGGCAATGCTCGACCACGGTCGAGGCGTTCGGCAGCGCCACGTCCCAGGCAAAGGCCGACGCCTTGTTGATGTCGTCCGCCGTGAACCCCCATTTCTTCCAGTCGGCGGGCAGGGTTTCATCCCTGGCTTCGCCGCCGCGCTGGCCTTCCTGGATATCCACACTGATAAATGCGCATTTCTCGAAGAAATCCATGCTGATCGCCATGCTGTATCCTCTCCTGATTGGTTCACGCCGCGCCAAGCATAGAGATTGCCGACCGGGCCGTCAAGGCGCTCACTCTGGTAAAATACCCGCATGCGCCACGCACTGACAGCCGTCCTGGTTGCCGCGGCCCTCGCGGCCGGGGCCAACGAACCCGTCTGGGTACTCGACGTATTCCTGTCCCAAGGCCAGACCGTGGACGCGCTGACCGCCGCGGGGATCATCGTGGACAGCGTGCGTGAGGCCGCTGCGGTGGTCTATGCCACGCCGGACCACCGTCAGTGGCTCGATGACCACGGCTACGCCTACCGGGTGCGCGAGCGCCAGATCCCGGGCAAGCGCTACGACGGTTACGTCTCCTACGACGCGCTCTCTGACCAGTTGAACGCCTACGCGACGGCCTGGCCGGAACTGTGCCGGTTGACCAGTCTGGGGCAGTCGGTCCAGGGACGGGAGCTGTGGGCGATGCTCATCACGGACGCGCCCGGCGAGGAGGAGGACGAACCCGAACTCCGGTACGCGTCGACCATGCACGGCGACGAGCCGCTGGGCACCGAGCTGTGCCTCGGATTCATCGGTTATCTGCTCGAGAACTATGCCACCAGCGAGCGCGTCCGGGCCCTTGTGGATGAGACCGCGATCTGGGTGCTCCCGCTCATGAACCCGGACGGCTACGAGGCCGGCATGCGCTTCAATGCCACGGGGCGCGACCTCAACCGGTCATTTCCGATCTTCCCGGTGGACTACGCCGCGCCGATCTTCGCCGATCCTGCGCTGCCGATGGCCGGGCGGCCGGTCGAGGTGCAGCACGTGATGCGCTGGGCCGCACGCGAGAGTTTCGTCCTCGGCGCGAATTTCCACACGGGGGCCCTGGTCGTCAATTACCCCTACGACGACGACGGCAAGGGCAGCGTGTATTCGCCGACGCCGGATGAAGCGCTGTTTCGCGATCTCGCCCGGCGGTACAGCCGCACGAATCCCCCGATGTGGGCCAGCCCGTACTTCGCCGACGGGATCACCAACGGCGCCGCCTGGTACAGCATCAATGGCGGCATGCAGGACTGGCACTACCGCTACCTCGGGTGTCTCGATGTGACGATCGAGCTGTCGGACACCAAACAGCCTCCTGCCTCGGCGTTGCCGCAGCTCTGGCAGGACAATCTCGAAAGCATGCTCGCCTATGCCGAGGCCATTCATCGCGGCGTGCGCGGTGTCGTCACCGACGCGGTGACGGGCGCCCCGGTCTACGCCGCGGTCACCATCGAGGGCAATTCGCAACCGGTGTTCACCGATCCGGATGTGGGCGACTACCACCGGCTGCTCCTGCCCGGCACGTACACGCCGACGGCGGCCGCCCCCGGCTACATCACCCGCCGGCTGGACCCGGTGACCGTGGCGGAGAACGGCGGCGTGCGTGCCGACGCCCTGTTGCATACTGGCGACATCAACGGCGACCGCCGGGTCGACGCGGTGGACGTCCAGCTTGTCATCCTGGCCGTGCTGGGCGTCAAGGAACCCTATCCGTGCGACGTTGACGGCGGCGGGGTGACATCCACGGACGCACAGGCCGTGGTGTGGCGCTGCCTGACACGGTAACGGGGGCCTGCCCTTTCGCCCGGCCCGCGGGAAGGGTATAATGGCGGCCTTCAGGGCGCGTGGCGCCCGTCGCGGAACGACCACGGAAGCTGAGGCCGTCTTGATGAGACACACCGCACCTGCAATCTGCCCGGCGCTTGCCCTGTTGTTGACGCTCTTCCTGGGGGCATGCGGCGGCGGACCGACACCCGCCGACGCCGCCGCCGACGCGGGCATCCTGCTGCTGGGCAACGGGGCCGAACCGCAGGGCCTCGATCCGCATCTCGTCACGGGCCTGGCCGAGCACCGTATCCTGCGCACGCTCTTCGAGGGCCTGACGGACCTCGATCCTGTAACCCACGAGCCGGTTCCGGCCGTGGCGGAGCGCTGGGACCTCTCCGCGGACGGCCTGGTCTACACCTTCCATCTGCGCGCGGACGCAACGTGGTCCAATGGCGACCCAGTGACCGCTCATGATTTCGTGTATGGGTGGCGGCGCATCCTGTCGCCCAAGCTCGCCGCCGAGTACAGCTACATGCTGTGGGTCATCAAGAACGCCGCCGCCTACAACCGGGGCGAGATCACGGATTTCGGCGATGTGGGCGTCGAAGCGCCCGATGACCGCACCCTGCGCGTCACCCTCGAGCATCCCACGCCCTATTTCCTGACCATGCAGGTGCACCAGTCCTACCTGCCCGTGCACCGGCCGACGATCGAGGCGGCCGGCGTCATCGACGCGCGCGGGACGGATTGGGCCACCCTCGACAAGCTCGTGGGCAACGGTCCCTTCGTGCTCACCGCGTGGGCGCCCAACCGGGTGCTCAGCGTGCGCAAGCGCGCGGACTACTGGGACGCCGCCTCGGTGGGGTTGAACGGCGTCGATTTCCTTCCCATCGACGACGAGCAGACCGAGGAGCGCAGTTTTCGCGCGGGCGAGATGCATGTCACACAGACCGTGCCGAGCAACAAGATTCCCGTCTACCGCAAGCAGCATCCTGATCGCATCCGTATCGCGCCCTATTTCGGCGCGTACTTCTACCGTTTCAACGTGACCCAGCCGCCATTGAACGATCCCCGCGTGCGGCGGGCACTTACAATGAGCGTGGACCGGCAGGCCATCGTCGAACGCGTGACCCGCGGCGACCAGCAACCCGCGACCTTCCTGACGCCTCCGGGTGTCGCCGGGTATACGCCGCCCGAGGGCTTGCCGTATGACCCGGAGCGGGCCCGGGCGCTGCTTGCCGACGCGGGGTTTCCCAATGGCCAAGGCTTCCCTGCCCTCGAGATTCTCTACAACACGAGCGACAACCACCGGCGCATCGCCGAAGCCGTGCAGCAGATGTGGCGGGAGACGCTCGGCATCGAGGTCGGCCTGTACAATCAGGACTGGAAGGTCTATCTGTCGAGCATGAACAATCTCGACTACGACATCGTCCGCGGGAGCTGGATCGGCGATTACCTCGATCCGATGACCTTTCTGGACCTGTTTGTCACGGACGGCGGCAACAACCGGACCGGCTGGGCATCACCGGCGTATGACGCGCGGATTGCCCAGGCCAACCAGACCGCCGACCCGGTCGAGCGCGCCGCGGTGCTGCGCGAAGCCGAGGCCGTGCTGCTCGATGAGGCGCCGGTGCTGCCAATCTATGTGTACACGCGGCTCAACCTCATTTCGCCGCATGTAGTGAACTGGCGCGACAGCCTGATCGGCGAGATGTTCTTCAAGGACCTGCGCCTCGAGCCACTTTCATAGTCACGGAGGGACGGGATGGCCAGCTACATCGTGCGGCGCCTGATCGGCATGGCGCCCGTGCTGTTCATCATCGCGACCGTGGTCTTTTTCCTGGTGCGGCTGGCGCCGGGCGGACCCTTCGACGCCGAGCGGCGGGTCAGCGAGGAGGTCATGCGGCATCTTCGGATGCACTACAACCTCGACGCGCCGTTGCACGAGCAGTATCTGAGCTATATGGGCAATCTGTTGCAGGGCGATCTCGGGCCTTCCTTCCGCAAGCCCACCCACACCGTTGCCGAATGGATCGCGCTGCGCTTTCCCGTTTCGCTCGAGCTGGGTGTGTACGCGTTGATCATCGCGCTGCTGTTTGGTCTGGCTGCGGGCGTCGTCGCGTCGCTCCGGCCCAACTCCTGGCTCGATCACGTGCCCATGGCGTTTGCCATGACGGGCATCTGCATCCCGAACTTCATGCTGGGACCGCTGCTGGTGCTCGTGTTTGCGCTGTGGCTCGGATGGCTGCCGGTCGCCGGCTGGGACAGCGCGGCGTCCAAGATTCTGCCTTCGGTGACGCTGGGCGCCGCCTATGCCGCCTACATTGCGCGCTTGAGCCGGGGCGGCATGCTCGAGGTGCTCCGGCAGGATTTCATGCGCACGGCCCGCGCCAAAGGCATGCGCGAGGGCGCGGTGGTGCTCAAACACGGCCTCTGGGGCGGCATGCAGCCCGTCGTCTCCTTTCTCGGACCGGCAGCGGCCGGTCTGCTCACGGGCAGCTTCGTGGTCGAGATGATCTTCCAGGTGCCCGGCCTTGGCCGCGAATTCGTGCAGGCGGCATTCAACCGGGACTACACGATGATACTTGGCACGGTGCTGTTCTATTCGCTGCTGATCCTGGTCTTCAACCTGCTCGTGGACATCGCCTTGGCCTGGCTGGACCCCCGGGTGACGTATGACTGATACCGCCATGACCCCGGACACGCCCATCGAGCGGGGCGCCTCGCTGTGGAAGGACGCCTGGCGGCGCCTTCGCCGCAACCGCTTCGCCGTCACCGGGCTCGCGGTCCTCATCGTGATGCTGGCCGCGACCTTTGCGGGCCCGCTGGTCACGCCGCACGGGTACGCCGCCCAGGACCTTGCGCTCGGCGCCACGCCGCCGTCGGCGACCCACTGGTTCGGCACCGACGACCTGGGCCGCGACCTGTTTGTGCGGGTGCTGTACGGCGGCCGCATCTCGCTGCTCGTCGGATTCGCGGCGACGGTGGTCTCGCTGCTCGTCGGGGTCACCTATGGCGCGGCAGCAGGATTCCTGGGCGGTCGCGTGGACGCGCTGCTCATGCGCATCGTGGACATCCTGTACGCGCTGCCGTTCACGTTGTTCGTGATCATCCTGATGGTCTTCTTCGGCCGCAACATTGTGCTGCTGTTCGTGGCGATCGGGGCCGTGCAGTGGTTGACGATGGCGCGCATCGTGCGTGGGCAGGTGTTGAGCCTGCGCCAACGCGAGTTCATCGACGCGGCGCGCACCATGGGCTTCTCGAGCGGCCGCATCCTGTTCCGCCACGTGATCCCGAATGTGTTGGGCCCCGTAATCGTGTACGCCACGCTGACCGTCCCGAACGTCATGCTGCTCGAGGCCTTTCTGAGCTTCCTTGGCCTGGGCGTGCAGGCACCGATGAGCTCGTGGGGCGTGCTGATCAAGGAAGGCGCCAACACCATGGAAGAATACCCGTGGCTCCTGCTTTACCCGAGCGTCGCGCTGGCGCTGACGCTCTTTTCTCTGAATTTCCTGGGTGATGGCCTGCGGGACGCCCTGGATCCGCAGTCGTCCCGCGACTGAAAGGCGACAACATGGACCTGACGTGGCTGCAACTGGTGAAGGCGGACGCGGCGATCGAGGCGCAACAGCTTGCCGACGAAGGACGCGATGCATCGGCGCTTCAGGCGGATTTCGACGCGATCCAGCAGGCGGACGACAACCCGGCGGGCCTGCACGGCCGCATCATGGCGCTGCTCGCCCGCACGGGCAGCCTGCCGTTCAAGGACCCCGGGCGTGCGGTCGAGCCGGACGAGCTGGCGGACATTCGCGCGGCGTGCCCAAAGACGTGCGCGCCGTCCACCTGCGATGCCGGCGGCGTGAACCTCGAGGACGCGGTGCGCGGCGCGTGGCTGGGCCGAGTGGGCGGCTGTCTGCTGGGCAAGCCTGTCGAAGGGCTGACCGCGCGACAGATAGAGGCGATACTCGTCGAACAGGACAACTGGCCCTTGCGCGGGTACATCCGTCGGCCCTCGGACGCGCTGGTCGCCGCCGAGCGCATCGCCGCGTCGGAGCACCGCGCGTATATCGACGCCATCGACGGCATTCCCGAGGACGACGACCTCAACTACACCGTCATCGGTCTGCTGGTGATGGAGCAATTTGGCCTCGGCTTTAGTCCGGAGGACGTGGCCGGGACGTGGCTGGCGCGGTTGCCGCTGCTGTCCACGTGTACCGCCGAGCGCGTCGCCTACAGAAACGTGGCCATGGGCATCCTGCCGCCCGCCAGCGCGCGGCATGGAAACCCGTACCGCGAGTGGATCGGCGCACAGATCCGGGCGGATGCCTACGGCTACGTGGCGCTGGGCGACCCCCGGCTGGCGGCGGAGCTGGCTTGGCGCGATGCGTCGGTCAGCCACATCGCAAACGGACTGTACGGCGCGATGTGGGCGGCGGCAATGATCGCGTTCGCGCCGTTTGCCGACAGCCCGCGCGCGATCATCGAGCGCGGACTTGGCGAGATCCCGGAACCTGCCCGGCTCACCGTGGACCTGCGGGCCGTACTCGCGTGGCACGACGCCGGAGCCGCCTACGACGAGGCCGTGGCGCGGCTGCACGCCCGCTGGCAGGAGTCCAACCCGCACCACTGGTGTCATGTGATCAGCAATGCGCAGGTCGTGGCGATCGGATTGCTTTGGGGCGACGACGATCCAGGCCTCAGCATCTGCCGTGCGGTACAACCAGCGTTCGATACCGACTGCAATGGGGCAACGGTGGGATCCATCATGGGGATGCGCCACGGCGCGGCGGCGTTGCCCGCGTGGTTGACGGCTCCCCTGTCCCGCCCGATCGAGAGCGGCGTGCGCGGTTACCACCGTTTTGACGTCGAGACCGTCGCCCGGCGGACGCTGGACGTGCTGTGCGCCCGGTTGGGCGGATAACGCGATGCCGCTGCTCACGGTAAACGGCCTGAAGACCCACTTTCACACACGCGACGGCATTGTGCGCGCGGTGGACGGAGTGTCGTTTACCGTCGATCCGAACGAGACCGTCGGCATCGTCGGCGAGTCCGGCTGCGGGAAATCGGTCACCGCCTACAGCCTGCTCGGCCTGATCCCGATGCCGCCGGGACGGATCGCGGGCGGCGAGGCCCACTTCGAGGACATCGACCTGCTGCACGCGCCACCCGGGGTTCTGCGGCGGGTTCGCGGCCGCCGCATCGCGATGATCTTTCAGGACCCGATGACGGCGCTCAATCCGTACCTGCGCGTGGGCGATCAGGTGATGGAGCCGCTGCGCGTGCACGGTCTGTGTGGCCGACATGAGGCCCACGCGCGCGCCATCGAAGCGTTGCAGGCCGTAGGCATCCCCGAGGCCGCAGCGCGGTTGCGGGCCTACCCGCACGAGTTCAGCGGCGGCATGCGGCAGCGGGTGATGATCGCCATGGCCCTCGTGACGCGGCCGCAATTGATCATTGCCGATGAACCCACCACCGCGCTCGATGTCACCGTGCAGGCGCAGATCCTTGACCTGCTCGCGCGGCTGCGCGCGGAGTATGGCCTGGCGGTGATGCTCATCACGCACGACATGGGCGTTGTCTCGGCGCAGTGCGAGCGCCTGCTCGTCATGTACGCCGGCCGGATTGTCGAGAGCGGTCCGACGGGCGACGTCTTCGCCAAGCCGAGGCATCCGTACACCCAGGCCCTGCTGGATGCGTTGCCGAGTGCCGGCGCCAAGGGCCGCCTGCTCAACGCCCTGCCGGGACTGCCCCCGGACCTCTCCAAAGATCTGCGCGGCTGCGCCTTTGCGCCGCGCTGTCCCCATGCCGCGCCCGTGTGCCACACCGTCACGCCGACGCTCGACGAGATCGCCGCGCACCGCCATTCCGCGTGCCTGCGCGTGCAGCGAGGAGAACGCTAGCGCGTGTTGCTGCAACTGGAGAAGGTTCAGACCCATTTCCCGGTGTCCTCGGGCCTGTTCTGGCGGCGCGAGACCGGGGTGGTGCGCGCGGTGGACGGCGTCAGTTTTTCCGTGGGCGCGGGCGAGGTGATCGGGCTGGTGGGCGAGTCGGGCTGCGGTAAATCCACGCTGGCGCGCACGATCATGCGCCTCGTGCGGCCCACCAGCGGCCGCATCCTCTTTGACGGCCACGATCTCGCGGCGCTGAGCCCGCGCGCCCTCCAGCGGATCCGGCCGTCGCTTCAGATGATCTTCCAGGACCCCTATGCCTCGCTCAATCCGCGTCTTACCGTCTTCGACACGCTGGCCGAGCCGCTGTTGGTGCATGGGCGGGTCGGGCGCAACGCGGTGGCGCAGCACGTGGGCGAACTGATGGAACGCGTGGGGCTGGCCCGCCGTTTCATGCGCAAGTATCCGCATGAATTCAGCGGCGGACAACGCCAGCGCATCGCCATCGCGCGGTGCCTGGCGCTGAAACCCAAGGCGATCATCGCCGACGAGCCGGTGTCGGCCCTCGACGTGTCCGTGCAGGCACAGATCCTCAACCTGCTGCAGCGACTCAACACGGAAAGTGGCCTGACCATGATCCTGGTGAGCCACGATTTGTCGGTCGTCCACCACCTGGCCCACCGCATCGCGGTGATGTACCTTGGGCGCATCGTCGAAATTGGCGATGCGCGCGCGCTGTTCGAGCGGCCCCGGCATCCCTACACGCAGGCGCTGATCGACGCCGTGCCGTCGATTACGCCCGGCGCGGCACGGCAGCGCGTCCCGGTGACCGGCGATCCGCCCTCGCCCCTCCATCCGCCGCCGGGATGCCCGTTTCATCCCCGCTGTCCACACGCACGCCCGGAGTGCGCGGCGTGGACGCCCGAGTTTTACCGCGTGGGCAGCCAGGAGGCGGCCTGTCTGCTGCTGCGCGAGGACAGCCCCGACCGCTGACCGCGGCAATCCGCGTGGACGCGTCGCGCGGGGCTGTGTTAAGGTTTTTCGGTCGAGGATGGCGGCGAACCGCCGCCCTGTCAACACAAGGAGCTTACGGTGACCACTTCGCTGCGCCCGCGTCCGAGGACCTCCACGGGAACGCTGCTGACGACCTTTATCTTGGGTCTGCTGATCGGTGTGTCCGGCGGCTACCTCTTCTGGGCGCCCGGCGGGCTTTTTCCCCAGGAACCCGGCGTCGAGCAAGCACCGCCGCCACCACCCGAGGCCGCCGTCGAAGTTCAGCCGGAAGCAACGGACGCACCCGGCGCTCCTGCGTACGAGGAAAACCTGTGGCCGGGCCGCCACCTGTTCGTCGCGGTCTCGGGCGCCGAGTTGCCGGACGCCGAGCGCGCCGTGTTGCGCGAGGTGTTGCCCGGCGCGGTGATCCTTCCCCCTGCGGCGCTCGAGACGCCCGCGCGAACGCGCCAGCTCGTTGACGGCCTCCGCACAACGATGGGGCTCGGGACGACCGCCGCAAGTCTGCCGCTCATCGTTGCCGCTCCAGAGCATCTCCCTGGCGTGCCGATGCCGGGAGCGGCCGGCGTCTGGCCGCCGGAGCAGGAAATCGTGTCCTACGCGGACGCGCTGGCCGCGGCATGCCGCGAACGTGGCGTCGGCGCGTTGCTGACGCCCGACCTCGACCAGGGGTGGCAGCGCGCATCCAGCATTTTCCCGGCGACGGATCCGGCACAGGACCAGGACCGGACGATCGCCCTGGCGCTGGCCGTGGCCAACGCGCTGCTCGAGCGCGGCATCCTTACCATCGCATCCACCTATCCCGGCATCGGCCATGCCGTCAACCAGGCGGATGTGCCGATCCCCGTGCTGGACATGCCGCTCAACGCCCTCGCCGAGGCGTTGTATCCCTTCAGCGAAGCCGTCGCGCAGGAGATCCCCGGCGTACTGGTCGGGCACGTCGCCGTGCCCGCACTCGACCGTGCCCAACCGCAACGGCCCGCGTCGTTGTCTCCGGTCCTGGTCGAGGCGGTACTACGCGAGAAGTGGGGATACCAGGGCGTCATCGTCGCGCAGGATGTCTCCAGCCTTCCCGGAACCGGGGCAGAGACGGCGGTCGTGCAGGCCTTGCGGGCGGGCTGCGATGCGGTCATCGTGAAAGGCGGCGATCCGGCCGTTCTGCGATCGGCCGTCGCGGCGGTCGAAACGGCCGTGAGCGTTGGCGCGTTGTCCAACGAGCGGCTCGCCGATTCGAAGGCGCGGCTCCAGACGTGGCAGGAGCGCATTGGCGCGCCGCATGGCCTGAAGGGACCGCTGCCCGTCTATGCACCACCTGTTGCGGCCCAAGCTGACTCGGTGGCGGAGGCACCCGCCGACGCAGCTCCCGAGGAGTCCGCGCCGACGGCTTTCGGACCCGCTGGGGAGGCGGTCCCTGAGACACCGGAAGACGAGATAGCGGTGCAACCGGAAGCGGAACCCGCAGAGGATGCGGGGCCGGCGCCCCAGCCCCCGGGCACCCGCAAGGAGACCTACGTCATCCAGCCCGGCGACCGCCTCATGCGCATCGCCGAACGGCAGGGGGTGTCCGCGGCGGACCTCGTGCGGTGGAACGCGCTGGGCAGCGCCGACAACATCAAGGCGGGACAGCGCCTCGTGGTCTATGTGCCGGAGGAGGTTCGCGCGCCCGAATCCCCGGCCGAGCCGCTGGAGGCGCCGGTTGTCCAGGAACCGCCCTCGGCCGAGAATCCCCCTGCGGAGCCGGAGGCACCTGCGGAACCGGCCGTAGAGGTTGTACCCGAGGCGGTGACGGAAGCCGGTCCGGAGGCGGCGCCCCCGGCCGTTCCCGCTCAAGCGCCGTTGCCCGAACCGGAGGCCGTCGTGGTCGAAGAAGCGCCCGTCGACGAGCCCGAGGCCGTCGTGGTAGAGGACACGTCGGTTGACAAGGTGGAGGCTGCGGGACAACCCGACGCGCCACCTCCCGGTGTCGAGCAACCAGCACTCGAGACGGTCCGGCATCGCGTGGCGCCGGGTGAAACCGTGCGCAGCATCGCGCGGCGCTACAACGTATCGTGGCGCGACATTGTCGAATGGAACAACCTGCGCGACGCCAATGACATCAAGCAGGGGCAGCGCATCGTGGTCAAGACCGGCGCGGGGGAATAGATCCCGGCCCGGCATTGGTCCTTTAGCAATAGGGACCATGCGAAAGGAGGCCGGCATGTACACGATCGCAAAGCTCAGCGAAGATCAGGTCCGTGCCCTGCGTCAGTTCGAGGAGGCCGAACACGTCCGGGTGCTTGCGCTCGACGACATCCCGGTGACACCGGCGGACCTGCCCGAAGACACGCTCGATCACCTGCGCAGCCTCGAGGAGCGCCTCGGCGTGTGTCTGGTGGCCGTGCGCTGACCGTTACGGCTGATCGCCGCCGCGCGGTCCACGATCGCGGCCGCGTCCGTCGCCGGGGCCGCCAGCGCGTCCACCCATGCCCAAGCCCATCATGGACATGAACGGGTCCCGCATGACCTGCCGCAGGGAATCGGCATAGGCCTGACGTTCCGCTTCGGTGGTCAGGCCAAGGCTCTCCGCGGCGGCGGCCATGACCGCCTGTTGCTGCTCTCGCAGCAGGGAACGGGTTTCACCGAAGGTCTCGCGCAGTTGCGCGCTGACCGCTTCGCGTTCCTCGTCCGTCTGCGCATCACGCATGAGCTGACGCAACTCATACATCTCATTGAGGTTGGCGCTGATGGCGCTTATCCGCTCCTGGCTGGCGCGGTCCACGGCGGCGTCGTACTGTTGCGCGAGGAAATCGGTGATGCGCTCCTGCGCCTGGGCCGCAAACTGCTGGCGCTGCGTGCGCCACTCCTCGCGGCGCTGTTCGCGGCTCGCCTCGTCCTCGCCCTGGCGCGGCGGCACCGACTCGAGCATGGCCGCGTCCGGGTCGGCGCTCAGCGATTGCAGCCACTCTTCGGGCAGTTCGAGATTGACCGGACGCGCCTCGGCCAGCGACGCCTGAAGCTCCTGCACGCGCGCCTCCAGCTCGGCGTTCTCCAGGCGAAGACGCTCAACTTCCGCGAGGAGTTCGCCGTCGGGCTCGACGGCGGCCGGGACCGCCTCCATGGGTTCGGCCAGACCGGCCGGCACGGAGGCGACAGGGGGTTCCGGTTGGGGTCTGAGTACCAACATCGCCGCGCCGGCAACCGCCGCGGCCGCCACAATCATTATCACGTACCGTGTCATGTCAACGATCCTCCTCGGGTTCCGATACATCAAAGCTGCGTAGTTTGTAGATCAAGTTGCGCCGGCTGATGCCCAGCAGCCGCGCGGCATGCGTCTTGTTTCCCCGGGTCTTGGCAAGCGCCTCCAGAATGGCCTGCCGTTCGATGGCTTTCATGTCGCCGATCAGCACTTGGCGTGGTCCGGCGCCTTCGGGTGCATTGCGAAGGTGCGGCGGCAGGTCGTCGGGAAGAATCAGGCCGCCGCTCGACACAAGCGCCGCGCGCTCGAGTGCGTTGCGCAACTCGCGAACGTTGCCCGGCCAGGCGTAGTGCATGAGCACCCGCTCGGCGGCCGGGGACAGTCGCTTCCGGTGCGGCGCCAGGACGAGATCAGCCAGGGGAAGGATATCCTCAGGCCGGGCGCGCAGGGGCGGCACGGTGATCGTGAAGACGTTGAGCCGGTAGAAGAGATCCTGACGAAACACGCCCCGCTCCACTTCGTCCGCGAGCGAGCGGTTGGTGGCCGCGATCACGCGGACGTCGGTCGGGAGATCGCTGGCGCCGCCGACCCGGCGAAATACACGGCTCTCGAGCACGCGCAGGAACTTCGGCTGAACGTCCAGCGGCAACTCGCCCACCTCGTCGAGCAAGATCGTGCCGGATTCGGCCTCCTCGAAACGCCCGATGCGCCGGCCCTGTGCGCCCGTGAAGGCGCCCTTCTCATGGCCAAACAGTTCGCTCTCGACAAGATTGGCCGGCAGGGCGGTGCAATCCACCACCACCAGGGGGCCGGCTGCGCGCGGGCTTCTCTCGTACAGATAGCGCGCAACCACCTCCTTCCCGACGCCGCTTTCGCCCAGGATCAGCACCGGGGTCTCGGTCGGCGCGACGCGGGCCGCCTGGTCGAAGACCGCGCGCATGGCGGCACTTTCCGCCACGATGCCCGGCCCAAGATCAGGCGACGTCCCATTGTCCGGCCGCAGCAGGTCATCCACCACCGCAATCAGTTCGTCGAGGTCGATCGGCTTTTCGAGATAGTCTGCCGCGCCCGCCTTGATGGCCCGAACCGCGTCGCGCACGTCGATGTAGGCCGTGACCAGGATGACGGGAAGGCCGGGCCGGTCGCGCTTGACCTGTTCAAGGACCTGGAGGCCGTCCATCCCGGGCAACCGCACATCGAGAAGCATCAGCGAGGTCCCCGGCGCGGCAGCAAGAAATTCCTCGCCGCTGGCGCAGAGGATCGTGTCGTAGCCCGCAGTTTGCAGGGCATTATTCAGGAGTACCCGCTGTGCCGGGTCGTCTTCCACGACGGCAATGAGAGCAGTTGTTGTCATGCACGTCATTCTACCGTACGCAATCCGCTCAGATTAACCCTGGTGCCCGCGCCGACTTCGCTCTCGATTTCCAGCCGCCAGCCGTGCGCGCGCACAATCTCCTCGACCATCGCAAGGCCGAGGCCCGTCCCGCCCTCAAAGCGGCTGAAATAGGGATCCGCCACCCGCGCAAGGTCATCGGGTGCGATGCCTGCGCCATCGTCGCTTACGCTTACGGTCACCTGCCCGCCTTGCCCGGAGACCCGCAGCACGATCTGCGCACGCGGCGCGGCGCGCAGGGCGTTGATCATCAGATTCAGCAGGGCGCGCCGCAACAGCGATGCATCCGCCCATACGACGGCATCCGGGCCCTTGATGTAGAGCGTGACGCCTGCCTGTTCGGCCTCCGCGGACACGACCTCCGTCAGGCCGGACAGCAGCGCGTGCAGGCCCACCGGCGCGAGTTCGGGCGTCACTGGGCGCGAAAGTTCGAGAAAGGCGTTGACCTGCCCGACGGTGCGATCCGATTCGTCGACGATCCGGTACGCCAGACGCTGAAGCGGGGGGGCGGCTTCCGAGCCCTCCGCGATGGTCAGGGCCATGCCGCGGATCACGCTGAGGGGATTCTTGGTCTCATGCGCCAGGCCGGCCCCGACCTGGGCCAGCCGTTCCAGTTGCCGGCTGCGCTCGCGTTCGATCAGCAGGGCCGCCGATAGCCGCCGGTGGCGAAGCAGCATCAGCGCCAGCCCCGCACACAGCGCCAGCACCAGTGTTGCCGAGAGCGCCTGAATCCAGAATCGCCGCCACACCTGCTGTATTTCGACCTTCATTTCCGTGGCGTCGAGTACCACGGTCAAGGAAAATTCGCTGCGTTCCTCCGGTCCGATCAGCGGCGCGCCGGGACCGCCGCGCTGCCGCGTTCCACGTCCGGGCACGGTCGGCAGGAGAAACCGGGCGCTTACGGTCAGCTCGGAGGCTCCCTGGGTTGCCGGGTTCACCTCCACAATGATATGGCCGTCGGCATCAGCGAGTGCCACGGCAACAATGTCCGGGGTCTGGGCGAGTTCTTCAAGCACGACCTGAAGGCGCTCGACCCGGTAGAGCCCCAGCCGGCCTTGTGCGCGGAGCCCTGCGGCCAGCGCCTGTAGCAGCGTGTGTCCTTGCGCCTGGGCCACGGCCTCTATGGAAGATTGTTCCTGGATGGCCTGCCGGCGCAACGACGCCGCGGCGGCCGCCGCCAGCAGCACCGTCACGGCAACAATGATCGGTGCCGCCGAGCGGTATCCAGCCGGCATGCGGCGGCGGTCATCGCTGACATTGGATTGGCTGTTCTTCAGTTGCATCGTCCTCGACCCAGCGGCACACGCCACAACCGTCACGGCAACGACGAGGGCTGCTACGCCATGATACATGCAAACAGCCATACTGCCGAGGTGTTTTTTGGGGCAACAATCGCAGTGGTGGTGCGCGTCCTGTAAGGGAGCAAGGTGCGTGCCAGCCAAAAGGCCCGAATGTGCACTCGCGGCCCTGCAAAAGGATCACATCGGGGCGCGCACTGTGCAAGAATTGCGCAGTACGGCCCTACTCGAGGTTCCGGCCCCGGCGCAGTTCATCCCAGCGTTCGGCCCACCACCGGCACGACTGGCCGGATGCCTGGACATCCATCAGGATCGCGTTGACGGTCGCCTGGTCAATCCCAAGGATCTCCATGCACGACCGGATATCGGCATAGATTGGGTCGTTCTCGCCGGGCATGGCGTTGTCGCTGCGGGCCAGGGCCGAGGCCAGTCCGACCGCCGCCACGGTGTCCTTGTGATCGGGCGCCAACCCGGGATCGTGGTGAAAGCGCAGACTCTCGGCAATCTCCGCGGGGAACTCCCAGTGCTGGGCCAGTTCGTAACCCGCCTCGGTATGGGTCAGGCCAAGATAGCGCTCCTCGGCGGCCAGAAGCTCACGGCCCTGCAGGTGCGGCGGGACCTCGGTGTAGAGGTTCGGGGCCACCTCGAGCAACGCGACCCGGCCCACATCGTGCAGGAGCGCGCCCGTCACCGCGCCGGGAAGGGGGCGGCCCAGGCTGGCTCCGACCAGGCGCGCGGCGGCCGAACACCCCATGGCGTCGGCCCAGAAACCGCGGTAGTCGAAGCGCCGGTTGCGGTCAAACAGATTGACGATGGCCGCCGACGTAACGATCGCGTAGGTCTCGCGCAGTCCCAGCAACGACACCGCCAGCTCGATGGTCTTGACCTGTTGCGAGAAGCCGTAGGCGGCCGAGTTGGCCACACTCAGCACCTTCGCCGCGACGGGCGGGTCCATAGCGATCAATTCAGCGACCTCGGTCACGCAGGTTTCCACGTTGGCCATGGCCTTGCGCACGCGGTATACGGTCTCGGGCAGGGCCGGAAGACCGCGGAGGCGCCGGACAAGCTGGGCGGCCGAGCGCAGCCGCGCGGCGCTGTGGAGTCCCTCGGTGACGGGTGCTTCGGTGGGCTCACCGGGCTCGCTGGCAGGCGCTTTGGGCGGGTCCAGCGGGTAGTAACGGTTGATGGCGGCGCGAATGTCCGCCGGGCCGCACAGCAGGGCCTTGATGCGCAGGCCCGTCGCCTCCTGGATCTCGTCGATGGCCCGGCGGTCGAGCGGAAAGGCCATGGCAAGCGTCAACAAGCGCCCGAGGCGGTCGATGGGAAAGACTTCGTGTTTGAGCGCGAGCGCCTTCGGGATCAGATCGATCAGCTCACTGGGCACAACGTAGTGCTGGAGGTCGATGCTGGCGACGCCGGGCTGCCGCGCGAGGAGATTGACGAGCGCATGCGGGTCGAGGTAGCGCATCGAGATCAGGATCTCGGCAGTCTTCCCGCCTCGTTCCCGCTGGACCGCGAGCGCCTCAGACAGTTGATTGGGCGTGACCAGCCCCTCGTCGACCAGCAACTCGCCGATGCGGGGCCGGTCGAGGGTCGCCGCCGGGGTGACTGGCTTGCGGTCCCTGGAATCCACGTCGAGCGGTGAGCCGCACCGGGGGCAAGCCGCCACCGAGCCCTTGGCCCTGGCCGCATCCATCGTCTTGCCGCACCGCGGGCAGGTATCGGTTCCCACCATTGGTCCCTCCGCCGCGGGCCGCGTGCACGCGGCTATGCGGGGTGATGTTCGTCCTTGTTCGGGCAGGTCTCACACTGGACTGGCTTGCCGTCCGGCCCGATGACCGGTTCGCCCCCGCAGGTGCCACGGATGCACTTGCCCTGGATCATGAGCCCGACGGCCATCGCCGCCATCGCGAGTCCAACCACCAATATTGCGAGCACAATTGTCCACATGTGTACGTTCCTGTGCAACAAGCGGCCCGGATCAGTCGCCGGGGACCGTCCGCCAGTCGCGTTGGGTTGCCAGGGCGCGCAAGGCATCAAAGTCGTGATAACCCACGACCACGTTCTGAATAATCCCTTGGCTGTCGATCACGAAAAGGGTCGGAATGGTCCGCACCTGGCCGTAGGGCGGGGGCAGTGCCTGCGCCGAAACGACCGGGTAGCTGACGGAAAACTGCTCAACAAAGGGCCGCAGCGTTTCGGGCGGTTCATCGGAGATGCCGATAATAGCCAACGCGTCGTCGCCCATCGACTGGTCCAGCGCCACGAGATGGGGGATGACGGCCCGGCACGGCGGGCACCATGTCGCCCAGATGTCGATCATCACCTTGCGGCCCCGGAGATCGCTCAAGCGCAGGGTCTCGCCGTCCAGGGTCGTGACCGTGATGTCGGGCGCGGGCTGGCCCACCCACTCGGCGAGGTCGCCGCCCCGGCCGACGTGCGCGGTCATCAGGTGAAATGCAGCGGCGATGATCGCGAGCGTCACCACGAAACGATCGAGGAAATCGGCATCCTGGCGCGACGGACGAAGCAGGAACCCGGCGCCCACGACCCACGCAGCCGCCGCGAGCGCCACCGCCGCAAGCGGCCGCCCGGCGTTCCCGGCAGCGAAGGCGCCAATCACCCCCGCGTAGGCCACCACGCGCACGATATAGAGCACCGGGGGCGCCAAGGGCGCGCGCAGGCGGGATGGGGGCTCCAGTTCCGGCGAGGTCATGGCTCAGTCTCCCTAAGTCGAAGGTGCGCCGGGAAAGGCCGTCGTGACCCGTTCCTCGAAGGCGTCGCCGCCCGCATGCAGGATAAACAGTACCGGCAGTCCCAGACGCTCGGCAGTAGCCCGGCCTTCCTCGGGTCCCAAGACCATGAAGGCCGTCGCGTAGGCATCGGCCATGGCGCACTGCCCGTGCAGCACGGTCACGGAGGCCAGACTATGGGTGACCGGGCGTGCGGTGCGCGGGTCGATCGTGTGCGCGTAGTGCATCCCGTCCTCGTCGCGGAAATTCCGGTAGTCGCCCGAGGTGGCCATGGCGAGGCCGCTGAGCGGCACGGTCCGCCGCACGGAGCGGCCACCGGCCGTGGGCTGTTCGATCCCGATGCGCCACGGCACGCCGTCCCGGTTGTGACCCGCCGTGCGCACCTCGCCGCCGATCTCGACCATGTAGTGGGTATACCCGAGATTCTCGAGTGCCAGCGCGACGCGGTCAACGCCATAGCCCTTGGCGATGGCGGACAGGTCGATCCGCATGCCCGGTGCAAGCTTGGTGACCGTGTGGGCTGCGTCGTCGAGGTGCAGTTTGTCGAAGCCGATGGAGTTGCGAAGGGCGTCCAGCGCCTCCTCGGCGGGCGGCAGCTCGGCGGGCGGCTGCGGGCCGAAACCCCAGGCGTCCACGGCGGGCGCAACGGTCACGTCAAACGCGCCGCCGGTCTCCTCGCTCACCTGCCGGGCCATCTGCAGCACATCATACAGCTCCGGCGAGACGCCGAAGGGAACATTTTCTGCCGCGCGGTTGAGCCGCGAGATCTCCGAGTCCTCGATGTACGTGGACATGGCGTCGTTGGTCTGACGCAGTTCCCCGGCGACGCGGGCCTCGATTTCCGCGGCCCGGTTGGTCTTGTCCTGCGAGGAGTCCGCCTGCACCCACGCCACCTTGACCGTATACGTCGTGCCCATGGTCTCGCCATGGGTCTCGTAGAACCAGGGACGGCGGTCACATCCCGCCACACAGACGAGAATTGCCGCCAGGGCCGCCGTGGCGACCCTCCGCGGCCGCACGGGCATCGTGGACGGTCTTGTCCCGCGCATCAACTGCCGAAGTCGTCAAAGAGGATGTTCTCATCTTCGACGCCGAGGTTGTGCAGCATCTTGACGACGGCCTCAAGCATCATGGGTGGCCCGCAGATGTAGTACTCGATGTCCTCGGGGGCGGGGTGATCCTTGAGGTAGTAATCATAGAGCACCTGATGAATGAACCCGACGTAGCCGGTCCAGTTGTCCTCCGGGAGCGGCTCGGAGAGCGCGAGATGCCACGAAAAGTTCTCGTTTTCCTTCGCGAGCTTGTCGAACTCGTCGACATAGAACGCCTCGCGCAGGCTGCGCGCGCCGTACCAGAACGAGACCTTGCGCTGGGTGTGCAGCCGCTTGAACTGATCGAAGATGTGCGACCGCATCGGCGCCATGCCCGCGCCGCCGCCGATGAACACCATCTCGGCCTGCGTGTCCTTGGCAAAGAACTCGCCGTAGGGCCCCGAGATCGTCACCTTGTCGCCCGGCTTGAGGTTGAAGATGTACGAGGACATGATGCCCGGAGGCGTGCCTTCCGGGGCGCGCGGCGGAGGCGTCGCCACGCGCACGTTGAGCATGATGATGCCCTTCTCGTCCGGATAGTTCGCCATCGAATAGGCGCGTTCTACCGGCTCCTCGTTGACCGCCTTGATCCGCCACAGATTGTATTTGTCCCAGTCCTCGCGGAAGCGTTGGTCAATCTCCATGGCGTCGTAGGTGAACTGGTAGGGCGGACAGGCAATCTGGATGTAACCGCCCGCGCGGAACGGGACTTCCTCGCCCTCGGGCAGCTCGAGCACGAGTTCCTTGATGAACGTGGCAACATTGCGGTTCGACCGCACCGTGCACACCCATTTACGAACGTCGAAGACCTCCGCAGGGACCTCGATCTTCAGATCTTCCTTGACCTTCACTTGGCACGACAGCCGCATGCCCTCGCGTGCTTCGCCGCGCTTGATGAAACCGGTCTCGGTGCTCAGGAGCGCGCCGCCGCCTTCATGCACCTTGACCTTGCACACACCGCAACTTCCCTTGCCGCCGCACGCCGAAGGAATGAAAATCTTGTTCTCCGCAAGGGTCGCGAGCAGGGTGCCGCCGGAGGTCACCTGCAGATCGTTTTTGGGATCGTCGTTGATGTGGATCGTGACGCTGCCGCCACTGACCAGTTTGGCGCGGGCCAGGACGAGTATCACCACGAACGTCATGATCACCACGGTGAACATGCCCACGCCCAATATCACAGTCTGCATCGTGCTGCTCCCTTTTCTACCGGCGCCGTGCTCGGCCTACAGTTGGATGCCGGAGAATGACATGAATCCGATGGCCATGAGGCCGGCCGTGATGAAGGTGATGCCCAGGCCGCGAAGGCCCGCCGGAACGTTGCTGTACGCCATCTTCTCGCGGATGGCCGCGAGCGCAATAATCGCCAGCGCCCAGCCGAGGCCCGAGCCAAAGCCGAACATGATGCTCTCACCAAAGGTGTAGTCGCGCTCGACCATGAACAGCGACGCGCCCAGGATCGCGCAGTTGACGGTGATCAGCGGCAGGAACACACCCAGGGCCACGTAGAGCTTGGGTACATACTTGTCCAGGAACATCTCTACGAGCTGGACGGCCGCCGCGATGCTGCCAATATAGGTCAGGAAGCCCAGGAAGGTCAGGTCCACCTCGCCGAGCCCCATCCACCCCAATGCGCCCGGCCGGAGCAGGTAGTTGAAGATCAGGCAGTTCAGCGGCACGGTCAGGGTCTGCACGAAGACGACGGCTACTCCGAGACCGATGGCCGTTTCCACCTTCTTCGAGCAGTTCAGAAACGGGCACATGCCCAGGAAGAAGGCCAGCGCCATGTTCTCGACGAAGGTGGCCTTGACGGCGATACTCAGATAGTGCTCAAGCATGGTTTAGTCCTCAGCCCCGACCTGTTCGGGCCTCCACGTGCGCAGCGCCCAGATAAACAACCCAATGATGAAGAACGCCGCCGGGGCGAGCAGCATCAGCCCGTTGGGCTGGTACCAGCCGCCGTCCGTGGCCAGCCACAGCACGGGATACCCGAACAGGGTGCCCGATCCGAACAGCTCGCGCAGGAACGCCGTCACCAGCAGCACCACGCTGTACCCCAGACCGTTGCCGATACCGTCCAGGAAGCTGAGCGAGGGGCTGTTCTGCATCGCGAAACCCTCGGCGCGACCCAGTACGATGCAGTTGGTGATGATCAGCCCCACAAATACGGACAGTTCCTTGCTGATGTCGTAGAGGAACGCCTTGAGGAACTGGTCCACGACGATCACCAGTGACGCGATGATCGTCATCTGGACGATCATGCGGATGCTCGAAGGGATCTGCTTGCGCAACAGGCTGATCGAGAAGCTCGACAGCCCCGTCACCAGCGTCAGCGCCACGCACATGGTAAGCGCCTTGTCCAGCTTGGTCGTCACCGCCAGCGCGGAACAGATGCCCAGCACCTGCAGGCCGATGGGATTGTTGTCGAAGATGGGCTCCCGCAGCGCGGCGAGTTCCTTCTTTCCTAGTGCCATGGTCCGTCCTCGCTCAGGTTGGTTGCGTGCGCGGCGTCTCGCCGCGGCCAAAACGCTGCAAGTAAGGAAGATATCCCTCGGATCCCAGCCAGAACTCGAGCAGCGACGTCACGCCGCGGCTCGTGATCGTGGCGCCGGACAGCCCGTCCACACGGTAGGGATCGTCCTCGGGCGGGCCGGCCGGCCCCTTGGCCACCTGGATGCGCACCGTCCACTGGTCGTCAAAGGCTTGCCGCCCGGGCCAGTAGCCCTTCCACTTCGGGTTGTCGATCTCGCCGCCAAGGCCCGGCGTCTCCGCGTGCTGATAGAAGGTGATGCCCTGGATCGTCTTTACGTCCCGTTCCAGCGCCAGGTAGCCGTACAGGGTCGACCACAGACCCTTGCCCTGGACCGGCACCACGACCGCCGAAACCTGATCGGTGTCGTCGACAATTTCGTACACCTGGAGGACGAGGGGCACGCGCGGCACCTGCGCGGGATTCGCGGGCGCCGCGACGCTCGTGTCCGGCGCCTGCATGGCGGCCTGCATGTCGTAGGTCGCCAGCAACTCGGCCTCATTCTCGACGTACTCCCCCGAGTCGCGGTGGACCAGACGCGGGCGCACGTGCTTCGTATAGACTTGCCGCACGTGTTCGGCGTTGCTGGTCTCGTCCTGGCTCGCCAGCCCCGCGACGATCAGGATCTTGGCCTGCTTGTCCAGCACCAGATTCTGCTCCTGCCGGGGCCGCAGGACCACGGCTGAAGCGGATACAACGATGCTGCACACCAGGCAGACCACCGCGGCGAATATCAGGGTGTAGAGCGCACTATGCCGCATTGCGTGCCAACCTCCTCTTGATGTTCGCCCGCACGACGAAGTGGTCGATGAGCGGCGAGAATACGTTCATAAGCAAAATCGCCAGCATCATTCCCTCAGGGAAGGCCGGGTTCACAACGCGAATGAGGATAACCAGGACGCCAATGGCGAACCCGTAGACATATCGGCCGGTGTTCGTGTAGGCCGCCGAGACTGGGTCCGTCGCCATGAAGACCGCGCCAAAGGCCCAGCCCCCGAGGACCATGTGCCACCAGAACGGCACGCCGAACATCGGGTTGGTGCTCGACCCAACGAGATTGAAGACCACCGACATCCCCATCGTGCCGAGCACGACGCCGAGCATGATGCGCCACGACCCAATGCCGGTGGCAATCAGCACGGCCGCGCCAAACAGGCACGCCAGCACCGAGGTCTCGCCCATGCTTCCAGGGATGAACCCGAGGAAGGCCTGCATCCACGTCACGCCCTGCGTCAGCGCAGCCTGTCCCTGCTCGGCGGCGCGCCCGAGGAAGGTCGCGCCAGACCAGGCGTCGATCTGCGGGTTCTTGAGGGCAGCTACCCACGGCTGGTCGCCCGATATCGCCGCAGGATAGGCAAAGAAGAGAAACGCTCGGCCCGCCAGCGCCGGGTTGAGGATGTTCATGCCGACACCGCCGAAGACTTCCTTGCCGATCACCACGCCGAAGGTGATGCCGAGCGCCACCTGCCACAACGGAATCGTGGGCGGAAGAATGAGCGGGAACAGCGCGCTCGTGACCAGAAAGCCCTCGTTGATATCGTGCTTGCGCACCACGGCGAAGAGCGCTTCCCACATGCCGCCGACCGCGATCGTCGCAATGTAGACCGGCACGAAGAACAGCGCGCCATACAGCAGGCAACTCAGGATGTTGCCCGGATCAAAGGCAAATCCGAGCGACGTGAAAATCTGTGTGCGCCAGCCTTCGAGCGGCTGGTGGCCGTCCTGGATCGCGAGTGCGGCCTGATAGCCCGTGTTGTACATGGCCATGACCATGCACGGCAGCAACGCCACCACCACCGTGAACATCAGCCGCTTCAGATCCAGCCCGTCGCGTACATGCGACGCCGTCCGCGTCACGCTTCCCGGCGTGAACAGGAAGGTGTCATGGGCCTCAAACAGCGGATACAGCCGCTCAAAGCGCCCGCCCTTCTCAAAGAGCTTGGCGGCGTTTTCGTTCATGCGCCTCAGGATACGCATCAGCCCTCCCTCTCGATGGTAGTCAACACGTCGCGCAGATAGACCCCGTAGTCATACTTGGAGGGGCTGACGAACGTGCACAGGGCCACGTCCTCTTCCTCCAGTTCGAGCACGCCCAGCTGTTCGGCCTTCTCGGCATCGCCCACGACCAGCGACCGCAGCAGGAAGGTCGCCGGGATGTCCATCGGCATGACCCGCTCATACACGCCGATCGGCACCATGGCGCGCGGCGATCCGTTCAGCGACGTGCTGAACGCGAATTTCCGGCCGGGGAACAGCCACGACACAAAGGCGCGCGTGGCGGAAAAGCGGTTGAGTCCCGGCGCCAGCCAGCCCATGAACTCGCGCTCGCGGCCTTCGTGCAGCGCCGACACCTGCTGGGCATAGCGGCCCAGATACCCGTGCACATCGCCCATCGCGCTGCGGCCCGACAGGACCGACCCGCTGATGATGCGGTGGTCGCCCGGCTCGAGTTCGCCCGCGACGAGTTCGTCGAGCGAGGCCCCAAGGCGCGTGCGCAGCAGGCGCGGCCGTTTGACCACCGGACCGCCGAGCGCGACCACCCGCGTAACGTCGAGCTGTCCGGTCTGAATCAGGCGTCCAATGGCGATCGCGTCCTGAAGCCCGAGATGCCAGACCGTCTTCGTGCGGCTGACGGGGTCCAAGGTGTGGATGTGGACGCCCGGCGTGCCCGCTGGATGCGGTCCGCAGAAGTGCTCGATGGTTACGCCCGTGTTGGGCCGGACCGTGACGGCGGAATCCGGGGCTTTGCAGAGGAAGACGGGGCCGTCGGTGAGTTTGACCAGCGCCTGCAGCCCGATTTGGAAAGGCTGCTCCGCGCCTGCGATGACGGCATCGGCCGACGGTGCAAGGGGGTTGGTATCCATCGCTGTCACGAAAATCGAATGCGGCGTGTCCGCCGGTTTCGCGACCCGCCCGAAGGGCCGTGCCCGCAGCGCGGTCCACAGTCCGCTCTCGACGAGCAAGGCCTTGATTTGATCGCGGCTGAGGCCGGCCACATCGTTGCCGGTGTAGCTCGCGAAGGGCTGGAAATCCTCGCCGGAGGGCTGCCCCGCCCGCTCGCGGTCATTCAACTCGATCACCAGGGACTGCAAGGCCCGCCGGTCGCCGCGGTTGATTGCCGTCACCCGGCCCGCCCCTGGCGCCGTGAACACCACGCCCGGCGACTTCTTGTCTTCGAAGAGAATCTGGCCGCGCTTGACCTGCGCGCCTTCCTCGACCTTCATCGTGGGCTTCATGCCGAGGTAATCGTGCGCGATCAGCGCCACCTTCGTCGCCGCCGCCGCGGCATCAATCCGCTGTTCCGGCTCGCCCTCGATGGGCAGGTTCAATCCCTTGCGAATGATGTGTTCGCCCATGAAACCCTGTTCTTTCTTCGGTTAAGGGTGTGTCTCCGAGACACAACTCAACTGTCCTGCCGTTCGTGGCGTCTGGCAAACGCTCGACCCCGTCCGGGGCCGTCCCCGTACAACCACTGCACGCGTCCATTTTGGCACACGCCGATCAACTCAAGCAATGCCAACGGCTAACGCGATGACATCCGCGGCGCTGTGACAAAATTCACAACCAAAAACAGCGCCCTACCGCCTCTGGGCCTGACGTTACCCGTACAACACACCGCAGCCGCCCCCGGTATTCCCCCGGAGACGCCATTGAACTCCGGGCGCGGCGGACGGTAGCCTGAAAGAAACCACAGCCACGACGAAGGAGGCCACGATGAAAGCGGCAGTCATTCACGAGCACGGCGACATCAACCAGATAGCCCTCGCGGACGTTCCCGAGCCGAAGGCCGGTCCGGGCGAGGTGATGATCGAGGTGCGGGCCGCGGCGCTCAATCACCTCGACATCTGGGTGCGCCGCGGACGCCCGGGCGCGGCGCTGCGTCCGCCCCACACCCTCGGATCGGACGCCGCAGGCATCGTCGCCGCGCTGGGCGACGGGGTGGACGGGCTCCGCGTGGGCGACGCCGTCGTGGTGAATCCCGGGTTGAGTTGCGGGGTCTGTGAGTACTGCCAGCGGGGGCAGCAGAGTGAATGCGTCCAGTTCACGATCGTCGGCCTGGGTGCTCCCGGCGCCTTCGCCGAGCGTGTCGTGGTTCCCGCGGGCAACCTTCAGCCCAAACCGGCGGGTCTGAGCTTCGAGGAAGCGGCGGCCCTGCCGCTGGCCCACCTGACGGCCTGGCGGATGGCGATCAGCCGCGCGGCGGTTCGCCCGGGCGAGTGCGTGCTCATCCACGGTATCGGCGGCGGCGTGGCGCTGGCGGCGCTGCAATTGTGCAAGGGGTGTGGCGCGTCCGTGATCGTCACCTCGTCGTCCGACGAGAAGCTGAAGCGCGCACGGGAGCTGGGCGCGGACTTCGGAATCAACTACGCATCCGGCGACGTGGCGCAGTCCGTCAAGGAGATTACCGCCGGGCGCGGTGTGGACGCCGTCATCGACGCGGTCGGCGCGGCCACGTGGCCCCTGAACTTCCAGGTCCTGCGGAAGGGCGGCCGGGCCGTGCACTGCGGCGTCACCACCGGCGCGACGGCCGAGGTCAACCTGTCCGGGCTGTACTGGAATCAGTTCACGATCATGGGATCCACCATGGGCAGCCATGAAGACTTCCGCCAGATGCTCCAGGCCGTTTCCGCCAACGCCCTGCGGCCCGTGATCGACTCGGTGCATCCCCTGAAGGACGTGCGCGAAGCGACCCGGCGCATGGAAGACGGCCAACAGTTCGGGAAGATCGTGCTGACCGTGCCGTGACCCGCCGCCGGATCACGCGCCGCAGGCGGCATCCACGGCCTTGACGACGGCCTCCCGCACGGCGGCATGAAGGGCCGCGTTGGCGCCGCGTTCGGAGCGCACTTCGATGATCGAAGTGCGCGGCGTGGCGGTGGCAGTCCGGTACGCCGCGGCGAAGGCTTCCGGTGTCTCCGGGGCGGCGTAGTGCAACCCGAACATGCGGGCAGCCGCCCCGAAACCCAGTCCGTGCGGTGTCCCGAAATGCGTTTCGAAGTGCGCGGGATGCCGGGCCACCGGCAAGAGCGAGAAGATGCCGCCACCATCGTTGTTGACAACGACCAGCACCACGGGCCGCGACACGTCCCGCAACAGCGCAAGTGAGTTGAGGTCGTGCAGGCAGGCCAGATCGCCCAGCAGGGCGGTGACCGGCGCATTCAGACCGCGTGCAACGCCCGCAGCCGTCGCGATGCCCCCGTCAATTCCGCTTGCGCCCCGGTTGCCGTGAAGACGCACCGGCGCCCCGTCCGCCCCCGCGTACATGTCGAGGTCGCGAATGGGCATGCTGTTGCCGGTGAACAGCCCGGAATCGCCCGGAATGTGCGCGGCCACCGCGCGCGCGACGCCGATCTCGTGCAGCGTGTCCGGCAGCGCGGCCGCAATCGCACTGGCCGCCGCGGCATTCGCCGCAAGCACCCGCGCCCGCCAGGCGGCGTCGACCGCCATCGCGGCGCCGTCGAGGGCGTCTGCCAACGCGCCGATACTGGATTCCAGGCGCAGGGTCGCCCGGTGGGCCGGGTCCCACGCGCGGTCATGCGGCGCCACCAGCACGTAGGCACCGGCACGCCACGCATCCGCGAACTCGAGAAACCGCTTGGACGTCAGCGGCGCGCCCAGATGCAACATGACCTCGGGTTCCAGCAGGCGCTGTCCGTTCTCCGACGCCAGCACGCCGTCCGCATGCCCGATCAGCGGGTAACCGTCCGCCCCCAGACGCAGCCCGGACAGGATGTCGGCCACCACGGGCCATTGCAGCACCCGCGCCAGCCGCCGCGCGGCCGCGACCTCGTTCGGTGCGTTCAGCCGCCCCACGACGAGCAATCCCCGGCGGGCCTGCTGCAACAGTTGGCGCGTATCGGCATCCGGTGCGGCCGTGACGGAACGGACGTGGCGTGTCCACGGCCCGGGCGTATCCTGCCAGCGCGCCAGCGGCGCCAGGTAGTCGCGAAAATCGTTGTCCGCCTCCACCGGGGCAAGGGGTTCCCGGAAGGGGCAATTGAGGTGAACCGGGCCGGCGTTCGCCCCGGTGGCGTGCCGGACCGCCTGGTCAACCAGCGCGAGCAGCGCGGAAGCGGGCACATCGCGTGACGGCGTTGGCGCCTGCGCGAAGAATCGCGGGTAGTCCCCGTAGAGTTTGATCTGGTCGATGGTCTGGTTGGCGCCGGAATGATAGGCCTCGGGCGGCCGGTCGGCGGTCAGGACGACGAGGGGCACGCCATCCATCGAGGCCTCGACGACGGCCGGGTAATAGTTCGCGGCCGCGGTGCCGGAGGTGCATACGAGCGCCGCGGGACGGCCCGTCGCGCGCGCCCAGCCCAAGGCGAAGAAGGCCGCGCCGCGTTCATCGAAATGCACCACGGACTGCGCCGCCGGATGTCCGGCCACGGCCCACGTCAACGGGGTCGAGCGTGACCCCGGCGATACGCAGAACATCGTGACGCCGCGGCGGACGAGTTCCTCCACGATGAGCCGGGTCCACAGGTGGTTGAGATTGGGCGCGTTGATAATCATCCCCCCGTGAGCACGCTGGCGAAATTGCTCATCTTGTTTTCCAGCTCTTCCCATTCCTCTTCGGCAACCGATCCGGGCACGATGCCCGCCCCTGTGTACAGCGACAGCGAGGGGCCGTGGACGAGTCCCGAGCGGATCGCGACGACGAACTCGGCCGCGTCATACGACACCCAGCCCACTGGAGCGGCATACCACCAGCGATCGAAGGGCTCGTGCTCCTGGAGCCATGCCAGCGCCGGCTGGTTCGGGCTGCCGCCGACGGCCGGGGTCGGATGCAGCGCCTGAAGCAGGCCCGCATCGCCCTGGTGCTCCTTCAGAATGCCCTCGAGCGCACAAAACAGGTGCTGACACCGTTTGAGCTTGAGCAGGGTCGGGTCGTGGCAGGTCTTCACCGCGCGGCACAGGCCGTCGAGCGCATTTTCGATGCTCTCCACGACGAAGCGATGCTCGCGGCGCTCCTTGTCGCTTGCGAGGAGCTGTTTGCCGAGGGTGTAGTCGGCATCCGGGTCGGCCCCGCGCGGACGCGTGCCCGCAATCGCTTCCGTCTGGATGTAGCAGCTCTGGCGCTTGTACAGCCGCTCCGGCGACGCCCCGAGAAAGGCCAGCTCTTCGTCCGGCTGGAAATAGAACCCGAACGACCGCGTGCACGCGTCCAGCAGCCGCCTCAACAAGGCGATCGGCGCCAGCGAGTCCTCGAACAGATACCGCGATTCGCGCGCCAGCACCACCTTCTGAAAGGTCCCGGCCGCGATTGCCGTCAGCGCCTCGTTGACCACCGCGGTCCATCCGGCCAGATCGGGAACATCCTCGCGCAGCAGCAGGCCCGGCATCGGCGCCGGCGGCGCGGGCGCGTCCGGAAAGACCAGGGCATGCAGTTCCTGACGCACTTCCTGCCACAGGGCCGCGCGATCCGTGTCCGGGGTGAGGTACAGGTTGCAGGCCAGATGCGCCGCGTCCTGCCGTTGCATGATCTCGAAGCGGGACAGCGTGAAGTGATAGCCGCCGAACGGACGCCACCGGTCGTCCTTGCGCGGGTGCGGGCCGAAAGCGAAGCCGCCATGGTAGCGCAACGAGGGATGCTCGGGGCGCAGTGCGGCGCGCAGGTCCGTGAACAGCCCTTCGAGATCGGCCCCGCCAGGTCCAGTGATGCGATGCGCAACGCCGATTGCCGCGGTCTCGAACTCCTGCGAGCGGTCGCGCCAGAACATCTTGACCCGGGCCGGTTGCGCTTCGAGCCATTCCAGGAGCGGTTGCGGGGAAATGGGCGCCTCGGCGCGCAGGATGCACGGCTTTGTGGGCAGCGGCGCCTCCAGCATGGCGGCGAGCCGTTGTTCGAGCGCGCCGCGCACGGCGTCCGGCGGATGCACGGCAACCGGGCCGGCTTCCATCGCGTCGCGCGCGCCCGACATCTGCTCCAAAGGCCCAACCTCCCCGGCGTTCCGCGGCTACGGACGCGCCGGCTGCTCCCCTTCGTACAACGTCACAATACCCAAGGTCATCGGATACGCCTTGACCGCGACAAAACCCGCCCGGCGCATCCGCAGCACAAAGGCCTCGCCATAGGGAAAGGTCTCGATGGTCTGGTTAAGATAGCGGTAGGCGTGGCTGTCCCCGGAGATCAGCGCCCCGAGGCGCGGCAGCACGTGCCGCAGATACCACAGATACCCCGCGCGAACCCATCCCGTCGCCGGAAGCGAGAACTCGAGCACCAGGGCGCGGCCGCCCGGCCGCAACACCCGCCGCATCTCGCCCAGCGCCCGGTCCAGGTTGGTCACGTTGCGGATGCCAAAGGCCATCGTCACCGCGTCCACGCGGCCGTCGTCCAGCGGAATGGCCATCGCGTCGCCTCGGACCAGGTGCAGCCGCCGCTCCTCGTGGCGGCGGGCAACCTTTTCGCGGCCCAGCGCGAGCATCGCCCGCGCCATGTCCACGCCGATGCCCCGCCCGAGCTTGCGTGGGCGTTCCGCGAGGGCCAGCAGGACGTCCGCCGTGCCCGTCGCCAGATCCAGCACCCGCAGGTCCTCGCCCTCGGGCAACCGGTCCGCCAGCCGCGACCGCCAATACACATCGCGCCGTCCCGACAGCAACCGGTTCAGCAGGTCATAGCGGCCCGCGATGCGGTCGAACATCCGCCACACGCCTTCCCGAGACGGTTCAGGACCATCGGGATCGGCGTATTCGGGCGACAACTCGACCTGTTCCGGGTCGATATTTGCGGGTTTTTGGGGCGTCAGCATGTCCGTGCGATGCTATGCCAACCGCGGGACAAAATCAAGCCGAAGCGGCGGCCCGGAAGCGTTGCCGTACCCGGGACGCCGCAGAGCGGGAACGGAACGAGTGTGGCGCCAACGGATGCCCGGCCTGCCCGCGCTGCCGGGTCCGCGCCGTCATCTTGAATCGGCGGCGGCGCTTGGGCAGAATCCACCCATGCGCACGCCAGATTCGCCCCGCACAGCATCGCCGCGACCGGCCGACGACACCACGCTTCGGGCGTTGTGGATAGCGCTTCGGCCCTACCAGTGGCCCAAGAACCTCGTCCTGTTCGCCGCCCCCATTTTCTCCCAACAGGTCCACATTCCCGCGCAACTGGCCCGCAGCCTTGGCGCGTTTGCGGTCTTCTGTGTGCTGTCCAGTGCTACCTACCTCTTCAACGACGTGCTGGACATCGACGAGGACCGCGCCCATCCCCGGAAACGCCGCCGCCCGGTGGCGTCCGGCGCAATCTCGATCGGCGCGGCGCGCGGGATCAGCGCGGTCCTGCTGGCGGGGGCGATCGCGGCCGCGTTTGTGCTGGATCGCCAGTTCTTTCTGGCGGCCGTGACCTACGTGGTGCTTCAGTTCGCGTACACGCTCGCGCTCAAGCATGTCCCGGTTCTGGACGTTCTCGCCATCGCTATCGGCTTTGTGGTGCGCGCGTTGGCGGGGGCCTTCGCGGTCAACGTCGAGTTCACCAACTGGCTGGTCGTGTGCTCGTTGTTCCTAGCGCTGTTTCTGGCGCTGGGAAAGCGCCGCAGCGAGCTGGCCCTCCTGGAACAGGGGGTGCCGAACAACCGCCGGGTGCTCCTCGCCTACACCCCCGGGCTCGTGGACACGCTGCTGACGGTTTCGGCCACCTCGGCTCTGCTCACCTTCACCATCTACACCTGCTCGCCGGCCACCGTCGAGCGCATTGGCACGGACAAGATGTACCTGACGCTGCCGCTGGTAGTGTACGGGTTGTTCCGTTATTTCTGGCTCATCAATGCGGGACACGGCGAGGACCCCAGCCGGGCGCTCGTGCGCGACATCCCGCTCGCGGCTGCGGTGGTGGCCTGGGCGCTGATGGCGCTGGCGGTGCTCTACATGGATCAGGCAGGCGTGTTCATGGCGCTTTTCTTCCACGGGGGATGACGTATATGCTTGCGGAGAGGACCCGGGAGGCACGACACCATTGGAAAGGCTGAACATGGCAGACCGGAAGGCAAAACAGTACGGCAGGATGTCCCTGGGCGAGGTGGGGTCCATCGTGTTGGGCGGCGGCCGGGGTTCGCGCCTGCATCCGTTGACGGCGCTGCGCGCCAAGCCGGCCGTGCCGCTGATGGGCCGCTACCGGCTGATCGACATCCCCCTGAGCAATTGCATCCACTCGGGGCTGAACCGGATCTTTGTCCTGACGCAATTCAACAGCGCCTCCCTCAACCGGCACATCAACAGCAGCTACAAGTTCGATACTTTCAGCGGCGGATTTGTCGAGATTCTGGCCGCGGAGCAGACCATCGAGAGCGGCGACTGGTTCCAGGGCACGGCCGACGCCGTGCGCAAACAGCTTCGCCATATCAAGAACGTTCCCGTGGACCAGTACCTGATCCTGTCCGGCGACCAGTTGTACCGGATGGACTACGGCACGCTGCTGGAGACGCATGCGCGCAAAAAGGCCGACATCACGGTGGCGGCGCTTCCCGTGGACAAGCAGTCGGCCAAGTCGTTCGGCATCATGCGCGTGACCAAGCGCGGCCGCATCAACCAGTTCGTCGAAAAGCCCCGCACCGACAAGCAATTCAGCGGCCTGACCACCCCGCCCAATCTCTTCGAGGAACACGGCATCGAGGCCAAGGGCAAGCCCTATCTGGCGTCGATGGGCGTGTATGTCTTCAAGGCCTCCGTGCTTGAGGAGATCCTCGAGAACCGGCGCGACTGGATCGATTTCGGGCGGGACGTCATCCCCAACTCGCTGCGCACCCTCAACGTCTACGCGCACCTGTTTCACGGCTTCTGGGAAGACATCGGTACGGTGCGGTCCTACTACCAGGTCCACATGGACATGGTCGTGCCGAATCCGCCGTTCCAGTTCTACGACCCGTCGCACCTCATCTACACCCACCCGCGCTATCTGCCCGGATCGCACGTCTATGGCACGGCGATTGACAATTCCATGCTCGCCGAGGGCTGCCGGATCACCCAGGCGGCCATCAACAACAGCATCATCGGGATCCGCAGCATCATCCGCCCGGGCACCCGGGTCGAGCGCAGCATTGTCATGGGCGCGGACTACTATGAGGAGGAGCTGTCCGTCGAGGAGAGTTCCAAGATCGGGATGGGGATTGGCGAGAACTGCCACATTCATCAGGCGATCATCGACAAGAACGCCCGCATCGGCAATAACGTCGTCATCCGCGGATCGGACAAGCTCGAGGACACCGAGAACGCACAGTACGTTGTCCGCGATGGCATCGTGGTGGTCCTCAAGGGCGCGCAGATACCGGACGGCACGCGCATCGAGTAGTCCTCACCCCTGCAGGGCGTAGTACACCATGCGCGCGGCCACCAGCGCCATCAGGACGATCATGACCAGCCGGCGCCGGCGAAAGGTCAGCACCGCGTTGAGGCGCATTCCCGCCATGGAACCCGCCTGCGCCCCGGTGAACGCCAGCAGCGCCAACACGACGTTCACCTGCCCCACCGTCCCCGGCAGCCCGGTGAAGATTTGCGGCGCCTGCACGTGGGCCAGAACGGCCGCGATACTCGTGGGCACCATCACCAGATTGGAGAGACCGCTGACGGAGGCATTGGACGCGATGCCCGCCGCGAGCGCCATCGGGACGACGATAATGCCGCCGCCCACGCCCGCCGACGCCGACACGCACCCGTCCACGACCCCGATCCCGAGGGAAAGGCCGGGCCTGGGCCGCACATCCTCCTCGCGGACCCGCCGTTGCCCGCCCAGGTACAGGCGCAACGCGGTCACGCCCACCAGCGCCGCGAACATCCACGCCAAGGTCGCGCTGGTAAGATAGAAGCTCAGCCAGCTCGCGGCGTACGCGCTCACGACAGCCCCCGCGGAAATGATTCCCGCAGCCGTCCACACCTGATGTACACCGCCGCGGTTGAGGCGCCACGCATTGACCGCGGCGATGAACATGATCGCCAGCAGGCTCGTGCCCTTGGCCGTGTGCATCTCCATCCCGGGGACCAGGTGCACGAAGGCCGGCACCATGATGATTCCGCCGCCGATTCCGAGTGCTGCGCTGGACACGCCCGCGCCCACGCCCAACAACAGGGTCCAGCAAAGTATCCACACTGACATGCTGCCTCCAGCCTTGCCTGTGGTCACGCCGCGTGGTTGTGTGCGATGACGCGCGCCGCTACAATCTCCGCATGCGCTACGGTCTCGATTTCCTTGTCATCATGCGCCTGTTTGGGCGGTTCGCCGCCTATCGCTGCGGGTTGACCAGACAGCGTCCCGATTTCATGCCCGACCAGACGAAGCTGGTGCACGCCGCGGGGCCGTTCTTCGGGTGGCCGGACCGTTTCCGGCTCCTTGGCGCCCATCATTGCCCCGCCGAAGGCCCGGCGGTGTTTGTGGCCAATCACGTCAACACGTGGGACCCGGCCTACACCGTCAAGGCAATCGTCTCCGCAAGCGCGGGACGGTTGAAACCGTACACGATGATGCGCGACGACTTCTTCCGTTCGGCCGATGATAGCAAAGACGGCCCCCGGCGGCTAGCGTGGGGCGATGACCTGATGGAGGCCATGGGCGGCATCCGCATCACGCGGGGCAACCCGCAGCTCTCGCAGATGCGGCCCCTGTTCACGCTGCTCAAAGAAGGCGGCGTTTTCATCATGTACCCAAACGGAACACGCACACGCTCGGGCATGTTCTTCGAGTACCGCGACGGCGTCAACGAGCCCGGCGCGGTGTCCTTCTTCCTCGCCCACGGCCGGCCCGCGGACGGTGCGCCGGTGCCCGCCGTGCCGCTGGGCCGCACGCTGAACCTCGTCGAGCGGTCCAACACGATGATCTTCGGCCCGCCGCACCAGGCCCCGGCGGACCACGACCGCGCCAGCCAGCGCGCCTTCGACCGGCGCCTCGCGGAGGCCATGTCGGCCCTGGTTGAAGTGAACGTTCCGCAGGTCACGTGTGCGGTGCTCTATCTGCGGGCCCTGCATCACCGTCCCCCGGCGATGACGAAGTCGGAAGTGACCGCGCTCGTACGCCGCGCCTTTGCGGCGATTGATCATCCGTACATCGCCCCGGTCGCGGAACAGGATCTCGAAGGGGCGGTGGGCGCGACGCTCGGTTTTCTGCGGCGGCATGGGTTGGTGACGATGCGGGGCGCCACGATCGAACTCGTTCCCGGGGCGTGGCTGACCGCGCCACCGGTGGACAGCGCCTACCGGAAACGCTGTCCTGCCCGGTACATAATCAACCAGATCCTGCACCTTGAAAACGTCGCCGGACCGATCCAGAGCGCCGTGCTCGCGCCTCAGGCCTCGGCGAGCCCGAGCACACGGCGCGCGTAGGCCTCGTCATAGCCCGCGCCCGGGATGTAGCCGCACACCCACTCCCCGTCAATCACCAGGTACGGCACCCCCAGCTTGCCCGTGCGCGCCTCGAGTTCCGCGCGATGCTCCGGCTCGTGCTGGATGTCCCGCGCGGCATAGACCACCCCCTCGGCGTCCATCAACGCCTTGAGCTTTTGGCAGTCGGTGCACATGTGCGCCGTGTAGAGGATGATCTCACGTTCCATCGGGCACTCCTTTCGTCGCCGGCATCCAGGCCCGTTTACCGTGCCAGGTTCCTGGCCCGCAGCGGCCGGAACCCCACGCCAACCAGCCGGTCCGCGGCAATATTCGCCGCCCAGCCCAGAAGAAACGCGGGGCGGCCAGCGCCCAGAACCAGCGCGACCAGGATCGGCGTCGCATAGACATGCAGGACATTGAACACGAGGTCCGGCCAGAAGGTCTGGCGCGGCCGGACGAGCAAGGCCAGCAACGGCGCGTGCGGTAGCACCGCGAACACCACGAACAGCCACCAGTTGACCTGAAGGTGCCACGCCAGGATCACGCTTCCAATCACAATCGCCGCCGATTCGACCCGAAGATAGGTGTTCATGTCCGTTTTCCTCCGCATCCTTATACCCCGTAGGCAATGATCATGCAACCGTTCTTGGAAACCGTGGTTTCATCGGGTATCCTGTCCGCCGCACCCAACCGGCAAGGAGTTGTTGTTCATGGTCATGGAAGCCCTTGTAGCGATCGTCTCTCTGTGGGTCGAGGTTCCCGTCTTCGATGGGGCGTGGCAGGATCTCCCGGCGCGGTACGAAGTGAGCGGCGATGTCCGCACGGCGGCGGTGTTCGATGCCGACGGCACGGAAATCCCCTGCAAGGTCCAGCAGCAGCGTGACCAGCGCTATGTCTACTGGACGCGCACCGACAACGGCTCGGCGCCGGCGCGCTACCGCGTGGATCTGCATGCGGCCTCGTCGTTTCCGCCGGCCGTGTTCGTGGGCGCGGGCGACATGCTCGAGTACGGCCGCAAGGACGTCGTGGCCGATCTCGGGGTCGGCATGTGGAGCACGGCCATGCCAATAGACTGGAACGGCGACGGTCTGCTCGACCTGCTCTACAGTTGCACCGACCGGCCGCAGAACGGCATGTATCTCTATTTGCAAGTGCGTGATGGGCTGTTCGAACGCGTCGAACGCCTCGGCGACGGCTTTGAGTACCCGCAACTGTGCGACATGAACGGGGACGGCAAGGTGGATATGCTGGGCTGGCCGTTCTGGTATGACGATATCCGGGTGAACGGGATGTCGGTGCGCCACGAGATCGGGCTGTGGCCGCCCCTCGAGGGCGCCAAGGGGTTCATGATGCGTCAGATCGACTGGGACGGCGACGGCCTGCTCGATCTGATCGGGTCCTCGGTCTTCTATCACAACCAGCCGCAGCGCGATCAGGTGGGCTTCGACGAAACCGGAAAGTGGATTCTCGAGCGCGGCAAGGCCTTTCTCTGGGTCTACCGCAACACCGGGACCAACCAGGCCCCCGTATATGCCGAGGCGGTGCAGATCGAGTCCGAGGACCGGCCTATCGCCATGAACCAGCGCGCCTGCCCAACCCCGGCCGACTGGACGGGCGACGGTCTCATGGACCTGATCTGCGGGGACTTCCTGGACACCTTCACCTTCTTCCAGAACCTGGGGGTGGGCACGCAGCCCATCCTGGGCCGCGGCATGCCGGTCATGACCGAGAACGGCCCGCTGCGCATCGACCTGTGCATGATGTCGCCGATCGCCCATGACTGGGACGGCGACGGGTTGCCCGACCTCGTGGTCGGTCAGGAGGACGGCCGGGTCGCGGTGGCGCTGAACCGGGGGCTTGTGCGCGGTCTGTTGACCTTTGCCGAGCCCTTTTTCCTCCGGGAAATCAATCCGCCCCTGAAATCCGGCGGTATGGGACATCCGTGGCTCGTCGAGGCCACCGGCGACTTGTTTGTGGGCAACCCGGCGGGCTACATCGAACGCTTCGCGTGGGATGGCAAGGCCTTTGCCAACGGGGTCAACCTGCGCACGCCCGAGGGCGTGTTCCGCATCCAGGCGGGGTACAACGGCAGCCCGCAGGGGCCCAACGAGGCCAAATGGGGCTACGTCGAGCCCACGGTGGGCGACCTGAACAACGACGGGCAGCTCGAGGTGGTGTTCAATTCGTGCCTGGGCCGGATCCAGCAGATGTCCCTGCTGGAGGACCGCAACACGGTCTCGGCGCCGGTCCCCGTCCAGGTTGCCTGGGACGGCGCGCCGCTCTATCCCGAATGGAACTGGTGGAAACCGCAGGCCAATGAACTCGTGGTGCAGTGGCGCTCGCGTCCGATCATCCTCGACTGGGACCAGGACGGGCTCAATGACCTGATTGCCCAGGACCACGAGGGGTATCCGGCCTTCTACCGGAACAACGGGACCATGCTCGAACCGGGTCAGCGGGTCTTCCTCGATACCAGCGGCGCGCCCATCCGGTTCAACGACGAACGGGTCGGCAAGAGCGGCCGCACGATCTTCAGCATCGTCGACTGGAACGGCAACGGCCTGCTGGACATCATCCGCGACAGCAAGGCCGGCATTCACGTCGGCTGGTTCGAAAACACCGGCAACGGGTATGTCTGGCGCGGGGATTTCCCCGGCCGGGCCCTGGACGGCCATACGAACGGCGCCCAGGCCGTCGACTGGAACAAGGACGGCAAGCTCGACCTCATCGTCGGCGCCGAGGATGGCCGGACCTACTGCTACCACCGCGCCGCGCTGGAACATCCGGACCTGCTGGACGCCCGGCGCCCGGATCCCTCCTGAGTAATATTTGTGTGGATGGCGTGAGGGAGATGCCTCGCGAGCTCGGCATGACAATAGGGCTGGTGGACGCCACACGGGGTCTCTATGCAACGAGCCATGTGAGGCGGCCCAGCAAGGCGGGACTGACCCAGCGACGAAGGAGCGGCCGGGTCTGTCCCGGCCTTGCGGCGCGCTTTTCGCCACAAGGGACCGCGTCCCGCGGCCGTCGGCTCGGGATGGTCGCGACGTGGCGCATGCCGCGTTGTATCTGCCCGTGTGACGCGGTACAGTAGAGGCCTGAACCGCGTTTATGCAGAGGGGAGAGTCATGCCGGATCTCGTCAGCGATGCCGTCGATGCCTACGCGCGTGTCCACACAACTCCGCAATCGGACCTGCGCGCCGAATTGGCCGCGGTGACCCATGAGAAGACCGACGCGCCAAACATGCTCATCGGGCCTGTCGAGGCGCAGCTACTCCAGACCTTCGTCCGCCTGCTGCAGGCCCGGTGCATCCTCGAGCTGGGTTGTTTCACCGGCTACAGCGCCTTGTCGATGGCCGAAGCCATGGGCGACGGCGGTCGGCTGATCACGTGCGACGTCAACGAGGAGACCACCGCCATTGCGCGGGCCTTCTGGGCGCGCAGTCCGCATGGCAGCAAGATCGAGCTGCGTCTAGGGCCGGCCATCGAGACCATCCGGCATCTCGACGGGCCCTTTGACATGGTCTTCATCGACGCGGACAAGCTGCCCTACATCGATTACTGGGAAGCGACGGTGCCGCTCGTGCGGCCGGGCGGGCTGATTGTGGCGGACAACACCCTCTCGCACGGGTCGGTGCTCGATCCGGTCACCGAAGTGGCCCGGGCGATGGACGCCTTCAACAGACACGTCGTGGCGGACGACCGGGTGGATGTGGTATTACTTCCTGTTCGCGATGGGGTCACGGTCGCCCAGAAACGGCCGTAGGCCGCCGGCGCCCCCTGGATAATCACCTGTTCAACGCAGCCAAGATAGGAGAGCACCTCGTGGACGTTGAAATGCTGTCTCGGATGCAGTTCGCCTTTACCATCATGTTCCACTACCTGTTCCCGCCGCTGACCATCGGGTTGGCCTGGTTGATGGTCATCATGGAAGGCATGTATCTGAAGACCCATGACATCACCTACGAGGAGGCGGCGCGTTTTTGGACCAAGATCTTTGCGGTGAATTTCGCGCTGGGCGTGGCCTCGGGCATCGTCATGGAATTCCAGTTTGGCACCAACTGGGCCGCCTATTCGCGCTTTGTCGGCGACGTCTTCGGGTCCGCCCTCGCCGCGGAAGGCATCTTCGCGTTCTTCCTGGAGTCCGGCTTCCTCGCGGTGCTCGTGTTCGGCTGGGACCTCGTCTCGGCGCGGACGCACTTCATCGCGACGCTGCTCGTGGCCATCGGGGCAACCTTCTCGGCGGTCTGGATCGTGGTAGCCAACTCGTGGCAGCAGACCCCGGCCGGGTACCACATCGTGGGCGAGGGCCTGACTGCCCGCGCCGAAATTACGGATTTCTGGGCGATGGTCTTCAACCCGTCCAGCGTTCACCGGCTGAACCACGTGTTGCTCGGGGCCTTCATCATGGGCGGGTTCCTCGTGATGAGCATCATGGCCTACTACATTCTCAAAGAACGCCACGTCAAACTCGCTCGCATGTGCTTCACCATCGCCCTCTTCTTCTCGCTCGCGTCCTCGCTGCTCATCCTGGCGTCCGGGCACTTCCAGGCCCGCCAGGTCGCCGAGACGCAGCCTGCGAAGCTGGCCGCCTTCGAGGGTCACTTCAAGACGGTCGAGGGCGGCGCTCCGCTGTGGCTCTTCGGCTGGCCCGACGAGGCCGCCGAAGAGGTCCGCTACGGCATGGCCATCCCCGGCGGGCTGAGCTTCCTGGTGCATGACAGCTTCACCAAGCCCGTGACGGCGCTCGATGCGTTTCCCGAAGAAGATCGGCCGCCGGTCGTAATCCCCTTCATCACGTACCACATCATGGTCGGGCTGGGCATGTTCATGATCGGCCTGACCTCGCTGGCGGCGTTTCTGTGGTGGCGCGGGACCCTGTGGAACCAGCGCTGGCTGCTGTGGACCTTTGTCTTCGCGGTGGCCGCCCCGGTCGTCTCGAACCAGTTCGGATGGGTTGCCGCCGAGGTAGGCCGCCAGCCGTGGATCGTCTACGGCCTGCTGCGCACCTCGGACGCCCTGTCCGAGGCCGTCTCGGCCCAGCAGGTGGCCGGTTCCATCGCGATGTTCGGCTGCATTTACGCGTTGCTGTTCTTCGTGTGGTTGTACGTCATGAACGACAAGATCCAGACTGGGCCGTCGCCAGTGGACACGACGGGAAGGCCCGGCGGACTGCGTGAGGCGATGACCGGCCCCATGGACCGCAGCAAGGATGCGTCCCTGACTGATGCGCACAAGTACGATCACGACAAGACCATCGACTAGAGGAGCCAAGCCGTGATTCTCGATCTACACACACTATGGTTTTTCCTGTTGGGCGTCCTGTTGACCGGGTACGCCATCCTCGATGGCTTTGACCTGGGCGTCGGGATCCTGCATCTCGTGGCACGCAAGGACGAGGAGCGGCGGCTCTTCCTGAACTCGATCGGGCCAATCTGGGACGGCAACGAGGTGTGGCTGGTGACCTTTGGCGGCGCTCTTTTTGCCGCGTTCCCCATCGCCTACGCAAGCGTTTTCTCGGCATTCTACACGCCATTCATGCTGCTGCTGACGGCGTTGATCTTCCGGGCCGTCTCCATCGAGTTCCGCAGCAAACAGCCCCGGCGGATCTGGCGATCGTTCTGGGACGGCTGCTTCTGCGTGGCCAGCACGCTGATCGCGCTGCTGTTCGGCGTCGCCGTCGGCAACGCGATGCAGGGCATCGCCATCGGCGAGCGCGGCATCTACCAGGGCACCTTCTTCGACATGCTGCGGCCCTATCCGATACTGGTCGGGCTGTTCACGGTCAGCCTGCTCGCGATGCACGGATCCATCTACCTGTACCTCAAGGTCGACGGCCCGCTGCGCGAGCGCGTACACCACTGGATATGGCGCACCTTCGGGATCTTTCTGGTCGCCTACGTGTTGACCACCATCTATACCCTGGTTGAGATGCCATCGGCCGTGCGCAATTTCCGCGAGTGGCCCATCGCGTGGATCGTCGTCGTGCTCAATGTGCTGGCGATAGCCAACATCCCGCGGGCGATCTACCAGGGCCGGCCGCTCTATGCCTTCATCTCGTCGGCATGCACCATCGCCGCCTTCACCTTCCTGTTCGGCATCGCGCTGTTCCCGAACATGGTCGTGTCCAGCCTCGGACCCGAGTACAACCTGACCATCTACAACGCGGCCTCGTCCGCCAAGACCCTGGGCATCATGCGCAACATGGCCGTGCTGGGCATGCCCTTCGTAATCGCCTACACCGCGACGATCTACTGGGTGTTCCGCGGCAAGGTGAAGCTCAACTCGACCAGCTACTGACCCATCGGCCACAAAAACGACTGGCGCCAGTCCCGCGGGGGGCGGAACTGGCGCCAGCTTCTGTTCCGCGTTCGATGGGGCCGGGGCCGACCTCATGCCCATGCCGCCCAGGCCACCCAAACCGCCCAATCCTCCCAAACCACCCC
>JBPOJD010000066.1:0-14199 GCA_052033955.1 Candidatus Hydrogenedentota bacterium
GATATGCACGGGTGCGGGCGGGTTTCAAACCCGCCCCCGGAACTGGCACCGCAACTACGTCCGCGCGTTGGAGCAGCATTCGAGGACGGCCAGGATCTCCTTGACGGCGCGGTCGATGCCGATGAACAGGCCGCGTGCGATGATGTTGTGGCCGATGTTTACTTCGCGCAGGCCCGGAATCAGCGCGACGGGCCGCAGGTTGTGGACGGTGAGCCCATGGCCGGCGTGAAAGGCCAATCCCATGTTCACGGCGTGCCCGGCGGCGTCCGCCAGGCGCTTGAGTTCGGCAGGCTGGTCGTGCGGTTCGGCGTTGGCATAGGCCCCGGTGTGCAGTTCGACGCATTCGGCGCCGGTAATGCGGCTGGCCTCGACCTGCCGCGGTTCGGGATCGATGAACAGGCTGACGCGGATGCCGCGCTCCTGAAACCCCGCGACGACCTCGGTCAGCCGGGCGAGTTGCGCGGCGACGTCGAGCCCGCCTTCGGTCGTGATCTCCTGGCGGTTTTCGGGCACGAGGCACACGGTGTGGGGGCGCACGTCGTGGGCGATGGCGATGATCTCGTCAACGGCGGCCATCTCGAGGTTCAGGCGCACCTGGAGCACTTCGGCGAGCCCTTCGACGTCGCGATCCTGGATGTGGCGCCGGTCCTGGCGCAGGTGCACGGTGATCTGGTGGGCGCCCGCAAACTCGCAGGCCTTGGCCGCGGCGATGACGTCGGGTTCCGGGCCTTTGCGGGCCTCGCGCAAGGTCGCCACGTGGTCGATGTTCACCCCAAGCTCGATCATGGCCGGTTCCCCCGCGGGTTGCGGTTATTTCGCCAGTTGTCCAATGCTGTCCGCGAGCCGTTCGACAAGCCGCCGCGCCTCGCGCAGCGCTTCGTGCTGGACCATCACCCGCACCACCGGCTCGGTGCCCGATGCGCGGATAACGACCACGCCTTTGCCGTTGATCTCCTTTTCGGCCTCCTGGCGCAGTGCGTCGAGGTCTTTCTCGGACGGGCGTTTGCTGCCGTTGAGCGGCACGCTTGCCTGGGCCTCGGGCAGGGGCTGGTAGGCGCTCGCCAGGACCGACAGGTGCTGGTCGCGCCGGATCATCGTCGCCAAGATGTTGAGGCCGGTGATCAGGGCATCGCCGGTCACGTTGTGCTCGAGCAGGATGATGTGGCCGCTGGATTCGCCACCCAGCGTGAGGCCTTTTTCGCGCATGGCCTCGACGACGTGCCGGTCGCCCACTTTTGTGCGCAGCACCTTGCCGCCGCTCTCACGAATTGCGCGATCCAGGCCACCGTTGGCCATGATCGTCGTGACCACCGTCTTCTTCGGCAGCGCGTCACGTTCGAGCATGTCCTGCGCGAGGATGCTGAGAATCGCGTTGCCGTCGAGCAGACGGCCGTCCTCGTCGGCCATGACGATGCGGTCGCCGTCGCCGTCGAACGCGATGCCGACGTCCGCGCGTTCGCGGATAACCGTGGCGCGCATGTCCTCGGGATGGACCGACCCGCAGTTGGTGTTGATGTTCTGGCCGTCCGGATCGCTGGAGATCGCGATGACCTCGGCGCCGAGTTCGCGGAGGGCATGCGGCCCGACCTTGTAGCAGGCGCCATTGGCGCAATCGACCACCACCTTGAGGCCGTCCAGGCGCATGCCTTTCGGGAAACTCGCCTTGGCGAACTCGATGTACCGCCCGCGCGCGTCGTCGATGCGCCGGGCCGTGCCCACGCGGTCCGCGGCGGGGATCACGTTGTCCACGGTGCCGTTGGCGATCAGGCGCTCGATCTCGTCCTCGACTTCGTCGGGGATCTTGAAGCCGTCGGGCCCGAAGAACTTAATGCCGTTGTATTCATAGGGGTTGTGGGACGCGGAAATCATGACTGCGGCATCGCAGCGCAGGCTGCGCATGATGTACGAGACGCCGGGAGTCGGGAGCGGTCCCACCAGGAGCACGTTGATCCCCATCGAGGTAAACCCGGCCGTCAACGCATTCTCGATCATGTAGCCCGAGCGTCGCGTGTCCTTGCCGATGAGAATCATGTGGGGGCGGTCTTCGCGCTGGAAGATGTAGCCGGCGGCCCGGCCGATCTTCAGGGCCATCTCGGCCGTCATCGGATGATGGTTGGCCACGCCGCGTATGCCGTCGGTGCCGAAAAGACGATCACTCATAGTTCATGCATCCCCGTATGGCGTCGGTCATGCGGGCCACCCGCGCCATCGTTTTTACGTCATGCACCCGCACGCACCGGGCGCCGTTCAGGATCGCCGCCGCCACGGTGGCGGCCGTGCCCTCGGTGCGGTCCTCGACCGGGGCCCCGCCCAGCACGGCGCCAATCGTGCGCTTGTTGGACGTGCCAATCAACACCGGCCGGCCGAAACGGTTGAACTCGTTCAACCGGCGAAGCATCTCCAGATTATGCGCCACCGTCTTGCCGAATCCAAACCCCGGATCCAGCCAGATCGCGTCCTCGCGAATTCCCGCGCGCGTCGCCGCTCCCATGCGTTCCTCAAAGAACGCGCAGATGTCGTCCACAAGGTCGTCGTAATGCGGCGCCTGCTGCATGGTCTCGGGCGTGCCCTGCATGTGCATCAGCACGCACGGACAGCCGCGATCGGCCACCAGCGGCGCCATGTCGGGGTCCCCCCGCAGCGCGGTGATGTCGTTCACCATCCACGCGCCCAGGTCGAGGGCCCGGGCCGCCGTCGCGGCATGGAAGGTGTCTATCGACACGCGGCAATCGAGTCCCTGCAGGGCCGCCAACACGGGCTCGACCCGGGCCAGTTCCTCGCCGGCCGGCAGCGGCGTCGCCCCGGGCCGGGAAGATTCTCCCCCCACGTCGACGATGTCCGCCCCGTCGCGAAGCAGTTGCTTCGCATGGTCGACCGCCTGCGCGGGCGTCGCGTGGCAGCCGCCGTCAAAAAAAGAATCGGGGGTCACGTTGATGACCCCCATGATCAAGGTCTTTTCGATGCTTGCCAAGGCCGCTGCGCTCAGGCCGTGCCCGGAACGATGTCGCCGGGGGCCGCGTCGCCCAGCCCGTCCTCGCCGGTATCCTGGCGGGCCTCGCCGCCCACGACAATGCCCCGTGGGGCGCGCGGTGCGGACGGCTTCTTCTCCTTGGGCGTCAGAAGGTGCGCGCCGCCGTGCTTCCGGATCAGGTTGTCCAGTTCGTCGGCGTCCAGCGTCTCGCGCTCGCACAGCTCCTCTGCCACGGCGACGAGCACGTTCCTGTTCTCGCTGATCATGTCCTTGGTTTCGCGGTAGGCCCCATCGAGAATCTTGTGGATCTCGCGGTCGATGGCCGACGCGGTCTCGTCGCTGAAGTCGCGCTCCTTGACGAAATCCCGGCCGAGAAACACCTCGTTGTTTGTCCCGAACGAGATCGGACCCAGTTCGCTCATGCCCCATTCGCAGACCATCGCGTGCGCGAGCTCCGTCGCACGCCGCAGGTCGTTGGAGGCGCCGTTCGTGAACTCCTGAAAGATCACGTCCTCGGCCGCGCGCCCGCCCATGAGCACCCGGATGGTCGCGTTGCAGTAGGTGCGCGAATAGTTGAGGCGGTCCTCGATGGGCAGCATGCTGGTGACGCCCAAGGCCGGCCCGCGCGGGATGATGGTCACCTTGTGCACCGGGTCGGCCTCCGGCAGCATCCGGCAGATCAACGCATGGCCGGCCTCGTGGTAGGCGGTGATTTCCTTTTGCTTGGGACTGATCACCATGCTGCGGCGCTCGGGTCCCATCAGCACGCGGTCCTTCGCGTCTTCGAAGTCCTGCATCGTGACTTCTTCCTGCCCGCGGCGTGCCGCAAGCAGGGCCGCTTCGTTGACCATGTTGGCCAGGTCCGCGCCCGAGAACCCGGCGGTCCCGCGTGCCAGCTTGCCGTAGTCCACATCGGCCCCCAGGGGCACCTTGTTGTTGCGGGCGTGAATCTCCAGAATCGCGGCGCGCCCCTTGACGTCCGGGTTGCCGACGACAATCTGCCGGTCAAAGCGGCCGGGCCGCAACAGGGCGCGATCCAGCACGTCGGGACGGTTCGTGGCCGCCATCAGAATGACGCCGTCGCTCGTGTTGAATCCGTCCATCTCGACCAGCAACTGGTTGAGGGTCTGTTCGCGCTCATCGTGGCCGCCGCCCAAGCCGGCTCCGCGCTGGCGGCCGACCGCGTCGATCTCGTCGATGAAGATGATGCACGGCGCATGCTTCTGGCCCTGCTGAAACAGGTCGCGCACGCGGCTGGCGCCGACGCCGACAAACATCTCCACGAAGTCCGAGCCGCTGATGCTGAAGAACGGCACCGAGGCCTCGCCCGCCACGGCGCGCGCCATGAGCGTCTTGCCCGATCCCGGAGGCCCCACCAGCAGCACGCCCTTGGGCACCTTGCCGCCGAGACGCGTAAACTTCTTCGGGGCCTTCAGGAACTCGATGATTTCCTGTAGTTCCTCCTTGGCCTCGTCCACGCCCGCCACGTCGTTGAAGGTCACGACCTTGTCGCTGTGGTTGACGAGGCGCGCGCGGCTCTTGCCAAAGGACATCGCCTTGTTGCTGCCGCCCTGCATCTGGCGAAACATGAGAAACCAGAACAGGCCCACGACGAGCAGCAGCGGCAACACCGTTGACAGGAAACCTGCCAGCATCGAGTTGGTGCTGACATAGTCGTAGTACACGCCCTCCTGGCTGTCTACCATGTCCTTCCACTCGTCGCGGAAGCGATCCGTATTGAAGTTGATGGAGTTCGCCCCCTCGACCGGATTGGCGAACCTCGCCCGCACGTTGAAGGTATTCTGGCCCGCCTCGCGAATCTCGATCTTGCCGGTGACGTTGCCCGCCTGGAGCTGGGCAACGAAGTCACTGGCGACCAGTTCGCGGGTCTGGGGACGGTTCTGCGAGAGTTGCGTCGCCACGAGGATCACGATGATGAGCACAATGATCCAGAAGGACGTCTGCTTCAGAAAACCTGTCATAACCGCTTTTGTTTCCTAAGGTTAGCGATGCGCTTCCGCGCCGGAACCCATGCCGTTTCAATGATAACACACAACGGACGCGGTAACAATCCCGCGACGGACCACCGTGCCCCGCCCTTGAGGATGGCCGGGCCGACCTATATGATCAACGCTCAAACAGGGAAGGAGATCACGCCGTATGGACACCCCTTCGCGCCAGAGCCGCGCCGCGGTCATCATGGCCGGCGGCGCCGGCGAGCGCTTCTGGCCGCTCTCCCGCAAGAACCGGCCCAAGCAACTGCTGTGTTTAACGGATCCCCGCAAGAGCATGTTGACGGAGGCCGTCGAGCGCCTGGCGCCGCTCGTGTCGCCCGAAAACGTCTATGTCGCGACCGGGCGCAATCTTGCGGACGCGATCCGGGAGGCGCAGGTGGGGGTGCCCGCAGCCAATGTCCTTGCCGAACCCTCCAAACGCAATACCGCCGGCTGCCTGATGTATGCGGCGGCCGTGCTGATGGCGCGCCACGGCGACGGCGCCCCCGACCTGCTGATGGCGGTGACGACCGCCGACCACCGCATCACCGAAACCGGCCGCTTCCAGCGCTGCGTGCAGGTCGCCATCGAGACGGCGGAACGTCAGGATGCGCTGGTGATCGTCGGCATCGCGCCGGACCGGCCCGAGACGGGCTACGGCTACATCGAGGTCACCAGCCTGGACACCCCAATCTCGCAGGACGACGCCGAGTTCCCCGTTTACGACGTCGCGGCGTTCAAGGAAAAGCCCGGCGAAGCCACCGCGCGGCAGTTCTGCGAGGCGGGCCGCTATTTCTGGAACAGCGGGATGTTTTTCTGGCGAATCGGTGTGTTTCTGGACACGTTGCGGCAGGTCGCACCCGAGCGGGCCGAAGCCATCGAGGCCATGGCGGAGGCCCTGCGCGAAGGCGACACCGGGCGCGTCGACCGGATCTTTGACCAGCTCGCCTCGGAACCCATCGACACGGCTCTCATGGAGAAGGCGCGGCGCGTGCTGATGGTCAAGGGCGCGTTCGAGTGGGACGACGTCGGCGCGTGGCCGTCGCTGGATCGAGCCGGCGGACGCGAACCCGGCGGCAACCTGCTCGTCGGCGACCCGGTCGCCATCGACTGCCGCAACACGATCGTCTACAACGGCGGCGGCCCGGGCATGGCGGTCTGCGCGATAGGACTGGAAGATCTGGTGGTGGTGACGACCCCGGATGCCGTGCTGGTCATGCGCAAGGATCGCGCCCAGGATGTCAAGCAGGCCGTGCAGGTCCTGGCGGACCGCGGGGCGCCCCAAGTCTGACGGCAGCCCGGTGAGGTAGAACGAAAACCGCCGGCCAAAGGCAGACGGATGATGTAAGAGATGGCGGAGAGGGAGGGATTCGAACCCTCGGTACGGGTTTAAGCCGTACAACGCCTTAGCAGGGCGCCACCTTCAGCCGCTCGGTCACCTCTCCCCGTGGCGTGCGCGGCACTGTAGCATGAACCGGCCCGAACCTTCAACCACGCGGCCGGACAGCCCGAGCGCTTACTCGTCCTTGTTCAACACGGTCGAGAAGTCAACGCCCAGCAGACTCTCGAGCGCGCGAATGACCCCGATGATCTGCAGGAAGGTATCCAGGACCACCGCCAGACTGGCGGCCTGCGCCGGACGGCGCCGGGTGATGGCAGTCACATGCACGGTGTGTTCTCCCTTGTCAGGGCCCTGGCAAAAAAAGAAGGACGGTGTCGTTGAAGGCACCGTCCCAGCGTCTACGAAGCAAGGGCCGTTATACGTTGTTGTTGTCGTCTTTCTTCTCGCCTTCGCCGCCGCACACGCCGAGAAGGTCGGACAGGCCAAGGAAGTCAAGCGCGCAGCAAAGCACGTCACTCACGCTCTCGCACTGGGCCTTCTGGATCGATACTTTACGAATGTGCATGTGTGTCTCCCTCCATTCCTGACGTTGACGTTACACGGGGACCCGCTGTCCCCTTTTCTAGTTAAAGCTGAGTATATACCAACCGCGTATAAAAAGCAAGCTTCTCAAAGATCTTTTTTTTGGAAAGAAATAACCTCCCTCTCCGGACAATGTAATCACCAAGTTGTGGAACCGATCGGCTCCACGTGTATAATGCGCCCTCGTCGTCGACCAGACATCTTTCTTCCTAACCATGCGAGGTTCATCATGGCGCATTTCGAGGCCGAACGCACGGTCATCTACCAGCAGCTCGAGACGTTCCTGAGTCGTGTCAAACCCACGGCCTTTGGCCCTGCCCACCCGCTCACCGAGGGCGAGATGGTGGTGACCGGAAAAGGGCTCGGGCCCGAGCGTGCTCCGGAAAAAGGCTGGAAAAAGTTCCCCATTCCTTCGTTGTGGGGCGGCCGGGACCAGACGACGTGGTTCCGGTTCCGGATCACCATCCCTGAGGCAATGAAAGGGTTGCGCGTGGCCGCGCAGTTCCTGGCGCACGCCGAGATGATGGCCTATCTCGACGGCGTGCCGCGGCAGGGCATCGATCCCGGACGCAAGACGCTGTTCCTCACGGACAAGGCCAAGGGCGGCGAGACCTACGATCTGGTGCTCGAGGCGGTGCCCGGAACGGTGCACGACCAGATCCACCGCTTCGACCTGGCGCAGCTTGTGACCTTCCTCCCCGAGGTGTGGGAATTCTACTGGGACATGCTCACCCCCCTGCATGCCATTCCGCAGATGCCCGAGAACAGCGCGTCCCGCCGCCAGTTGCTCACCCTGCTCCATGACACCGCCCAGATGGTCCTGATCGAGCGCCATCCCGAGCCCGAGTACGCCGCGTCGGTACACAAGGCGCGCCGGTTCTTGCTCAACGGTCTCAAGAAGTTCGAGACCAGCGAGGGCCGGGGCACGCTCACGCTGGCGGGGCATTCGCATCTCGACACGGCCTGGTTGTGGCCGATCCGGGAGACCAAGCGCAAGACCGGGCGCACGTGGGCCAACATGCTCGGCCTGATGGACGAATACGAGGACTTCCACTTCTCGTGCAGCCAGCCGGTGCAGTACGAGTGGGCGAAGACCTATTTCCCCGAGCTCTATGAGCGCGCCAGGAAGCGCATCAAGGAAGGCCGCTGGGAACCGATCGGCTGCATGTGGGTCGAGCCGGACCTCAACGTCCCATCGGGCGAATCGCTGGTGCGTCAGTGCCTGTTCGGCAAGCGCTTCTTCCGCAGGGAATTCGGCCGCGACGTGCGCGTCGCCTGGACGCCCGACACCTTCGGCTATTCGTACGCGCTTCCCCAGATTCTGCGCCGGTGCGGCGTCGATTCGTACATGACCTCGAAGATCTTCTGGAACCAGTACACGAAGTTCCCGTACAGCCTGTTCCATTGGGAAGGGCTCGACGGCAGCCGCGTGCTCACGTTCATGCCCGACAATTATAACGGCTACCCCAAACCCGAGCAGCTGGTGACGCAGTGGGACAAGTTCCTCCAGAAGGAAAGCTGCGATGAGTTTGTGTTCCCCTACGGCCACGGCGACGGTGGCGGCGGCGTGTCGCGCGGCATGATCGAGTACGGGCGGCGCCTGAAGAACCTCACGGGCATTCCCCGCGCGCGCTTTGGCCGTGTGGACGACACGATTGATCGCATCAAGGGGTCAACCGACCTGGAGCGGCTGCCCGTCTACAACGGCGAGCTGTACTTCGAACTGCACCGCGGCTGCCAGACCTCGCAGGCCCGCACCAAGCGCAACAACCGCAAGGGCGAGTTGCTGCTGCGCTCGACGGAATTGGCCGGCGTCATCGCCGCCCAGCACGGCGCCGCGTACGAGCGGGATGAGTTGAACGCGCTCTGGAAGACGCTCCTGACCAACCAGTTCCACGACATCCTGCCCGGCACGTCCGTCACCGAGGTCTACACGACCTGCGATGCCGAGTACGCCGATCTGCTCGCCCGCGCGTCGGCGGTCCGTGATCGCGCAATCGCGGCGCTGGCGGACAAGACCGACACGACTGGCGAAGGCACGGCCATCCTCGTATTCAACGACCTGCCGTGGATGCGCGACGACGTCGCGCGCATCGCCATCAAGCTTCCCAAGGGCCCCTTCGCCGTGCTGTCGCCGGACGGTCTGGCTGTTCCCCATCAGGTGGCCGCGGACGGAACCCTGCTCTTCGAAGCGCGCGACCTGCCGCCGCTGGGCCACGCCGTGTACCGCCTCGTGAACCGCGCGGTCGATGCGCCCGCATCGCCCATCAAGGCCGCCGCGAACCGGATCGAAAACGATTACCTGCGCGTGAAGCTCGACAGCCATGGGCGCATCACGAGCCTCTTCGATAAACTCGAGGGCCGCGAAACCGTGCCGCAGGGCCAGAAGGCCAACGTCCTGCAACTGTTCCGGGATCAGCCCGGCCGCTGGGATGCGTGGGATATCGACTTCAACTTCGAGGAGAAGATGTGGGAGCCCGATGCGCCCGTGAGCGTGGAGGTCATCGAGCAGGGACCGGTGCGCGCGGTCGTGCGGGTCGTCCGCAAGACCGGCAAGAGCACCATCACCCAGGACATCACCCTGTACGCCGACGGGCTGCGCGTCGATTTCGACACGCACGTGGACTGGCAGGAGACCTGGACGCTGCTGAAGGCGGCCTTCCCGGTTGACGTGCGCAGCAGCCGCGCCACCTTCGAGGTGCAGTACGGCGCCATCGAACGGCCCACGCACCGCAATGAGCCCGCGGATGCGGCCAAGTTCGAGGTGCCCGCGCAGAAATGGGCCGACCTCTCCGAGGGCGATTACGGCGTCAGCGTGCTCAACGACTGCAAGTACGGCTACGATGCCCTCGGCAACCAGTTGCGCATATCCCTGCTGCGGTCGTCGACGATCCCTGACCCGGTCGCGGACAAGGGCGAACACCGCTTCACCTATTCGGTCTATCCGCACACCGGCGACTGGCGCGCCGGCACCGTCCAGGAGGCCTACGAACTCAACTGCCCGCTGCTGGCCGTCCCGGTGCCGTCCACACCCGGCAAGCTGCCTGCAGTGGCCGCCTTCGCCACGGTCGACGCCGAGAATGTCATCCTCGACACTGTCAAGCAGTGCGAGGACTCGAAGGACGTGATTGTCCGTCTGTACGAGGCCTACGGCCAGCGCGGCGACGTCAACCTCACCTTCGGCCGCACCCCGAAGAAGGTCGTCGAGTGCGACCTGATGGAGGAAAACGGCACCCCGGTCGCGCACACGGGCGCCAACGTCGCGCTGTACGTCAGGCCCTACGAGATACGCACATTGAAGGTGAGCTTCTGACCCGCTCCACACGGTTTGAACCGGCGGGCCGCTCCGGCGGCCCGCTCTTTCTTTGCTTCGACGGCGAGAAGCCGCGTAAGATCCGGTCAAACGGTCTTTTTGTGCCCGCGTGCGTCTTCGGGTACCATGCCTGTGCGTGGAATCCTGGCGCACACGACAAGAGGGTGATGCGATGAGACACGTTTTCTGGACGACGGCGGCGTGCCTGGCGTTGACGGGAATGGCGGCGGCCCAGACGGTGCCCGTCACGAATCCATCCTTCGAGGAGTTTTCGGCGGGACACTTCCCGGGCTGGCACCTGAACACCGGCAAGGTGACGCCCAGCACGGATGCGCCTTCGGGACAGTTCGCGCTGCGGATGGACGGCACTCCGGACGCCACCGTCTTCTGCACCTCGGGTCCGCTCGATCTGGCGCCCCTGGCCGCCTACGCGATGCGGTACAAGGTCAAGGTGACCCCGTACACGTCCGGGGTCCCGGTTGCCGGACCGCGGTTCAGCAATGCCATCATGTACGAACTGCGCCCGGATGCCTGGCACGAGGTGACGCTGTATTTCCAGACGCCGAGCGGGCTCGATGACGCGCTGTCGCGTGTCCGCGTGGGACATGCGCGCCTGAAAGGCGGCAGCGTGCTCTACGACGACGTCGAGGTGTACCGCGTGTATCCCGTGCATGCGGGCGTCGAGGATATCGAACTGGGCATCGGCGAAAGCGTGCGCGGCAACCGCTACGAATGTATTCCCGCCTGGGACGCCACCAAGTCCAATGTCTGCCGCCCCACCGTCGACTACCCGAAGAGCATGTACAACTGGGACACGTACCTGATGGGCGACGGGTCCTCGCTGGTGATGCGGCATGAGGTGGGAAACCGGAACCAGACCTCGGCCGTGGTGCGGTTGCAGCCCCGCTACTATTTTGGCGGCGAGCTGATCGTCGAGGCGGGCACGGATGGCGCGCAGTGGCGCGAGATCGGCCGGATTGCGTCCGAGACCGCGGGCATGTTCGAGGTGCCCGGGGATCTGTTGCCCGCGCGGAGCGTCTGGATCCGCATGCGGGTCGAGTCGGATGCGCCGGTGGGCGCGGACCTCGACCTCGGCGCAATGGGCATCGCCGTCTATCATTACGACGCGCAATTCGACGGCGAACCGGTGCCATACACCGAAGGAACGACTGCATTCGTCGGCGTGACGCACCAGGATCCCGCACTGACCGCGCAGGTGGTTGACATCGGCGAGGGCATCCCCGGCGGCGCGAACGCGTTCTCGGTGGACATCGAGAACCACCTGCCCGAACCCGTCACCGGAACCGTCGTGAGCGCCACACGCCTCGGCGGCCAGCGCGTACAGACGGAGAACGACGTCCGCCTGGATCCCGGACACTCGACGCTGAGGATCCCCTACGAACTCCTGGGCATGGGAGAGAACGAGGTGACCGTCCGCGTCGGCGATCCGCCGCTGCTTGAACTCCGGTACCAGCCCCACGTCGCTGCGGTGTTCGACGCGGCCTACGGCGAGCACCTGCCGGGATCAACGGAGGAAACGGCACTCTGGTGGGCGCCGTCGGGCTACAAGGTGAGCACGAACCGCCCGGCGCCCGAGGCGGCGGGCACGGCGCTGCGGTTGGCGGCCGCCCGCAACGAGACCGAGGCGGCGCAGTTCGTCCTGCGGTCCGCGACGGGCCTGACGGGGCTGACCGCCGTGGCCAGCGATCTGACCGGTCCCGCGGCGACCATCCCCGGCGACGCCGTGACGCTGCTGCAGGTCGCGTATGTATACGTCCATACACCGACGGACACCCTGGGCGCCGTGGGGCACTGGCCGGACCCGCTTCTGCCGCTCACGGCGCCGATCGACGTGCCTGCAGGGCAGAACCAGCCGATATGGGTCCGCGTCGCGGTTCCGCGCGACGTGCCCGCGGGCCTCTACGAGGGCGTCGTCACGTTGCACGCCGACGGGTACGCCGCCCATGTGCCCGTCGTCCTCGAAGTCTTTGGGTTCACGCTGCCCGACCGCACAACCGTCGAAACGGCCTTTGGCGTGAGCATGGAGCGCGTGGCGCAGTACCAGAAACCCGCCACGCAGGCGGACCGCGAGACCATTCGCGACCGCTATTTCGACGCCATGGCAAGCTTCCGCCTGTCGCCATACGACCCGGCGCCATTGACGCCCTTCGGCGTGACCTGGCCGGACGTGAAACCCGGCGACGACGTCGATCCCGGCGATCTTCACGTGACCTTTGACTGGGACAAGTGGGACGCCGCCGTCGCGCACGCGCTGGAGACGTGGCATTTCAACGCGATGTGCTTCGGCATGCCGGGGGCCGGATCATCCAACCACCGGGGCGAACTGACGCGCGACCTCTTGGGGTTCAACGAGGACACCCCCGAGTTCGAGGCGCTTTTCCGCAGCTATACGACGCAATTCGAGGCCCACCTGCGCGAAAAGGGCTGGCTCGACATGGCGTACATCTACTGGTTTGACGAGCCGGGACCCGAGCACTACGCGCACGTGATGGAGGGCATGCAGCTTCTGAAGAACCACGCGCCGGGTCTGCGCCGCATCCTTACCGAACAGGTCGAGCCCGAACTCGTGGGCGGGCCCAACCTGTGGTGCCCGATGATCGACACCTTCCAACCCGAGCTGGCCGATGAACGCCGTGCCGCGGGCGACCAGTTCTGGTGGTATGTGTGCACGGTCCCCAAGCAGCCCTACGTGGGCCTGTTCATTGACCGCCCCGCCACCGATTTGAGGGTGTGGCTGTGGCAGACCTGGCAGTACGGCATCGAGGGTGTGCTGATCTGGGAGACCTGCTACTGGACCTCGCCGGGGGCCTTCCCGGACCACCCGCAGAACCCCTACGAGGATCCCATGGGCTGGAACAGCGAACACCGCGTCAAGACCCCGTGGGGCAACGGCGACGGGCGGCTGTTCTACCCGCCCCGGGTTGCGGCGGACGCCTCGCCCGGCGCGCCCGTGCTCGACGGCCCCGTCGCCACCCAGCGCATCGAGATGCTGCGCGACGGCATCGAGGACTTTGAGTACTTCGCGATGCTGCGGCGGCTGCTGGACGACAAGGGCGATCGCCTCGAGGATGCCCAGCGCGCCGAGTACGAGGCGCTGTTGACCGTGCCGGAGGCGGTGTCCGTGGACCGGAAGGAGTACACCACGCGCCCCGAGCCCATCGAGGCGCACCGGATGCGCCTGGCCCGCGCGATCGCGCACGTGAACAACCTCTAGGAGGCGCGGCCGGGTTTGATCAGCGGCCAGGCGAGCATCACCGCACCGGCGACGATGCTCGCAACGCCGGCCCACGTCGGGATATCCACGGTCTTCTTTTCGCTGACGGTCAGCTCGATCGGGCCGAGCTGTGCCGCGCCGGACTCCTCGGTGTAGGTGAACTGGCCGTAGACCAGCCCCAGAATACCGGCGGCGATCAGGACGATCGCAACAATGATGTAGATGTTCATCTCAACTCCTTCCTTGGCTGCAGTCATCCGACCCGCTCGCGGGCGGGCGCACTCGGGTAACGCCCGAACCGGGGTCGCGCATTGCGCTTCTTCGCTGAACAGGTCCCGTCAGTCCGTCTGGTCACCGGGATCCGCGTCATCACCGCGCGGGCGCACGGGCCGCTCCGGGCTGCCGCTGCTGAGCCATCCGCGTCGCCAGAAGAACCATAGTTCAATGGCCACCACCCCCAGCGCGACGGTCCAGAAGAACGGATATCCCAGCGCCCACCCGAGTTCAGGCATGTTGTAGCGCGATGCATCCGTATCGAAGTTCATTCCGTAGATGCCCGTGAGGAAGCTGAGCGGGATGAATATCGTGGAGATGATCGTGAGCACCTTCATGATTTCGTTCATGCGGTTGTTGACCGTCGACAGATACACCTCGAGCAGGCCGCCGACAAGTTCGCGGTAGTTTTCGGCCAGATCGAGGATCTGAATCGTGTGGTCGTATCCGTCGCGCAGGTAGGGCCGCGTTTCGGGGCGAATGTGCGGA
>JBPOJD010000059.1:0-39699 GCA_052033955.1 Candidatus Hydrogenedentota bacterium
GCGGGTCGTACATGAGCTTTTCCCTCCGGGTGGACCTCGTGGCTGTCAACTGGAGGCCATTTTAGACGGAGGAGGGCCATGTACGCCCTTTGTTCATGCGGCTACTCCAAAACTGGGGATCACTGAGGGTGGCTGCCGGAAAACTTGGAAACGTCCGGTCGACTCATGTCATCATACGGGTCGAGTCTGCTCACTGGCACAACAAGGAACGGTACTATGCCCAAGAGCTACCATGGCGTGGGCCATGCGGCAATGCGCTCGCCGGCGCGAATTGAATATCTTCGCGTCAGGAACTACCGTGCGTTGCAGGATGTGGAGTTCAGGGATATCACTCCGCTCACGGTGTTGCTTGGCCCCAACGGAAGCGGCAAATCAACGGTCTTTGACGTATTCAACTTCTTGTCTGAGTGTTTTCAGTTTGGCCTTCGGCACGCTTGGGATAGGCGGGGACGAGCGCGCGAGCTTAAGACGCGAGGCCAGGATGGCCCTGTCGTTATCGAAATCAAGTACCGTGAGCGAGGGAAGCCACTGGTCACGTATCATTTGGCCATCGACGAAGGCCCTAAAGGGCCGTTTGTGGCCGAGGAGTGGCTGCAGTGGAAGCGCGGCACGTATGGCCGTCCATTCCGTTTCTTGGACTACAGCAGGGGGGTGGGCCGGGCAGTAAGCGGGGAGATGCCGGACGAGACCGATGAACGGACGCCAGTGCCTTTGCGATCGCCGGATCTGATCGCCGTTAACACTCTTGGTCAGTTTGCCGAGCATCCCCGCGTGGCGGCTCTTCGCGAGTTTATTAGTGACTGGTACGTGTCGTATCTGGCTGTCGAAGACACGCGTGGTCAACCGGAAGCCGGGCCACAAGAGCGCCTGAGCAAGACGGGTGACAATCTGGCGAACGTCGTCCAGTACCTGAAGGAGCAACACCCGAGTCGTCTTCAGGATATCTTTGCTGCCTTGCGAGGCCGGATCCCCCGCCTGGAGCGCGTGGACGCGGAGCCAATGCAGGACGGCCGGTTGCTCCTCCAGATAAAGGATGCGCCGTTTGAACAACCAGTAATGTCCAGGTTTGCATCGGACGGCACCTTGAAGATGCTGTCATATCTCGTAGTCCTGATGGACCCGGCTCCGCCACAGTTCATTGGTATTGAGGAGCCCGAGAACTTCCTGCATCCCCGGCTGCTGCCCGGCCTTGCCGAGGAGTGCCGGAGAGCTTCCGAGAAGTCTCAGCTCCTCGTCACCACACATTCTCCTTTTTTCCTCAACGGAGTGCGTCCTGAAGAGATCCGCGTGATATATCGCGACGAGTGCGGCTATGCACGGGCCGTCAAGGCCAGAAGCATAGCCGGTGTCGCAGAGTTCGTGGCAGCCGGCGCTTCCATGGGGCATCTCTGGCTTGAAGGCCACCTTGGGGTGGGGGATCCTCTGGTCAACTCGGGTGCTCCGACCAAATCGTTGGTGCGGTGATGAAGGTTGGCCACGTCGAGGTGATTGTCGAAGAGCCTTCGATGGAACAGGCGCTGCGCGTGTTGCTGCCTCGTTTGCTCGATGGCGTTAGCTTCCAGATCTACGCACACCAGTGCAAGAGCGAGTTGCTCGCGAGGCTGCCCGGACGCCTGCTCGGCTATTCGTCGTGGTTGCCAGAGAACTGGAGGATTGTGATCGTGGTCGACCGCGATGACGAGGACTGCATCATCCTGAAGAATGCCCTGGAGGGAATCGCTGCGATCGCCGGACTGCGAACCCGCACCACGGCGGCCTCGCCGGGCTACCAGGTAGTAAATCGACTGGCGATTGAGGAACTGGAGGCTTGGTATTTCGGCGATTGGAACGCTGTGAGAAGGGCCTATCCGAGGGTCTCGTCCGCTGTCCCTTCACAGGCCAGATACCGGGAACCCGACGGCATCCGGGGCGGAACATGGGAGGCCTTCGAGCGTATCCTGCAAAAAGCAGGCTATTTCCGGAGCGGGTTGCGGAAAATTGAGGCGGCGCACGCCATAGCCCGGGAGTGGGATCCCGATATCAATAGGTCACACAGCTTCGGGGTGTTCCGCGATACCATGCGCGAGATGGCGGGCAAGTGACGGGCGGAAGGTACCCTCAGCGCTGCCAATGGATGGCCCCATGGATGTGCGCGTGATGGTGTCGCGGTAACCACCCTGTTCGCCTGCTAGGATCGCAGCCGGAATGTGCGGATCTGATACGGTGTCACGTAGATCGATATCCCGCTGCCGTCCAGCTCGACCGGGACGTTGTTCTCTTCCATGAGGTCGCACTCAAAGACGGCCGCAGGCGGCTGCGAGAAGGTCAGGGTGACGTCGCCCCGGCAGCCGTAGGCCTCGTAGAGGCGTACGATTATGTCGTCGCTGTCCTCGGCGCGTTTGACGGTGTCGATGATGACATTCGTGGCTTCCACCGCCGCGAATCCCTCGCGCGCGGGCAGGGCGCCGGGCGCTGATTCCGTCCAGCACGCGCGCAGCGGGGTGTTCAGCTCCGCGGCCTCGCGAACCGTGCCGGTCCGCCAGTCGTCCGGGTGTGGGTACAGCGAATAGGTGAAGTCGTGGCTTCCCTGGTCGGCATCGGGGTCGGGATGGCTCGGCGCCCGCAGCAGCGACAGCCGAAGCTGGTTCCCCCTCACGTCGTAGCCGTACTTGCAGTCATTGAGCAGGCTCACGCCGTAGTTGCCTTCGGAGAGGTCGGCCCAGCGCTGCGCGGGGACTTCAAAACGCGCCCGATCGTACTCGGTGTTCTGGTGCGTGGCGCGCTGGATGGTGCCGAACTGGATCTCATAGGTCGCATGTGCCGCGCGGATGTCCACCGGAAAAGCGACCTTCAGCAGGGTGTGCTTCTCGTGCCAGTCCACATGGGTTGCCATGTCGATGCGGCGGGAGTGCGCGTACACGATGAGATCCTGCGTGATGACGCTCTGCTCGGTGTGGCGGATGAAGCGTGCCACGGCGCGCAGCGGGCCGGCCTCACGGATCTCGATCTCCTCGCACGGACCGGGCTCCCATTGGATGTCCTCAAAGTCGAAGTCGATGTCCCACGCATCGCTGCGGTGGGGACGGTCGTCGAAGAGCTGGAGCACATTACCCGCGGCCCCGGGCGCGAGCACCTCACGCCGGCACTCTTTATCGTACACACGCGTCAGGCGGCCCGATTCGTCCCACTCGATGCACAGCGCAGGGTTTTCGGCGCCGGTCGCGCTGACCGTCAGCGCAGGTGTGACCACGCTGGCGGCGCCAGGAAGCGCACGGAAGACGGCATGGCCGAGCGACGGCACGTTGGGTGCGTGGATAAGGATCTGCCCGTCGGCGGTCTCCTGGTGCGCGACCGGCGTGCCGGATGAATCCACCACATGGAACGGCCCATCCAGCGCGGGCCGGTCCGCGAGGACGAGGCCATTCCGGTCCCTGGACAAGGTGTTCCACACGATGAGCGGCACGCCCTCGCCGGTGGTATCGATGCGATGCGCCAGACGGGCAGTCGCGTCACTGCGCAAACCGTCCAATTGCGTCAGCACCTCCGCGTACTCGCGTTCAGCGACGGTGTACACCTCGGTGATCGACGAGCCCGGCAGGATATCGTGGAACTGGTTGATAAGGACCGGCTTCCAGGCCGCGTGGATGGCGTCGGCCGGATAGGACGCGCCCGCGAGCATCGCGCGCGCGCTCAACAGCTCGACGTCGCGCAGGCCCAGCTCGCAGAGTCGGTTGAAGCGCTTGGTGCGGGCCTGGGTGATCTGGCAGGCCCGGTGAAACTCGAGGTACAGTTCGTCGTTGTACACCGGGAGCGCATCCAGGTTGCAGACCGACTCCATGCGGGCGAAGTAGTTGGACAACGTGTCGAACTCGCACCGCGGGACCCCGACGAGATTCTTGAGGCGGCGCGTCTTCTCGATCATCTCGGGCGTCGGCCCGCCGCCGCCGTCGCCCCATCCGACGGTATAGGGGATCTCCTCGCAGAGGTCCTTCTGCGCAAAGGCCTCGTACTGCTCGAACAGCTCGCGCGTCCGCATGACCGACCCGTAACGCAGGAACGACATGACCGGGATGCGCGTGCCGTCCGTGCCTTCCCAGTGGAACGCGCTGTAAGGAAACGTCGTGTATTCGTTCCATGACAGCTTGCTCGTCGAGAAATTCTCGATGCCCGCACGGCGCAGGATCTGCGGCAGCGACCACGTGAACCCGAAGCAATCGGGCACCCACGCGAAACGCGGCCGCTTGTTGAAGGCCCGCTCATACCACCGCACGCCATGCAGCACCTGCCGCACGATGGACTCGCCGCCGGTGACGTTCATGTCGCACTCGACGAACAGCGCCCCCGCCGGATCCCAGCGTCCCTCGGCGATGCGCTGTTTCACCTGCGCGTAGAGTTGCGGATAGTCCTCTTCGAGGTACTCATACTGAATGGGTTGGCTGTGCGAGAACGTGAAGTCCGGATAGCGCTCCATCAGGGCGAGGATCGTGCTCGTCGTGCGCCCGATCTTGCGGCGCGTTTCGCGGATGGGCCACATCCAGGCGGTGTCGATGTGGCTGTGGCCAATAACGGCCATGCGCCCCATGTCGTTGCTGAGCGCAAAGGCCTTGAGCCCTTCGCGGAGGTACTGTTGGGCGGTCTGCAGCGAGTCGTGGTATCCCGGCCCGCCGATATGGCGCAGATCGACCATCTTGACCGCCGCATTGAGGAGCCTCAGGAGGGCCTGGCGCGGCGCGTAGTTCTTCGGAAGAAACTCGTAGACCTCGAGCGGCACCTGCACGTCCCAATAGAACTCCCAGGGAAGCGGATGCATCACGGCGATGTCGGCATACAGGAAATCGTGACGGTTGTCGCACTCCGGCGCGGCCACGGCTTCGAGAACGATCTCGAAGGTGTCACCGGCCTTGGCCCGTTCGGCGAGCAGGACCTCGTCGCGGTTCTTGTCCAGGCCCTGGCGCGGCACGCCGTTGACGTAGACCAGTGAATTGCCGTGGTTGCCCTGATGCGGACAAATCAGCGCCACCACCCGCTGGCCGTCCATCTCGGGCGGCACCGTGGCCCGCATGCGGAACCACACCGTCTGGTCCACGCCGCCCCAGCGGTCACGGAGGGCAAAGGGGGCCCACCCGTCCGCCGGGACAGGTTCCGGGCCGCGCCCGCTTCCCATGCTGACCGCCTCCATGGGGCCGATGGGCCGGCGGGGCAGGTAGACGCTGTTGCGGATGGGTTCCAGCCGCTGCCGGATCTGCTGGGCAAGGATACTGCGCTCGGACTCGAAGTCAGGCATGGGGAGATTCCTCGTGAATACGCTTTGGTCAATCGCCACCGGGTGGGAATTCTGCTCCAGACCAGCGCGGGAATCAATACGATTGCCGGGCGTCTTCGCTCAACCGGTGCAGATCGTCGACGGCGTGGGCCAGTTCGTGGAGGATGGGGTGGGACCAGCCGGTGCTCAGGGCGCGCAGTACGGCCCGGTAATACCAGAGCGATTTGTCGCGGCCGACGCTGAAACGGTCCCAGACGGATGCGCCGACGGCGTGCAGGTCACGGACGGTGGTGCGGGCGTTGTGGAGCTTGTCCGCGGCGACGATGAGGCGCACGTCGGGCGCGGCGCTTTCCATTGCCAGGCAGAAGGCCGTCTTGCGGTCGTCCCACGGCGGCTTGGACATCCCGTGGGCGTCGCTGCATGCCGCGACGAGCGCCGCGATGTGGTCGCCGAAACGGCGCGCGATTTCCTGGCGGGTGGGCTCGCCGCCCTGGTCTTCGATGGCGTCATGGAGCAGGGCGGCAATGACCTGGTCCTCGCTTCCGCCGTACTCGCCCACCAGCGCGGCGACGGCCATCAGGTGGGTGATGTAGGGGGTGCCGCCGCCCTTGCGGAACTGGTCGCGGTGCAGGTCCAGCGCGTAGGAAAAGGCGTCAGCGAGGCGGTCAGAAAACGACATGACGTGCTTGCACTCCTGCGAACCCCAAGCAAACGGCCCTGAAGCTGCGCCCCAGGGCCGCGAACCACTCCGTATGTTGCGGAGGCTCTAGACGTCCACCGCGCCCGACCGTTTGGGACGGGCTACCTTCGAGGTGGGCAACTCGACCAAACGCGCGACCCGTTCGCGCAATTCCTGGATCTCGAAGGGTTTCTTCAGGTAGTCATCGAAGCCGTAGTCCTTGAGTTCGCGCTCCTCGTCCTCATCGATGAAACCCGAGATCGCCAGAATGCGGGTTGTCTTCGTCTCGGGCCGCGACTTCACCCGCTCGCAGACCATCCGGCCGTCCATGTCGGAAAGGTGGATGTCGAGGATAATGACGTGCGGGTTGGACTGGACCACCTGGGCGCCTGCGTCGAAGCCGGTTGACGCCACCATCACTTCGTACAGCCCATCCTTGGTCAAGGCGCTGGGGATGATGTCGAGGTAGAAGGGGTCGTCATCGACGACGAGAATGCGATGGCCGCCCTCTTCGAGGTGTTCGAGCGGAATGCCGTGGGTGAGCATGAACTTGCGCAGCGAGTCATACGGGATGCGCCGGTCGCCGCCGGGCCCGAGCCGGTAGCCCTCGATCTGTCCCAGATCAAACCACCGCGACACGGTATCGGCGGACACGCCGCAGATCTGCGCCACTTCGCCGCTGGTAAAGACCTTGTTCTTCATATGCGATCCTCGGTTTTACCGCGCGCCCTGTTCGCGGGGTTTGCGGACTATTATTGAATTATTCTATCAACCGCCAAGACCTTCTGTCAACGGCTACCTCCAAGGTCCGCAAGAGCTTCCGAAACATCGTCCCGCTGGCGCCGGCTCCGCTTTCGCATTTTTTGCGGAATGGCACGGCGTTCGTCAGGACCCGGGGGCGGCCTGTGCCGCCAGAAAGCGGAGGGTCTGATCGATCACTATCCTGACGAACGCCGGATCCTCGCCAATGTGTTCCGTTTCCAGCCACACGACGGTCTTGGGCTCCCGCGCAGCACGGTGAAGGGCCTCGGCGCTGGCAGGCGGGACAAGCGAATCGCGGGCGCCGTTGAACATCAGCACCGGGCGCGGGCTGATCCCGGCGACCCAGCGCACCGGGTCGGCGGGCGCAAGCAGCGACGCGAGCAGCCACCGGGCCGGGGCATGCAGGAGTCCGGCGGCCTCACGGGCGGCGGGAGAGTCCAGCAGGGCGGGCAGGTCGCCGCCGCCGTACACGAGCACGGCCGCCCGCAGGCGCGGCTCCATCGCCGTAGCCGCCGCGCCGGTCATCGCCCCGTAGCTCGCGCCGAGCAGATACAGCCGCGTGCGGTCCACGTAGGGCTGGGTTTCGAGGAAGTCCACCAGCCGCCGCGTCTCGATGACCGTCAGCGCGCAGCGCCTCCGGAGGACCATGGCCCGGGCCAGCCCCCGGGCGGGACGGCTCCGTTCGCCCCGCCCGAACTGGTCGAAACTCACGATGGCAAAGCCGGCGTCCGTGAACGGCGCGGCTATCTCGTCCACGAACTCCTTTCTCTGCCCCATGCCATGCAGAAAGACGACCGTTGGCCACGGCCCTTCCCCTGCGGGGGTCACGATCACCGAGGGGATCATCATTTCCCGCGTGCCCTGGAATTGGGCGGTCATGCGCCGGCTGCCCACGGGGGCGTGCGTCGTCTCGACCTCGGCGGCGAGCGGGAGCGCCGGGTCGTAGCCTTGGTAGAAGGCGGCGTCCCACGACAGTTTGGCGACGATCAGGGCGAGCGGCAGCCAGATGGCGACCGCGAACAGGACGACCGCGCGCCGGGTCTCGTTTTCCGCGAGTTGCATGGATCCATTATAGCCGGTTCGCACGCAAGGGTTTCGATGCAGACGCCCTTTGACGTATACTTGGCGCAACGAGCTAACCGTAAGGAGACGTCTGTTTTGCCGCCCAAACCCAGGAAGCCCGTCCGCAGCGCGCCCCGTCCCAGCGAACACCGCACCCGGTGGTCCGGCATGCGGCCGCTCTACGACTATTGGGGGAACGAGATTCCCCGGTTCTACCGCGTCGAGACGCTGGCGAGCGCAACAGACCGGCTGATCACCACCGGCGACACCTTTATCGTGCCGTCCATCAAGGACGTGCTGGGTCCGGCCCCGGTGACGTCGCTCGCCTTCGAGCTGTTCCAGGAAGGAAAGTACCAGCTCATTTTCCGGATCAACGCGGGCAACGCGCGCCGCAAACGGGCGGCCTTCGGGTTTGTCGTGGCCAAGAACGGCGCGGAGCTGTCCAAGGTCGCCGCGGCGGAACACCAGAATCTGCGCACGCTGCACGCGCGGATCCCCAAGTATGTCGTGAAGCCGTTCCGGGGCGGCGAGATCTTCCTGCCCGACCGGCACGGCCGCCGCGAGCATCACCGGCAGGTGTACGCGTACCTGACGCAGTGGATGGGCACCTTTCACGAACTCGGAGTGACCCGGAGTCTCCAGTTCTACATCAACGTGAAGAACCCGGTCACGCTCAGCATCGCGCAGACGGAGCAGCTCAAGGCGCTGATGGTCGAGATTATCGCGGGCAGTTATGATCCGCAGGCGCGCGACTGCATGGAAATGCCCCAGATCGCTTCCGGCGATTTTGTGGTGACCAAACCCGGCAAGGGCGACCTCAAGCTGCGGCTGATCGCCTGCCGCCGTCTGCTCAAGAATGTGCGGCCGGCCCAGCTCGTCGACAAGATTGTGACCGCGAGCTGGCCGTGGGGCCAGCGCGAGCTGTACCTGGCACCCGCGGATCCCGAGCAGACGTTGCGCGCATTCCAGCGGGCGTGGGGCACGAGCCAGACCAAGATCTGGCTGGAGGCCTATCGCAACGACATCGAGCGCGGGCGCCTGCGCGAGCAGGAGGCGCTACCGCTCGAGGCCATCAGGAAGGTGACAGGATAGACGTGCTGGAACAGATCAGCGACCCGTTGGCGCCGGTCCGCGGACTGGTGGCCGCGCACAACCACCGGGACATCCCGTTCCGGCTGATCACCCTGAAACGATGGCTGCTGTTGACCCGCACGGTGTACCGCTGTCAGAAGGCCGATGTGCTGGCCGGGTCGCCGTCGTTCCACCTCATCGCCCCGTTGTTGGCCGAGGCCGCCGGAATCGATCTGCGCCTTTCCCTGCGCGCCGCCGCATCCGCGCCCGTGCCCGATCTCGCCGCGTGGCGCAAGGCGGGCCTGCTGGATCTTCGGCTCGATGTGCGCAGCGCCCCGGTGGACGAGGTGGACGCGTGGACCGCCGCGGCGCACCAGGCCGGGCTTCCTGTGCGTCTGGCCGTGCCGCTGACCCGCGCGCCCGTCTTTGAACACTGGCTGTTGCAGGCCCCGGTGCGCCAACGCCTCGCGGTGGTGGACCTGCCCGTCGAGGACCCCTTCACGCCCTTGCCGCGCGCGGGTACTCCCCATGGAGCCGGCGAGGCCCTGCAATCGGCGCGCGTGCTGGCCCGGCGTCTGCGCGAGCAGGGCGTCGAATGCAACCTGCTCTGGCTGCCCTTCTGTCAGGTCGCGCGCGACCTGCACGGATGCGTGATCAATAGCCGCCAGTTTCATCTCGACCATCAATTTCACCCGCGCCGTCCCTACGACCTTGCGCTGCGGCTGCACCGGCAGTCGCGCGGCCTGGCCGACACTGCGCTCCTGCTGCTGCTTGGCCTGCGCACGAGCTACCCCAACCCGATCGACGCCAAGCTGCTGCCGTGGATTCTCGACTGGCCGTGGATCAAGGCCCGCCTGTGGGCCGCACACAAGTTGACGCGCCACCTGCGCGTGGGGCACTCGGTGCCCGGCGCCGTCGAGGACGGTCTCAGCCCGGAGGACATCGAGGAGCTGGACCTTCCTGCGGGCCCGATGGCGGCCGCGTGCGGCGCCTGTGCGTTGCGCTACATCTGCGACCACCCGACGCGCGCGTTCCGGCGTCATCTGCCGGGGCGTGAGCCGGAGACCGTCGAGGGTGATCCGGTCAAGTGGCCGCTGGCGCTGGCCGGTGGCCGCGAGCGGTACCTCGACGAGATCGATCACCGGCGGCTGCATGCCGACGCCGGCCGCGAGACATTGGCCCGCGAGGCCGCGGACGTGATGGCCGACCAGGACCGGGCGCGCGAGATTTCTCCCTTTGACTACGCGCTGGAAGGGCAGTGGGCGCACCGCGTGCACGGCGCGGTCCGCTGGCACGGCTTCACCAATACCGAAAAGACCACGACGCCGATCGGACGCTTCGAAGCGCCCTTTACCCTTAGCGCAACCTTCGGCGGCGGTACCGCGGAGTACATCGGATTCGCGTTGGGGCGTTACGAACGCGTGTTGTGCCCCATGGAAGGCTTCGCCCATACCCTGTCCCTGCACGTCGCGGTCGATGGGCGCTACGTCCTGCTTCGCGACGGACGGCCCGTGCGTCCAATCGAATTCGAGCACGATTTCTTCGTGCCAGCGCGCCTGGGCGACATCGTCGAGCCGCGCCTGTGCGCCTGGAACATCGACGGGACAATTGTCACGCAGACCGTGCTCGCGTGGGACGGTCCCGCGTCCGCCCAGCGGGCCCGCCCGGTCACCTACAGCGCCGTGATCGTCTGCACCCGCTACGCGCGGCGGCTCCAGGCGCTGTTGCAGTCCATCGCCCACCAGACCGGCGTGCCTCACAGCGAGATCGAGGTGCTCGTGGCCTACGTGCCCGGCCTCGACGCGACGGACGACATCATTCAGTCCATGCGCTGCCGTTACCCGGACCTGCGCATCGTGCGCGCACCGTTCGGACCCCATCAGGCCACGCTGAAGGGACACATGATCAACGAAACCGTGCGCAAGGCGTCCGGCGAGTGGATGCTGCTGCTTGACGCCGACATCGTGCTGCCGCCGGTGCTGTTGCGGGAGCTGGGGAAGGTGCCCGAAGAGACCGTGTTCGTCGCGCCGGACGGGCGCAAGATGCTCGACCCGAACGCGACGGCGGCGATCCTGCTCGGCGAGGCGCATCCGTGGGAGACGGAGCACTGGACGCGGCTGGTCAACGGTCCGGGCGAGTACCGCCGGCGCGAAGTGGACGGGGTTCCGATTGGCTACTGCCAGATTGTGCGCCGCGCCTGTTTTGACGCGGTGCAGTACGACGAATACGGGCATTTCGAGGGGGCCGACTGGAAGTTCGGCAAAGACATGCGCGAGAAGTTCGGCGAAGAGCACCGGCTCGACGGGTTGCCCGTGTTGCACCTCGATCACGGCGGCAGCCAGTGGTACGGGACCAAGCGCCAGTACTGAGAGGCCGCGAAGACAGGGGGAACGAGGCAGTCGGCGTTGATGGCTGCCATGAGGGACGCTGGTTCATGGGACGAGATTCTTCGCTTCGCTCAGAATGACAGGTATGGCAATGGTTTGTGAAGAAGCGAACCCAAGTGTCATCCCGAGTCCAAAGCGGCGCGCCGCTCAGTGGACGGAGAAACCGTGTGGGGTATCACTTACCCCTATTGTCATCCCGAGCAAAGCCGAGGGATCTCCGTTCCGCTGCGTCGGGGATGGACAGCCAAGCAGAAAAATGGCGCGCCCGGTGCGACTCGAACGCACGACCCTCAGCTTAGAAGGCTGATGCTCTATCCGGCTGAGCTACGGGCGCGAACCGAGGCCTATGGTACCGGCAGACGGGCAAACAACGCAAGAGAACGATGAAAGCCTGCCACAGATGAACACAGATAAAGACAGACCGTACGAAAGGCCAGGGGCCTCCACAGCGTCAACAGCGGCACGCCGCCCGGCGGGGCAACGAGGCCTGTGCGGCAATGCTTGACTCCGTTGTCATCCCAAGCTTGTCGCCGTTTCGTTACGCACACGAGTGTTTCCGGGCGGCACACTGAGAACACCAGGAGGAGCGCAGGCGTCTCATGGGCATGCCTCCCGCGGTGCGTGCGCACGGGCCGTTCTTCGCAAGCGGTCATCGATCAGGGAGTGAGTAGCAGGTCATCTATGCCAAACGCATTGGAAGAGAAAGGGGGGGCGATGACGCGGAAAATGAAGGTGGCGTGGATCGTCGTAAGCGTGGTCGCGGTGATGCTGGTCGCGTTGTTGGCGGCGATGCGAGTGGTTGCAGACCGGCGGCATGAGCGGGCGGTGGCGCTGATACAGGGGCTGAGCTTGCCTAAGGGTAAATCCAGCGTGCCTGCGGCTGTCATGTCTGCCACGCCGGCCCCGGAAGAGGGCGCAGCGCGTCGCCCGAACGCGCGAGATCTACTGCCCACGCTTCGTCAGCAGTTGGAGAGCGACGCGTTTCCCGCCGAACGTTGGCGGGACCTGTCAGAAATGATGAAGAAGAACACCGCCGATCTTGGCGATCCGCAGACGTGGGCGCCGTACGGGCAATTTCTCGAAGAGCAGAGCGCGCTGATCGCCCTGTTGCGACAGATGGCGGCATCTGATGGGGGACTCTTCGCTATCGGTATCGACCCTGCGGATGGAAATGTTCTTCTGAACAGGCTAGTCAGCGTGGCCTTCGTGCTTGGTGTCGATGCCCACTACAGCGCCGCCATGGGTGATTACGACGGGTACGCGGCCGACGTCCTGGCCTTGCTTCAATTCGCGGGGGACACAACCGCGAAGCCAAGCCTCGTTTTCTACCTGGGGCAGTCTGTCTTCGCAAGATCCGCCCTTGCATCCTTCACCAGCGGCCCCGCCGCCTCCGCATTGCCGCCCGGCCAAGTGCGTCAGATCCAGGCAGCGGCCCAGGCCGTCGGCGCGCGCCAGCCATTTGTTGAGGCGATGGCGGGCGAGGCGCAGTCGATGATGGATGCCTACGGCTACGTGCGGAGAGGCGAAGTCGAGGCCGTCCATCTGCAGAATGGTCCAGATCCGGGCCTGTTGGAGCAGGCCTTTACCCACCTTTATGTCAGTCCCTTCGGGGAGCCATGGATTAGCGCCGACGAAGTAACGACCGCAGAACGGTTCACTACACTTGTGGAACTCGCCGCGCTTCCCTATTACGAAGCCAGGCAACCGCTCCACGAGTTCTATGAGCAGCAAAACAATCTTCCCGTAACGCGCCCGGTAACGCGGGTGCTCATGCCGGGCATTATGAGCTCATTTCAGGATGAGGCGGCGTTCGAGGCGACGGCGGACCTGATACGAATCGGACTTGCTGTGGAACAGCACCAGTTGGAGACGGGCGTGCTACCGGAGAGTCTTCAGGACATCGAGGGGAGGCTGGGAGGCGAAGTGCCCGTGGATCCGTTCACGGGAGAGGAATACGTATACCAGCCGGCCGGTGGAAGCTTTCAGCTCTACAGCGCGGGAAGCGGCGGCGCTGATAACGGCGGCGAGCCATACGGGACAGACATTGTTTGGCGCGGGCAGGCTCCGCCAGAGCTCATTCCTTTTCGCCTTGCGGTTACCGGCGAGGCAGGCGAGCAGTAACCGGAAGAAGACCTGCCACAGAGGGCACAGAGGACACAGAGGGGGATATCGTGTACCACGGGTATCCCCGGCCGTGGTTGGTCCATGTGCATTTTTCAGTTGTCTGGGGTAGGCGTTTGATCATGGGGAGCAAGGGAGGTCATGTGTGAGTTGGACAGGCACGGACGCCGATCCTTCCCTGTGGCCATAGTATCAGGAAGGGGATAGATCGATGACGCCAGGCATGAAACGCGCGTGGCTTGCCGTAGGCGTGATAGCGGCGGCGTTCCTCGCGCTGCTGGTGACGCTGCGGGTGGTTGCCGACCGGTGGCATGAACAGGCGATCGCACTTGCGCCGAAATCAACAGCCATGGGACGCTACGAAACGCTTGCAGCGACCAGGACTGCGCGTGATGTCCGGCCTGTCTCTTCCGGCGGAAACCATAAGGAAAGCATGCTCCGAGACACCGAAGTGCTGGCGCTGCATGCACGGCTGCTCGACCGCTACGGGCGTGAGCTGGAAGGGAATGAACGGTGGCAAGAGCTTCAGGAGTGGATGAAAGGCGATCAGGTCGTAGATCTGCTTGACCCGCAGGTTTGGGACAAGCATGCTGGGTTCATTGAAGAAACGCAGGATTTCTTGGGGCTTGTTCGTGAAGCGGCGGCCGCCGGTGGGCCCATTTATCCACTCGATTTCTCCAAAGGGATGGAAATGGAGGCGCCGCATCTGAAAAAAGTGCGCGACATGGTTCGGCTGCTGCACGTCGATGCAATGTATCAAGCTGCCCACGGCCGCATGGATACCTATGTTGCGGACATCACGGCCATGTTCCAATTCTCTGATGCACTTTCTGCGGAGCCGTTGCTGATTTCTCATCTGATGCGCATGGCGGTGATGAATATTGCGTTCGATGCGGTTGCTTCAGGACCGAACGCCCGAGAGCTTGGCACGGAGCACGTGGCGCGCCTCCAGGAACGTACAGCCAGCGCTTCTGCACGGGAGGCCTTCGCGGACAGCTTCGCTGGTGAGGCTCAGATGGCGCTGGCGATGTTCGACAGTATTCGCGAAGGGGCCGATTCCATCGAATGGATCGCGGTCCCGGCAGTGCTTCCGGATAAAGTCCCATTGGCCGAGCGTCTTGTTCTGGCGCTCTACGAAAGCCCCCTTGGTGGTGCGCTCGTAAGCGCAGACGAACTGGAATTTGTCCAAGGAGTGGACGCTCTAGTCAGCGCCAACCGGCTTCCGCTGTATCAAGCACGCGAATACATACAGGCAGCCCAAGAGCAATGTGATCGTCTTCCGCGCAGGCGTGTTTTCACACGTTTGCTGCTGCCAAGCCTTGTTCGCGGCAGCCAGGCGCAGGCTCGGGCCGAGGCGATGATGGACCTGACGCGTCTGGGTCTGGAAATGGAGCAGTACCATGCCGAGACCGGGCAGCTTCCGCAGAGTCTCAACGAGGTTGCCGCCCGTCTTGGCGAGAGCGTCCCCATTGACCCGTACACGGGCGAGTCCTATATCTACCGCCCCGCCGGCGACAGCTTCCAGCTCTACAGCGTCGGGCAGAATCTCATGGACGATGGCGGCACGCACGACCCGCGCGATGGCGACATCGTCTGGCGCGGGGAGGCACAAAGGACGCCGGAGCAACCGTAGCACGGGCATCTTGGCCCGTGATTGGACTAGTATTGAGAAGAGCATCCACAGATGAACACAGATGGACGCAGATAAGACAAAGCGCTGGGCTCGGGTGCTCTTTCGCATTATCTGCGTCCATCTGTGTTCATCTGCGGAAAAACTACTGTTGAGAAGGGGGTGAACCAGTGACACCAAGCATGAAACGTGCGTGGGTTACCGTAGGGGTGATTGCGGCGGCGTTCCTCGCGCTGCTGGTGACGCTGCGGGTGGTTGCCGACCGGCTGCACGAACAGGCGATGGTCGTGGCGTTGTTGCCGGAGCCGGTCGCGGTGGAGCGCTATGAGAAATTGAAGGCACTCCCGCCTGACGCGGAGCGCCTGCCGGATGCTCCTGTCCCGGCGGTACGGCAAGTCCTGTCGGACGCGGCAGCCGTGGATATGCACGCGCAGTGGCTGGAGCGGTTCGACAGGGAGCTGTACCTGGACGACGCTTGGTGGGAATTGAAGGAGTTTCTCCACGGCGGGGTAGCCCGGCCGCTCGATCCGGCGACGTGGGAACCGGTCCGAGCCTTCATCGAGGAGAGCCAGGGCTTCCTCGCGCAGGTGCGCGAAGCCGCGGCCCTCGGCGGACCGATCTATCCGCTGGATCTGGAAAAGGGTTGGCGTACGCCTCTTCCTCACCTCAAGAAAGTGAAAGAGGTGACATCGCTGCTGCGGGCGGACGCGTTCTATCACGCGGCCCACGGAGACCATGACGTGTTTGCCGCGGACGTGGTCGCCATCCTGGGGTTGGCCAATGCCTTGGCGGAGGAGCCGCTGCAAATCAGTCAGCACTACCGATCGGTGGCCGTACACCTTGCCTTCGACGCGCTCAGGCGGGGGCTGCGGGCCGGGGACCTGGGACCCCAACGCGTGACACAGCTCGTGTCGCTGGCGCAGACCGCGGCGGGCCGCGAGTTCTTTGTGCAGGCGACCCACGGCGACGCCATGATGTTTCGACAAATCTTCGACGAGTTCCGGCACGACGGCGCGGCCGCCAAGGAGGAGTATCTCGATTATCGCGAGGGGTCGCTCGTGGGACAAGCCACGAACCGGGTCTACGCGAGCCCGTTTGGGATCCCGTGGCGCAGTGCCGACGAACGGGCGTTTGTTGAGGGCATGGCGGCCCTCGCCGACGCGAGCACGCTGCCCTATCATCAGGCCCGTCCACGGCTGGACGCGTTGTGGAAGCAGGTCGAAGCGCTTCCCTCGACGCGCCTGTTCGCCCCCGATTTCCTGGCCAGCGCGCTCGATCAGTCTCACCGGCAAGCGGCGCTGGAGGTGAAAGCAGATTTGATGCGGCTCGGACTGGCGGTCGAGCAGCATCAGGCCCAGACGGGCCGGTTTCCGGAGAGTCTGGCCGCGATTGAGGACGTCGCTGGCGGGCTGCCGCTGGATCCCTTCACGGGCCAAGGCTATGTCTATCGCACCACCAACGGCGCCTTCGTGCTCTACAGCCTTGGCAGAGACGGCATCGACGACGGCGGCCTCAACAGATGGTCCCGCGGTCTCGGGCGTGACAAGGACGACATTGCGTGGCGCAGCGCGTCCGTGGAGAGAGAGGAGGAGGTCATGACCAGCGGCAGTGACGGCATAGCGCTCTTGCGGGTCTATATCGGGACCTATACGGATGGGGCATCCGAGGGAATCTACCTGGCGGAACTGCATGCGCAGACGGGACGCCTGGAGTTGATAGGACTGGCCGGTGAGGCCGTCAATCCATCGTACCTGGCGTTTCACCCGGATCTCTGGGTGGCGTATGCCGTGGGAGAGACGGCGAGCGAAGACGGCAGCTCTGGCGGCACGGTCAGTGCGCTTCGCGTGGATACCGTCAGCGGGCGCCTGACGCTCCTGGGCACGCAGCCGTCGATGGGCGGGGCGCCGTGCCATGTGGCTGTGGCGCCGGGCGGGCGGCATGTAGCGGTGTCGAATTACACCTCGGGCACCGTGGCCCTCTTTCCGGTGGAGGCGGACGGTTCACTCGGCGCGGCGAGTGATTGGGTGCAACATGCCTCGGATACCGGTCCCGGACGGCATCCGCGCGCCCACTCGGCGACGTTTGACGGGGCAGGCCGTTTAATTGTGGCGGATCTCGGTCTCGACACGCTGTTTGTCTACGAGTACGATGCGGCGCAGGGCGCCCTGCGCCCCGCCGTCCAGCCCCAGGTCAGGCTGGGCGACGGTCTTGGCCCGCGCCATGCCGACTTCCATCCCAGCGGCCGCTTTTTCCATGTGGTCAACGAATACGGAGGCAGCGTCTCCACGTTTGCCTGCGACGCCGCGACCGGGCGCATGGACGCGTTGGACACCGTCAGCACGCTTCCGGAGGGGTTTTCGGGCTCGAACAGCGCCGCCGAGATCCGCGTGCATCCGTCCGGGCGGTTCGTCTACGCCTCAAATCGCGGAGCTGACAGCATCGCGGTGTTCGAGGTGGATGCCGAGACCGGGCGGCTCTCGGCGGCGGGCCACACGCCGGCAGGGGGGAAGACCCCGCGCAACTTCACCCTCACCCCGAACGGCCGCTACCTGCTCGTGGCCAACCAGCACTCAGACAATGTCGTCGTGTTTCGTGTGGAGGACGGCGGCCGGACGCTCACGCCTACCGGACAGAGTGTTGACATTCCGTCACCCGTGTGCGTGGCCTTTGTGCCGGTCCCGGGGAATCGCTGACGCGCCGCTCAGGCTCCGAGCAGGTTCAGGACCGCTTCTTCCTTTTCCTCGGGGAAGGTCAGCAGCTCGTCGAGGATGTGGGCGACACGCGTGGGCTCGGTGCGCACGAGTTCCTGCACGAGGCGCAGAATAAGGCGCTTGTTGCGCCCGTTAAGGCGCGAAAACCCCGTCAACTGGCTCAGATGCGTCGCGTAGATGTCGAAGATGCGGCGCTCGTTTTCCTCGCGGGCGTCGGCCGGATTGCCCACATAGGGATACACCGCGTCGTCCTTCCAGGCATCGAGGACTTCCATGTTGCGCGCCGCTTCCCGCAGCGAAAAATGCCGCCGCAACGCCACGCGCGCGGGTTCCAGCACGGCCTGCACGTCCGCAGCCATCTCTTCCATCTGCAGGAGGCCTTCGCGGTCGAGCGCCGCGAAGATCGGGCACTTGAGATAGGCCGTATAGCTGAAGCCGCGGAACAGCACGCGCGGCCGGCAGGTGTGCAGGGCAAATCCGTGCTCGTCGCACAGGACGAAGCCGCGTTTGCCGGGGATGGCCCATTCGACGACGGTGAGGACCGCCGGGGCATGCTGCCCGCTGGAGGTGACGACCTCGCCGAGGTCGATGTCGGTGCTGCGGTTCTCCGCGTTGGCCGGGTCGATGGGCACGCCGTCGTAGAACAGGCGGAGCCCCGGATAATGGCGCAGGTACAGGGCGAAGAGATCGGTGATCTCCTGGAGCGCCTTGATGCCGCGCAGGCTGTCGGCAGCTGCGCCCACATCGCGGAGGGTCACGGTGAGCCCGGTCTGCGCAGCGGGGGCGGCCTCGGGCTCGGTCAGCTCGAATTCGCCGATGGTCGCGGCGTGGCCGCTCAATGCGAAACGCTGCACGCCCTGGTCCGTGACGTAGGCGCTGTCCCAGGTGACATGATTGCCCAGGGTGAAGGCGCGGAAACGGCCCTTGCCGTATTTGCCGTGGAGAAGACGGCGGCTGCCGGGCGAGCGCATGCCCTCTTGCTTCCACGATCCGCCCAGATTCTGGAATACGACCAGCGCGTGCCCGTATTCGAGGCCGTGACCGTTGTCCTGGACGCGCACGGCGTCCAACCCGCCCAGCTCATTCTCCTCGAAGACGACCCGTACCTCGCTGGCGTCCGCGTCGAAGGCATTCCAGATCAACTCGGCCATTGCCAGCATCGGCCGCGAGCGCGACAGCAGGGCCAGATGGTCCTCACGTACCTGAACGGATATCTTTCTCACCCGGATCTCCCTCTGCAAGATGGAAAAAGGCCTGCGCCAACCGGATCATGACAAGGGGCGTCATACTAGCATTCAACGCGCGGGCACACAAGACCGTTGCCGGGCGCCGGGACTCCGGTCCGGGGGGCGCGAACGCCGCTACTCACCCATGGTGTTCCGGGCGTGGTTGACCAGGGCGTCGACGGTGTCGCCGTGGGTTGGGCCTTCCGCCAGACCGATTTGGAGCTTTCCTGAAGGGGCCTCGAGCTCGCGGGCAAGGCGCTGGAAGCGGTCCTTGATGCGTTCGGACACGAGTTGCGCGCCCTGCATCGGGGTTTCGGGCAGGCACACGAGGAGCTGGGTGGGGCCAAACCGCCCGGCGTAGTCCACGACGCGGATGGCCAGGTGGACCGACCCGGCGAGACACGTCAGCAACAGGTTGTTCCACGTATGCTGCTTCTCGCTGATGCTGGCGGGGTCGAAGTCCAGTTGCAGCAGGATGAGCGAGAGGTGACGGCCGTAGCGGCCGACACGCAGAAGTTCCTCGCCCAGGTGGCGTTGCAGCGCGGGACGGTTGAGCAGGCGCGTGAGCGGGTCGAGCCGCGCCACCTCCTGATAGGAGCGGCGCCGGTCAATGACCGCCTGGACGCGCGTCACCACGACCACCGGGTCGAGGGGACGCGCCAGGTAGTCGTCCACCTGACTGCGCAACGCGCGCACTTCCTTGTCCGTGTGGCCCTCCTCGCCGAGGAAGATGAACGGAAGATCGCGCGTGCTCGGATCCACGAACAGTTTTTCGCGGAAGGCGAAGCCGTCCGAGTCCGGCAGCATGATTTCAACCAGCAGGGCGTCGGGGAGCTGACTGCGCATCATGCGCTCGGCTTCCCAGGCGTTCGAGGCCGTCTGGACGGCGAAATCCGCGCGCTGGAACACGTCACGGACCGAGTGAAGGGTCAGGGCATCCGTGCCGACGATGAGAACAGAACGGCGGTATTCCTTGACGTCCATGAGCCCTCCCCTGGTTGCCGGTGCCCGCGCCGTACCCGCCCGCGGTTCTTGTCATGACAGGATTTAAGCACGGGGCGCGCTGCCAATGCAACCGGCAAATGCGCGGGCCCGCAGCCGGTTCGTCAGGGCGGCCCCGCGGACCAGTCCGCCACGATCTGCTCCAACTCGTCTATCTGTGCGGTGACGTGGTGGACCAGGCGGAACTGCGTGCGGCAGCGGTCGAGGTTGTGTCCCTCGCGGTGGACGCGGAAATAGGTGTCCCCGGCGAGGTAGTCCGTCAGAAAGCGCATGCCGATGATGAGGATGATGGTCTGCGCGCCCAGGACCAGCCGTGCGCGCTCGGCGGGCGTCAGAAACCCCGCGGCGCGTTCGAGATAGCCATCCGTGAGCGCCCGGAACAGGGTCCTGTTCAGCACGACCAGGGACAGGTCCCGCTCGTCTTCGGCGGCGGGGCAGACGCAGGTGCGGACCAGATCGCCGTAGTCGTGGATGGCGAGGCCCGGCATGACCGTGTCGAGATCGATGACGCAGACGGCGCGGCCGGTGTGGTCGTCGAACATGACGTTGTTGATTTTGGTGTCGTTGTGGGTGGCTCGCAGCGGAAGCAGGCCCGCCGCGGCGGCCTCGGGGATCTGCTGGAGTACGGGCGCGTGTTCGTAGAGGAAACCGATCTCCGCCCTGGCCGTTGCGGCGCGCCCGCAGGGGTCCTGCGCCAGGACGGCCTCGAAGGTCTCGAAGCGCCGCGGGCCGTCGTGAAAGTGGGGGAGGGTCTCATGGAGCGGCGGCGACGGCAGATCGGCGAGATCGCACTGAAACTGGGCATAGGCCCGGGCGGCCTCACGCGCCTGGCTCGCGGTTTCGAGCATGTCGCAGGTGTGCGCGCCCTCGATCGCGTGGTACATGCGCCAGAAGCGGCCCTCGGCATCGCGGTGGAAGCATTCGCCGTCGCGGGTGGGCACGAGCGAGAGGGCTTGCAGCCCGGTCCCGGGCGTGGCGTTGGCGTATTTCTGTCGCAGGTGATCCGTGACCCGGACCACGTTCTCCATCAGCGCGGGCACGTCGCGGAACACGGCGTGGTTGATGTCCTGGAGGATGAAACGGCGCGGATTGAGGCGTCCCGCACAGGTGACGAGCCAGGTCCGGTTGATGTGACCGTTGCCGTGGGGCACGGCGCTGAGGACTTTGCCGACTCCCTCGAAGGCTTGGGCGATGCCGGGCGGCGGTGTGGTCACCGGGCGATCTCCAGCCGCTCGGGGTAGGCGCCCTCGGCGATGCGGCGGCCTATGGCCGCCTGCACCGCCGCGCGGTCCTCGGGATAGGTCACGCCAAACCAGGTCTCGTCCGTTGGCAACACGGCGACCTCGGCCTGGCCGCCCTGCACGAGCCGGTCCACCACGGCAGGCAGGAAGAACTCGGCCTTCGCGTCGCCGTGTGAGCACGCGAGGAACTCGCGGAATTGCCGGCCCAGGTGGCCAAAAAGCGTGGGCTGGAATCCCCAGAGATTGAGCGAGACCTGTTCCTCCCCGGTCAGGGGATGCGCGCCGCTGTCGTCCGTGTAGACGATGCCGCCGCCGGTCTGCGCGATGTGCGTGCGCTCGACAATGCGCACGAGACGGTCGCCCTGGCACTCGCAGACCCCCCGCGAGACATGCCCGTGGGCGGAGAGCGTGTTGCGCAAACGGTACGCGACCATGGCGCAGGTGTGTGTGGCGGGATCACTTTGGGCCAGGAACGCGCCCATGACGTCAAACGCGCCGCGGCCGTAGAAATCGTCGGCGTTGATGACCGCGAACGGGGCATCCACCTCGGCCTCGGCGCACAGCACGGCGTGGCCGGTGCCCCAAGGCTTCTGGCGCGTACCGGGGACGGCGAAGCCGTCCGTGTGCGCATCGAGACGCTGATAGACATAGGCGGCCTCGGCCCCGGCGGCCAGAAAGCGCCCGAACACCTCCTCGAACGGCGGACGCAGCTCTTCGCGGATGACGAAGACGACCTTGCCGAATCCGGCGCGCACCGCGTCATAGAGCGAGTAGTGCAAGATGGTCGCGTCATGCGGCCCGACCGCCTCGAGCTGTTTCAGGCCGCCGTAGCGGCTGCCGATGCCGGCGGCCATCACCACCAATGTGGGTGTCATGCTGCGTTGCGCTCCTTTCAAGCGTTGATGCGCCGCTCAATGTCTATCACACGGCGCGGGATCGTGTCCATGCCGCTGTGTCGTGCATAATGGTGACTTGGGATAATGGTGGCACGGAATAGAGAGGCAACACGCGAGGAGGCGGACATGGCAGACGGCCCGGGCGGTTTATTGGCGCGGTGGCCCGTGGTGGCGCTCGTACTGGCGCTGTTGATGGGAGTGGCGTATTACCGCACCTCGGCCCGCACGGCCCCGGAGCAGGCGTTCTGGGTGCGCGACTACCCCGCGGCCCTGGAACGGGCGGCGGCCGAGAACAAGCGGGTGTTCATGGATGTCTACGGCGATTGGTGCGGTCCATGCAAGAAAATGGACCGGGACACCTTCACCGATGCGCGCGTGCATGCCGCCTTGGACGGTTTCGTTGCGCTGAAGGTCAACGCGGACCAGCAGGAGGCCGTCGTGCGGCGCTACAACGTCGAATTCCTGCCGTCGCTGTTCGTGCTGGACGCTTCCGGGCAGCCCGTTGCCCAGGCGGCGGGCTATCACGGCCCGCGCGAGCTGGTGGAGTTCCTGGAGCGGGCAGGACGCGGCCGGTGAGTGGCGGTCTCGATTGCAGATGCTTGTCCGCCAAGTCTTTAGCCGGTTCGAAGGGTCACGCGAAGACGCGGCATACTTGACCTTTGGTGTGTGTTTGGGATAGTGTTGGCCCGGTTGGGCGGGCGGTTTTTGAGTCAGTTTGCACTACGGGGAACCAAACGCGTTTGACGTGCACTCCTGCGGCAGTGCCGGGTGCTTGGGCGATTTTTTCTAACCGAGGGAGATGATCATGACTACTGCGCAACTACTCCTGAACGGCGAAACCTACGAATTCCCCGTCTTTGTCGGGACCGAGAATGAGCAGGCGATAGACATCACGACCCTCCGTTCGACGACCGGCGCCATCACCTACGACCCGGGGTATGCCAACACAGGTTCGTGCAAGAGCAGCATCACGTTCATCGACGGCGAGAAGGGCATTCTCCGTTACCGGGGCTATCCCATCGAGCAGTTGGCGGAAAAGTACAAGTTTCCGCTGGTGGCGTACCTGCTCATCTACGGTCACCTGCCAAACAATGACGAACTGATCGCGTGGCGGCGCGACCTCACGATGCACAGCTTCGTGCATGAGAGCATGATCAATTTCTTCGACCATTTCCCGCCGACGGCACACCCGATGGCAATCCTGGCCGCGATGGTGGCGTCGATGTCGACCTTCTATCCCGACACGGACGAAGAGAACGGCCTCGACATGGCGATCGTGCGGTTGATGGCCCAGGCCAAGACCATTGCGGCGTTTACGTACCGCAAGTCCAAGGGCCTCCCCATCATCTACCCGCGCGCGGACTTTTCGTATGCCGCCAACTTCCTGCGCATGATGTTCGCCACTCCCGCCGAGGAGTACGAGGTCGATCCGTTGGCCGAGGAGGTCCTGAACCTGCTGCTGATCCTCCACGCGGACCACGAGCAGAACTGCAGCACCTCGACGGTGCGCATGGTGGCGAGCAGCAAGGCCAACCTGTTTGCATCGATCAGCGCTGGCGTGAATGCGCTGTGGGGACCGCTGCACGGCGGCGCCAACCAGGCGGTCATCGAGATGCTCGCGAAGATCCGCGACGACGGCGGCAACTACAAGAAATACGTCGAGATGGCCAAGGACAAGGAGAGCGGCTTCAAGCTGATGGGCTTTGGCCACCGCGTCTACAAGAACTTCGATCCGCGGGCCAAGGTGCTGCGGTCGGCGTGTGACCGGCTGCTGGCCAAGCTCGGGGTCGAGGATCCGCTGCTCGACATCGCCAAGAACCTCGAGGCGATTGCGTTGGAAGACGACTTCTTCATTCAGCGGCGGCTGTACCCGAACGTGGACTTCTACAGCGGCATTCTCTACCGGGCGCTGGGGATTCCGACCCAGATGTTCACGGTCATGTTTGCGCTGGGCCGCATTCCGGGATGGATTGCGCACTTCCTCGAGCTGCAAGACGACGCGAGTCAGCGCATTCACCGTCCGCGGCAGGTCTACATGGGCGAGACGGAGCGGGGCGTGTAACGCCCGGCCGATTCAGAGGGACGCAACACGGCCTGCGGTGCCGTTGCCATGCAACAGCCGCAGGCCGTTGAATATTACGAGCAGCGACGCGCCCATGTCCGCCGCGATCGCCATCCAGAGGGTCGCTGCTCCCGCCACCGTGAGCGCGACGAACAACGCCTTGATGCCCAGCGCCAGGCAGATGTTCTGCTTGATAATCCCGAGGGTGCGCCGGGCGTGCCGCACCAGCCACGAGGCCTTGAGCAGGTCGTCGGCCATCAGGGCGATGTCCGCGGTCTCGATCGCGGCGTCGCTGCCGGCCGCGCCCATGGCGATGCCCACGCGCGATGCCGCCATGGCAGGCGCGTCGTTCACGCCGTCGCCGATCATCGCCACGGCCCCGTAGGCGGCCACCAGCTCCTCCACGGCGGCGACCTTGTCCGCAGGCAGCAGTTGCGCCCGGAACGCATCTACCCCCGCAGCCTGTGCCACCGCACGCGCCGTTCCCTCGTTGTCACCCGTCAGCATCACGATGTGCTCGATGCCGCATGCCTTCAACTCGGCCACCACCTGGCGCGTCTCGGGGCGGATATCGTCGGCGACGCTGAGCACACCGCACACATGGTCGGCATTGCCCACGAAGACGACCGAATGCCCGGCGTCTTCCCACTCGACGGCGTGTTCGTGGAATTGCGGATGATCGAAACCCTTCTCGTGGACGTAGCGGTGGCTGCCCAGCCAGAAGGGCCGGCCCTCGAAGAGGCCCTCGGCCCCCTTGCCGCGGATTGCCTGGAACTGCGCCGCCGGGCGGACCGTCACGCCTTCCTCACGGGCCTTGCGAAGGACCGCCTGCGCGATGGGATGTTCGCTGTGGGTTTCCAGCGCCGCGGCGCGCTCCAGTAGTTCCGCCTCGCTGTGTCCGTTGAGCGGGACGATGCGCTGCACCACCGGGCGCCCTTGGGTCATGGTGCCGGTCTTGTCCAGGGCGATTGCCCGCAGATGGGCCGGGGCTTCGAGATAGGCCCCGCCCTTGATCAAGACGCCTGCGCGCGCGGCGGAGGCCAGTCCGGCCACGATGGATACGGGGGTGCTGATCACCAGCGCACAGGGGCACGCGATGACGAGCAGCACGAGCGCCTGGTAGAACCACATGGCCCAGGATGCGCCAAGGACCAGCGGCGGAAATACAGCGACCGCCGCCGCCAACACGATCATCGCGGGGGTGTAATGGCGGGCGAATTTCTCGACCCACTGTTCGGTGGGCGCACGGCGGGCCTGGGCCTCCTCGACCATGCGGATGATGTGGGCGAGCGTGGTGTCTTCGGCGGCCTTCGTGGCGCGGAATTCGATGGCCCCTTCGTTGTTGATGGTTCCCGCGAACACCGTGTCGCCCGGCGCCTTCTCCGCCGGGACCGATTCGCCGGTGATCGGGGCCTCGTTGACGGTGGTGGCGCCTTGTGTCACCGTGCCGTCGAGCGGAATGCGTTCGCCGGGTCGCACGACGACGACCGCGCCCACGGGCACCTCGGAGACATCGCGTTCCATGATGTCGCCGTCATGGGGGCAGATGTAGCGGGCGGTCTTGGGGGCAAGCTGGAGCAACTGGCCGATGGCGTGCCGGGCGCGGCCGATGCTCCACGACTCGAGCAGGAGCGCTACGGCGAACAGGAAGGCCACCGTGGCCGCTTCAAACCATTCGCCCAGCCCGATGGCGCCCGCCACGGCGATCGTCATCAGCAGGTTCATGTCGGGGCGCAGGCGGCGCAAGGCCAGCCAGGCCTTCGGCACGACAAACCACCCGCCGGCGACGGTGGCGCCGACATACAGCGCGATCACGGGCGCGGGGTACCCGGCCGCGACGTCCGTGCCGCCGGCCAGCGCCGCGAGGAACCCGCGCTGCAACGCATGCCACCCGAAACCCGCGCCGAGCAGGAGTCCGCTGAGGGTACAGAGCGCCCCGCGAGTGTGGACGGGTCCGCGGCGCGATGGTCCTTCCGGCGTGGCGCTCCAGGGGATCGCGGTCATGCCGGTCCGGCGGACGGCCCGGCAGATCGCTTCCGTGGAGACGGGGTGTCCGCCGGTGGTGACGGTCATCTTGCCCTGCAGGAGATCGAAAGCCAGTGCCGCCTCGCCCCCGGCGAGCGGCCCGACTTCGCGTTTGAGGATCGCGATTTCCTCGGCGCAGTCCATGCCCTTAATCTTGAATGCGACCGTCTTCATGGCGGTGTTTCCAGGCCCGTGTTGCGGGGCGGCATATACCAACCCGTATCAGTGAACACCCGTGCTGGTTGGTGTGTTTCCGGCGGGCACGGCGCACCGGCGGGCGCCTGAGCCGTGGGGGAGGGGAATCAGGCGATGGCGCGGCGGCGCGTCAGTCGCGGCATGGGCGCGCGGTGTGCTTGCACCCGTGACAGCCGCCGCATCCGGACTTGGCCGAGCGGCACAAGGCCCGGCGCAGCAGATAGCCTGCCGCGCCCAGGACGGCCAGTGCCACCACTATCATCTGGTAATCCACGTCAACCTCCACCGAGCCCGAGGGCATTGCCTGCGTGATAGACCAGCAAGGCCGCCAGGTACGCCAGTACCGACATGTACGAGAACGCGAGCAGCGGCCAGCGCCACGCGGCGGTCTCGCGCTTGATCGTGGCCAGCGTCGCGCCGCACTGGCAGCACAGCGCGAAGAACACCATGAACGACAGGGCCACGGGGATCGTGAACAGCGGCGAACCATCCGGCCGTTTCGCGGTCAGCAGCGATTCGTGCAGCGTCTGTGAGGCGTCATCGGCCTGGCCGAGATTGAACAGCGTGCCCAGCGTGGCGAGGCTGATCTCGCGCGCCGGGAACGAGGCGATGGCGGCCGTGCCCAAGCGCCAGTCCCATCCAAGGGGCCGCACGACGGGCTCGACGAGCCGCCCTGCGCGGCCCAAAAAGCTGTCCTTGAGATAGGCGCTCTGTTCGGTCTCGGACAGATCGGACAACGCGGCTTCCATCTCTGGGCCGTCCACGGCAGATGACATCAGGACCTGACGCTCCTGTTCGAAGTCCTCGGCCACCTGGACCGAGCGCGGGAAATAGGCCAAGGCCCAGACGATGACCGTGATGGCAAAGATGACCGTGCCCGCGCGTTTGAGGAACTCGCCGCCCTGGTTGTACACCTTGAGCAGGACCGTGCGCGGCTGCGGGACCTTGTAGCTGGGCAGTTCGAGCAGGAAGGGGGGCCGGTCGCCGCGGAAGAGCGTGCGTTTGAGAATGAACGCGACCGGTATCGCGACGGCGATGCCCAGGAAATACATCAGGAAGAGGGTCACGCCCTGCAGGTTCAACGTGTTGCCGATCACCGGCGTCGCGGGGATGAAGGCCCCGATGATCACGACGTAGATCGGCAGCCGGGCCGAGCAGCTCATCAGCGGCGCCACGAGGATGGTCGCAAAGCGGTCACGCCGCTCGTGTATGGTGCGCGTGGCGAGGATGCCCGGGATGGCGCAGGCGAAGCTGGACAGCATCGGGATGAAGGACTGGCCGGAAAGGCCGCACCAACTGAACAGCTTGTCCATGAGGAACGCCGCGCGGGCCATGTAGCCGCAGTCCTCGAGCAGGGCCACGAACAGGGTCAGGATGAGGATTTGGGGCAGGAAAATGATCACGCTGCCCACGCCCGCGATGATGCCGTCGACGACCAAGCTCTGCAGCACGCCCTCGGGCAGCCATGCGGACACCATCTCGCCCAGTCCGGAGAAGGCGCCGTCGATCAGATCCATGATCGGGCCGGCCCACGTGTAGATGGCCTGAAACATGACGAGCATCAGCGCGGCAAAAATCATCGTGCCGAAGACACGGTGCGTAAGGACGTGGTCGATGCGCTCGGACCGGGTGATTACCCGCACACCGGGCCGTCTTACGCCCGCCGCGACGACCTCCCGCGCCCAGCCATAGCGGGCCCGCGCCTCCATGGCCGGCAGGCTCACCCCGTTGCGGCTCTCGCGCCGGTAGGTGTCGAGATGCTCGTTGAAATCGTGTCCGAGCCGTTTCCAGAGGCGCTGTTCCGCGTAGCCGTTCGCGTCGATCAGCACCCGCAGCACCTCGGGCCGCTGGACGCGTCGGCCCAGCTCCTGCTCGCGGGCGTGAAGGTAACTCTCGAGATTGGCGACCTGCTCGTTCACCGCCGCGGGCAAGGCAGCCGGGACAAGGGCCGGACGGTACCCAGGCTGCGTCACGCGGTCCAGCGCGTCGCGCAGTTCGGCGATGCCCTTGCGTTTGTGCGCGCACAGGGGCACGACCGGACCGCCCATCGTCCGGGCGAGCTGGTCGCAGTCCAACGTAAGGCCGCGGCGCCCGGCCACATCCATCATGTTCAGCGCGATCGCCAGCGGCAGCCCGATCTCCTGCAATTGCGACACAAGATAGAGGTTGCGCTCGAGGTTGGACGCGTCCACGACCACCAGCACGGCGTCGATGGGTTTCTCACCCGGCTGCTGATTCAGCAGGACGTCCACCACGATCATCTCGTCCGGGGAGCGCGCGGCGAGGCTGTAGGTTCCCGGCAGGTCGATCAGCTCGGCCTCGCGGGCGCCGATGCGCATGCGGCCGTGCTTGCGCTCGACCGTCACGCCCGGGTAGTTGCCCGTGATGGACGATTTCCCGGTCAGCGCGTTGAAGACTTCCGTCTTGCCGACGTTCGGATTGCCGACAATGGCGATTGTGAGCAGTTTGTCAGTCATCCAACTCCACCAGCGCGGCTTCGGACTTCCGAAGCAGCAAATGATAGCCCTGTACCAATATCTCCATGGGGTCGCCAAGCGGCGCGAAGCGGATCACCTCGATCTCGCTTCCCTCCACGATGCCCATCTCGAGCAGCCGCTGATGAATACCGCCCGTGCCGTGCAGATGCACGACCTTGCCGCGTTCACCCGGCCGCATGTGGTTCAGTGTGCGCATGGGAGGCTGCGTCACTCCTTCCGGCATGGGCGTTCGCCGTCCGGTGAGATAAGGCAGTCGCCCTCTCCATTGCACAGCGGACAGAGCGTTGCCGACTCGCAGCCCGGCTGGAAACACTCCATGGCCTTGCGCAACTGGGCCGCACGGCGGCCGTCGCCCAGGATGTACCGCATCAGCCACACGATGCGCCGGCCCGTGTCCAGGCTCATCAGGTGCTCCATCTTGCACGCGTCGGCCAGCGCCACATCCTTCGGAACGCCCAGCACCTCCTCAAAGAACTTCGACAATATCCGGAAGTTGTGCTCGACCACCCGCGCCATCTGCTCGCCTTCCTCGGTGAGCAGAAGGAACCGGTTCGGGTCCTCGGTCACCCACCCGCGCTTCTTCAGATGGCTCAGCGACATCGACGCGGCCCCGCGCGACACCTCGAGCATCTCCGCGACGTCCGTCACCCGCGCATAGCCCAACGAGCCGCGCAGGCTGTCCACGGCCATCAGATAGTGTGCCGCCGAATGGGTGATGTCGTTCTTCTCAAACTCCCGCCAGTACGTGGCGTCAGTGATTTCACGACTCATGGCTCGCTCCTGGTAGGTATGCTTAACATGTGTTCAACGCATTATGCCACGGCTTGCCCCCTAAAGCAAGTGCCGCGACGGACTGGTCCCGGACCCCGCCGTGAATGGGTTCCGTTCGCCGCACAACCGCCGGCGCCAGACAGTGGGCCGCAAACGCGGGACAGTCCCGTCTGCGCTCCTTCGTCGCTTCGCTTGGGACAGTCCCGCGTTTGCTCGGCTCATCCGCCTTGCGGAGCGGCCTGTGCCATCGCGCAGAGCGCCCGGCGCATTTCACCCTCTCGCCGATCCCGGCGATTCGGGCATGACCGGCAGTTTGACATGCGCACGTGCGCCGTGTATAGTCTGCGTCAACAATTATCCTGCTGGTTAGGTAGGTAGCCTGTCTCAGTCTTCCCTCCTATGAATGCTCTCTCCTGAAATGCGGTCCGCACCTGTGTGCTGTTTCGTCATTTTGCCGGCGCTGAGCATACAGCATCCATCTGCCGGAAAAACAGGCAGAACAGAAGGAAACCGCATGACGTTTGAAGAATTAGGGATCGATCCGCGTTGTCTCAGTCTGCTGCGCGGGCAGAACATCCTCGAGGCCACACCGGTGCAGGCCCAGGCCATCCCGGTAGCCCTGGACGGGCGCGACCTGACGGCCATTGCCCAGACGGGCACGGGGAAGACCCTCGCGTTCGGGCTCCCGGCGTTGACGCGCCTCGCGGAGAGCCGCAAGAATGACCGTAACCGGATGCTGGTGTTGACGCCCACGCGTGAGCTGGCCCAGCAGGTGTTCGACGTGCTTCAGCCCTTGGGCAAGCGCCTCAACCTCCATTCCGTCTGCCTCTACGGCGGCGTCGGCATGGACCGCCAGACCCAGAACCTGCGGCGCGGCTGCCAGATCGTCGTCGCGACGCCGGGCCGTCTGCTGGATCACATGAACCGCGGCCACGTGCCGTTTGATGACCTCTCGGTCCTGGTCCTGGACGAGGCGGACCGGATGCTCGACATGGGGTTCATGCCCGACATCCGCCGCATCCTCAAGGCCCTGCCCACTGACCGGCAGACCCTGATGTTTTCCGCGACGTTCCCGCCCGAGATCAGCCGCCTGGCTGCGGAAATGCAGCACAACCCGGCGCGGATCGAGGTCGGGGCGATTGCCACGCCCGCCAAGGGCGTGCGGCAAGGCGTCTACGCGGTGTCGTCGTCCGGCAAGATGGATCTCCTCTCGAAGATTCTGAACAAGCCCGAGGCTCAGTCCGTACTGGTCTTCATCCGCACCAAGCACCGCACGGACCGCGTGGCCCGCGCGCTGCACAAGGAAGGGTTCAAGGCCCAGGCCATTCACGGCGGCCGGTCGCAGAATCAGCGCCAGCAGGCCATCGAGGGCTTCCGCCAGGGGCGTTACAGCGTGCTGGTGGCGACGGATGTCGCCGCGCGCGGGCTGGATGTGCAGGGCGTGACCCATGTCGTCAACTTCGACATTCCGAACACGACCGACGACTACATCCACCGGATTGGGCGTACGGCCCGCGCGAATGCGTCCGGCAATGCCATTACCTTTGTATCCCCGGAAGACAGCGCGACCCTGCACAGCATCGAGCGCGCGCTCGGAAACGTGTTGCCCCGTGAAGAGTGGGAGGGCGCCGTGGCGCTGCCCACGCCGCACGCCGCACGTCCGGCGGCCCAGCGCGGCGCCGGGGGGCGTCCCCAGCAGCAGCGCGCCCGCCGGTTCAACGGCAGCCGCCAAGGCGGCAACCAGGGCGGACAGCGCGACGGCAACCGCCAGGGCGGAGGACGCCGCACCGCAAGCGCGAGCCGCTAGGAACCGTCTGCAGTCAACGTATCGCCCCCAAGGCCCGCCGGGTCTTGGGGGCTTCTTCGTTCCGAGGTGTCCTCCGCCGTTTGAACTCGGCGGGCCTTGTGGCCGCACCGCCCATGCCGCTGCCGTGGCGGCGGATAGCGTGCTGTCGGCGTGATGGCATGTACGGCGGGTGTTCTGTGTTATCTACGCAGATGGCACATGGCGTGCAGCGAAAGGAAGGAGAATCCAATGTGTATCAAGAAGATCTTCTCGGTTCCGGAGTATCCGGTTGCGGGCGACGGCGCCCTGTTGCTGCTTCGGGTGGTCGCGGGCTTGGGGTTCATGCTCCATGGGTGGGGAAAGATTCAGAACCCCTTCGGCTGGATGGGGCCGGACGCGTTTGCACCCGGGATCTTTCAGGCGCTCGCGGCGTTGTCCGAGTTCGGCGGCGGGCTGGCGTGGATGCTGGGCCTGCTAGTGCCGCTCGCTTCGCTGGGCATCGCGTCCACGATGGTGGTGGCCGCCTGGCTGCACGCGGTGGTAAAGGGCGATCCCTTCGTGTCGACCGGCGGCGGGGCCTATGAACTCGCGCTGGTGTACCTGTGCATCGCGCTGCTGTTTTTGGCACTGGGACCGGGCCGTGTATCGCTGGACCGTTTGGTGTTCGGTCTTCGCGGGGCTCGTGCATCGGAGAAAGCGGCGGGTTCGTCGGACTGATCGCCCCGCGTCTACTGGTCTTCCTTGCTGGCCAGCAGTGCCGGAAGATCCTGGAGCACGGTCCACGCATCGCGGCTGGTCAGCCCGAGGGTAGCCAGCGCGTCGGTACATTCCGTCAGCACCAGGGGGTCGTTCACCTTGTCGGCCACCACAGCATCCGCGAGGACTGCCGCTACGGAGACTGTCGCCGTGAGAACCGGGTCAATGGTGGCGCGTGCGGGCGTGTGACAAAACCGGATGGCTTCGAGAAGGTCCGCGGGGAGCTGCCAGTTGCTCCCGAGCTCGTATCCCGCTTCGGTGTGCGCGAGCCCGAGGGCGTTTTCCTCCTCGGCGATCAGCTCGCCGCCGGTCAGGCTCTGGTCAATGCACGCGTAGCGTTCCGGTGCCACCTCGGCGAGGGCCAACTGGCCCAGGCGGGCGAGCAGACCTGCGGTGAAGAAGGCCGATGCCCGCTTGTCGTTGCGCCGCGCCGCCAGTGCCTTCGCCGCGACGCCGCAGGCCACCGAGTGCCGCCAGAAGCGCCTGTAATCAAACTTCGGCGCGTTCCGCAACAGGTCGATAACGGCCGATGAGACCACGACCATGTAGGTTTCGCGCAGTCCCAGCAGCTTGGCGGCCATGTGGACACTGCCCACGCGGCTCGAGAAGCCGTAGGCGGCCGAGTTGGCCAAGCGGAGCAGGCCGGCCGAGATGGCCGGGTCGTTCGCGATGACGTCCGCGACCTCGGTCATGGATATGTCTGGCTCGTCCATGGCCGCGCGCACCCGCTCGACCGTATTGGGCAGGCCCGGCAGCCCGTTCAGTGCACGTACCATCTTGGCCACGCCCTCCAGACGCAGGGCGACCCCGACCGCCGCATACGGGTCCGTATTCACCGGAGGCGCCGCGGCGTCGTCCGGGTAATACCGGCGGATGGCATTGCGAATATCGTCGGGCGGGCAGAGCAGGGCCTTGACGCGCAACCCGGTGTGCTGTTCGAGTTGTCCGATCGTCGCGGAGTCCAGGGGGCACACCATGCCAACCGTGAGCAGACGGCCGAGTTTGTCGATGGGGAAGACCTCATTCTTGATCGCGAACTCCTTGGGGACGAGGTCGACGAGGTCCTGCGAGACGATGTAGTTGGTCAGACCGATGCTCGGCGTCCCGGGTTGATGCGCAAGAAAGTCCACAAAGCCGCGCGAGTCGAGATAGCCCAGCTGAATGAGGTTCTCGACGACCTTGCCGCCCTTCTCGGCCTGCAGCGCCAGCGCCTCATCCAGTTGACCGGGCGTGATGACGCCTTCGTCCACCAGCAGCTCGCCGATGCGGCGCTTGCGTTCCCCAGCTGTTCCGCGGGGTGTGCCGGATGACCTAACCGGTTGCCGTGCCTCGCCTTCGCTCATGTTCGTCGTCTGCTCCTGTTGTAGTGACAGTCACCCCGGTGTGTTCAGCAAGTGTATGGGCTGCGGGCAGGGCTGTCAAGGACCGTTTCAGAGGGGGTAGACGGACCGGCGCGAATCTCGTATACTCACGTCAGGAATATTTCTGCAATGTCATGACAACAAGTGCAAAGCGAGGGTAGATCCATGGCGACGCTCGGTAGACGGACGTTCTTGCAGACGGTGGCACTGGCGGGCGGGGCGGCGGTGGTCGCGCCGCGGGGTGTGCTGGCCCAGGAGCAGACGCCGGAGAAGAAGGCGGCCATGGCCATCGCGCGATGGCAGGGCGGCGACGAAGAATTCCCCGCGGAAGCCAACGCGCTGGGCGGCCGGCTGGTAACCGCAGCCATGGCGGCCATTGGCGGCATGGGCGCGTACGTCAAGAAGGGCGACGTGGTCTGGGTGAAGCCCAACATGGCGTGGGACGCTCCTCCCGAGCAGGCGGCCACGACCAACCCCGGCGTCGTCGCGGCGGTCGTGCGCATGTGCCTGGAGAGCGGCGCCAAGACAGTGAAGGTGGGAGACCACACCTGTCATCCGGCGCAGAAGGCCTATCCCAACAGCGGGATCGAGGCGGCGGTCAAGGAAGCGGGGGGCGAAGTGGTGTATCTCGACGGCAACCGGTTCCGGGAGATGGAAATTGGCGGCGCCCGGCTCGAGAAGTGGGAGGTCTATCCCGAGATTGTCGAGAGCGACCTGGTCATCAACGTGCCCATCGCCAAGCACCACGGACTGCCGCAGGTGACGTTGTGCATGAAGAATTATATGGGCGTGGTGGGCGGACGCCGCAACGCCTGGCATCAGGACATGGCGGCCTGCCTGTGCGACATTACCCGGTTCATGAAGCCGCAGCTGTGTATCCTTGACGCAGTGCGTATTCTGACCCGCAACGGGCCGGTCGGCGGCAATCTCGATGACGTGAAGGCCTTGGGGATCGTGGCGGCAGGCACCGACATCGTCGCGCTCGATGCCTTCGGCGTGACGCTGCTCGGACACAAGCCGGAAGACATTGCGACCGTGGTGGCGGCAGACAAGGCGGGGCTTGGCGTCATGGACTACATGAGCCTCAATCCCAAGGAAGTGGCGGTAGCGTGAATCCAAAAAAACGTGCGCGCCGGATAGTCTGGGTGCGCCGCGGCGTACAGACCTTTTTTCTGCTGTTGTTTCTGCTGCTGGTGCTGCTGACACGCACGGTGGGCGAGGACCTGCACGGCGGCGGGGTGCGATACTTCTTCTATTTCGACCCGCTGCTCAGCCTCGCGACGTTTTTGGCGGCCCATAACTTGCCGGCGCTGGGACTGCTGGCCTGCGTGACCATTGCGGTCACCCTGGTCCTTGGCCGGGTGTTTTGCGGGTGGGTGTGTCCCTTGGGCACCCTCAATGCCGCGGTCGGCGGGGTTCGTGACCATTTCCGGGACGCGCCACCGCCCAAGGACCAGTGGTCGCCTTGGCAGCGGACAAAATACCTGCTCTTGGCGGGCCTGCTCGTGATGGCGCTCTTCGGGGTTCACTGGATCGGCGTGTTCGACCCGATTTCGATCACTTACCGCAGCATCGCGACGGTCCTGCTGCCTGCTGCGCAGTACGCGGTCGAAGGGGTTTCGACGGCAATCTACCAGGCGGATCCACACATTGGCCCGCTGCGTCTCACCTCGTTAAGCGAACCCACCTACCGGTTCTTCCGCGACAGGATTTTCCTGGTGCCCCGTCAGGCCTTTGACGTCAGTCTGACCATCGCACTCTTTTTCGGCGCGATCCTCGCGCTCAACGTGTACCGGCGCCGGTTCTGGTGCCGCTATCTGTGTCCGCTGGGCGCCCTGCTCGGGGTCTTTGCGTGGCGGCCGCTTCTGCGGCTGAAACAGGACGACAAGGCCTGCGGCGAATGTGGCAAGTGCGCTGCGTACTGCCATGGCGCGGCCAGTCCGGACCATCCGGGCAAGTGGCTTCCGCAGGAATGCTTCGGATGCTGGAACTGTGTGGGCACGTGCAGTTACCGCGCGATAGACTTCAATTTCGGCTCGCCGCTGACCGCCACCCCGCAGGGTTCGCTGGATCTTTCGCGGCGGGCGGTACTGGCGGCCGGGGCCGGTGGCGTGGCTGCGGCATTGACGTGGCGGCTGACGCCCCAAGCGCAGGGGACCAGCTTCAACCCGGGACTGATCCGGCCGCCGGGCGCGCACGGTGAAACCGCGTTCCTGCAGCGGTGCATCCAGTGCGGCGCCTGCATGCGGGCCTGTCCGACCAATGCGCTTCAGCCCGCGCTGTTTGAGGCGGGCATCGAGGGCCTCTGGACGCCGCGGCTCGTGCCCAAGATCGGGTACTGCGCCTACGAATGTACGGCGTGCGGCGAGGTGTGCCCGACGGCAGCCATCGCGGCGCTGCCGCTCGCAAAGAAGAAGGAAGTCCGGATTGGGCTGGCCTATATCGACACGACCCGATGCATCCCGTATGCCTACGACCGCAACTGCATCGTCTGCGAGGAGCACTGCCCGATTCCCAACAAGGCCATCACGTTTCTGGAGAAGGAAGTCGTGTTGCGGGATGGCTCCGTACGGGTCGTGAAGCAGCCGCGTGTCGATCCCGAGCTGTGCATCGGCTGCGGTATTTGTGAAAACAAATGCGTCTTCGAGGATCAGGCGGCGGTGCGCGTCACCAGCGCCAACGAGACCCGTCATCTGCGCAACCAGCCCATCTTGCCCGGGTCGAGCGGCGACTACAGCGCGGACTTCGGCTACTGAGGCGTGACATCGAGTCCGAGCACCGCGTTCATCGTCACGACGTGGCGCGATAGAGAGTCCTGACGACCGGCGGCCAGACCGAGGCGGTTGCATGGCGCCTCGTCGCCCCCTGCCTGCCGGTCGGGAGAAGACCTCCGCCAGTCTGCTCGCGCGCCTGTTCACCGCATCCCGCCCCTGCTGCGGCTGTCAATATCCCCGTGCGCGCCTCATTTGGGCAGGTATTTCTCAATGATGGCCAAGGTTTCGCGGCCCACATCCTCGGTCGTGCGCCGGAAGATCGGGTGGTCGAGGTCCGGGGTCACCTTCCGGCCAAAATTGCGCTGCACGGCCGCCTCCAGGGATGCCAGATGGTAGGGGATTACGTACTCGAAGCGGTCGACCATGGCGGCGTCGCCTCCCCCGAAGGTGCAGTAGTCGCGGAGGGTCCCCCAGGCCGATGCGACCGTTGGCACCCCAATGTGCGCGGCCTCGAGGTTGGTGTAGCCGGGTGCTTCGTAGAAGGCGGGGTGAAGGTGCAGGCCGCAATGGCGAAACGCGCTCACCAGGCACGCCTCGCTGAGCCGCTCGCCGCCGGGCATCTGGATGATGCGCATGCCGTTGCCGATGTTCTGCGTAGGGTAGTTCTGGCTGACCAGGATAGTGGGTGCCTTGCGGAACTTGGCCGCCGCGTTCACCACGTGCAGCTCGTACCAGTCCTGATAACCCTTGGATGCGATGAACACCAGGGGCACGTCGATATTCCGCGTCGCCAGCACCGACGCGAGCTGATTCTTTCGGGTCTCCATGCGGCCGACCTGCAGGATGTATTCGCCCGAGGTGAGGCCGGTCAGCTTCAGGAATTCGTCGTCCGCCTCGCTGTTCTCACGGAACAGCGGGAGGTCCCAGTAGACGGTCTCAATCTTGGCCTGCGGGCAGTCGCGGCGCAGCGTGTCGGCTTCCGTCGCGGACGCGGCCTGGCAGAAGAGCGCCTGCCGCAGCACGGTGATGTTGTGGACGATATTGTTGGGACACTTGTGGTTGAGCTGCTGGACCACGTCGGGGTTTTCCCACAGCTCTTCCATCGAGGGGTGCACGTCGTCCGCATCGATGCCCTGCACAAGCGCGCACGCGTACTCGGTGAAGCCCATGCTGACGGGGTAGTAGAGCGAAAAATCCTCGTGGAATCCGATGTAGCCGTAGGGGATATTGCGTGCGCGCAGGCTGCGCATCTCCGGACGCCGGTCATCGCACGAATTGCTGATGAAAGCCAAGTGGCACTGATGCAGTCCCGCTGCGGTCTGGGCGGTTACCACCTTGACGCCGCACGCGCGCAGGCCGGTGATGACCGAGTTGAGGGCTCGGAGATCGCCCCCCCAGATGTGTTCGTTCTCACGCGTCACCGTGCCGACGGTGAGCGAGCGGCCCACGCTCGGGCCGGGGGCGGTCTTTACGTACTTGGGATTGGCATTCTTGAGCGGGGGCATGTAGACGGACTCGATGCCCACGAAGCGGTACAACTGCTGGACATAGGGTTCGCCCAGCAGCATGAGCGATTCGTACGAGAACACAAAGCACTGGTCGTGCTGTTCCATGACCTCCCGCAACAGATCCACGGCCTCGTCGAGTTCGCGCTGCGCTGCCTTCAACCCGCCGTCGGTGTGCTCGCGGAATTTCGAGAGGGTGGCGATGGTGCCGTCCCGGACCGTGATGACCACATACACATCGTAGCCCGCCCTCTTGAGTCCGTTGACCAGGACCAGCGGATTGGGATTGTGGCGGCCCGTCAGCGGGTGGTCGACGAAGCGCAGCGGACCGATGTCGGCGCCGCCGTGCGGGATCGATCGGCGTGTGATGCGCGAGTGATCACACACGATGGAGTCGGGGTCGTCCCACCACTGCTGGACCGTGTGATGCAGATAGGTGGACTTCACCAAGCCTTGGTCATCCAGGTGGGTCTCGCCGTCATCGTAGTCGAAGCCCGTGGCCCGGGCCAGGGTGTTCGCAGCAAGCCGGTTTCCCGAGCTTTCGTGTCCTACTACCAGAATGAACTTAGGCCGATCCGCGCCCATCCGCCATCTCCTTGTATCTGCAACCCGGCGCCGCACCGACGCCGGTGCTGTTCCTTCGCCAAGCCATGCGGCGATTGTATGACAAGCCCGCCCGGGTTTCCATTTCTGGCCGAAAATACCGTTGAAGCGCTGCGGACTTTTCGCTATACTCCCGCCCATGCATTACGAAAACACCTATCCGATTGTACATGGTGACGTCCGGCGCGAGCCGGCTTGGCTGAGTGTTCTGGCGGTTGCCGGTGCGTTGGCGCTGGGAGCGTTCGTGCGCGTTCCGCTGCCGTTTACGCCCGTGCCGGTCACGCTGCAAACGCTGCCCGTGCTCGTGGCGGCCTTCGCGGTGGGACGCGACCGTGCCGCGGCCGGCGCGATGCTCTACCTGCTGCTGGGCCTGATGGGCGCGCCGATTCTCACGCAGTCCTTCGGTGTGACGGCTGGGTATCTTGCCGGGTTTGTCGCCGCCCCTTACGTCGTGACGCGGTTCCGCAACCCGCTGGCGGGGATCGCTGCCGCCACGGCGGTCATCTACGCGCTGGGCGCCGGGTGGCTGTCGATCTACCTCGGCATGCCCTTCAGCGCCGCCGTGATGGCGGGCGTCGTGCCCTTTGTCGTCGGCGACGCCGTGAAGGCTGCCGCCGCCTACGGACTCGTCAAGCGCTGCTGCTGACCAAGCCAGCCCAATTTCTGACGCAACTGCCCGCCGCTTCAACGCGGCGGGCTTTCTCTTTGACGGCAGAATCAACGGTCGTGGTCTCTTCGTCTCCCCCCTTTGGCCCGCGTCTGCCGCTGACTTCCTTGTGCTGAAATGGCGTCGGACGAGGAAATCCCCCGGCCTCCTTCAAGGAGACTGGGGGATCGGAGAATGCGAGGTTCCGGCGACTTATTTCTCGTAGCCGCCGAACATGCCGAGGATGTTGTAGCCGCAGTCGACGTGCTGCACTTCGCCCGTTACGCCACTGGCCAGATCAGAGACGAGGTACAGGGTCGTCTTGCCAACTTCTTCCGTGGTGACGTTGCGGCGCAGGGGAGACACCTGCTCGGTAACACTGAACATGTCCTTGAGTCCCGGAATGACGCTGGCCGACAGGGTGCGCAGAGGGCCGGCACTGACGCAGTTCACGCGAATGTTGTCCGGGCCGAGGTTGTCGGCCAAGTAGCGCATGCTGCATTCGAGGGCGGCCTTGGCCACGCCCATCACGTTGTAGTTGGGGACGACCTTCTCGGCGCCGTAATAGGTCATGGCGACGATGCTGCCGCCGCGTGTGAACAGGGGGCGCGCGGCACGGGCGAGCGCCACGAGGCTGTAGGCGGAGATGTCCAGCGTCATGCCAAAATGGTCGCGGGGGGTCTCTATGAATGGGTTCTTGAGGTCATTCCGGTCCGCGTACGCGACGGAATGGATCAGGAAATCGAT
>JBPOJD010000041.1:0-53311 GCA_052033955.1 Candidatus Hydrogenedentota bacterium
GTTTTGAAGCGCAAGCGGAACCATGGGTTCCTTAAGCGGATGTCTACCGTGGGCGGCCGGCTGGTCATCAAACGCCGGCGGGCCAAGGGCCGCAAGCGGCTGACCGCCTGATCCTGTGGGAGTCTGGACGGACTCTCTGACAGTACTGGAGCCTGCCGTGCCGGGCCAGCATGCCTATCCGCGCAGCGAACGCATCACGCGCCGAAAAGAGTACCTGCATATCTATGAGCAGGGCGCCAAGCAGGTCGGACCGCAGTTTGTCTGTTATACGCTGCGATGCCCGGGGCAGGGGCGGAAGATCGGGTTCGCCGTTTCGCGCAAGGTCGGGGCCGCGGTCGTCCGCAACCGGATGAAGCGCTATCTGCGCGAGATCTACCGCACCTCCCGGCCTGAACTGGCCGAGGACGTCGTCGCGGTGATTGTGGCGCGGCCTGCGAGTACCGGGCTGGATTACCACGAATGCAGGGAAGCCGTCCGGCGTCTTTTCCGCACGGGGGGGCTGCTCCATGGCTAAGCTGCTGATACTCGCGATCCGCGCGTACCAGTGCCTGCTATCACCGTTGCTGGGGGCCAACTGCCGCTTTCACCCAACCTGCTCCGCCTATGCCATCGAAGCCATTCGCCGGTACGGCGCGGTCAGGGGCGCCGGCTACGCCGTGTACCGGATCGTGCGGTGCCAGCCATGCTCGCGAGGCGGGTTTGACCCCGTTCCATAGGACTTAACCGGCCGCGGCGCGTACGCGGCCGTTCGAGGAGAATCCCGTGTGGGATGACAAAGAAGAGAAGGAAAACGCGCGCCGGCAGATGATCGGCGTGATGTTGATTCTCGTGTTTTCCTTTGTGTTCCTGACCTGGTTTGCCCCGTCCGGTTTCCGGGCCACTCCCCAGGCCCCGCCTCCCACGGAATCCTCCTCCGCCCAGGATCCGGGTATGCCCGCTGCACCGCCCGCCACCCCGGAGCAGACGAGTGCGGTTTCAGACGGCGCCTGGCCCGGCTTGCCGCCGGTCCCCTCGCAAGATGACCCGGTCGCCGACGAGGTGGTGCTCGAAGACGATAACCTGCGGCTCGTGTTCACGCGGATAGGCGGGCGGCTGAAGCAGGCCTATGTGCTGCTCGGCGATCATACCGTGCAGCTTGTCCCCGAACCGGCCGCGCCCGGTCTGCCCGACACCCGCACGGCCTATCCGTTGGGACTGAGGTTTTCGGACGATGCCTTGGGGCAGGAACTGAACCTGCGCCGCTGGGACGTCGAGCGCGACATGGCTGGCCGCGCCCTCACCTTCACCCTGACCCTTCCGGACAACGCGGTCGTCTCGAAGCGCTTTGCGCTGACGGACCGGCCCCACGTGCTCGAATCGGAGGTCGCCTACACCAATCTCGAGAACGCCCCGCGCATGCTCGGGCTGGATGCGGTCCCCGCGTTTACCGTCTACTGGGGTCCGAACATCGCCTCGGGCGACCTGACCAAGGGCGTCAAGCAGACCCTGATCTGGCGCAGCGCGGAGCAGAGCAAGACCGAAACGGTGGCCGATGTCATTGCCGAGGAGGGGCGCTTCATCGCGCAACCCGAGTGGCTGGGCGTGAAAAGCGCCTATTTCCTGGTCGCGTTCCGTCCGCTGTTCGACGAAGCCCGGGGCTGGGCCTCCGCGTTGCCGTGGAACGCGCCCGGTCCGGACGCATTCATGTTCGGTCTGGCCGCGCCGCGCGCCCGGCTGGCGTCCGGCGAGACGCTGTCGACTGCGTTTGAACTCTATCTCGGCCCGAACGAGCTGAACAGCCTCGATGCGGCCTGGCCCACGCTGTCGAGCGCCCTGCGCTTCTTCGAATCCTTCGACATCATGGACTGGTTCGCCAAGCTGCTCCTGCGCATCCTGAACTGGTTCCACGACCACACGATCGCCAACTACGGCGTGGCGATTATCCTGCTGACCATCCTCGTGCGGGTCATCATGTACCCGCTCACGCTCAAGAGCATGCGCAGCATGAAACGCATGCAGATGCTCGCCCCGGAGATCGAGGAGGTCAAGAAGCAGTACGGCGAAGACCCGCAGGAACTCAACAAGAAGATCATGGAACTGTACCGGGAGCGGGGCATCAACCCGCTCGGCGGCTGCTTCCCCATCCTCCTGCAGATGCCGGTATTCATCGCACTGTACCGGATGCTGTGGAACGCCTTCGAGCTGCGCGGCGCACCGTTCATGCTCTGGATCACCGACCTGAGCGAACCGGATCGGCTGATGCACATTCCGGCCCTGGTCGGCGTGCCGCTGCTGGGCGCCCTGGCCAACGTCAATGTGCTGCCCGTTCTGATGGGCGCCAGCATGGTGCTGCACCAGAAGGTGGCGCCGACGTCGGGTCCCGCGCAAAATCCGCAGCAGAAGGCCATCATGGTCTTCATGCCGGTCTTTTTCAGCATCATCTGCTACAACATGGCGGCGGGGTTGAATCTCTACATCCTCACCAGCACCGTGCTCGGCATGGTGCAGCAGATGCTCATCAAACCGGGGGAAGTCAAGGAAACCGACAAGAAACCGGCCATCCGGAAAAAGCAGCACTGGTATAACGCTGCCCAGGCACGCAAACGCCAGCTCCGCAAACAGGGCAAAGGCAAGTGACGCGCCCGCACGCGGCGCACGGAGCCAGGTAGCCGTCCGGAACGGCCACGCACAAGGAGGCACACATGCTATGAGAAGTGTTGAAGCACGCGGCAAGACGCGCAAGGAAGCCATCGAGAACGCGCTCCGGGAACTCGGCGTCGAACTGCACCAGGTGGACATCGACATCATCGACGAGGGCAGCAGGGGGCTCTTCGGTCTGCTCGCGCGCGACGTCAAGGTGAAGGTTTCGACCGAAGTGCCGGGGCCGCGTCCCAGACGCCAGGATGACCGGGGCCCGCGCGCAGACCGCGCAGACCGCGCAGACCGCGCACCGCGCCCGCCGCGCGACCGTGACGAGAGCGCGCCCCGGCCCCAGCGCGACCGCGACCAGAATGCGCCGCGCCCGCCGCGTCCGGAACGCGCTCCCCGCGAGGAGGGGGCGCCCCGTGCGGAGCGGCCGCCCCGCCCCGAACGTGCGCCGCGTCCCGAGAGACCGCCCCGGGAGGCCCGCGCCGAGGCGCGACCGGCCCCGAAGACGGATTTTGATTCGCCCGAGGCCCAGGAACACGCCCGCGAGGCGGCGGCCCTGCTCACCGAGATCGTCAAGCGCATGGGCATCGAGGCCACCGTGCAGGCCCAGCCGGCCGAGGAAGGGTTCAAGCTCCAGATCGCCAGCGCCGACAGCGCCATTCTCATTGGCCGCAAGGGGCGCACGCTCAGTTCGTTGCAGTACCTGCTCAACCGCATGATCCACGCCGACGAGGCGGATCACGGCGAACGCATCATTGTCGACGTCGAAGACTATCTCGACCGCCGGCAGTCCACGCTCGAGGAACTGGCCCAGCGCATGGCCGAGAAGGCCAAGGAGAGCGGCCGCGACATCCGGCTCAAGCCGCTCAGTCCGCAGGAACGCCGCATCGTCCACGTCACCCTCGAGGGCGACCCGGATGTCCGCACCTTCAGTCTGGGCGACAGCGTGTACCGCACGATGGTCATCTCGCCGAAGCGCGGTGACGGCGAGGCGCCCCAGCGGTCGCGACGCGGCGGCAGGCGTTCGGGCGGACGCGGCCGCAGGCGTGGGCCGGGCGCCGGTGAGGCCGGTGAGGCGTCTACCGGCGATGCGTCGGCGCAGGATGCGGTCTAGCACCGGAGACACGGCATGAACAGCGGCGAGGACACCATCGCCGCCATCGCCACACCCCTGGGTGAGGGCGGTATCGGAATTGTCCGGCTCAGCGGCGGGAAGGCCTTGGCCATCGCCGCTGAGCTTTTTGTTTCCAGCTCCGGCAAGGACCTGCGCGCCTCGCGCCGGCAGGTCTTTCACGGCGAGATCCGCGACGATGCCGGCGAGACCGTGGACGAGGTCCTCGTCCATGTCATGCGCGCTCCCCACAGCTACACCCGCGAAGACGTCGTCGAGATCAACTGTCACGGCGGACCGGCCCCGCTCAACGCCGTGCTCCTGCTCGTCCTCGGCCGCGGCGCACGTCTGGCGGGACCGGGCGAGTTCACCCAGCGTGCTTTTTTGAACGGCCGCATCGACCTGGTTCAGGCCGAGGCGGTGATCGACCGCATCCGGGCCCGGACCCGGGCGGGGTTGCGCGCCGCCGCGGCGGCCGCACACGGCGCCCTGTCCCGCGAACTGCACGCCCTGCGCGAAACGCTTGTCCAGGCCCTGGCCCGCGTCGAGGCCGCCGTGGATTTCCCCGACGAGGATGTCCCGGATCTGATCACCGAGGCGCTGCGCGCGGATCTGGTCGCGGTGCGCGGCCGCATGCAGGTGCTGCTCGATACCTCCGAGGCCGGGCGCCTCTACCGCGAGGGCGCACAGGTGGTGCTCGCGGGGCGGCCCAACGTCGGAAAATCGAGTCTGTTCAACGCCCTGCTGCGCGATGCCCGCGCGATCGTCACGGCCATTCCCGGCACCACGCGCGACCTCCTCGAAGAGACGATCACGCTCTCGGGGGTTCCGGTCCGCCTGACGGACGTGGCGGGGCTGCGCACGGCCCAGGACGAGGTGGAGCAGATCGGCGTCGACCGCGCCCGGCAGGCCCTCAAGACCGCCGACGCGGTGGTGCTGGTCGTCGACGCAACCGCGCCGCCCGATGCCGGGGACGAACACCTCGCGGACGAGCTGCTGGCACAGGAGTGTCCGGTGGTCCTCGCATTGAACAAGATTGACCTCGCCGAAGGGAGCGAAGCGCCGCCGTGGGCACGGCGGCTGGCAGCCGTCTGCCCGGTCTCGGCCCTGACGGGCGCCGGGCTGCCTGCGTTCGAGCACGAGGTCGGCCGCCTGCTCCTGCATGATGCCTCGGTCGATCCCGGCCAGGCGTTGCTCACGCGCGCGCACCAGCAGGACAGCCTCCGAAAGGCCCTGGGCGCCCTCGATCAGGGCCTGGACAGCTTCGGCGCGTCGCCCGAGTTTCTGAGCGTGGACCTGCGCGACGCGCTCCACGCGCTGGGGCAGATCACCGGCGAAACGACACCGGACGAGGTGCTCGGGAGGATCTTTGCTTCCTTCTGCATCGGAAAATAAAACATCCGCCCGGCACGCATGCGGGGCGGATGACGAAGCCGATACGTCTACACATTATAAGAGGCCCAGGAATTGTTCACTCCGGGGCCTCCGCGGAAGGAGAAACGCCACATGTGGCGCTGACCAACCACAGTCTACCATAGCCCCCGGGGTAACGCAAATGATTTCTGCGCCATTCGAGCGCGTCGCCGCAGGCCCATCCGCGGCGGCGGGTGAGTCGCAAGTGGTTTCATGTCAATTTGTTACGACGACATCGGCGCAGGTTCCAGGAGATCCGGTCGCGCATATGCCGCGAATTTTTACAGGATGTATTGTTTTACTGGAATCGCGAGGCCTGCGCCCTTCCCGGGGTGCATCCGCGTGGCCGACCGGGGTGCGCGATGGCCGCCATTGACTGGAACGACATCGTAAATCCTTTTCTGGAAGGGACTTCAAGCATCCGGATGCGCGACCCCGCGCTGCTCTGCCACGACGGGGTGTTCCGGTGCTTCCACACCGCGCTCGAACGGCGCCACGGTGAACCGGCGCTCGCGATCGACCTGACCGAGAGCGTTGACCTGCGTCACTGGACCCGGCCGTGGCGGGTGCTCGCGTCCGGGCAGAGCTTCTGCGGTCCCGGCAATTGCATCCGCGTGGGCGGGCGCTGGCTGATGTGCTTCAACAGCTACCCGCTCGAACCCGGGGGGATGCGCGGCACCGGCGCGGCGCGTCTGTGGCTGGCCGAGAGCGATGACCTGCTCACGTGGCGCAACCCGCGGCCGATGTGGGCGCAGAGCCCGCGGCGCAGGCTGGACCCCTTTCTCATTCCGTATGAAGGCCGGTTCTGGTGCCTGTACAACGCCGGGAAGGGCCTGGGGTTGATGGTGTCCGACGACCTGTACACATGGCAGGAGGTCAACCGCGACCAGCCGGTGTACGGACCGGCCGACACGCCCGACTTCGCCGGGGTGGAGAAGCCCTGGGTGGTATTCGACGGGCAGGAGTTCGTCCTGTTCTACTCCGCGGCCCGGCCCCAGCGCGGCATCGGCACCGCGCGCTCGCGGAGTCTGGTCCGCTGGCGGCACACGGGGTACCTGGACGTCCCGCCGCTCGCGTGGGCGCCCGGCGGCGTGTCGGGACCATCGGTTGCCGACTGCCGCGCCGCCCACGGCCGCTGGGTGATGGCCTGCCACGGCGAACAGCCCGGGAACGCCGCCACGGTCCTCGGCCTGGCCTGGAGCGAGGACCTTATCCACTGGACGTGGCGCTGACAGGGCGCGGAGGCGCCTGCCCGGTCCTCGTGTGTCATGAAATCGCCCCTTTCTGGCACTATAGGCAAACGGGAGATCGTGGCCATGCTGACCATGCACATTCGAAGCGACCGGTACTACGTGAATCAGGTGACGAAGGGCCGCAAGGACGCCTTCGCGGTACTCGTGGACCGTTACCTTGGGGTGCTGCGCGCCGTGATCGCCGCCCGGGTCGATGAGCCGGGCGACGTGGACGACGCCGTACAGGAAACCTTCATCCGCGCCTACCGCAGTCTGGACTCGCTGGAGAAGCCCGGCAGCTTTGGCGCGTGGGTGTCCACGATTGCCCGGCGCACGGCCTGCGAATTCCACCATCAGCGGCGGCGCCAGCGTGAGGCGCAGGCCATCCTGCAGCGCACGGCCGAGGAGACTTCGGAGGCGCCGGCGGAGTCCGAGCGCATCGAGGTCCTGCGCGCCGAACTCGACCGTCTCCCGGAGGACGACCGCGAGCTGCTGTTGGTGCGGTACTTCGCGGGCAGGAGCGTGCGCGACGTGGCCCGCCTGACCGGCATCACCCCGGCAGCCGCGGCCAAACGCCTCCAACGGGCGCGCGAGACCTTGGGCGAGCGAATCGTTGCGACGCTGGCCCAGGCACGTGCGCAGGACCCGCGTGATGCGCAGCGGCGTCGGGCGGTCATGGGCCTCATTGCGCCCCTGCCGCTTCCCGGGCTGCGGACCGCATCGGCACACGGCGCAGCCGTTGCCGCGGTCACCTCCATCATGTGGAAGGCCGGTCCGGTCGCCGTCCTGGTTGCGGTGGCCGCGTTCGTGGGCATGCCGTTCCTGAAGGGGACCGAACCGCCTGCGCCTGCCAGTGCTTCGGCCGTAACCGCGGACGTTGTCACGGAATCTGCTCACGCCGTGTCTGTTCCGGTGGCGGAGCCTGTTGAGCCGGCGAAGTCCGCTGCACCGGAAGACGTCACGACGGCTGCTCAGACGCCCGGGGTGCCCGACCTGCGCGGCAGGTGGAATCTCGTCGTTCCCATGCCGTCCGAGCGGCAACTCGATCCGGACCCGATTGCGTATGTGGCGACACAGGAGGGCAATCAGATCGTGCTCACCGCTCAGGATGACCGGGTGCCGGGTTATTTGGCCGTCATCATGGGCACGGTCAACGGATCGGCCCTCGTCCTGGAGGCAACGAACCCGGAGGATCCCGGCGAGTCACTGCGCCTCGAAGGGCAGTTCGACGCGGATTTCACAGTGGCTACGCTCGAGATATACCTATATCTTGGTGACTTTCCCGAGGAAAAGGGGCTGCTGGTGCGTCCACATGTGAGGAATCTGCCTCGCGACGCCACGGAAGAGCACGCCGCGACGCTCGCCAACGCGCTGCGCGCGTATTTCGACGCTACCGGCCTGCTTCCGCCGACGCTGGCCGCGCTGTACCCCGAATACCTCGTCGACGCCTCGCTCGTCGAGTCCCGGCCCGGCCGCGAGCTGCGCTACCACCCGCAGAATGTTCCACCCAGAGAGGTGGTGCGGCCCGACGTGACGCCGGACATGTTTGACCCGGATCTGCCGTTCCCGGACCGGCTGATGCTGTGCGAGAAGATCCTCGAAGAAGAGAGCAACCTGCGCGAGCTGTTCTTTCCCAAGCCCGTCGTAGAGATCACGTACACCGGCGACGCGCCCGCGCGGTATGTCATCTTGACGTGGAGCGACAACCGGCCCCTCGGGGTCCGCAGCGAAGGCGATCTGGTGCGCGCCGGGCGGCAGGGGTCGTCCGGCTTGCGCGACGAGCGCGAGGGGGCGGTGCGCGCGTCGTGTCAGAACAACCTCAAGCAGATGGGGCTGGTCACCTACTTGTTTGCCGACGATAACCAGCGCTACTCGCCTCCCGGCTGGTACTCTGCCTATCCCGACTTCCTCGCCGACCCGGCGATTCTGCGGTGTCCCGCTGACCCTTGGGGGACCGACTCCTACCAGTTGTTGTTTCCGGCCACCGACTGGAGGCTTCTTGCCGAGGAGTTGGGCTGCGCGGTGTCCGAACTGCCGTTGGTCATCGAGCGCGCGCCCCGGCACACACCGTCCGGGCGCAACGTGCTGTTTGCGGACGGCCACGTCGCGTTTGTCAAGTCCGGCGAGGAGTGGGAGCGTCAGGTGGCGCCCTTTCTCGCGCACGCGGCCCCGTGAGGCGCGGTTGACGGCACGGGCATGTTGCATTCGGCGATCCCGGCCTCTACCATAGCCATCGAGCGGCGGGACCGGATGCATGACCAAAAAAGTCAAGAAAAAGAAGCAGAAGAAGCGAGTGCGCACGCGTGACTGGTCCGCCAGCAGGGTGCACGATACCGCGTTTTCCGTCGACCGCCCCAAGCATCTGCGCACCGGCAGCCAGGCGCGTGACGACGACGAAGTGCCCATGCTTGCCGAGGGCGAGACGCCCAATGCACAGGTGGTTTCCGCCACGGGTTCCTGGGCCTTTCTCCTGATGAACGACGAGGAGGTGCTGAGCCGCATCCCGGATTCGATGATGGTGGGCCGGGCGTCGGTGCTCGCGCCCGGAGACCGCGTAAAGGTTGGTCTCGAAGAAGACACGCTGTTCGTCACGGCCCTGGCGCCGCGCGCGTCGAAACTCAGCCGCTACATCCGCCGGGCCCGGGTGCATGAGCAGGTGATAGCGGCCAACGTGGACGTGCTGCTCATCGTGGCGGCGGCGCGCAAGCCGCGGTTCAAACCGGGACTGGTGGACCGCTACCTTGTGGCGGCGCAGGTGGGAGGGGTCGAGCCGATCCTGGTCATCAACAAGATGGACCTCGTGGACGAACCGCCGCCTGCCGCCCGCATTTACGAGGAGATCGGCCTGCCGGTCTTCTGTACGAGCTGCGCGCGCCTCGAGGGCGTCCAGGAACTGCATGCGGCCCTCCGCGGCAAGGTCAGCGTGCTGGCCGGGCACAGCGGCGTCGGCAAGTCCTCGCTCCTCAATGCGATGGACCCCGCGCTCCGCATCGCCGTGCAGGAAGTCAGCGACTACAACGAAAAGGGCCGCCATACCACCAGCGTATCGCGGCTGTACATGCTTTCCGAAGACGTGAAGGTGATCGATACCCCGGGCGTGCGCCATCTGGGCCTTTGGGGCGTCTCGCACGAGGAACTGTCCTTCTATTTTCCCGAGATGGAAGAGCTGGCGCCGGGCTGCCAGTTTCGCGACTGCTGTCATATGCACGAGCCCGGGTGTGCCGTGCTCAAGGCGGTCGAGGAAGAAGCCTTCCCCCGGAAACGTTACGAATCATACGTCAGGATTCGCAAGAGCCTGACAGATCAGCAACCGGACTACTGACACGAGGTCTTTGCGATGATGCGAAACCGGCGAGGCGCGGGATCATCGTCCCATGGCGCGTTCATCAGCGGCGTGCAGCGCGAACAGGCCCAGCGCCAGAAGGGCTACCGCGACCAGGCGCTGGCGATTTTTCCGCATGTCTGCGCGCGTTGCGGCCGCGAGTTTTCCGGGGCGCGCCTGCGCGAGCTTACCGTCCACCACCTCGACAACGACCACATGAACAACCCCCCGGACGGCAGCAATTGGCAGTTGCTGTGCCTGTATTGTCACGACGACGCCCACGGCGCCTACGAGCGCGCGGGGGGCGGGGGCGCCTCGGTGGCCTACAGCGACGACGACGGCGCCGGATTCAAGGCCTTTGAGGGGCTGAAGAACCTGTTGAAACCGGAGGACGGCGATTCCGAGGCCAAACCGGATTGACCGGCGAATTTCTTGATTTGGCGGATATCGCTGCGATAGAATGCATACGTGAGTTATATGCGTACATGCACAAGTAGAACAAGAATCATCCTGCTTGCACTGCTCGCGCCCTTGCTGGCGCTTCCGGCGGTCAGCGTGGTGGTGTGCGTCGGCCCCGGCGGTCATTTCGCCATCGAGGAGGCGTGCATGCCCGGGCGCTGCGAGGCGGACGCGTCCGACGCGCCGGGCGAGACCTTGGGAGCGCAGGCGCCGCAGTGTCTTGACATCGCGCTCGCCCTCGGGGACGCGGCGCACATCGCCGTGTCGCTCCACTCCAAGAAACACACCGGCGGCGCGGGGGAGACTTCCCCGGCGGAACCGGTCTACTGCGATCTGTTGGCGGCGAGACCCTCTGGCCGCACCCTCTCGCCTCCTTGTCCGGCCATTTCATTCTTGCCCGCCCACATCCGCACCACCGTTCTTCTGATCTAGATCCGGCCCTCGTTCCCCCTTGCAGGAAGACTGCATTCTCTGAATGTCGAACGAGGAGACAGGACGATGATCGCACAGCTATGTGCCGTGGTGTCGGCAGCGTGCCTGGTTGGCGCGCAGGCGGCCCGGGCGGAGTTTCCGGAGCCGGTGGGCACGCTGACCCTGGGCGCCGCGCTCGATGCGGCCCTCCAGAACAGCCCGCAGCTGGCCCCCTTCCGCCTGGACAGACCCATCGCGGAGGCCTACGCGCTCCAGGCCGGGTTGCGTCCAAATCCCACGCTCACCGTTGAAGTGGAAAATCTTGCCGCCAGCCGCGCCGGTACGGCGACCACGCGCACGCAGTCCGTGGGGATTGCACCCGATGGCCTTCCGTCCGCAGGGCTGGAATGGGAGAAGGCCTCCGGGTCGCGCGGCGTCTTCGATGGGTCCGAATTCACCCTCCGGTTGTCTCAGCTTGTGGAACTCGGCGGCAAACGGGCGGCGCGCGTGGTCGCGGCGGAGCTTGCTGCCGACGTGACGGCATGGGACTACGAAGTCCGGCGGCACGAACTGGTGGGCGAGGTCGTGGTCCGTTTCATGGACGTGCTTGCTGCCCAGGAACGCGTGAGGCAGGCCGAGGTCCTGGCGGGCCTGGGCGAACGGCTCGCGGACACGGTTCAGGGGCAGGTGGAAGCGGGGGCGGTATCGCCGCTCGAAGGGCGGCGCGCGCGGGCCGAGGCGGCGCGCCTGGAGGTCGACATTCACGAGGCCCGGGACGCGCTCGATCAGGCACGCATGCGGCTCGCGGCGCTCTGGGGATCGACGCGGCCTCAATTTGACGGCGCAGCCGGCGACCTGGCGGCCCTGGACCCTTTGCCGGACTTGGATGCGCTCTTGGGTGTGCGCGCACACCATCCGCTGCTCCAGCGGTGGACGGCCGAACTGGCGCACCGCGACGCCGTGACCGCCCGCGAGCGCACACGGCGGATTCCCGATATCGAGGTGTCGTTGGGCTACCGGCTTGAGAACGCGGGCGAGGGCGTGGTCCGGCGGTACTGGCTGGGAAGCGACGGGGCAGGATGGGCGCGATCCCGCGAGGAAGGTGCGCGCAGCCACTCGGTTGTCCTCGAGGTCAGTGTCCCGCTTCCGATCTTCGACCGCAATCAGGGCGAAATAAGGGCCTCGGAGCTGCTCGCGGAGCGGGGCGCGGCCGAACGGCGGGCTGTCGACATCGGGATCGCATCCGAATTGACGCGGTTGCACGCCGCCGCGCACGCGGCCCGCGAGCGCGTCGAGGCGCTGGCGTCGCGGATCCTGCCGGAGTTTGAAGTGACCTATGCGTTGACGCAGGAGGGCTACGCGGAAGGCAAGTTTGACCTGTTCGCCGTGCTCGACGCCGAACGTTCACTGGGTGCCACGCGTCTGGCCCTGTCTGACGCGCGCATTGCCTATCACGAGGCGGTTGCCGAGATTGAGCGCACCCTGGGTGCGCCCATGTCTGGCCTTTCGCCATCCACTGCAGAACCAACTGAGGAATGAGTGCCATGACATACATGAAGACGGGCCTTATTGCCGTGATCGGGCTGGCCGCGCTGGCTGCCGCGACCTCGCTCTATGCCGCGGTGGACACGGGGGGGGATGAACACGACCACGCCAGTCACGCGGCCGCACCGGCGACACCGCAGGAGCGCGATCCCAACCGCCTGTGGTGCCGCGAACACGGGGTATACGAGGACGAATGCGGCATCTGCCACCCGGAAATTCTGGAGACGGCGGAGGAAACGCATCTGGCCGGGGACGACCATGATCACGCGCACGGGGCAGACGGCGCACATACCACGCGTGACGGAATCCTGTGGTGCAACGAGCATGACGTGGCGGAAGCGGAGTGCGGGATCTGTCAACCCCAGTTGTTGAATGAACTTTCCACCGGGCAGGGTCTGAAGCTCCGTCTGCCGTCGAGCGCGTCGCTGGAGAAGGCCGGCGTCGCCACAGGACGACCGTTCGCCGCGCCGGACGTGTCCGCGCAGGGTGTGCTGGGGAAGATCGCGTTCAACAGGAATCACTTCGCCGCGGTGCCGTCGCTCCGGGACGGGGTTGTGCAGGAGGTGCGGGTCGATGTGGGTGCGGAGGTGGAAGCCGGACAGCTTCTCGCCGTAGTCCTGTCGCCTGCCGTGGCCGAGGCAAAGAGCGCCTACGTGAAGGCGTTTGGCGAGGTCGAGCTGGCGCAGCGAAACCATGTGCGCGAACAAGACCTGCACGCGCGCGAGATATCGGCGCGCCGTGACCTGGACGCCGCGCGCGCCGCCTTGGCGGCCGCCCAGAGCGACCGGGATTACGCGCGGCACTATCTCCTCAATCTGGGCGTGACGGAGGAAGATGTGAACGAGGTGGCCCGTACCCGCGCCATCACGTCGCATCTTTCCGTGCGCGCGCCGTTCGCCGGCACGGTGGTCGAACGGCAGGCCGTGCCCGGGGCCTCCGTGGACGCCGGGGCGCAGCTTTTCGCCGTAGCGGACCTTTCGACGGTGTGGATGGAGCTTTCCGTGCCGGAGCCGCTTCTCGGCAGCTTTCCCGTGGACACGCCGGTCCAGGCCCGTTTTGACGCCTATCCGGGCCTCAGCTTTGAAGGCCGTGTTGCCTGGGTGGCCTACAGTGTGAACGATCGCACGCGCATGGTCGAGGCGCGGGCCGTCTTCCCGAATTCCCAACGCCTGCTCCGGGAAGGCATGTTCGGCAAGGCGGCCGTGGCGGTGTCCGCGGCGCACGCCGGGGTATCGGTTCCCGAGTCCGCCGTGCAGGAGGTGGACGGGCGCCGGGTGGTCTTTGCCAAGGTCGAGGATGACCTGTTCGAGACCCGGATCGTGGAGACCGGCGGATCCCGTGACGGCCGGGTCGTGCTCCGCGCGGGGCTCAGCCATGACGAAGAGATCGTGGTAAGTGCCGGGCACATCCTGAAGAGCGAACTCCTCAAGGCACGCCTGGGTGCGGGCTGCGCCGACCACTGAAGGGACCACTCATGCTCCAGTCGATCCTCCATTTTGCCTTGAACAGGCGCGTCATCGTGCTCAGCGCCGTGGTGTTCGTTTGCGCTGCCGGTCTGTGGCGTCTGCACGAGCTGCCCATCGACGCGTTTCCCGACACGTCGCCCGTGCAGGTACAGATCAACACGACCGCGCCCGCCCTGAACGCCCTGGAAATCGAACAGCAGATCTCGTTGCCGATAGAGCTGGCCATTTCGGGGCTGCCCGGACTCCAGGAAGCGCGGTCGGTGTCCAAGTTCGGTTTTTCGCAGGTCGTCGCGGTGTTCAGCGACGCTATCGATGTCTATGACGCGCGGCAGTTCATCACGGAACGCCTGAACGCGGTCCAGTTGCCTGACGGTATTGCCCGGCCGCAGTTGGGCCCGATCTCGACCGGACTGGGAGAAGTGCTCCACTACGTGATGCGTTCGGCGGATCCGGACCGGACCCTCACCCAGATACGCGAACTTCACGACTGGGTCGTGAAGCCGGAACTGCTCAAGGTGCCCGGCGTTGCGGAAGTCAACAGTTGGGGTGGGTTTGAAAAGCAGTACCACGTGGTGGTCGAGCCCGATGCGCTGATCGCCTACGGTCTCACCCTCGCCGACGTGGAGCAGGCGTTGCGGCGCAACAACCAGAACGTCGGCGGGGGTCAGGTGACGCGGTCCGGCGAATCCCTGCTGGTCCACGGCCTGGGCCGCGTCAGCAGTGTTCCGGAAATCGGGCGTATTGTCGTCGCCGCGCACGACGGCACGCCGGTACACGTCGATGACGTGGCCGAGGTGCGCATCGACCACGAAATCCGTCGCGGCGCCGTGACCTTTCAGGGGCAAGGCGAGGCGTTGATGGGGCTCGGGTTCATGCTGCTCGGCGAAAACAGCAACACCGTCACCGCGGCGCTGCGCAAACGCCTCGAACAAGCCGCAAAGAGCCTGCCGGAAGACATCACGCTGACGATCGTGTACGACCGCACCGAATTGGTATCGGAGGTCATCGGCACGGTCCGGCACAACCTGTTCCTGGGCGCTGTCCTTGTTGTTGTGGTGCTTTTCCTGCTGCTGGGCAACATCCAGGCGGGGATTCTGGTCGCCATATCGATTCCTGTCGCGATGCTGTTTGCCGTGCTGGGGATGTTTGAGTTGTCGATTGCCGCGAGCCTGCTCAGTCTCGGCGCAATCGACTTCGGCATTCTCGTGGACGGCAGCGTGGTGATGACCGACGCCAACCTGCGGCGTCTGCGCGAAGACCAGGCGCGCTTGGGCCGGCGGCTGACGCGAAAGGAGCGCATCGCCAGCATCCTCCAGTCAAGCCATGGTGTGGCGCGTCCGATTGTGTTCGGGATGGGCATCATCCTCATCGTCTTCCTGCCCATCCTCACGCTGGAGGGTGTCGAGGGCAAGATGTTCCGGCCCATGGCGATCACGTTTATTCTCGCCCTTGGGGGCGCGCTGCTCGTCGCGCTGTGCCTTTCTCCGGTGCTTTCGTACTACGCGCTGCCCCGGAACGCCCGGCCCGAACGCAACGGATTTGCCGCTCTGCTGGTCGCCGTCTACGGGCGGCTGCTCGACGGTGCGCTCCGGTCTAGATGGGCGGTGCTCGCGGCGACCGTCGCGCTGCTTGCCACGGCCGGGTTGCTCGCACCGCGACTGGGCGCCGAGTTCACGCCGCGGCTCAGCGAGGGGGCCGTGGTGGCCAACGTCATCCGCCTGGCGGGAATCGCCATTCCTGCGTCCGTCGAGTACAACACGCGCATCGAGCAATTGCTGCTCGACGAGTTTCCCGACGAGATCAAGTACACGTGGAGCCGGATCGGCGTCGCCGAGGTGGCAACGGACCCCATGGGCACCGAGTTGACCGACATCTTCATGACGCTCCATCCCCGCGAACAGTGGACGCGGGCGGCGAGTCAGGCGGAGCTGGTTGAGAAGGTGCAGGCGGCCCTGAGCGATCTGCCCGGCCTCAATATTGCCTATACCCAGCCCATCGAGCTGCGGATGAACGAACTCAGCGCGGGGATCCGCTCGGACGTGGGCATCAAGATCTACGGCGACGACTTTGACGAACTGGTCCGCCTGTCGGACGAAGTGCAGCGGGTCCTGCTGGATGTTCCCGGTGCGGCGGATCTCTCCGTGGACCAGCTCACCGGGCAGCCCACTTTGCAGGTGGAGGTCGATCGCGAGCGCGTCGCGCGGTACGGCATTGCCACCGGCGATGTGCTCGATTTTGTCGAGGCGCTCGGCGGCAAGGAGGCTGGCGCCATTCATGAGGGGCAGCGCGTGTTCCCGCTGGTCGTGCGGTTGCCCGATGCCTATCGCGAGAGCGTCGAGACGCTCGCCTCCGCCCGTGTGGCGGTCGCCGACGGGCCACAGCTCGAGTTGCGCCAGCTTGCCGACATCCGTCTGACGGACAGTCCGGCGACCATCAACCGGGAATGGAGCCGCAGGCTGATCCGCGTGCAGGCCAACGTTCGCGACCGCGACGTGGCGTCGTTTGTGGCCGAAGCCCGGCGGCGCATCGCGCAGGACGTCTCGTTGCCCGAGGGCTACGTAATCGATTGGGGAGGCCAGTTCGAGCACCTCGAACGGGCCCAGATGCGCCTCGCCGTCATCGTGCCGCTGACCATGCTTCTCGTTTTCCTCATGCTTTATCTCAGCGTGGGAAGCATTCGCGATGTCCTCATCATTTACACCGGGGTGCCTTTCGCCGCCATCGGCGGCATATTCGCCCTCCACCTGCGCGGGATTCCCTTCAGCGTCAGTGCCGCCGTCGGGTTCATTGCCCTGTGCGGTATTGCGGTCCTCAATGGCCAGGTGTTGCTCGCGGCGATTCGTGCCTTTCGCGACGAGGGCTGCGATTTGCGCGACGCGGTCGTGCAGGCCGCCCGGCAGCGCCTGCGGCCGGTCCTGGCGACGGCGATCACCGACGCCGCGGGTTTCATTCCCATGGCGCTGTCGACGGGCATCGGCGCGGAAGTGCAGCGCCCCCTGGCCACGGTAGTCGTCGGGGGCGTGGTGACGGATACCGTGCTCACCCTGTTCGTGCTGCCCATTCTGTACCTCATCGTCAACCGGAAGCGGCGCGGTGTGAGCGACTCCGAGGCATCCGAGGAAGGGTGTTGATTTCGCATAGTACCGATGCAGGACGAGCGGGGGAGTTGCCGGGGGCGCGGGCGCTTGCTACAATCGAGACAGGGGTAGGTGGTGCGCACGCGGGATGTCTTCCCGGCGGCCAGGAGCTTGAGTGCCGTGCGATGCCGTGGTTGGAGGCTGGGAGTCTGGTTTGCGACCGTCGCGGCAGCGGTGTGCCAAGCGCAGGACGGTGTATCCCCGGCGTCGCCAGCGCCCGCTCTTCCTCCTTCTATCCAACGCTTCGAACCCCTCCGTCAGGAACTCCAGAAACTGTTCGAGGACGAGTTGCGGGCGGCGCGGCCACGGGCTTCTGGGGAGGCAGACGCACGGTCCCTTGATACGGGGAATGGGCGAGGAGGGAGAGTGGCGGCCCTGATTCGCCAGCGGGTCCAGGACCGGATCCGGGTGGCCATCGAGGGTGAGTTCGGGCCCATGCCGCCTCTCCAGACCGAACAGGTCGAGCTGGAAGCGCTGGATGACGACGGCCGGACCGTCACGGTGCCCGTGGACGTCGCGGCGCGGCCGCTTCGTCCGCTGAACGTCCCTTCCTACGCGTCCCGCGCCTACTCGGTGCTCCAATCCGGGAATCTCGCGCTGACCCTCTATGACACCCTGCCGCAATCGGTCCGGCCCGAGGCCGATCAGGGGTACCGGCGGATCTACACGGGCGAAGAGGCCCAGGCGCTTGCCGCCGAGGCCCGTCTCGTGGTATCGCTCAAGGGCGGCGAGTGGCGCGAGCCGCAGGGCGCACGGCCCGTGGCAAACGCCGTTGCCGTGCGCGGGCTCGATCTCGCGCGGGGACTCGGGCCAAACGGGAACACGACCTACGACGACACCATGTATCTCATCGTCGATGCGGCCGGCGCACAGACCGAAGTGTATGAGTGCAGGATGACCACCGAGTCGAGCAATACCGATCCCGGTGTCGGGCGGTTGAACTCGATGCAGGTCATCTATGTCCGCGGCCTTCATCGCGGAACGGACCCGGCCTACCGGTTGAAGGGCAATGCCGCCGAGGGGACACGCAGCGGCCAGCAGGGCGCCCACCAGATTACCGGCGCCAACCTGCACTCGGCCTACACCACGCGCACGATCGACAGCACCACGCCGTTGAGTCCGAACGTGTCGCTCGGGTGCCAGGTTGTCGCGGCCAGCAAGCGGGATTTCGAGAAGAACGTGGTGGCCCTGCTGGACGCCAAGGGAATTCGCGAGTTCCCCTACACCATTGTCGAAGGCGATGAACTCGCGATGCTCAACCGCACGCTCAACGAGCGCGGAAAACACTCACTACTCGTCGAAGGCATCCCCCGGCCCATGGGCCAGGAAGGCTGACACGGTCCCGAGGCCGCCCGGACCCCGGACATAGAAAAAGCCCCAGCAGGTCTTTCTGTAACCTGCTGGAGCTGCTTGGTTTAGATGGTCGGGGTGAGAGGATTTGAACCTCCGGCCTCTTCGTCCCGAACGAAGCGCGCTAACCGGGCTGCGCTACACCCCGACAAGGAGCATTAACTTACCGCTTGCGCCGGGCGCTTGTCAAATAATTCCGCGCGCGAAAATTGCGGGGCGCCTTCGTGCCGCTTGATCCGTTTCCTCAGCGCCGGAGCAGGCGGGTCACGCGCGAGCGGAGCCGGTCCCAGCGGTCGCGGCGCTGCTGTTGTTTGAACGCGCGAATCTGCTCGCTCACGGGGGTGGTGAGCTTCTTGCGGGCGTCATCCCGTATCCAGGCCAGGTATTCATCCGGCGTGCGGCCAAAGGCGCGCACGGTGAGGCCTTTGTATTCGTCTCCGCTATCGGACTGCTTCATGAGGTTGTGTTCGGAGCGGGGGTCGTCCATGTGTTCGGCCCAGAGCAGCGGGTAATGCCAGCCGCTGACGAGGCCGGCGACGGACATGTCGAAGCGGCCGAGCGGTATCCATTTGCCGTTCGTGCGCGAGACGAAGTAGCGCGCCGCGATCTCTTTGCGCACGAGGAAGGCGGTGCCGCCGATGCTGAAGTCCTGCAGGACCTGGTGGCGGCCCAGGCGGACCACCTTCTTTTCGGCGGCGGCGCGGTTTTCGTCGAAATCCTCGGGCCAGAAGGTCCAGCAGCCGATCATGCCTGCCTCGGGATGTTCGCGCACGATCGGGGCAATCGCCTCGGTCCATCTGGGCGGTACCAGCGTGTCGTCGTCGATCTTGCCGATGACGTCGCTGTGCGCGTTATCCACGATCCAGCGCATTGGCGGGCCCTGCATGACGTTCTCCGGCGAGAAGTGTTTGCCGGCAATGCGCGGGTCGTCGCACGACGCGATCACGTCCGCGGCCCCGTCGGTGGACCCGTTGTCCCAGCAGTGCAAGCGGAAGTCGGACGGGTCTTCGCACAACCGCGCGAGCGTCTTCTCGACATACTGGCGGCGGTTCCAGGTCAGCAGCAGGAGATCGACGGGTTCAGCCATGGGTGCGTCCTGTTTCCTTGGTGGTCGCTGCGGTTGCCGCGATTATAGCAGGTCGCCCATCGCGATATGCGGGACGTACCGCGTGAACAGATAGCCGAGGGCGGCGCCCAGCGCCACCAGGGCGAGCGCGACGGCTTCTTTCCAGGCAGAGAACAAGCGGTAACGCATCAGTCCCATGTACAGGATGGGCATTTTCGCGAATTCGCTCAGGGAGATGGCCCATACCGCGCCGACGATGCCGTAGTGGCGGTACGCGATTGGGATCGCGGCCAGCAGGCAGATCGTGCCCGCGACATCGCTCCAGAAGGCCCACTGCGGGCGGCCGATGGCCAGCAGCACCTTGCCTGCGGGCGGGAACATGCCACTCAAGGCCACGCGAATGGCCAGCACCTGCAACATCCATCCCGCGGCCTCATAGGCGCCCGGGTACAGGAAATGCACCACCCAGTCGCCCGCCAGGAGCAGGAAGCCCGCGCCCGGCAGCACCGCCAGGCTCAGGGTGAGTGTGCTTTTGAGGTATGCGCGCGGCAACCCATCCGGCCGCTCGCGGTACACGCGGCTGTAAGCCGGGTAGAAGACCGTCGTGGCGACGGTCGACACCATCCGCGCGAGGGAGTCGCTCAGGAAAAACGCGATGCTGTACACGCCCAGCATGGTGACGTCGAATACCTTGCCCAGCAGCATCCGGTCGCCCTGTCCGGCCAGGAAGGTGATGGCGGTGCTGAAGAAGATCCATTTTCCGAAGTGAAACAGCGAACGCGCCGCGGCGCGATCCCAATGGAACCAGTTCTGCACGTCCGGAAACAGCACGTGGCTGACGATCAGCCGCAGCAGGCTCCCGAAGACGACGCCGATCAGCAGCACCCAGACGGAGGGTTCCAGCGCTGTAAGGAGGCCCACGGGATCGACGGCGCCGTTCTGGACGGGCATCGGCAGCACGCCCCAGTGGAACGCGGCCAGCATGATCCACGGATAGCCCCAGGCCAGCAGGATGGTGACGATGGTGCTGACGACCTGCGTGCCCATGTTGAGCACGGTGAGCTTGCCGATGGCCATCTCACGGTTGAGCGTGAACAGCACGGTCGAGTTGAAGCCCGAGAGGACGGCGGTCAGCGCCGCAACGGGCAGGTACACGGCCAGCGCGGGCTGGCCGTAGAACCGGGCCACGGGCCAGGCCAGTACCAGCGAACCCAGCCCCAGCAGGATGCCGCGTCCGGCCTGAATGGTCCACGCGGTATTGAGAAAGGCGCGGTCGTCGCGTTTGTTCTGGATGATGGCCGGGCCGATGCCGACGTCCGAGAACATCTGCAACCCGGTGATGAAGACGTTGACCAGTGCCATGATGCCGAAGACTTCCGGCACGAGCAGGCGGGTGAGGATGAGGTTGCTGACCAGACGGAAGACCTGGCTGAAGCCGAATCCGGCGAAGGTATACATCGAGCCGCGAATGGCCAGCGCGCGCAACGACGGCGCCGGGCGCGAAGGGGATGCGGCGGATCGCGCCGGTTCGGCGGTCGTGGCGTTGTGGTGACTGCTCATGGGACTCCTGATACGTTACCCGCGGGCGAGTATATCAGGGGAGCGGCATCGAGCGTCAACCGCTGTGCGGCCGGGCGATGCGGACCCGAGGCGGAAGGTGTCTTGGGCAGGGTGGCGCTGCGGTGCTATACTCCGGGCCTGCGGCGACAGGGACCGGCAGCGAAGGGGAGCGTGGATTGGGCATTCTCATACCAGTGGTGATGTTCGGGTGGCTGGTGGTGGCGCTCGTTCTTTTTGCGCTTCTGCCGCCTCGCCGCGCGGTGATCGCCGGGGTGATTTTCGCGTGGCTGTTTCTTCCCGTGGCCACCTACGACCTGAACTTCATTCCCGACTTCAACAAAGAGCACGCGACGATCTACGGGCTCCTCCTGGGCATCATCGTCTTCGATCCCAACCGTCTCTTCCACTACAGGCCGAAGTGGATCGACCTGTTCATCCTCCTGTTCATCTTCGTGCATGTGCCGACCTCCCTCGTGAACGGCCTTGGGGCCTATGATGGCCTGACCCAGGCCTTCAACCGGCTGTTGCGGTGGGGCGTACCCTATCTCATTGGCCGCATGTACTTCTCCGATGTGCGTGCGATGCGCGATCTGGTCTCGTGGGTAGTGCTCGGCGGCCTGATCTACATGCCGCTGTGTCTGTTTGAAGTGCGCATGAGCCCGCAGCTGCACCGCGTGCTGTATGGCTACGATCCGCAGCCCTTTGTTCAGGCCATCCGCTACGGGGGATACCGGCCGATGGTGTTCATGGAACACGGCTTGATGGTCGGGATGTGGATGGCGGTGGCGACACTGTGCGCGCTCGGGCTGTGGCGCGTGTGCCGTGTCCGCCGGTTCTACGGCGTGCCCATGGGGGTCGTCGTCGGCGCGCTGTTCGTCACGACGATCCTGTGCAAGAGCACGGGGGCCTCGGTGCTGCTCCTGGCGGGGGCGGGAGTCATACTGGGCGCGCGATGGATCCGCCCGCACTACGCCATCATCGGTCTCGCGCTTGTCTGCGTGGGGTTCGTCACCCTGCGGGCGGCCGGGGTCTGGTCCGGGCAGGGATTGGTGCCTGTCGCGGAGACGCTTTTCTCGGCGGACCGTGCCGGGTCGCTGCAATTCCGTCTGACGCAGGAGGAGATGCTGCTGCAGAAGGCACAGGCGCGGCCCGTGCTGGGCTGGGGCGGCTGGGGCCGCTCGCGGGTGTTTGATGACACCGGCTATGACGTCGCCACGAGTGACAGCATGTGGATCATTGTGTTCGGGGCCAATGGCGCCGCCGGGCTGATCGGGATCATCGGGGCGATTCTCGCGCCGGTGTTTCTGTTGCCGCGAAAAATGGCGCCGCGGTTCTGGACGCATCCCGGTTTGGCGCCCGCGACGTTTGTTGCGCTCATCCTGACGCTGTGGATGGTGGACAACCTGTTCAACGACATGCCGCAGCCGGTGTTCTACGTGATGATGGGCGGTCTCGCGGGGATGGGAAGGGTCGTCCTGGTGCGGCGCGTCCGGCGAGCGAAAGAGGAGAGCGAGGAAGAGCCGCTGTCGCAACCAGCCGGCCGGCGCGGGTAGACGCCGCAACGGTCTCACCGCCAGGCGGCGTGCTCGAGTTCACCGCGCAGGTGTTCGGTGGCCAGGTCGCGCGGGAGTGGCCGGGCGATGAAGTATCCCTGGGCGTAGTCGCTGGCGGCCTCGCGCAGGAAGTCCAGTTGCCACAGCTCCTCGACGCCCTCGGCAGTGACCTCGAGTCCGAGGTTGTGGCACAGATGGATGATCGCGCGAACGATCTCGCCCCGCTCGCCCTGTTCGCCGATGTTGCTCACAAAGCTGCGGTCGACCTTGACCACATTGATCGGGAGCTGATGCAGGTAGCTGAGCGACGAGTAGCCGGTCCCGAAATCGTCGATGCTGATGCGGACGCCCATCTCCTGCAGTTCCGTCAGGGTCCGGGCGACGCTCTCCGTGTTGCCGATGATGGCGGACTCGGTCAGTTCAATGTTCAGCGCGCTGGGCGGGAGCTGCCAGTTCTCCAGGGCCTGTCGCACGATTGCGGCCACGTCGGAATGGTCGAACTGGTGTGAGGACACGTTGACGCTGATGCAGTCAGGCGCCGCCACGCCCGGGGTATCGACCCACTGCCGCATCTGGCGGCATGCCTCGTCAAGCACCCACGCGCCCAGCCGCGTGATGAGGCCGGTCTCTTCGGCGATCGGGATGAACTCATCCGGGGGAATCAGGCCGCGCCGCGGGTGTTCCCAGCGCACCAGTGCCTCGAAGGCGGTGGTGCGGCCGGTCTCCAGGCTGACGATAGGCTGATAGTAGAGGACAAACTCATTTCCTTCATTGGCGCGGCGCAGGTCGTTCTCGAGTTCAAGCCGCCGCACGGCCTGCTGGTGCAGTTCCTGGTCGAACAGCTCGTGCCGCGCCTTGCCCAAGGCCTTGGCGCGGTACATGGCGGCGTCGGCTTCGCGCAGCAGGTCGTCGGGGTGATCGTGGTTGCCCGTGCTGAGCGCGATCCCGATGCTCGCCGTCGTGTAGATCTCGTGCCCGTCGATGTGGAAGGGCGCCGCCAGGCGCTGGTGCAGCCGGTCCGCGGCGCGCGTGACGTCCTGCACGTTCCGGACGTCTTCCAGCAGGATGACAAATTCGTCGCCGCCCAGCCGTGCGACGGTGCCCCCCTCGCCGGCATCTTCCCGGTCGACGCGAGACACGCTGTCGTAGCCGCGCACGCATCCGCGCAAGCGGTCCGAGGCCTCCCGCAACAACTGATCGCCGACGCGGTGTCCCAGCGAGTCGTTGACCACCTTGAAGCGGTCCAGGTCCAGAAACAGGATGGCGAACTGACGTTCCGCGTGCCGCCGGCAGCGTTCCATGGCGACGCGGAGCCGGTCGGTAAACAGGGCGCGGTTCGGGAGCCCGGTGAGGTGGTCGTGCAGGGCGTCGTGGCGCAACTGTTCCTCGCGCTCGCGCAGGGCGCGCTCGGCGAGTTTGCGGGAGGATATGTCGCGGAACGTGCCGATCAGGAAGGGCGATTCCTGGTCTGTTGCGGCGGAAAACGACGCTTCAACAGGAAATGACCAGCCGTCATCCCGGCGGCCGGACAGCTCACACGCCCCCTGGTTCAGGTGCCGGGCGATCAGCGCCGCGAGGTCTTCACCGGAGCCGGCCGGGCCAACCAGAAGCGACAGCGGCTGGCCGCACATCGCAGGCATCGGATAGCCGAAGATCGCGCTTGCGCCGGGATTGACGCTCAAAATGGTCAGGCGCTCCGGGTCAAAGGTGACAATGGCGTCCTTTGCCGCGCGCACGACAGACTCTGTCTTCGCGACCGAACTCTGGAGGGCCTGCAGCACGCGGTTATAGCGCTCGGCGATCAGGCCGACCTGGGTCCCGGGTTCGACCGGGACCCGGGTGCTGAGGTCGCCCGTGCGGGCCTGGAGATCCATCGCCGCAAACAGCTCCGCCAGTGCACCGCCCGGCCCGGGCCGCTCGCGGCGCAGCAGGCGGACGAGAGCATAGCCGAGGCTGAGGCTCGTTACGGTGCCAAGGCCCGCCACGGCAAGGGCGACTATGAGCAGCAGCCGGGTGGCTTCGGGGGGAAGCTCCTGCACGCATACCTCCGACAGTTTTCAGCATTCCATCGATAAGAGTACATAGTATACCCGAGATCTTCCGAAAATGCAGGCTCGCGGGCGCGAGGATGGCGGCGCAAGAAACCGTAAAAACGTAGTTGGCAGCGAGGCCGGGTGCGCCCGCAGGAATGGGGACCGGTCAGGCGGTGAACCCTTCGACATATGCGCGTTGTGCGGGCGTGAGGCCTTCCGCAAGCTGACGAGCCTCAGGGATTCGCCGCAGGAGGTGTGCGGCGCACGCGGCAACAAGCAGCACCCGGTCATCGAGGTCGACGGCATGCACGTAGACCGCGTGACCGGCGGCCCATTCCTGGGACAGTCCGCTCAACGCATCCTTGAGGGTCTGCGGGCAGGGCGTGGCGGCGGGCGGGAAGGGAAGGCGCTCGCACCGCACGAGGGCCTTGCACTCGAGCGCGGCCTGGCGGAGCAGGGGCTCATAGACCGTCCCGGACTGACGTTCGTCCGGGGTGCGGAGATCGAGAAAGACGCGAACGCCTCGTTCGAGGAGCAGCGCACAGTGCCGAAGGGTCGCCGACCGGGACGTCCCACAGGGGCATGGCCCTGCCCAGAGACGGCCCGGGAGCAGCGGCTCGGCCGCGTACGGCAACATCAAGATTCCTTTCTGTCCACCGGGATACCGGCGATGTGAAGGCCTGTGTGCTGGGCGGAGTCCCTCGGCGGCGCTCCGTGTACTGTAGCCGCGCCGGTACGAAGCGTCAACCTCGTCGGAGCAGCCACGGCGCTGGGTACGAGGGCGCTGCGTCCCTGGAACGCGTTCCTCGATGTAGACGTCGTATGGGGGGCGGTTGCGGCAAGGATTCGGCCCGGGAGATCAGGGATCACGACGCTCCGGGAGTTGATGCCGGGCAGCCGTTCGCTGCTGTTTTTACCCCTCCAGCGGCCATTCCACGCGGAAGATCTGCGCGTTGTTCCAGGACTGGCGCCGGTCCGCGAAGACCAGTTCCACGCGCGGCAGCCGGGCGCCGTCGCGGACGCGGCCGTCAAACCGGAACACCGTGCCATCGCGTTCGCAGGCGAGATCGAGCCAGACCAGCCCGTTGGCCGTCATCGCGGGCCAGTTCTCGGCACGGTAGCCGGTCCAGCCGTCGGGCAGCCGGGGGATCAGACGGGTATGCCCGGGCTGCGAGTCATCCAACCCGATGATGAGGCGGGCAATCTTCAGCGGTTCCGCGGCGCAGACGGCGTTGAGGGCGCCGCAGGCCTGGTCCCAGATCTTCGGATCGGTTTCATCGGGCGACACATAGCGCTCGAAGAACCAGTAGGGCGATTCGCGGTCGAGGTGCAGCCGGCGCGCCGGGCTGAAGGTGTACTCGGCGACGAAACGGATGGACCGCGCGGCGAGATCGAGCCGGTCGAGGAGGAGCATGGCGTGGGTGGCGTAGCCCTGCCCATACGACGGGCTCATCATCCGTTCGAGCGGCGGCAAATCGAACTGTGTCCAGATGCCGTACTTGTCGAATTGTTCGCGGCGAAGGGGCGTGGCCAGGAGTTTCTCAAAGGTGGCGCGCGAGGTCGCGACCCCGAACCAGCGGGGATCCCCGGGATCCAGCCCCAAGACATCGGACTGCATGCTGAGTACGCCGTTCAGGCCGCCAAAGCCTTCATTCATCGGGTGGTGGATGATCGCCGGATCCGGACGGAGTGTTTCCGGATCCACGCACCAGGTCCATGTCCCGTCGGGTCCGGTCAGGATATCGGCCATGGACGTCTCAAGACGGCCCGCCCGCTCGCGGAAGGCGTCGGCACGCGGTGCGTCGCCCGTGGCATCGAGCACGCCCGCCGCGGCCAGGAGCGCCAGACGGCACATGCCGTTCTGCACGACGTTGCAGTGCAGGCCGGGGATCCCGCACCCGCCGCCAAACTCACCGCTGCCTGCCACGAGTGGTCTGCGGTCGAGCACGTTGCTGATCCATTGCACCGGGGACGTGGCGCCAATGAGAAAGGCATAGATTCGGTCCCGTTCGGGCGCGTTCTGGGGCAGTCGATGCCAGAGCAGACACAGCGAGATGATTACGCCGGTGGTGCCGTCCAGTTCAGCACCGCTGGCGGGTTCACCCAAGCGGAAATTCTCGGGATAGGAGAAGAAGCCTTCCTCGTTTGGGCGGACGAGCTGCATCAGCGCTTGCGCGAGGAGGCATGCTTCGTCGAAGCGGCCCCAGTGGATGAATTCGCGCATGACGATCGCGGCATCGCGCGGCCACATCGTGTTTTCCCACGGCCGGCCGTCGATGCTCGCGTGCAGGAAGCCCACGTCGGGAGCGTTGAAGCGGTTGCAGAAATTGCGGCGCAACAATCCGAGGAGAGACTCTTCGCACTCCTTGGCAAAGAGGGGGGCGGACGCCGGGCCGAAGAAATGCAGTGAGGACGCCCTCGAACGTTCGGCGGGGATAGTGTCCAACATGTTCCGTGCTCCTCATGTGGGGAAAGCGGAAGCTTAACACCGCCCGAAACGCGTCGCAAGCGGACGGGAAGCCGCGGCTACGTCTCGCCTTGGTCGTCGGTGCTCCAGCGGGACATCTTCTTCTGGATGCGCTCCAGGCGCCTGCGGAACTCGCCGAGGGCGCTCATTTCCTCGAAGCCGAGGCGGCCGGCGGCGCCTCGTCCCTGGAGATAGGCAAGTGCTTCCTGGCACAGGCGTTCGGCCTCGGCGAGGTTGCGCGACCGGTGTTCGTGATGCTTGGCGAGTTCCAGCCGCGCGAGGCAGGCGCCGGGGAATTCCGCGGCCATGGCGGTCCAGCACGCCTCCATGGCCTCCCAGTCCTCGATGCGTTTGAGGGCAATGCCGAGCATTTCGTAGCATTCGCGCCGTAGCAGCGCATCGGCCTCGGTGTCGAGCAGGCAGCGTGCGAGGCCGGTCACCTCGCCATAGTGTCTGCTGCGGTAGTGGATGCGCAGCAGGGAGATGCGGTCCTCGGCATGCTCGAAGCCCTGACCTTCCGGGGCGGTCAGGCGCTCGGACAGGGCGGCCGTGAGGGCGACGAGGCTCAGGACATCGGTCTTGTGATGCGTGAATACGCCGGCAAGGCGGCGGGCGTCGCGGGTACGCAGGTACTGGAGCCAGATCTGGGGAATCTCCGAGCTGGGTACGTCGCCGTGGCGCTGGATGCCCAGAATCTCGCGCTCGACGTTGCCCAGACTGCAATCGCGCAGCCGCCGTTTCCAGAAGCGGCGCGCCGCGTGCACGAGGTCGAAGTGCAAGGCCCCATCCAGGCGGAACGGGATGCGATTCGTGATGAAGCGCGTGCGGAGCAGCGGCTGGTCAAAACTCTTTCCGTTGTAGCTCACCACGGTGTCATTATCGCGGAAGAGGCCGTCCAGATAACGCAGCATCGGCTCTTCGTCGTCGTAGTCGCGCATGAAACACTGATCGAGGCGGAAGCAATCATCCTCGAAATATCCCACGCCGACGAGAAAGGCCACCGTGCCGGTGCCGCCGCTCAGGCCGGTGGTTTCGGTGTCGATGAAGACGGCCGTGCGCGCATCGAAGGCCGCGAGTTCTTCGTCACAGGCCGACAGCGCGATGTGTTCGGGCGTGGCGCTCAGCGCCGCGCGGAAAGGCAGATTGCCGTGGCGGTCATCGAGGTCGAAGCGGTGGCGGACGAGGAAAAAGCCGGTGTCGCCGTCGGTGACGACCTCGCCCGGCAGCACCTTGTCGATCTCGAACGCGTCCGAAGCGCGCGTTTCGGATTCCTTCCGGGCACGTTGCTGCAACTCGGCGCCGGTAATGATGCCGTGTTGATTCAGCAGCCTACGAAGCGTATCGCGCTTGTCCGCCATGGAGGGGTTATCCTGCCGGTCCGGCGGCGGGATCCATCGCCGTGCCGCCCGCGTGGGCCGTCAACGCGAGATGCGCGAGCTTGAGCGCCCCGGCCTTGCCGTGTTCGCCGGTCTCGACCGGCGTGCCCACGCAACTCGGGCATCCCTCGCTGCACGAGCAGCCGGTCAACAGCGCCACGGCCGCCTGCAACAGACGCTCGTGGTGGGTGTACAGTTTTTCGCTGAAGCCCACGCCGCCGGGATAGGTTTCGTAGAGGTAGATCGTGGGCCGCTCGGAAAACGGCGCGCGCACCATGGCCTGGGCGCGCACATCCGACAGGTCGCACAGCACCTGCACGGGAGCAACCTGCCGCAGGGCGTTCGCCAAGGCGTTGAGCGCCTCGCCCAGCTCTTTCTGGTCCATGCTGAAGCGGGCCGGCGTGTCCTCCGGGAACTCCAGCCAGTACGACGTGGTGTGCATCGTGCTTTCCGGCAGATGGATCTCGCCAAAGCCGACGTTCTCGTGCGTGCCGAACTTGATCTTCTTGTACATCGTGGGCAGCCACGTCACGCTCAACTCGCCGTAGCACCGGTCGCCGTGCGGCGACGCGTCCCGCTCGAAGACGTCGAGGACCTTGAGGTCCACTTTGATCTGCGCGTCCGTGTAGTAATCCACCTCGACCGGCCGCGCATAGGCCTTGCGATCCTCGAGATCGAGGCGGTCGATGGTGTACTGCGCGCTCTGGTGCAGATAGACGGCGTTTTCATACACCTCGACCGGCGCGCTGAACAGGTCCACTTCGCCGATGACGCGCCCGTTGTCGCTCGTGTCCAGAATGACCACGTTGCCGGGCGCCGCCGTGCGCAGACTGATCTCTTCCGCCGGGTAGGCATCCGCGGACCAGTGCCATTTGTCGCGGACATGCCGCAGCACGCCGTTGTCTTCGAGGTACTGGAGGATCTCGCGGGTGGAGGCCGGGTCCAGCCCGAAGCCCTCGCCGTCCACAAAGGGCAGCTCGAACGCCGCGCACTTGAGGTGGCTCGTGACGATGATCAGATTGTTGGAATCGATGGTGGCGCTCTCCGGGGCCTGCTCGAAGAAGTACTCGGGGTGGCTGATGATGTACTGGTCGAGCGGGGCGCTCGACGCGACCAGGACGACCAGCGACACGCTGCTGCGGCGTCCGGCGCGGCCGGCCTGCTGCCACGTGCTGGCGACGCTGCCCGAATAGCCCGTCATGATGCATACGTCCAGCGACCCGATGTCGATGCCGAGTTCAAGCGCATTCGTGCTGACCACGGCCATGATCTCGCCCTTGCGCAACCCCTCCTCGATGGCCCGGCGCTCCGTCGGGAGGTACCCGCCACGGTAGCCGCGGACGAGGTCGTGGCTCTTCTTCATCCGCCGGACCGCTTCCTTGAGGTAGGTCGTCAGGATTTCGACCCGCAGGCGGCTGCGCGCGAAGACGATGCACTGCACGCGGCTGTCCAGAAAGCGCGTCGCAAGGCGGGCGGCCTCCTTCACCGACGAGCGGCGAATGCCCAGTTCCGCGTTGACCACCGGCGGATTGAAGAAGAGGAAATGGCGGTCGCCCGCCGGGGCGCCGTTGTTGTCGATGAGCCGCACCGGCCGCTCGATGACCTTCTCGGCGATCTCCTTCGGGTTGTTGATGGTCGCGCTGCAACAGATGAACTGTGGGTTCGAGCCGTAGAACGCGCAGATGCGCTGGAGCCGCCGCAGCACGTTCGCCAGATGGCTCCCGAAGACGCCCCGGTAGTGGTGAATCTCGTCGATGACCACATACTCGAGGTTCTCGAAGAGGCGGATCCAGATCGTGTGATGGGGGAGGATGCCCGCGTGCAGCATGTCCGGGTTGGTCACCACGATATGCCCCGCGCTGCGCACCGCCTTCCGCGCCGACGCAGGCGTGTCGCCGTCGAAGGTGTAGGTGCCGATCTTCACGTCCAGGTCGTCGATGGTGGACTTCAGCTCGGTCACCTGATCCTGCGAGAGGGCCTTGGTCGGGAAGAGGTAGAGCGCGCGCGCCTTGGGATTCCGGATCAGCCGGTTCAACACCGGGATGTTGTAGCACAACGTCTTGCCCGAGGCCGTCGGCGTGACCACGCAGACGTTTTCGCCCCGCAGGACCGCCTCGACCGCTTCGGCCTGGTGCGTGTAGAGCTGATGGATGCCGCGCTGGGCGAATCCCTCGACCAGACGCGGTTCCAGTCCCTCCGGGAAGGGCGCGTAACGCGCCGGCCGGGCGGGCAGGGTCTTCCACGCCGTCAGGCTCTGGCGGAACGCGGCGTCCTGCTGGAGGTCATCGACAATCTGGGCGACATTCATGGGCAAGCGGCCTCGGGAGTTGCGCTGAACATACCTGAATATAGCATCAGTGGTTCATGAGCGCAAGGGGCTTGCCAGACCCTGACCGGTGGACCGCAAACGCGGGACAGTCCCGTCTGCGCTCCTGCGTCGCTTCGCTTGGGACAGTCCCGCGTTTGCTCATGTCGTGGTGAATGAGCGCAGCAATATGGGGACTGACCCTGCGACGAAGGAGCGGCGGGGTCTGTCCTCTTGTTGCGAAGCTGTGCCATTGCGCGGGGAACCCGGCGCCCCTCACCTCGTTGGAGATCGCCTTGTTGTGCTCATACTTCATCCAGCCCAGATGGACACCAGGCGACCGCTCCAGCGCGGCCTTCCTGTCCGGGATTCGGACCAAACCCGGTGTCCCTTGCGGGTCTACCCCTTCACCGCGCCCAGTTGGATACCCTGGACGAGGTACTTCTGCATGACGAGGAAGAGGAGGACGAGGGGGGCGATGTTCATGACGCTGGCGGCCATGAGGAGGTTGGTCTGCTGGCCGTAGAGGGTGTCGAAGTAGAGCATGCCGATGGGCAGGGTGCGCAGGTGTTCGCTCTTGATCATGATGAGGGGCCAGAAGAAGGACCCGTAGTTGCCCATGAAGGTGAAGATGGTCAGGACGATGAGCCCGGGCCGCGCCAGGGGCAGGATGAGGTCCCAGAAGAGTTGCCAGGAACTGGCGCCGTCGATGGTGGCGGCCTCGTCCAGGGAGGACGGGATGGTCAGCATGAACTGGCGCAGCATGAAGGTGCCGAAGGCGGTGAAGGCGGCGGGGATGATGAGCCCGACGTACTTGTCCATGAGATGGAGATAGACCATCAGGGTGAAGTTGGGGATCATGGTGACCACGCCGGGGATCATCATGGTGGCGAGGTAGAGCTTGAAGACGTGGTCGCGTCCGGGCCACTGGAGCCGGGCAAAGGCGAAGGCCGCCATGGCGCTGGTCAGGCATTGGAGCAGGGTGACCCACATGGCGATGAACAGGCTGTTGAAATAGTATTTGGCGAAGGGGATCTCCTCGAAGACCTTGGGGTAGTTCTCCGGCTGCCAGTTCTGGGGGATCGGGTTAATCGCCTCGACTTCTCCGAGCGGCTTGAAGCTGGTGAACACCATCCACAGGAAGGGCAGCAGCATGGTGACGGCGAGGACAATCAGCACCAGATGGGCGAAACCGTAGCGTCCGCGCCGGCACCACCAGGCATGGAACGGCCGCTTGGGCGGGACTGGGCTAGTAGTTGACATAGCGGCTTCCAAACCTCCATTGGGTCATCGTCGCGGCGAAGATCATGATGAAGAGCGCCCAGGCGATGGCGGACGCGTAGCCAATCTGAAACTCCATGAACGCCTTGTTGTAGATGTAATAGGCGAGGGTGGTAGTGGTGCCCGCGGGGCCGCCCTCGGTCATGACGCGCGCCTGTTCGAAACCGCCCTGCAATCCGCCGATGAAACTCATGATGACGATGAAGAAGGTCGTGGGGGCGAGCTGCGGCCACGTGACGTGCCGGAAGCGCTGCCATGCGTTGGCGCCGTCGATGTCCGAGGCTTCGTAGAGGTCCTGCGGGATGTTCGAGATGCCCGCGATGTACAGCAGCATGTTCGGTCCGCCGATGGTCACCCAGACGCCCATGATGATGATGGCGTCACGCGCGCCCACTCCCCACTGGCGCCACACCAGCTCGATCTTTTCCTCGGCGAGTCCCAGGAGGTTGTGCGTGGACGAAAGCCAGCTCGGTCCGTCGAAGCTGGTCCAGCCCACACGGTGGGCCAGGTATTCGAGCACGACGTTGATGGGGCCGAACTCGGGGTTGTAGAGCTTCTTCCACAGAATGAAGAGGGCGACGCCCGCGGTGAAGCTGGGCAGATAGAACAGGGTGCGGTAGACCACACGGCCGCTGATCTTCTGACTTATCAGCACGGCGAGGAACAGGGATCCGCCGATCGAGATGGGCATGCCGAGCATGAAGTAGATGGTGTTGATGAAATACTGCCAGAACTCGTGGCTGGTCAGGAGGGTCTGGAAGTTCTCGAGTCCCACGAATTGCAGCGGCACCGTCTTGATGAGGGTCCAGTTCGTGAAGGCGGCAAAGAAGGAGAAAAGCACCGGGCCGAGGGTGAAGACGGCAAACCCGAGGAAGTTGGGCAGCAGAAAGGCCAAGGCGGTCAGGGTAACGCGGGTCTGGCGCTTCACGGCGCATCCTCCGGGCGGTCCCAGGCTGGCTGGGCGCCCTGTTCGACAAGGGCCATGTACTGCTCGCGAAGGGTCGGGTCAATCTTGATCTGGGCGATGATCGCCTCGTTGACCTGACGGGCGGCGTCGCGCATCGCGGACGCGGCGTCCTTGCGGCCAAACCGCAACAGGTCTTCCTGAAGCTTCAGGATGCGGTACACCACGGCGCCGTTCGCGAAGGGGGTCAGGTCGACGGGTTCGGCGCTTTCCGCCGCGATTCGCCACATCTCGTGGAAGTCTTCGTGGGGATAGGCCGGGTTGTGCAGGAACTCCTCCGTGTAGGCGTACTTCTTCACCGGAGGCAGGGCGTCGGCATAGTCGTTGACGATGCGGTTGAAGGCGTCGCCATGGAGGAACCGGATGAATTCCAGGCAGCCCTCCAGATTCCGGGTGTTCTTGTTGATCAGGGTGGCGCGGCCGCCGCCGACCGTCTTGTCGGTCCGTCCCTTGGGAAGGGGCACGACGCCCAGGCGGATGTGCGCGTACGAGGGATCGCGCATGAGGAGCAGCCACCAGCGGCCCCCAATCGCCATCGCGCCGCGTTCGGCCCCGAACAGGCTCAACACGCCTACCGACCAGCCGCCGGCGCCGGCCATGGCCGACTCTTCGGAGGGCGTGGGGGTGACCCGGTGCTTGTAGATGAGGTCCTGGGCGAACTGCATCGCTTCGATGGCCTCGGGCGCGTCCAGAATGCACCGGGTTCCCTCGGGGGTGTAGTAATAGGCGCCGTACTGGCGCAGGATGCTCTCGTAAAGCGACGGATCCCACGGTCCCAGGAAGCCGAAGCGCTTGGGACGGCCCTGCTCGTCGTACTCGGTCAGTTTCTGGGCGGTCTCGATGAATTCCTCCCAGGTCCAGCCCTCTTCGGGGTACGGGATGCCCTTTTCGTCGAAGATGTTCTTGTTGTACCAGATGGCGAAGGCGTTGGCGTTGCCGGGATGGCCGTAGATGCGGTCCTCGAAGATGTAGGACGGGGCCGTGCACTCCCAGATTTCGCTGGGGTCCATGCCCATCGCGTGGAACTCATCGGTCATGTCGTAGGCAATGTCCGAGCGGATGAAGGCCATGAGCTGGATGGGAACATAGCAGTCGAAGAGGTCCGGGCCGACGCCCGCGAGACACTGGACGATGACCTTCTCCATGCCCGCGTTCTGGGGGTCCAGGCGCAGCTCGTACTTCTCGCTTTGATCATTGAAGAGGCGGACGATATCGCGGCGGATCGGGGCGTCGTCGCACACCCAGGTGAGAATGATCTTGTCTGTGGACCGGCCCGGCTGCCACACCCACGCCACGACCGACAACAGTGACAGAATGACGAATGCCCCAACAATAACGTATTTCATCGAGTACTCCTGTGGAACCCGGCAGAGTGTACAAGACGGGGGGCGCGTATGTCCAACCGCCACGGAAGCGAAGTGCCCCTTGACATGCCAAGAAGTTCTTGGTAATCTAGCCATAGAAGTTCAAGGTAAAGGAGGGGCATCATGAAGATCGACAAGGAGCTGGTGGGGGCCAGCACGGCGCTGCTGGTGCTTTCGTCTCTCTCCCGGGAGGCGACCTACGGCTACCGGCTGCTGAAGAAGGTGAACGAGGAGGCCACCGGGCTGTTTACGTGGCAGGAGGGGACCCTGTATCCCATCCTGCACAAGCTCGAGCAGGAGGGGCTCGTGGAGGCGGAGTGGCGTCAGGCCGACACCGGCCGCCGCCGGAAGTATTACCACGTCACCGAAAAGGGGCGCGAGACGCTGACTGAAGGCGTGTCGCAATGGAACCAGTGGCACGCCATGGTGCTGCGGTCCGCGGAGGGTTGTTAAATGGATGCGCACCTGACGAGCAAGGGGGAAGAGCAATTGCGGGCGCTGGCCAGGAAGATCGGCGCTTCGCACGAATTGGATGCCGAAGTCCAGGAGGAATTGTTCGGCCATCTGGAAGATCAGGCCCTCGCCTATCTGTCAGGGGAAGAGGCCGTCACCGAGGACGATGCCATTCTGCTGACGCGCGAGCATTTCGGGGATGCGCGGGCGCTGAAAGAGTGGTTGGGGTCGGTGCACGCGCAGGCGGACCACAGCCGCCTCTATGTGCGGTTAGTTCCTGTTGCCGTGCTCACGCTGGTGTGGCATGCCGGCGCTCTCGCGTTCGGGCAACTGCCCATCCGGGACCTTTGGCCGTTCTCACTGCTCCTGTGGACGCTGTTCGCGGTGTCGATGCTTGTACGGTGGCGACGGCAAGAGCGGCGTGGCCAGTCGATGTGGTGGGAACACGGGAAAGCCCGATGGGTGGCGCTCGGCGTTGCCTTTGCGCTTCCATTGGTCAGTTACTACGGTTGGCTGGACCACTCCCCGTCTGTCTCGACGGTGTCCTTTCTACCCGGGCTGCTTTCTCAGCTCCTGGTGCTTGCCTCGTGGCTCGTCTTGCCGTTCATGTGGCTATGGTGGGCCGACCTGCCGCCGCGCCGTTGGCGCACGTCTGTCGAGGCTGTAGGCGCGTTCTTTCTTCTGAATCTCGCGCTCCATTTTCTGAAACTGGGAATGGTCGTGTTGCTCAATCCCTCCAGGCAGTTCTCGCCCGTGGGCTCTGTGGCGGCTGCGCTGGTGGGCACGCTTCTGCCCCTCGCCCTTGTACTGTTTGCGTGGTGGGGTTTCCATTACGGTGCCCGGCGCAGACAGGCGCGCTTGGGGTAGCCCACAGGATTGGCCGTGCTACGCGAGGGGGCAGCGTAGCACGGCCATCTAATGTTCCGTCGCTGGAGGCCGGCGTCACGTCTGCAGGCGCTTGCACTTTCATCGCGGATGATGGAGCGTTCGTTGGCAGGACCACCCCTCACCGTGAGAATCCGACGAGATTCTTCGCTTCGCTCAGAATGACAGGAATGACAGCGGTTTTCGCGAGAAAGGCAGCTTTCTGTGTCATCCTGAGTCCAAAGCGGCCAGCCGCTCAGTGGACGGAGAAACCCCGTGGGGTATCACTTACCCCTATTGTCATCCCGAGCGCAGCCGAGGGATCTCCGTTCCGCTGTCCACACGAGTGTTTCTTGGCAGCGAAGCGAAGGATCTCCGTTGCCACCTGGGAGTTCCGAGAATCCTGTCTACCAGGCAGCTTCTTTGACCAGTTCCACTGTCCCTCCTGTGCGGCACCATCGGGCGATAGGCGCTTGCACACTCTCCTTGAACGCCGGGGGGCAGGACGTTAAGCTTGAGTCATACCACCGGAGTACCGCTATGGCGCTGCAGGATCTCGTCCGCAAATACAACATCGATTTCAAAAAGAGCCTCGGCCAGAACCTGTTGATGGACGACAACATCAACCGGATCATGGTCGAGGCGGCCGCGTTGGGGCCAGAGGACGACGTGGTCGAGGTGGGGGCGGGGCTGGGGGCCTTGACCAGGCGGTTGCGCGAACATGCGGGCCGTGTGCTGTCGGTCGAGATTGACCGCGCGTTCATGCCGTGCCTCGAAGACCAGTTCGGCGAAGACGAAAAGGTCCGCCTGTTCCGGGGCGACATCCTCAACCACGAACTGGACAAGCTGCTGGCCGAGTATCTGCCGGGCGGCACGAGCTTCAAGATGGTCTCGAACCTGCCCTACTACATCACCTCGCCGATTCTCTTTGAGTTCTGGGAGTCGCCGGTGTTTTTCTCGCGGATGGTCGTCATGGTGCAGGAAGAAGTGGCCGCGCGCATGGTCGCGCCGGTGGGCGGGGCCGATTACGGTCAGCTTACGGTCATGGCGCATTACTATGCGGACGTGGACATCGTGCACCGCGTCCCGCGCGGGTGTTTCCGGCCGATGCCGAAGGTGGACAGCGCCATTGTGCGGCTGCGGACGCATGAGAGCCCGCGTTACCCCGGCGTCAGCGCGGCGTTCGTGAGCAAGATCGTGCGCACCGCGTTCTCGCACCGCCGCAAGACGCTGCGCAACGCGCTCACGTCCACCTCCGTCTTTGGCGCGCCGAGGGAGGTCGTGCTGGCCGCGATGGACACCGTCGGGATCGACCCCAACCGCCGCGCGCAGACCCTTTCGGTGGACGAGTTCGTGGCGCTGGCCCGCGAGATCAAGGGGCAGCTCCAGTAACGGCGAAAGGCGGGCGAGATGGACGCACCGGATACCGGATCCCCTGAAGCCATCGGGCGGCTGTGCCATCAGATCGTCGCCGACCTCACCAGCGGCGTCCTGGTCGTCAACGGGCAGGGCTGGGTCGTCTTTGCCAATCACGGCGCCTACACCCAACTGGGCCTCGATCCGGCAGGGGAGCTTCAGCAGGCGCGGCTGGCGGACGCGCCCCTTCCCGCTGCGTTCCGTCAACTTCTGCGCGAGATGCTCGAGTACGGCGAACCCGTTTCGCGGCGCGAGGTGGTTATCCAACAGGCATCGGGCAAGCGCCGCGAGATCGGGGTGTCCGCGTCGATGATCCACGAGGCGGGCGGCGGCATGGTGTTCCTTTTCACCGACATCACGCCGTTCCGCAACCTCGAACGGTCCGCCGAACTCAACCGGCAACTCGCATATATCGGCGAGATGACCGCCGGCGTCGTGCATCAGCTGCGCAACCCGCTCAGTGTGATCGCGGGAACAGCCGAACTGCTCGGCCGCCGGATCAAACCCGGCGACGAACACCTCCAGCGCGACGCCGACGTCATCCTCGAGGAGGTCGAGAAGCTCGAGCGGCTGGTGAGCCAGTTGCTCAACTTCGCACGTCCGTTCGAACTCTCGCCGCGCAACACGCCGGTGACGGCCATCGTGGACCGCATCATGCGCCTGTGCCGCCACGCGGCGGAGAGCGCCGGTGTCGCGATCGAGGCCAGCCAGGCGGGCGACATCCCCGAGGTGTACGCGGATGAGGAGATGGTCGCGCAGGCGGTCAGCAATGTCGTGATCAACGCGATCGACGCCGCAGGCCCCGGAGGCAGCGTGACCGTGCGCGTGCGGCGAACCGGCGATGCCGTGGCGCTGGACGTCGCCGACAGCGGGCCGGGCGTCCGCTTGCAGGATGGCGACAATCCGTTCGCGCCGTTCTTCTCGAAGAAGAAGAGCGGGACCGGCATCGGGCTGGCCATCGCCCACCGCATCGTGACGGCCCACGGGGGCAGCATCACCTTCGCCAACCGGACCGGCGGGGGCGCGGTCTTCACGGTGCGCCTGCCCCTGGAGCCCGGCAGTCAGGTCTAGCGCCGCGCCGCCGGCGAGGGGGATTGCATCGCCGGGCCGTCGTGCGTATAGTAGAAAAAAGATGAATCCCGGTGCGTTTATTCGGCAAGTGCCCGGTCAGGCCTGTCGTGCGCAGAATTGACAATATCGTCCAGAGTTGTTAACCTAGCGTGCCACAAGATGTAGTAGGCTTGTCCGGCGTGGAGCGCAATTTATGGCGAAAAGTGGCGGACATGCATCCTGCATGGGCACCACGATCGGGGGATACGAGGTCCTCAGCCACATCGGCCGCGGCGCGATGGGCGTGGTGTACCTGGCGCGGGATGTCAAACTCAACCGGCGCGCCGCCCTCAAGGTGCTGCTGGGGAGCCTTGCCCGCAACCCGGCCGCCATCAAACGCTTTCATCTCGAGGCCCAGGCCGCCGCGCCGCTGCGCCATCCCAACATTGTCCGCATCTACGCGGCAGGCGTGGACGACGGTATTCCCTACATTGCGATGGAATACGTCGAGGGCGAGCCGCTGGATCGCTTTCTGCGGCGGAAGGGGCCGATCAAGTGGCAGAACGCCCTGTATATCGCGCAGCAGGTGGCCGAGGCGCTGGACTGCGCGCACCGCAGCGGGGTCATCCACCGGGACATCAAACCGGCGAACATCATGCTGGACCGGCAGGGCCGGGTCCGTCTGACGGATTTCGGGATCGCGCACGTCAAGCAGCCCGGCGGGACCTTGCCCGAAGACACCGGCTCGTTTGCGACGCCGCAGTACATGGCCCCCGAGCAGTGCCGCGGGCATGCGCTGTACCCGACGAGCGATTTGTTTGCCTTGGGCGTGACGCTCTACCACATGCTGACCGGCGAGATGCCGTTCCACGGTGAGTCGGCGCCCGCCCTGATCAAGAGCATCACCAACGACGAGCCGCCCCGGGTCAACCGGCTTGTGCCGGACATTCCCGATGACGTGGCGCGGCTTGTGGCGCATCTGCTGGCCAAACAGCCCGAGGAACGGCCGGAAAGCGCACAGGCTGTCTGCGAACGTATTGCCGACGTCCAGTTGCACAAAGGCGGCACGTCGGCGATGCCCGAAGCCCTCACGTCCTTCATCAAGGAGCAGGCGCAGCCACGGACCGTGGAGCACGACCAGCCGACGCCCAAGCCCAAGCGCCGTTCCGGGGCGGTCCGGCTCGAGGAGGCGGCACGACGGGTTCCGAACCGCTTCGTGCGTACCGCGGGCGCCGGCGCAGCGCTCCTGGTTGTCCTCACGGTCGTCGCCGCGTTCTCGTCCTACAGTTTTGCCACGCGGGGCGCCGCCTGGCCCGGCCCCGCGCCCCAGCTCGATGCCGTCCGCTTCAAGCGCCAGTTTGATCCGCCCGTGTTGACGGCCAGCCTGAATGGTGATGCGTTCGCGTGGGACGAGATCGCGTGGGTGGGCGCGGAGCCCGTCTTGCTGGCACGCGCCGGCGGCCGGCAGGGCGCGCTGACGCAGGGGCTTCACGGCGTGGTGGCGATGGAACTTGCCGAGCTGCGGGCGTTCACGCTCATTTCGCCGCGCGGCGGTGGCGGGTCGGTCCCCGATGCGAGTCTGCGTGCGGCGAGTCTGGTTGTGCCGGTCACACCGCCCGAGTCGCCGTTTCACAACGCGCTGATCCTGGAACACCAGGACGGCCTCAAGCCGATCGTTGCGGTGGCCCAGAAATGGAACGAGGCCGGACCGCGGCCCCAAGTGCTGGGTCAGATCGCCGTTCCGGCAGAGGCGCACGCGATCGAGCGGCTGTGGCGTCCGGCGGGCGCGGTGGCCGCTGTGCCGAGTCCGGATGGTTACACGGTGTGTCTCGTCAAGCGCGATCGCGGCAGTGACGGCGAGTACCTCGTCCAGCGGGACGTGCGGAACCAGCCGCTGGACGCTCTGGGTGAACGGTTGACCAGCGTGGGCGCGCCGTTTGTGTACCCAAGCATCCGGTACTCGCACGATGGCCAGGACCTGGTGTACATCCGCGAGAAGGCCGGCGTCGAACGCGAGTTATGGGCGGTGCAGCCCGCTGCCGGGCGGACGGATGGCGTTCCGCTCATGGTGGGTCCGGTCGGCGACGCGGCGGCCTTCGACCCGACCGGTCGGCGCGTGGCGATCAGCCGCTACCGCGCGGACGGCGACGCGGACATCTACTTGTTGAAGATTTCCTCCAATCCCGAGGCGGTTAACATCGGCGCGGGGCTGGTGTGCGCGGAGAGGTGGGCGCCTTCGGGCGGATTCCTGGTCGTTGCCGCGAGACCGGAGGCGGCGGAACAGGGCAGTCTCTCGGACCCGGCGGCGCCGTACCAGCTTTACGCGGTCCAGACTGCCCCGCCCTATACCCGGACGCGGCTGACGAATGTTCCGGGAGGCATCCGGCCTGTCGTGGCGGTCAGCCGGGATGGCGCGTGGGCGGCCGCAGTGGCGGACGTGGCCGTGCCGGCGACACTGGTCTTCGTTTCGCTGAGCGATGCGCGGCCAGCAGCCGCAGGAGGACGCTGAGTGGCTGACGACGACACCCCCCAGCCCCTTGACCCGCAGGCGCTCCCTGCCAGGAACCTCTTTGGCAACTATGAAATCATCGAGACGGTGGGGCATGGCGGCATGGGGATCGTGTACCGTGCCCAGGACTTGACGCTCGGGCGGCAGGTTGCGCTCAAGGTCCTCCGGGACGACCTCCGGCGTCAGGCGCATCTGGTCGCGCGCTTCCAGCGCGAGGCGGAAGCATTCGCGACGCTCAATCATCCCAACATTGTCCACATCTATGGCGTCGGCAAGGTCGGGCGGATTCCGTACATTGCCATGGAATTCATCGAGGGCATACCGCTCAGCAAGCTGATGAAGAAGGAACGCCGCATTCCTTGGGAGCGCGCGCTGGACTACGGCGAACAAGTGGCGCGCGCGCTGGCCTGCGCACATGACTGCCACATCATTCACCGCGACATCAAACCCGGCAACATTCTCATCGACCAGGACGGCCATGCCTTTGTGACGGATTTCGGCATCGCCAAGGTGTTGACGGCCGAGACACAGCTCACGGTGGACGGATCCCGCCTGGGCACGCCGCAGTACATGTCGCCCGAGCGTTGCCTGAATCGCGAGGTCACGGCGTCGAGCGACATCTACAGCCTCGGGGTGGTGGTCTTCCAGATGATCTCGGGGCGGCTGCCGCATGAAGCGCCGACATCGGTGCGGCTGATCGAGCACATCATTGCGGAACCCCCGTCGCGTTTGAGCGAACACGCGGCGGACATCCCCGACAATGTGGAGCGCCTCGTGGCCTACATGACCGAACGCAAACCGGAGGACCGTCCTGCCGACGCGCACCGGCTGGTCGAGGCCATTGCACGCGTTCGCGCCGGACAGCCCTTGTACGAAGGCGGGCACGGATCCGCCGCCCTGGCCTCGCTGCGCGAGGAACTCGCCACCCCGGCGCCCCGGATCGGATCCACAGGCGCTGCGGGCGACGACACGCTGGTGCGGCTGGCACGGCGCGTCCGGGCCGGGTGGGCGGCGATGCCGCGAGCCGCGCACTATTTCATGGGGGCGGCGGCTCTGGGCGCGGCGGCCATGGTTCTGAGCACGGCTATTGTGAAGACGATGACCGAGGGCATGGCATTTGACGTGGTGCGCCAGGCGGTGCACAGCGACAGCCAATGGGGACAATCCGCGGCGGTCGCGTCGTTTACGGACGAGACGGACGGGGTCGTGCTCGTGCAGTTCCATTTGCCGGACTATCAGTTTGGCCAGGCGGTCTGGAGCGGATCCGGCGAGTCCGTTGCGCTCGAATTCACGGCAGGAGGGCAGCCCTCGCTGGCGCGGACGTCGGTGATAGGCGTCGCGGAGCCGTCCGCGCGCCGGGCTTCGCTGGCGGTTCCGCCCGTGGCGGCGCCCCCGGGACACCGGCGGCCCGCACTGAGCCTGCTGGGCAGCAATGGGGCCGCCGAAGGTACGCCATTGCTCTTTCTCGCCCGTACCCCGGCCCCGCCTGCGGTTGGGGGCGTCAGCACGCGCGTCTATCGCGTGCCTTGGGAACGCCCCGGGGTTGAGCCCGGCCTCGCGCTGGACCTGTCGTCGCCGCAAGCGACGCTGCTGGACCGGCCGCTGGACCTTTCTGGCACGTTGATCGCCGCCGCCAGCCTGGACGGTACCATGCTGGCCGTCGCCATGTCCTCAAGCGGCAGCCAGTGGCGGGTGTACGAGACCCGTTTTCCCGAAGACGGCGGCGAGGCTCGCTGGCAGAGCGTAACCGGGTGGGGGGGCGCGGTGCGGGCACTGTATTATGCGCCGGGCGGCGAGCGGCTGGCGCTCGTGCGGGCGACGGACGGGGACGGCGACCAACTGGTCGTGGTGCAGCGTGCGTCGGGTACGGAAATCGTGATCGATTCGGGGCGAATCGTGCTGTCTGGCGGCTGTTTCAGTCCAAACGGCCAGACGATCGTCTACGCCAAGCGCGAGAACGATGGCACATATGGTATCTGGCGGGCGCCGATGAGCGGCGCGGCTCCCGGCAGCACACTTGGCCCGGGGAGCGCGGTGGCATGGCATCCATCCGGGCGCTACCTTGTGGCCGTGGCGCCGGACCGGATGGGCCGGAACCAGCTCTGGCACGTGGACAGGGACCGCCCGGATGCGCGTCAGCAACTGACGTTTCTCGATACGGGAACCGGGGGCACGTGCTATGTGTCGCCATCGGGGAGATGGGCGGCGGCCGCGAAGGCCGAGGGGTTTGCGCCCGCGGTGGTCCTCGTTGACCTGGACCAGCTGGTTCCCGCGCCGGTCGGTACGGAAAGCGGTGCTTTTTTCCTAGAACAGCCCCTTGAAGAAATCGAAGACCGCTAGATCGCCTTCATTCAGGATGAAGTCAGCTACCAGACCCCACACGACCACATCCAGGTCCGTCGCAAAAAGGCTGTTGATGGCGTCGAAGAAGCCGCCGATCTGGTCAATGCTGGCCACGAGATTGGCGGCCTGTTGCGTGAGCGCCTGAACCTGCTGGGTGTTCTCCAGACTCATATAGACCGGTTCGAGTTCCTGGGCCGCCGACCGCTGGAGGTCCAGTCCCGCCAGGTGGGTCAACGAGTAGGTCGAAGATGACTCGATTTGCTGGCCGAAGCCAAACACGGCCTCATAGATGCTCGTCGCCGTGGTGAGGTCGCCTTGGGCACGGTAATAGTCTCCCTGCGCCAGCAGCGTGGTGCCCAGCGCGTACAGGTAGTCATATTCCGACGACCCGGCCGTGAGGGCCGACACCAACGATGCCGTGTCCGCTGGCATGCCCGAGGCAACCAGGGCGTCGCGCCGGAACCGGGCGGCGGTGCTGGTGTAGACATCGGCCCGGCCCAGGGTCCCGGCGTGCTGAAGCATGGCCCGCGCACCCTGTACGTCGCCCTGTTCGAAAAGCAACGCCGCCATCTCCATGTACGGCGTGCTATTGGACGGATCAAGCTGCGCCAGGGAGTTCCACGCTTGCAGGGCCTCGTTCTGGAGGCCGTCGCGTTCGCTGTAGGCCTTGGCCAACGCGAAGCGGGCGGTCAGGTCATCCGGGTGGTCCCGGACGGCCTGCTCGAGCACGGCGATGGCTTCGTCGAGCGGCAACACCTCGCTGGCGGTGACTTCCTCGGCCAACGTGGCGTTGGCGTCGGCCGCCAGTCGGCGGGCCTCCTCGGTACTCAGACGCGCCCATTCGCTCAGGCGCTGCAGGGCCTCCGGCAGCGTCTGTGCCTCGCGCCGTGCCTGCACAACATCGCTGACCGTTACGGCTGTGTCGATGACGGGTTCGGCGACGGGCTCGAATACCTCCTCGGTGCGCGCTGGGCGCGAGGACAGACCGCCCAGCGCGAGCCGCTCGGCGTCAAAGCGTTCAAGGTGACTGTCGGACGCCCCGGACGGCAGGGGGCTTCCCGGCGTGGGTTGCGCGGAGGTCTGCGCCGTCTGCGAGGTAGTCGACGTTTCCGGGAGAAGCGTGCTAACGGCCCACAGGGCGGCAATGACGGTCGCCGCCGTGGCAAATCCCATCCAGAACCGGACTGTCTCCGTGCGGGGGTGAAACCGCAGTATGCGGCCCCGGGACGCCGGGGCGGGTTCCTGTTTCAGGGCGGCGAAGACCTGGGCGCGGAGATCGACGTGGGGAAGGCTGGCCGCCACCGCGTCGCCATGGCGCTCGAGATGCCGCTGGAAGGACTCGAGCCACGCCAGTTCATCGCGGCAGGCGGTGCAGGCCTCGACATGACGCGCAACCGCCTCGCGCCGCGAAGCGCTCAGCGATTCGTCGCGATAGGCCAGCAGATCGCCGGCAAGAGTCTCGCAGCCTTGGTCGTGCACCGTCCGTACTCTATCGTTATCCCTCTCGCGAGGGCTACATCACGTCTTGAAGGTGGCCCCACTTCCGCCGCACAATCTTCAGGATGCGGTGGATTTTAGTGCGCACCGCGCCTTCGGTACTGCCAATCAGGTCGGCAATTTCCTTGGCCGACAGGCGCTCGAAGTATCGCAGCACCAGAAGTTCCCGGGTCTCGGGGTCCAAGCGCTCCAGCAGTATGTCGACCGCCTCGCGCCGCTCACCGGCCATGACCTGACCATCGGGACCGTCCCCGCTGTGGAGGTGCAGCACGCCCGACTCATCCCGGGCCGCGCTTGCATACTGGTCGAGCGACTCGATGGCGACCGTCTTCTTGCGTTTCAACTCATTGAGGCACAGATTGCGCGCAATCCGCAGCAGCCACGGCCGGAAGGTCCGCTCGGAGTCGAAACTTCCGCGCGACGCATAGACCCGGATAAACGACTCCTGCGTCAGTTCCTGCGCCTGATCCACGTCCTTAAGGTAGTGAACGCAGAAGCGGAACACATCATTCTGGTGGCGCTGCATCAGCGGGTCGAGGGCATTCATGTCCCCGTCGCACAACGCGGCCATCAGGGCCTCGTCTGTCGGCTCCGGGCCGGTCACGCGGGGATTCCCTCCTTCGGGCACGCCGCGCCGACCGCCCCGCACGCGTCAAACTGACACATCCTGGCTAAGATACAATCGAGTTTCGAAAACATCACACCTTTTTCCTGGGGGCCGATGGAAGGCAATGCTAAAGCATGCTATAGCAGACGCTTGTCAGACGCAAGCCCGAGGCCGGTTATTCATGGCGGGGACACGAAAGGGGGGGCGGGCCACCGGCGGTGTGAACGGCGTGGACGGCAGGATGCCGCGCCTACAGTTCGGCCTCCATGGCGTCCCACTCGCGCTGGATGCGCTGGGTGTTCTGCCAACGGCGGTCGCGCCAGAAGTCCATGGCGCTCTGGGCTGTGGGGGTCAACTGACGCAGGTCGACGATGGTGGGCGAGACGAACACCAGCAAATGGGTGTTGTCCGCGTCCGAGAGGCGGCTCCGGAACGGGATGCCGATGAAAGGGAGCGATCCGACCAGCGGCACGCGCCGTTCGCGGTTGCGCACGACGCGGCTTGACAACCCGCCGATGACGAAGGTCTGCCCGTCGGGCACGACGACCTTGCCGGTCTGCGAGCGGGTCGAAAATACGGGCAGGTCGACGCCGCGGATGTTGTCGATCCGCGTGATGTCCGTCACGTCGAGCGTCTGGATGTGCAGTTGCACGCGGTCATCGCTGAGGATGGTGGGCACCAGGGTCATGTTCACGCCGATGTCGCGGAACTGGACGTTGAGCCGGGGATTGCCCTGGGTGTCGTAGGTTACGTCCTGATAGGGCACCTTGCCGCCAGCCTGGATCTCGGCGGTCATGTTGTCAATGACGAGCAGCTCGGGCTTGGATATCAGGTCCACGTCCGAGGATCGCTCGATGCCGCGGAACACCCCGTCGATCGTGCCGTGATCGGTCTCGATGATGCTGAATGCCAGCCCGGCGCCGCTCTGCGTCTGGAGGCCATCGCTCACGGTGCCCGCCAGGTCCGGCCGCATCGGGGCCGGAAAGACCGACTGGTCCGGGACGGGCAGCGTTACCCGGAAGTTCGGATTGACGGGATCGAACAGGCGCGTATTGACTTGCTGCACACTGCCGCCCTGCTCGACACCGCGCACGATGCGCCGGTAGGTCAGGTTGGCGCCGATATCGCGCAGGCCCTGCTCCGACGTCTCGCTGATCCACGCCTTGATCTGGACCTGTTTGACGGGCACGGGCGGTTCTTGGCCGAAGGCCGCACACGCGGCCCAGGCGATGGCCAGGAGGATGATGATGGACTTCGTCATCGGCGAGGCTCCAAGCCCGAATCGATCCGTTCCGTGCTCTCGCGGGAGATGCCTTCCGCGATGCCTTGCGGGATGTCGGTAATCCCTTCGATCACGGTGGTGATCACGTCCGTTGGCCGCATCCGTTTCTGGTCCTCTTCCTCGTCCTGGGGGCCAAACTGGTTCATGACGGCATAGGCTGGCCGCCAGATGTCGGCCTTGATGAGGAAGATAAGCTCACGCCGCTCATCGCCCGCGCTGCGGTAGCCCAAGCTCGACGAGACGGGCGAGGCGGTGATTTCGCCCGGGATGACCCGCTGGGCCAGGCCGGCCACGATGTCTTCTCCCTGCTGGAGGAACGGCGGCGAGTTGTGTGTGCGGCTTTGGGTGTTGCGGTACAGGCCGCCCAGTACGAGCACTTGGCCGTTGCGGACCCAGACCTCGGTCTTGACGCGCCGAGTGATGAACTCGGGCACGGTGATAGCGCTTTTGCCGGACGCAAAGGAACTGCCCGCGAGCTGGGGGTCGAGGGCCACGACAATGCGCTGTCCCTGTTCGCTCACGTAGGCCTCGACCACGAGACGCACATAGGAATCGTCCTCGGTCAGCGGATCGGCGTCGTCATCAATGACCTGGGGCACGCTGACCGTCAGGGTCACCCCTGTCGTCTCGAAAGCGGTTACCTGAACCGCCGTCGAGCCGACGACAACCGTGTTCTCATAAGGGACCTGTTGCGAGGTCTGGATGGTCGTCGGGACGTCGGACCCTACCATGACCATCGCCTTCGGCCGGGCCAGAATGAGTGCCCGGCTCTCGTCCACAAGGGCCTGCAGCACCAGCTCCAGGTCAAAATTGTTCATGTTCAGGCGGTCCAGGAAGACGCTCACGCCGGCGCTGGTGCTGGTGGGAAAGGTGAGGTCGGCGGTGGTGATGGCGTTGGTGCCGGACACGACCTGGCCGTACTGGCGCAGGTTGCGTTGCTGGAAGTAGGCGCTCAGGCCGGTCTCCACGCCTTTGGTGGCCTGAAACTCGATGATCTTTACCGAGACGTTGACCTGCTGCTGAGCAAGTTCAGGGGCCGCCTGGGGCGCGGCGGGGGCTTCTGCCGGCGGATCCTGCGCCGGGGCAGGGGAGACGCACAGGAGCAGGGCGAGGCCGCATAGGGCCGCGTATCGCACGCCGCGTCTAGCGCTGATATGTCGGAACACACTCATACCTGCTGATGCTTTCAATGCTCTCGAAGTTGGAAAAACGCACGTTGAACGCACGCATCTCGCCGGGGTTCAACCGCCCGATGTGTGCGGTCGCGGTGTCGTAGACGACCTGCCCGAATCCGTAGATTGTGACAAATACCGATACCCCGTACAACACACGGTCGCTTTGGTTCAGAACGTGGCCCGTCACGACGTAGAACCGGGGAACCTGGGTCAGCAGATCGCGCCCCGCGCGAAACGACGCCGTGTTCAACACCACAACCGGGTTGGCTTCCGCCTGCCGCCGCTGCACCTCGGCCGGTGTCAGTACGGTATACCCGCCGTCAGCCAGAAGTTCCACCCGCTCGCGGACGACCGGGTCCTGCGCCAGGGCGGGGTCTTCTTTGGCCAAGTCGACATAGATTTGTGCGGACTCCGTGTAATTGCCTCGCCGCCAGAGGGCCTCCGCCAACTGCATCCGGGCCTCGGCATTGGCCGGGTTCCCCTGCAAACGGGCTCGTGCCTCGGAAATCTGGCGGTCCAGTTCTTCCGGGGCGCCCGCCTGGGCGGCATATTTCTCACTGATACGGCGCAGCCGCGCGGCGGCTTCCTCCGCCCGTGGGCCGTCCGGCGCCAGACGCAGGTATTCCTGGAGCGAATCGGCCGCGTCCTTGAATCCGTTCAAATCATCGTAGGCGACGCCGAGCCAATAGTGCGCCTCGATGGCGCCAGGGGTTTCCGGGTAGGCGGACAGGACATAGAGGAGCCTCGGGATGGCCTCCGAGGGGCTTCCGGCATCGATGGTTCGCCGGCTCTCTTCCACTTCCTTTTCGGCCAGCCGGCGTTCTGCGATGGAACTGCTGGAAATCGCACCAAACCCCGGCGCCGACGGCGTGGCGCACGCGGCCAGCATAACCGTCGCGAACAGCGGGAAAACCAGAACGCTCCGAACGAACCGTCCACCGCGGGGGCTGCTACTTCGCTTTCGCATGCCGCGTCTTACCGCCGTCCTCCTCGCTGGTAACGGTCTCGTCCATCATCTTGGCCACTACGTCGTCCGTGATGTCGACCGAAGGGATAGGCGGGTCAAGAGCCTCAAGATAGCCCGTGCCCGTGACGAAGTCATAGTCGGCCTCGCCGCCAACCGCCGCAATGGCCTTGATGGCGCGGTCGCTGGCCTGGCTCAGCAGGATCCAGTACTTGCCTGTGCCGCGCGCGATCTTCTTCTTCTTTATCTGGTCGTACTCGGGAGTGGAGCGCAGGACGTCTTCGTAGCGGACTTCGGCGGGTTTGGTAAACTCTTTGTAGTCGCCCCAGTACACCCGGGTCAGATCCAGGCTTTCGGGGGGGATACTGTAGGTGACCCCCTGGGCGGCGCTCGAGAAGGCGCCGATTCCGACTATGAGCATGAGGATAAATGCTCGTATCATGAGACCATTCCTCCCGGACAGAGGGACACCCGCATGGTCAGCGTTACGCCTGTCCCTCGTGTTATCGAATGAAGCCGAACCCCTATTAGAAAGCACCCTCCGCGCTTTGTCAACTGTTTTCTTCCCGGCGCTGTACGCACTACCCCAGTTCCCGGGCCCCATTTACGTTGTCGTTGACCCTAGTATACCCCAATCACGGGCAAAGGTTTCCTCTTCCGCAAAGAAAAATCGCCCGTCGAGTACCCTTGGAACTATGAATAGTCAGAAATTGCGTGATAGCAGCGACTTATCCGCCGCGCGTGTCATACCCGGACCCGTCCCAGGCGTTGCATCTTTGACTCGTTGCATGTGGCTATCTACAATGAGCGCCTGGGTAACCCGTAACCGGGGGAGGGTCGTGCATGTTGTGCAGGCGTAGCGGCGTTGGCGTGGGGTTCCTCCTGGGTAGCGGGATGTTCCTGCTCGCCGTGCTTCCGTGCATGGGTCAGGACAGCCGTGTGTGGATCACGGCGGTCGAGAGCGACCCCGGCCCGTCGGCGGCGATCGAATCCCAACTTCCATCCTCCGGCATTGCCTTGGACGGGCCGATCGTCTTCGACGCCGCCATCGTCTGCAAGGACTCCTTCGACGACGTCGCCGTGCAACTGGCCGTCTCCGGCGAGGATGGCGCGAGGCTCCACGAGGGGGTCGTGGACATGCCCCTGTACACGGGGCCGAATCCGGTGCGGTTCATCTGGGAGCCCGAGGACCTCGCTGACGGAGCCTACGCGGTGCAGATCGCGGTTCATCATCCGTTTATCCGCCACGTGGCCGGGCAGACACTCCGGTTGCAGAAGATTTCCCGGCAGGCCCTCGATGACGCCATTGTCGAAGCGGCGGCCGCCATGAGTCAGGTTGCCGCGCATGTTGCGGCGACAGAGGCAGATGTGGTTCCGGCGTTCGCACGGTCGCAGGCGGCCATCGGATCCGATGCCGCGGCCAGCGCGCGCGCGGTGGCGGACGCGGGGGACTGGCCGTGGGCGCTGTATCTCGCCGAGTATGCCCAACGGGCCGCGCGAGAGGTGGAGGCGGCGCTGGCTTTTGTCCCGGCGGGCGCCCCGGTGCCAGAGGCATTTCCGGGTACCCGTCCCCGCGTCGTGGTCGCGGCGGACGGCGCGTTGTCGACCGACGGCCAGCCGGTGATCCTGGTCGGCGGCAACCTCGGCGACGCGGATCCTGTCGCCATGGAGCGATTGCGCCGCTATGGGCTGAATTTCGCCTCGCTCGACGTGGCGCCCAACACTGCCGGTAGCGGCGCCGGGCTGGAGGTGCTGCTCGATGCGGCGGCGGCCAACGGCGTTGCCGTGGCGGTGTCCGCGATGGCATTGGACCAGCCCGGGCATGTGCTGGGCGCGGAGGGCGACGCGGCGGACCTGAACAGTGCGGCCGCACGTCAGGCGACCGGCGCCCATACGGCGGCCGTGTCGGATACCGTGCGAGGACGCGCGCCGCTGGTCGCGTTGTCGGTGGCGACGTCACCGCGTTTCTCGTTCGGCGGCGAAGACGTCCGCGCGGCCTTTGCCGCGCAGGCGCAGGCCACTTACGGCAGCATACTGGCGCTGAACAATGCGTGGCGTTCCAACCTGCGCGCCTTCGACGACATTGGCATCTGGCACGACGATGAACACCTGTCGTACCAGTACGACTGGCAGACCTTCCATCAGGGCCTGGCGGGGCGGTACATGCAGGGACTGCTTGATATTGCGGCGGAACGCGCGGGCAGTTCGCGCGTCACGGCGGCCTTTGGCGAGGAGGTGTTGCGGCCCGGAGAGGCGCGCCACGGCGTCGATCATGTTGGGTTTGTGGCGGGGCTGCCGCTGGTCGCCTGCGTGACGGAGGACGGGGACGCCCCCCATCTCGCCCTCTCGCGCGAGTCCGCGCTCATCGTGTCCCTGCTGCGCTCGATGAACCCCGGCGCGCCGGTGCTCAACCTGGCCCACGCGATGCGCAGCCCTGATCGGCACGGTGCGCTGTGTCGTCGCGCCTATGTGCGCAGCCTGCTGTGGGAGGACGTAATGGCGGGTGCGGCCGCGGTGGCGCTGGCGCCGTGGCCGGAGGCCTCCGAAGAGGGATCCGGGCTGTTTGCCAGCACCGATCCGCTGTGTCTTGAGGGAGCGGCGCTGGCTGCGGCGGAGTTGAACCGGCTTGCGCCGGTGGTTGCGGCGTTCCAACGTGGGCGGGCCGAAGTGTCCATCGTCTGGAGCCCGTCGTCCAAGATACAGAACGAGGGAAGAGAATACCTGCAATCCGTCCGGAACGCCTACGAAGGGTGTTCGTACAGCGGGCGCAAGGTCAGTTTCATCAGTGAAGCGCAGATCCGTGCGGGGGGGCTGGCGGATGTGGAGGTACTTGTCCTGCCGCGGCTGATGGCCGTGACTGAAGGGGCCTTCAAACTCATCGACGCGTTTATTGCCGCTGGCGGTGCGGTAATCCGCACGGCCGACCCCATTCCGTACACCGAGCGGGGCCAGGATGTGCAGGATGTGCTGACGCCAGCCGCGAACGTGGTGCTGATACGCGGGCGTGACACGGCTGAGCAGTACACCCACGCGATGGACGCCATGGGCGAACGGCTGGAACTCTCGCCCGTGGTTCACCTGCGCAACGCCCACGGGTACTTGCTGGAAGGGGTGCGATCCGCGTATGTCGTGCACGAGGGAACCGGGTATCTTTACATACTCAACACCCGGCACGACCCGGTCCAGGCCCATGCCACGCACGGCGTGACGTCCGGGCGCGACCTGGTGCAGGGCCGGGACGTGGCCTTTCCCCTCGGGGCGCCCCCCCTTACGCCAATACTGATTCGCCTCGATTCGCCGCCGCCTGTCAAAGCGCCGGAGCCGCCCCCGGCGACGGTCCCGACGGCGGTTGTGGAGCCCGTCGTGGAGGAGTCCAAGACGCCACCACCACCCCGGATCCACCATCCCCAGACCGGGCGGGGGCTGTAACCGGCCGGATCGCAACGGATTATGCGCTGGTCCGCCGTCTGGCCGCGCGACGGGATTTCCTGCCCGTATGCTCGCACGTCATCCCACTTGACCCCCATGTGGAACAGCCGGATGTCGGCCCTTGTTTGGCATGACAGTACGGGCAGCGCCGGGCGACGCGCACGGCGGGTCGTCTGGTACAATGCAGGTAGGAATAATACTAACATCTGGATCGTGAACCCGAGGAGGCGCTGGTCATGCACAACGTGCCGATGGTCCGGGATTGCATGCACAAGACGGTCGTGGCGTTGCGCCCGGAGACCGATATCACCGAAGCGATAGAGGTCTTGCTCGACAAGGAATGCGCGGGTGCTCCGGTGGTCGACGAAAACCAGCAGCTTGTCGGGATCCTCACGGAAAAGGACTGTCTCCGCGTGCTTTCGAACTACGCGGTGTACAGTATCCACGGGGGAACTGTCGGCGACTACATGAGTGAGCCGCGGGTCCACGTGCATCCCGATATGGACCTTTTTGGCGCGGCCAACCGCTTCCTGGCGACCAATTTTGCGACCTTGCCCGTGCTGGACCGCGGCCGGCTGGTCGGGTGTCTGAGCCGCAGCGATATGTTGCGCGGCATCCTCAAGCTCGAACGCGACACCTACAAGGACGAGAGTGCCCAGCGCCATCACCAGAAGGTGATCATGAATCCCAAGGACAAGCAGAGCATGCAGAGTCTGGTGGCGAATGAGGCGCCGGACCGTCTTGCAGGCGTACTCCGCCATCGTCACGACGATACCTGATCACTCCGTGGTGGGTGTCGAAGCAGCGCAGATACAGAACGCACCGCTAGCGGTGCGTTTCTTGTTTGCCGGGGGTGAGGGGAAGGACAAAAACGACAGGAGCACCGTAGAGAAGGCTTTGTCGCTTCGTTCTGACGCGTAATAGCGTCTTCTCGGACACTTTGGTCTTTTCCTGCAACGCCTTCTTCGCTACGCTGCTCCTGTCGCCACCTGATTTGTACCACGGAATCGCACGGTTTGCAAATAGGGGAAACGCTGGCTTTATTTTGTTTTTTCGGCGCTGCGCGGCTCGACGAAATAGGCGCTGAGGCGATCCCAATAGGCCAGCACAATCCACAGGAGGAAGGGGATCGTGAGGAAGAGCTGCCCGAGGGCCGTGGGGATTTCTCGGGACAGCGCGATGCGTTGCGAGAACACGAAGGCGAGCACGATATAGAGGACGTGGCCGCCTGCGAGGATGGCCACGCCAATGCCCAGCACCTTGAGGCGGCGACGCCAGGCCAGCCCGCCCGTGGACAGGACGAGGGCCAGAAAGGGCGCCACATTCGTCACGAGCAGGCCGATCGGCAGCCGTTTCTCGCCGTCCACGCGGAAGACGAGCCACGTCTCGGTGTTCAACACGCCGTCCGGAACGATATCCATGCTCGTGAGGGGGATGCCGGTGACGTGGAGCAGGATGCTGCCGCTGATCTGGCCGACGACCCACCCGTAGTACGGAAGGCAGAGCCACCACAGCACCAGACACACGGGCGCGAAGAAACAGAACTTGAGGAAGAACAACAGAATGTTGCGGCCATGGCTGTCGCTGTTCATGATGCTTTCTTCCGTACCACCAGTTCGATCCACCCGAGCCACACGGCTACGACGAATATAATGTAAACGCCCTGCCACACAAAATGG
>JBPOJD010000038.1:0-21125 GCA_052033955.1 Candidatus Hydrogenedentota bacterium
GGCCGCCGCGCCGCCCTCGGGTGGGCCGTGGGCCCCCGCCTCCCTCCCCCGCCCCCCGCGCAACGTTTCGCGGGGGCCCGGGCGTCCGCCCCGCACCCGCCACCACGACTCGGGCGCGTGCCGGGTCAACCGGACCGGCGCGGCCGGGGCCGCCTCGCGCAGCCGCGCAAGAAGGGGCACCAAGTCCCCGGCCATGTCACAACGGGTCACAATGACCGCATTCGCGCGGGCCGCCGCGCCGACCGGTTCGCGCAGGATGCCGCGCGGCAGAAGCCTCCCGTTTCCAAACGGGTTCGTCGCATCGACGAGCAGGACATTCTCATCCCGACACAGACGGAGGTACTGGTAGCCGTCATCGAGGATGAGCGTGTCGCAGCCCAGTTCGATGGCGCACCGTCCCGCGAGGACACGGTCCGGATGGCGCACCACGATGGCGCCGGGCGCTCGCCGCAGGATCAGCGCCGGTTCGTCGCCCAGCACGGCCGCCAGTTCGGGCGTAACCGGGGTCTCCGGTCCGGCCACCACGGGCACGCCCGCATGGCGCGCGCCGTATCCGCGCGTCAGCACGGCGACGCGAGCCCCCGCTTCCAGCTTCTGCCGGGCACACTCGATGACCGCGGGTGTCTTGCCCGTGCCCCCGGCGGTCAGGTTGCCGAAACTGATGACGTGCGCATCGAGGGTGATCTGGGCGCGCATCCGCCGCGCGAGCATGCCGGCGCGTACCACCGGGGTGCAAGCCGTGAGGAGTGCCGCGGCGGGCCAGGGTATGGGTTCGCCGCGTCGCACGCGGCCGGTGAGATCGGCAACGGTCATCGCGGGGCGAAGCGTTTGCCGCTGAACTGGCGGATCAGGCCTTTGAGTTCGAGCAGGGTAAGCGAACTGAGGGCCTCGGACACCGAAATGCGGCATTTCGAGGCAATCTCGTCGACAAACGACCCATTCTGCGCGAGCGACGCGAGGATGCGCTGTTCGACTGTCGAAACCGCGGCGGCGGCGCCCGCTTCGGTCTCGAAGGGCGGCGGCGTGGGCAAGTCCGGCATCGCCGACGACAGTGCGTCGCTCGACTCGACATCCGCCAGGGCGCCGGGCAATTCTTCAGGCAGGTTCAACTCGTAGAGGATGTCCTCGGCGCTTTCGACGAGTTTGGCGCCCTGCCGGATCAGTGCGTGCGGTCCGGCGCTGCCGGGAAGGCCCGCCTGCCCGGGCACGGCAAACACCTCGCGGCCCTGTTCGGCCGCCTGCCGCGCGGTAATCAGCGCGCCGCTCTGCATCGGGGCCTCGACCACGACGGTTCCCGCGGAAAGACCGCTGATGATGCGGTTGCGGAACGGGAAATTGCCCTTGAGGGGCTGCATCCCCATCGGAAACTGCGACAGCACGCAACCATGCGCTGCGATCTCCTCCACGAGGCCCGCGTGCTGCGGCGGGTACACCACGTCCACACCGCATCCAAGAACGGCGACCGTCCGGCCGCCCGCGGCCATCGCGCCCCGGTGCGCAGCGGCGTCAATACCCGCCGCCATCCCGCTGACCACCGCGAGGTGATGGGCCGCCAGCTCGCCGCCGAGTTTCTCGGCCATGCGCAGGCCATAGGGACTGGCACGGCGTGTTCCGACAATGGCCACGGCGCGCGCGTCGCGCTCCTTGAGCTGGCCACGGCAGAAAAGGACCAGCGGCGGGTCGTAGATTTCGGCGAGCCGGAGGGGATACGCGGCGTCCTCCAACGTGACGAGCGTGGCGTTGCAGCGGTCCATGGCCCGAAGCTGCTCTTCAATATCCACCACGTCCTTGTATTGATGAACGCGCTGGGCCAGGGCCGGACCGACCACCTCGCGCAACGCGCCTTCGGAGGCGCGCAGGACCTCGCCCGGACTGCGAAACCGGGCAAGCAGCTTGATGAAGTGCGACGATCCCACGCCCGGAACCAGGGCGAGGGCCAACCAGTCGCGTTGCTCCGCCGTGAGCTTCATGGGCAGATGATAGCACGTTTTTCAGCCGCGGGCCAGTGCGGGAGCAAAGTGGAACGGGACGGTTGACGGTCTCCCTGCCCATTGCTAGGATTGCTTGATGAATCCGCCCCGGAACGATGCCTACCGCCCCTCGATTGTCGGCGTCCTGAACGCCGTGGCGTACCTGTTGATCGTCTGGGGCGCGATCGCGGCCTTTCGCGCGTGCCGGGACGCCGCGCCGCCGCCGGTGCCCGTCGATCTCCGCGAGGCGGGCATTCCCATCATCAACGCGCACGAACACATCCAGTCCGTAGACGAGGCGCCGCGGCTTTTGGCGGTCATGGACGCCCTGGGGGTACGGAAGACCGTGCTGGTGGGCAGTTCGTGGTTCACGATCACGCTGAACCCGGCGGTGGGCTTCACGCGCTACGACTGGAACAACGCCCAGATCCTGCACCTGGCCCGCGAATACCCCGAGCGCTTCGAGGCGTGGCCGACCCTGGACCCGGAGGACCCGGACAGCCTGACCAAGGTGCAGGAGGCCGTTTCCGCGGGAGCGACCGGGCTGAAGCTCTACCTCGGGCACGGCTATGTCGTGCGGGACACTGGCGCCTACCTGTTCCATACGATGCCCTTGGACGACCCGCGCATGGCGCCCATCTATGCGTCCTGCGAGGAGCGCGCCCTTCCCATCTGCTACCACGTCAACCCCGGGCCCACCACTCCGGGATTCGCCGAGGAATTCGTCGCAGTCCTGCGGGCCTACCCAGACCTCAAGGTCATCTGCCCCCACTTCATGCTGTCCAGCATCAAGGAGTCCCGCCTGCGCGAGCTGTTGGACACCTTCCCCAACCTGTATTCCGACATCAGCTTTGGCCACGACGACTTCCTCATCGCTGGCCTGAAGCGCATTTCACGCGGTCACGCCCGCTTTCGCGCCCTCATCGAGGCCTACCCGGACCGCTTCGTGTTCGGCACGGACCTCGTGGTGACCAACGCGGCGTTCAAGGATGAGGCGTGGATGACGGCCCGGTACCAGGCCTATCTGGACATGCTGACCCAGGACCGTTACCAGACCCCGCTGCTCCCCGGCGAGACGTTGCGGGGACTCGCCCTGCCGCAGCCGCTCCTCGAAGGCATCCTGCACCGCAACTACGAGACGTTCATGGCGAAGCGGCCGCAAGGCACGGTGGTCACGCGCGAGATAGACTGGTCGCGCATGGGCGTGCCGCGCACGCGGCGCAATTAGAGGCGTGATCGTGTTTGACCCCTTACACGTCTCTCAAATATCGGTACAAGTGGAATGCGCAGAGCCCCCACACAGGCAAGGTGACAACAACCAGAGAAGGAGTCCATCGCAGCCCGAACGCGAGCGTCGCCGTCAGCGCCACCAACGCCAGAAAAGACGTCGATAGAGCACCCGCCTGAGTAGACAGCGTTCTTCTCAAGGCCCCCTCACCGGGAGATTGACAGCCTCTCACAGGATATCCACTGGAGGCCAGGCGCCGGGCCAATTGACGGGGCTTCAGGGGGAAAAGAGTGATGCTGCGCCTGCGCTGCCCGTTCCAGGAAACCCAAATCCCATAGGCAGGAAGCCACGTGTTCCAAAATCCAGAAAGGCGTATCAGATCGATCTCCTCCTTCGGGATATGAATCTTTCGGAAACGGAACCTTTCCAGACCACCAATTTCGATCACATCCGGCCAGATTCTCACACGGCGCAGCGGCCACGACACGTAAAGGTTTTCCCCGCACGTTCCGGCGCGCACTTCTAACAACGGTTTGTCCATGTCTTCCACTATGCCCGTCTCCCCCTTGGCTCCCGGAACACCATTCTCAGTAGACGCCGTGAGACCGCCCAGACCACAAGGGCAAGCTCGAGCAGTTCTACCAGTATCCCCAGCACCATAGCCAGCGCTCGTGCATTTCTGCCGCCCCAGAAACCCAGCGGAACAACGTTGCCGCCCTCCACGCGATAAACGACTTCCATAGTGCCGTTGGTGGTCCGTCTGACCCTCAAGCTCGTTGGCTGCCCATCTGACTCCTGTTCGAGTGTAACTGAATACCTCGCGGATGTCCCCGCCATAGCATTCACTGACTCCGCAGCGCGGTCCGCCTCCTCCTGTGAGTTTAGCGCGTACGTGTATTGCGCACGGTCTTGAGGCGGCACAATCCGCGGGTCCTGCCAGAACGGCGAACAATCTCCGAGTCGTTTCATCTTCTCCCAAGTTCCTGCGTTGTATGGCACGTCACTCCTGTCCTAAACAGCCTCTGCCGAGATCCAACAACGGAAAACCAAACACCCGTTGTTTCTCCAACCACCGTCATCCCCGCGAAAGCGGGGATCCATACTTCAGGAAACAACGCGGGAAATCTCAGAAAGACGGCTTCTGACAACGAATGCCTGTGCGTTTCCCCAAGCACTCTGGCCCCCGCCTGCGCGGGGGTGACGGGCGAGTGGTGCCAAAGGTAACGTCGACAGAAGACCTCTCCCATAGCCACGACGCGGACGAAAATCAAGTGTTTCGAGCTCTTCAAAACATGTGCGCGACCCGTTTAGGACAACAGTGATCGAGACTCCTTCATTTTCTTAATGGAATCTCGCGCACACTCCGACAGCAATTCATCTTTCGCCCATGATGTCACGCGTAGTGCGTGCGCACGAGGTCGACGATGGCGTGCAGCCGGTGGGCGTAGGTGTGTTGACCGAGAATGCGGCGTTGTGCGCGCGCCACGATCTCGCTCCGGGCCGCCGGGTGCGCGCGGTAATAGGCCAACAGATCCCGGCACTCATCCCATGACGCGTACGTTGCCACCTCGCCGGGGCCGAACAGCCCGGTCAGGGCTGACTGCGCATCGGTCAGCAGAAATCCGCCCGCCGCGGGACAGTCGAATACGCGCTGGTTGACGGTGGTGGCCATCTGGATGCTGGTCACGTTGAGATTGACTTCGCAGTCGCGGTAGAACGCGGGCAAATGGTGCAGGTAGTTCACCGGCCCCTGCGCACCGGGCGCCAGCTCACGCCACTCCTCGTCGCCATGGATGACCAGCCCCTCGGGCACCAGCCGCGCCGCGAGTTCCGCGCGCAGGCGCCGGGTGCCTTCGACGAAACACAGCATCTCGGCGTGACGCCGCGCTTCCGAATCGGCCAGCACGGCGCACGCGCCGTCGAGGATGGCTTCCATGCCTTGCCCGAAGCGCTCGCGGGTCACACGCCCCGCGTCGAAGGCCTCCCGGAGCACCTGCGCCAGGCCGGGATACGCCTCGACCGCCGCCCATTCGCGCCGCGCGTAGCTGATCATCGAGTTCCCGACGAAGGCGGGCGGATACGCGGCGGCCTCCGCCGCTTCGGCGTGAAAGATCGTTGCGTCGACGGCGAGCGGCAGGACATGGACCACCGGGAACCCGAGCCGGTGGAGGTCGTCCGTATAGGACGCCTCCCACGTGATCGCGACGGTGTGGGACGATGCATACACGGACTGGCCGGCGAGAATCGTGCGGGGGTCGTCGACGAACCAGGTGACCAGCGGAATGCCCACGTCCTCGAAGAAGCGGGCGAACAGGCCCTGCACGTCCATCCCGCCCATGTTGATGCTGAGCACGAAGTCCGGCCGGAACTCCCCGAGCACGCTGAACAGCCGGGCAATCGCCTCGCGCGGCAGAAAGCCCTCCTGTACGACCGGCACCGTCTCCACCGCCCACCCGAGCGTCCGCGCGGCGTTGCGGCAGGCGTCGTCGAGCCAGTACTTGCTCTCGAGGATGAGGATGCGCGGCACGGGCCCGGCGAGCTTGTCATAGCGGAGCAGCTCGCGCAGGCGCGGCGATACGTTCAGGCGTGGGGTGTCCATGGCGGCGATGATAGCATTCCAGGGCGGCCGACCGGGAATCGAAGGCCGCTCACGCGCCGTCCACGACCTCGTAGCGCACCGGCAGATGCCTGCCGTCCTCGAGGCGCCGGCCCACCACGAAGAGGTAGTCGTTCAGCCGGTTCAGGAACGGCAGCAGCGGACCTTCCTCGAGCCGCGGGACGTCTTCGGCCAGTCGCACCACGGCCCGCTCGAGCCGCCGGGCCACGGTCGCGGCGAGGTCGGCCTGGGCGGCCAGCGGCGTGCCCGCGCAGACTATGAACGCATGCGGCAGGGCAAGACCCGATTCCACCCGCGCCTGTTCCGCTTCCAGACGGCTCAGATGACCCGGACTCAACTCGGCCCTGCGGTATTCCGGGTGGCGCCGGTGGGGATCGCTGAGTTCGGTGCCGATCAGAAAGCAGATGTGAAGCAGCCAGTGCAAGAACTCGGCGTCCTGCTCCCACTCTTCCCGGCCCGAGGCAAGCACCCCGGTGCGCAGCAGCGCCAGGTGCGCGCGCACCTCGTCCAGCGTGCCGACCGCCTCCATGATGACATGGCTCTTGCGCACGCGCTCACCGCCGAGCGTGGTGCTTTCGCCGTGGTCGCCGCCTTTGGTGGTCACGTGGCTCTTCATCGCGCGGCGCCGTTCTTCAGGGTGAGCCCCACCGGACAGTGGTCCGATCCCAGGACGTCGCACAGGATGAAGGCCTCGCGCACGCGGGGCATGAACTCCTTGTTGACGCAGTGGTAGTCGATGCGCCATCCGATGTTCTTCTGGCGGGCGTTGGCGCGAAACGACCACCACGTGTAATGGCCGGGATCCGGCGTGAACGCCCGAAACGCGTCCACGAACCCGTCTTCGATGAAGGCGTCCATGCACGCGCGCTCCTCGGGCAGGAATCCCGGACTGTTCACGTTGTCCTTCGGGCGGGCGAGGTCAATTTCCTTGTGGGCGATGTTGTAGTCGCCACAGACGATGACGCCCTTGCCCGTGTCGCGCAGCCGCCGCGTCAGGTCAAGCATGGCGTCGCAGAACGCCACCTTGTAGGCCAGCCGGGCGCCCTCGGTCTGACTGTTCGGGTAATAGGCGTTGATCAGGAAAAACTCCTTGAACTCGAGCACCTGCACCCGGCCCTCGGCGTCGAAGTCGGCCACGCCCATGTCGGTGACGCCGAGCACCTTGACGCCGTTCTTGAGGTAGGTGGTCACGCCGCTGTAGCCGGGCTTCTTCGCCGGATGCCAGAAGCTCGTGTAGCCCGGCGGCTCGATAAACGACGGCGCGAGCATCCCCGGGTGGGCCCGGCTCTCCTGGAGACAGACAATGTCCGGCGACGTGGTCTCCATCCAGGCAAAGAACCCCTTCGTGGCCGCCGCCCGAATACCGTTCACGTTCCAGGAAATGAGACTGAGCATGGGTACCTCACGTATGACTCGTAGTACGCTGCATGGTATCTACTGATTCCAATTATGATTCAACCCGCGCAACACGGCGTTGCCTGGACGAAAGCACTTGCATTCTATCAGCTAACCGTGTAAGTATCCAATGAGTCATCTGTGTTAGCCAGAATATTGGAGACCGAAGAACAAAGGGAACGCAAAATGCTGAAGCTGGCCTATCTCTCCACTATCCTTTTCCTCGTCCTGACCGGGTGCGTCACCATTCAGCCAGAAGCGGCGACCGCTTCGCCTGCTATAGGCGAAACAACGACAGCGGGAGTTGGCGACTCCATATATACGTATCAAAAAACTGGGAAGATTCATACCACCTCCACCATCACTGGGCCTGTTTCCGCAAAGCTAACTGATTCCGTGAGGTATGAACTTCTGTACTCCGGCCTATCAAACGACACACTTAACCTGACATACAGGGAGTTCAGTAACGATATGGCCCGCCCCGCTTTCTACCAAGAAGCAAAGTACCAATACCGTGAGGGAGAACCCGTCTTGGTCAGCTTCAGGGGTGCCGAAATAGAGGTGATAAAGGCAACCAACACCGAGATTGAGTACAGAGTTCTTCACGGGTTCTCTCACGAGGGCATCAACCCCGACTCATCCACGGATTAGACTCACCTTCTGAATATTGCCGCAGGCCCCCTCCTCGGCGGTGCCGTGAGTCTATCTTCTGCGCCAGGGCCCGGCCCCCCCTGCGCCGCCGCACGGGAATTTCCCCCCGGGGCGGGGCGTTTGACGCGAATGTGGTTGGGAAACTGCATTCGCAGCACGCTTAAGGAGCATCAGAGGCCATGAAAGAGCCGACCATCACGCTGACGCAGGAACAAATCGACTTCTACCATCGCGAGGGCTATCTCGCGCTGGACGCGATTACGACCCCGGAGGAAATCGCGTTCATGCTGGACATCTACGACCGTCTCTTCGAGCAGAAGGCCGGCCGCGAGGAAGGCAACCAGTTCGACCTGGCGGGGACGGATGAGGACGGCAAGGAACAGAGCCTGCCGCAGATCATCATGCCGTCCAAGTACGCCCCCGAACTCAACGACACGCTGTACCACGCCAATGCCCTGGCCATCGCGCGCCAGTTGCTCGGCGAGGAGGCGGAATTCCAGGGCGAGCACGCCATCCGCAAGCCGGGCACGCAGGGCGCGGCGACCCCGTGGCACCAGGACGAAGCGTATTGGGACGAGGACCAGGATTACAACGCGCTGAGCATCTGGATGCCATTGCAGGACACGTCGGTGGACATGGGCTGCATGCAGTTCATCCCGCGCAGCCACAAGCAGGAGGTGCAGCCGCACCACAGCATCAACAACGACCCGCGCGTGCATGGTCTCGAGATCGACGAGGTGGATGCGAGCCAGGCGGTAGCGTGCCCCCTCCCGGCGGGCGGATGCACGATTCACGGTTCGCGGACCTACCATTACACGAGTCCGAACCAGACCGGCAAGACCCGCCGGGCGTACATCAAGATCTTCGGCGTTCCCCCGCGCAAGCGCACGGAGCCGCGTGACTTCTACTGGATGAAGGAGAAGGCGACCAAGCGGCAGGAGCGCATCAGCGCGGCCGGCAAGGCATAGGGCGTCAAGAACGGACCACGGCGGCAGGACTCGACTCCTGCCGCTTTCTTTTTGACCCGGCGCCGCGCGGCGACAACTGTAACTCGCGCGCCAATCGCCGCAAGCCCGGGACAGTCCCGTCTGCGCTCCTTCATTGCTTCGCTTGGGACAGTCCCGGGTGTGCTCATCGCATCCGCCCTGCGGTGAGGCTTTCCTGTCCGTCAATTCGGCCTTTGAGTTGTTCTCCGTGCGTTGGTAGACTGACAGCATACGGGAGAAAGGATGGCGCCATGGCCTTTGCACGAAAACCCGCCGTCGCCGGCATGTTCTACCCGGGCGCGCCGGATACCCTGCGCGAGACGGTCCGGACCTTGCTCGCCGGGGCGGACGTGGACCCCGCGCCCGATCTCGTGGCCGCAGTTCTGGTGCCGCATGCGGGGTACGTCTATTCCGGGGCCACGGCGGCCCATGCCTACAAGCGCGTGCAGGGCAAGACCCCAAAACGGGTGATTCTGCTCGGCAGTTCCCACCGCTACCGCATCGCCACCGCTTCCGTGTTCACCGCCGGCTCGTTTATCACGCCGCTGGGCGAGTTTCCTGTAGACGACGCGTTCGCCGGCCGCCTCGCGCGCGAACTGGCCTCGGAAGCCGTGGAACCGCACCTCCTCGAGCACGCGATCGAGGTGCAACTGCCCTTCCTGGCCGACGCCGTCGGACTCGTGCCGATTGTCCCGGTGCTGTTTGGCGGCCACGGCAGCGACTGGCATGTCCGCGCGGGCGAACAGCTCGCCCACATGGTGGATCGCGAGGACCTCGTGATCGTCAGCACGGACCTGAGCCATTACCTGAGCCAGGACGAGGCGGAGGCGGTGGACCGGCAGTCGCTCGAGGCCTTGCTCCAACAGGACTGGAGTGACTTCAACGACGGCATTGCGCGGGGCACCTATTCGATGTGCGGCAGTTCGGCCGTGACGGTGGCCATGGCCTTCGCCATGGCCGTGGGCGCGCGCGAATGGGAAATCCTCGACTACCGGACCAGCGCGGAGGCCTCCGGCGACGCATCGCGCGTGGTGGGCTATGCCGCGGTGTCCATGGAGTGGGCGCCATGACCGCCCGCGATGTCACGGCGGCACTGGAGAAACTGGCCCCGCTGGAACTGGCCTACGACTGGGATGCCCCCGGCTTCGCCCTGGGCGACCCGGACAGCGAGATCCAGCGTGTCTTCGTCGCGCTCAATTTCTCCCGGCACGTGCTGGAGCAGTCGGGCGCATCGGCCGGGGACATGCTGATCACGCATCATCCGCCCATTTTCCGCGCGCTCAAATACCTGCGTGCGGATGATCCGCATGTTCGCCTGCTGCTGGACGCCGCGCAGCGCGGCGTGACCGTCTACTGCGCGCATACAAACCTCGACGTGGCGCCCGGCGGCGTGAACACGGTGATCGCGGAACGCCTGGGGCTGGTCGACATTCGCCCCCTCCTTCCGGTCGACCACGCCAAACGCTTCAAGGTGGTCTGCTTTGTGCCCGAGTCGCATCTGGAAGCGGTGCGGGACGCCGCCGCCGGGGCGGGTGCGGGCGTCATCGGAGACTACACCCATTGCACCTTCAGCTCCCCCGGCACCGGCACCTTCGTGCCCGGCGAAGGCTCTGACCCTTATACCGGGGAGAAGGGCGCGTTGAACGAGGAACCCGAGCGGCGTTTCGAGGTCATTACCCCCGTGGCGCATCTCGGCCGGACCATCGCGCGAATCGTGGCGGCGCACCCCTATGAGGAGCCCGCCTACGACGTCTATCCGCTTCATGGCAGCGACCCCGCCGTCTCCCTGGGCCTGCGCGGGTGCTTCGAGGAACCGCTGACGCTGGACGCCGCGGCCCGGCGCGTCAAGGAGACGCTGCGCGTCGGCCATGTCCGCGTCGTGGGCGATCCGCACCGCATGGTGCGTTCAGTCGGCGTGCTCGGGGGCGCGGGCGGCGGCGAAATCGCCCGTCTGCCCGGCGATCTGGAGTTGTTCGTCACCGGCGACGTCCGGTATCATGACGCGCTTGCCGCCGCGGCGAAGGACGTGGCGGTGATTGACGCCGGCCATGACGGACTCGAACAATGGGCGCGCGCGGCCCTTCGCAGATGCGTGCAGCGCGCCTTTCCGGACCTGCCGGTCGTCGAGGTCGACGAGCCGCCGGCCTTCTACGTGGTGTAGGCGGCCCGGAAACCCATCAGGAAGGGGAACGCCGACGTGGACAACAGGCTGCGGATACTGTTTGCCGTATCCGAAGTGACGCCGTTTGTCAGCACGGGGGGACTGGCGGAGGTGGCGGGATCACTGCCCCGCGCGCTTCAGGCCTTGGGCCACGATGTGCGGATCGTGCTGCCGTGCTACGGCGCCATTCCCCAGGAACAGCGCGGCGAGGAGATCTCCTCGTGCAGCGCCAACCTCGGTACCAAGACCGTCCACGGCGCGCTTCGCCGCACGACCCTCCCAGGCGCCTCGATTCCGGTATACCTGGTCGAGCAACGCGACTACTTCGAGCGTGGCCACCCCTACCTCGCCAATGGCAAGGAGTATGAGGACAACGCCGAACGCTTCTGCTTCTTCTGCATGGCCGTGCTCGACGGCGTGGCCCAGACCGGGTGGAAACCCGATGTGATCCACTGCAACGACTGGCACACCGCGGCGATCCCGGCCTACATCAAGACGCGACTGGCCGAAGACCCCTTCTGGCGGGGCATGCCCTCGCTGTTCACCATTCACAACCTGGCCTATCAGGGACGCTACGACGTGTCGCATCTCTCGCAGACGGGGTTTGGCTGGGATCTGTTCAAGCCGGACTGTCTCGAGTTCTACGGCGACATCAACCTCATGAAGGCGGGCATCGCGTTCGCCGACCGGCTGAACACGGTGAGCCCGACCTATGCCGAAGAGATCCAGACGCCGGACCTCGGCAATGGCCTGGACGGGTTTCTGCGCACGCGGCGGGACGACCTCTGCGGCATCCTCAACGGGGTCGACTACAACCAGTGGAACCCGGCCACCGACCCTGAACTGCCCGCCCGCTATACCCAAGCGGATTTCCGGGGAAAGGGACGCTGTAAACTGGCCTTGCAGAAGGAACTCGGCCTCCCCGAGAAGGCGTCGGCGCCGCTCATCGCGCTGGTCACCCGACTGGACTGGCAGAAAGGCAGTGACCTCGTCCTGGAGGCCCTCAAGGATCTCCTGCCAAAGCCAATGCAGGTGGCCGTCCTCGGCACAGGCGATGCCGAACTCGAGGCGGCCTTCACGGAACTCGAAGCCGGGCATCCCGCCTGCGTCCGCACGCTGCTGCGCTACGACGCCCGCCTCTCGCATCGCGTGCTCGCGGGGGCTGATTTTCTGCTCATGCCGTCGCGTTTCGAACCGTGCGGACTCACCCAGCTCTACGCCATGGCCTACGGCACAATCCCCATTGTGCGCCGCACGGGCGGGCTCACCGATACGGTGACCGACCTCGGCGCCTCCTCCGGCGCGCGCGGCACGGGAATCGTCTTCGAAGATGCCACATCCGCGGGGGTCGCCGCCGCCATCCGGCGGGCGCTGGCCCTCTTTCCGCAGCCACAGCCCTTCGAGGACGCCCGCTTGGCCTGCATGGCGCAGGACTTCTCGTGGAACCGCTCGGCGGAAGCCTATGTTCACCTCTACCGGCAGGCGCTTGGCGGGGTCTGACGATGCCGTCCGCCGAGGAACTGATTCTCATCACGGCATCGCCCACGGATACCGAGCGGCTCGGCTTCGAACTTGCCCGCTTGCTGCCCCGCGGCACCGTCGTGGCACTGCAGGGCGACCTGGCGGCCGGCAAGACCTGTCTGGTTCGCGGGATGGCCGGCCACTTCGGTCACATCGAGCCCGTCGCCAGCCCCACCTTCACCATCGTGAACCAATACGGCACCCTGGCGCCGCTCTATCACATGGATCTGTACCGGCTGGAGGGCCTCGACGAGGTGCTCGACCTCGGCTACGAGGAACTGTTCGAGCCCGACGGTGTAACGGTCATTGAATGGGCCGAGCGCGCCCTGCCGCTGCTTCCCGAACGCCGCGTAGACGTCCTGCTCGAACATGCGGGGGGCGATCAGCGCCGCATCACGGTGCGCAATCTCGGAGTCCTGCCGAAGGGATGGCAGGCATCGCTTCAACAGACCGCCTCCGGCTCGCCCCGCTGATAACGCGCCGCCACGCCACCGGTATGCGCTCAGCCGCCGGCTTCCAGCCGCCTGCGCGCTTCCCGCGCCCCGAGGCCGCGCACTTCGACCAGGGCACGCCGGGTCTTGCTGCGAAGGGTGATCGCGCCGTCCTTCCGCTCCCACTGGTACACCGACTGCCCGCTGACGCCGAGAAGCTGCGCCAATTCCGCCTGGGTCAGTCCAAGCTTGGTGCGCAACCCCTTGATCATGCGGCTGGTCGGGCGGATACGATCGGCAATCGTCCCCGCGGAACCGGCGTCGTCCTCCACGTCCACGGGAGCCTCCACAGGCGTCCTGCCGGCCCCGCGCGCTTTGCCGCGTTCCAACGCCTCGATCCGTTTCCGCTGCTGGGCCACGGTGCGGCGAAGCCCCGCCGCTTCCTTTTTAAGATCACGAAGCGTGCCCGTGACCTCCTTCCGGATCAACCGCTGGATTTCGTTCTTAAGAAGGTTTGCCAGACTTGCCACGGGAGATCTCCTTGTCGTGATACAACTTTAGGGGACTACTTATAGCGACAGTATGGCGCGATGCGGGGACATTGTCAAATTTCGCCGCTGCCTGCGTGAATTCATACCACTTCTCCTCAGATCTCGATCTCGTCGCTCCGCTTCGGGAAAAGCATGGTCCGGGCCGGCAGGTAGACCCCTTTCTCGATGGTGTCTTTCATGACCGTCGCGCCCGCGCCAATAACGGTCTGGGCCCCGACCCTTACTCCGTTACGAATTGTGCAGTTGAGCCCGAGAAATGCGCGCGTGCCAATGTGACAGTGCGAGGCGATCACGGCGTGGCCCGCCACAAAACAGTGATCGTCAATCCGCGCATGGTGACCGACAACATTCGCGGACCACAGAAAAACGTTGTCGCCAATGCTGCTGAATGGCTGAATAACGTTGCTTTCGAGAACCAAGCAGTTTTCGCCGATCGCGCCGCGATCGAAACACGTGCAGTGGGTGCTGACGTAGCTTGCGAACGAATAGCCCGCCTCGCGGGCCTTGTGATAGACCGCGGCGCGGACTGCATTGACACCCGCATATCCCAGCGCGACAAACATCAGGTTGTCGCCGGGAGGATAGCGATCTTTCAACGACTCAAAGTCGACCAGCGGGAGATCGAGAAAACTGTCGCTCTTGCGGAAATGCGCATCGACCGTAAAGGCCACGACGCGGTGCTCGCTGTCGTTGGTGAAATAGACATGGACCAGCTTGGCGACGTCCCCGGTGCCGAAAATCACGACGTTGCTCATGGCATTTCCTCCCGATGGCTCATCCTGTTTCAGTGTAGCAAAATACCGTCGCGCGACACCGGTTTTTTTGACACCACCACCCCAGATTGCTAGGGTAGGCCCAGTCATGCGGCCCCCTCGGCCTCTGGTATCGATCGAGAAATCCTCACGGGAGAGCAGGAATGAGAACCATGCTTGGCGTATGCACTTTCACAGCCGTTGTCCTGAGCGCCGCAACGGCTGCCGCCGGCGCGCCCTGGGTGACCAGCGCTGATTACGGTCGTCTCCAGGTTGTGGTTGCGGATACAGCGACGGAGGCCGAGAAATGGGCCGCGGAAGAGTTTCGTGCTCACTGGGAAAAGGCCACGGGCCACGTCATCCCGGTGCGAAACCGCTCCGGGCGCGGCATCACCGTCTGGATTGGCCGTGACGGCGTGCCTGCGGAACTCCTTGCGGAGGCCGATCTGGACGGTCTGGGCACGGACGGCCTCTATCTGCGGACCTTTGACGCCGGTCCAAACGGCCAGCCTGCGCTGGTACTGTCCGGCGGACGCGAACGGGGCACGGCATATGCCGCAGGCGAGTTCCTCGAACGCGCGCTGGGCATCCGCTGGCTGACCCCAGAGCTCACCCACATCCCTGCCCCGCCCGACGCCATCGCCCACATGGACCATCGTTATGTCCCCCAGATTCTCCGCCGCACGATGAGCTACGAGGATTTTGGTTGGCGTTGGCATGTGACGGGCGGACGGTATACGCCGGAGATGACGGCCGATGCATCAATGCGATTCCGGCTCTCGCACGAACCGAATTTCGGGGGGCGCTTCGTGCATTCGAGCTTCAGCCTTCTTCCCCCGCGCGAGTACTTCCTTGAACACCCCGAGTATTACTCGGAGATAGATGGCGAACGGCGCGGCCCGGTGGTGTTTGACGAGGACGGCAACCCGACGTGGGTTGATCACTACTCGGCCAACCAGATGGGCGCCGAGTACCCCGACCTGCGCACCCAGCTCTGTTACAGCAACCCCAATGTTGCTGAGGAACTCACCAAAGTGCTGCGCGAAAAGATGCGGGCCAATCCCGGCGCACGTCTATGGAGCATCTCGCAGGAAGACTGGGATTACCACTGCCAATGCGCAGAGTGCGCCGCCATCGACGAGCGCGAGGGCACCCCCATGGGATCCCTGCTCACGTGCATCAACCGCGTTGCCGACAACCTGCGTGAGGAGTTCCCGGACAACCTGATCGAGACGCTGGCCTATGCCTACAGCCGCCCCGCGCCCAAGCATATGAAGCCGCGGGACAATGTCGCCATCAGCCTGTGCAACATCGAAGTGAACATGCTGCTTCCGATGGACGACCCGAGTGACCGCTTCAACCGCGATTTTGGCGAGGATCTCGAGAAGTGGGGCAGCATCACGAAGAACGTCTTGTTCTGGGACTACCCCGACAACTGCCTGACGACCATGACGCCGTATCCCAATTTCCATGTGCTCCAGAAAAACATGCAGCTCTTTGCCGAGGCCAACGCCATCGGCGGCTACCTGTGCGGCGGCGAACTGCCGGAAGTGGGATTGGGGGCACTGAGGGGATACTTGCTCGCCAAACTCATGTGGGACCCCTGGTGCGACTACGATGCGTTCATGACCGAATTTCTCGACCTCTACTATGGCAGGGCCGCGTCCCACGTGCGCGAGTACATTCAGTACGTGACGCAGTATGCCCTCGACCGCGGCGCGCTCGTGCATGTGCACGATTTTGGGGACTGGATAGGCTACGACATGGCCGTCAGGACCGACGCGATCCTGCGCAGCGCGATGGAGGCTGCCGATACTCCAGAAACGCGTCTTAGGACCCGCCAGCTATGGTTGTCGACTCAGTTCGTGGCCATGGGGGCGCAACCAAAGGTTCGTGTGTCCGACGGTGTGATTGAGACGTGGCGCGCGGACACGATTGGCCTCCAGGCGATCGTCCGCAACATGGCCGAGTGGGGTTTTCCTGAATTCCGGGACAGTCCGCGTATCCAGCAATATTCCGGCTGGGCCTTTCCCGAGAAGCAGCCGCGTTACGACAGCTCGGAAATTGTGGCCCTTGAAAACCGCCATACCGAAGTGTGGGTCGCCCCGGCGCTCTCGGGCTCGGTCATCCGCTGGCGCGACAAGGCCACCGGCGAGGAACTCTTCGGTGATGTGGTCAATCAGCCCGAGCCATACCGTTTCATCACCTACCAGGAATGGGCCACGGGAGGCTCGGACGCCCCCGAAACGCCGGTCAACTCCACGTATGAAGTGGTCGAGCATGTGCCGAATCAGCACATCACGCTGCGTGCGACGACGGACAACGGCCTGACGCTCGAGCGCACGCTCCGCCTGCGGCCGCGCGGGTCCGGCATCGACGTGACGGTGACCGTGACCAACGGCACGGACGAGGCACAGCCGCCCCGCGTCAAGCTGCATCCCGAGTTCCATTCGCTCGACACCGTGCATCCGCGCATCATGATCGAGCAGAACGGCGAGTGGATTGACCATAACGCGATGCGGCGGAAGGCCTATCAGTTGACCGACGGCCGCGCGGTCCCGGTAGAGGGGTCGTCGCGCTGGGCCTACCATGTCCCGGGCAAAGACCTGGCCGTGGTGAACAGCTTTGACCCGGAAAATGTGTCCATGTTGTTCTACTTTGTGGGCATCTTCCCGTACCGCTACCACGTCAACCTGGAGCTGTTCATGGACGACTCCGAACTCGCACCCGGCGAATCGCGCAGCATCCAGTCCGGGTATGAGGCCGTGCGAGGGATGACGTTCTGAGGCAAACAAGGAGGAGGGGCGAGGTGAGACAGCATCACTGGACCATTCGGCTGATTCTGGCGGCTTTTGCGGTCGGGGCGGCGAGTCTTTCCGCATTCGCCGAACCGCCTGCGCTAAAAGGGCCGCTCGATCCGCTTCTGGCTCTGCGCGACGTCGCCGATGTGGACAGCATCGGCCGCATGCGCGACTGGTATGTCACCCACCTTGCAGATGCCCCGCAGGCGGTACGCGACGAGGCGGCGCTCGCCATCCGCGCCCACATGGACGCAGTGGTAGCGGCCCACATTCGTGTCGACGGTCACAAAGCGGGGATTCTGATGGCGGATGCGTCAACCGACGCGGAAGTGGAAGCGTATTGGCACGCCAACAAGGATCGGTTTGCCCGGAATGGTCTGGTTCTGTACACCCTGGAGGGAAGCGAACTGTGGTGCCATGTCGCCTCAAACGCGCCAGACGAGTTTCTCAAGCCCTTGATCCAAACCACAGGCCCGGAAGTGTCGGCCTTTCTCGGTCTCCACACGGACCCGTTGTATACGGAGGGACACCTGCACCTCACTTTGGCCCAACTTTCTCCCTACGTAGCCGAGCATGACGCCTACCTGAGCGCCTATCCGGACTCACCCCGCGCGCCTCAGGTACGCGAGGCCTACCATGACTACCTCGCCGCCCTCCTGACCGGAGGGACTCGGCTCGCCCATAATTTCGATCGGCATGGCTACGTCGAGCCAACGGCCGTCGATGCGCTCTGGTCGTTTGTTCATGCCTATCCCGCTTCAGAGGCGGCGGGTGTCGTGGTGCAGTATCTGGAGCTGCTGCGAAAGCACGGTTTTCGTTACCACACCGATCTCCACGAATTCGTTGCAAGGCATGCACCGCCTGGGTTCAGTCACAGCGCCGAAGCCTATCGCGAGGCCTACCACTTAGGCAGGGGGATGACCGTGTGAACGCCGTAGGAGATTGAGTCCTCTCGTATCATTTCGAGCGACAGCGAGAAATCTGGTTCATTTGGTCTGTTTGACTGTGAGATTCCTCATTTTGTTCGGAATGACACGGAGCTGGAGTTGACGGCTTTAGGCTTGACTAACGAAACCGGGCGGCGTTCTTCCGCCCTTACATCGACAGATCGCGGGTGATCGCCACGTTCATTTGCAGGGCAAGCGGCCTTTCTGCTACATTGACGAGGTAAGGATAAGCGCTTGCAGCGCATATACGTAAGTCTGGGCAGCAACGTCGGCGATCGGCAACGTCACCTCCGCAGGGCTCTCGAAGCCCTCACGGAGGTTTCGGGTGTTTCGCTGACAGCGATCTCCCCTTGTTACGAGACCGAACCCGTCGGCGACAGCCGTCAGGGGCGGTTCCTGAATATCGTCGCGGCAATCGAGACGGACGTGGCGCCGCTTGAACTGCTGGATGCGATGAAACGGCTCGAGTCGGAACTGGGAAGGGTGCCGACTCGACGCTGGGGTCCGCGGGCGATCGACATCGACCTCATTCTCTGGGGCGACACGGTCCTCGAAACGGCCCGGCTGACCCTTCCGCACCCCCATTTCCGGGAGCGTGCCTTTGTCCTCGTCCCGCTGGCGGCTATCGCGCCGGACGCTGTCGACCCGGTCACCGGGCGGACAGTGAAGGATCTGGCGGCAGCCGTGGGCAACGAGGGCGTCGCGGTGTATCCGGAATGGGACAACGAACCGCCCCGCTTGGAGCCTTAGCGCCCGGGACGGCAACGCGCTCCGCGCGCCACAGCGTGCGACGGCGCAGGAGGTTCACAGATGGCCCGCATCACCACGGCCACGCTACGGCAGCGCAAGGCCGACGGCGCGAAGATCGCCGTCCTGACGGCCTACGACTACCCTTCCGCGAAGATCATGGACGCGTCCGGCGTGGACATCCTCCTGGTCGGCGATTCTTGCGCCATGACCGTCATGGGCGAGGAAACCACCCTCGGGATGACGATGGACCAGATGGTCCACCACACGAAGATGGTCGCCCGCGCCGCCGGACACGCGATGGTGGTGGCCGATATGCCGTTTCTCTCCTACCAGGTCTCGCCTCGCGAAGCACTGCTCAACGCCGGACGCCTCGTGGCCGAGGCGGGCGCGCAGGCCGTGAAGCTGGAAGGCCCCGCGGACAGGTTCGGCGAGGCCATCACGGCCATCGTGAACGCGGGCATCCCGGTCATGGGACATCTCGGGCTGACCCCGCAGTCCGTGCACCAGATGGGCGGCTACAAGGTTCAGGGCCGCGATCCCGAAGGCCGCGAACGCCTCAAACGCGAGGCGCTGGAGCTGGAACGCTACGGGTGCTTCAGCCTGGTCCTCGAGTGTGTGCCCGCCACCCTGGCAGCGGAGATTACCCAGAGCCTCACGATCCCGGCCATTGGCATCGGCGCGGGCGCGGCGTGCGACGGGCAGGTGCTGGTCTCGCACGACATGCTGGGACTGGGCCGGGCGCCGAAGTTCTCCAAACAGTATGCCGACCTCGGCGCGGTCATCGGCCAGGCGGTTGCCGAGTACGTCAGGGACGTGAAAGAGGGCCATTTCCCGGGCCCGGAGCACGAATTCGAATGAAGATATTGACCACCCCCGAGGCCATGCGCGCGTGGTCGGACGCCGTGCGCGCGGAACGGCGCACCATCGGCTTCGTGCCCACGATGGGCGCGCTGCACGAGGGTCACGCGAGCCTGATGCGGGCCGCCGTCGCGCAGAATGATATCGCCGTGCTGAGCGTCTTCGTGAACCCGGCGCAGTTCGCCCCGAATGAGGACTACGACCAGTATCCGCGCACCTTTGACGCGGACCGCGCCATGGCCCAGGAACTGGGCATGACCGCGATCTATGCGCCGACCCCGCAGGCGATGTACCCTGACGGCTACAGCACCTATGTGGACGTGAAAGGGCTGGGCGACGTGCTGTGCGGCGCGTCGCGGCCCGGCCATTTTCGCGGCGTGACGACCGTGGTGGCCAAATTGTTCGCGGCGGTCCGGCCGCATCGCGCCTATTTCGGCCAGAAAGACGCGCAGCAGGTCGCGGTGATCCGCCGGATGACCGCCGACCTCGACCTAGGTGTCGAGATCGTCGAGATGCCGATCGTGCGCGACGCGGACGGCCTCGCGCTCAGCAGCCGCAACAAGTACCTGAGCCCCGAGGAACGCGTTCGGGCGCTGGGGTTGTCGCGCGCGTTGTGCCTGGCGCAGGCGATGCTCGAAGCAGGCGAGCAGCAGGCCGCGCCGGTGCTGGAGGCGGTCCGCGAGGTATTGCACGAGGTCGAGGTGGATTATGTGGAACTGGTGGATGCCGCCACCCTTGCCCGCGTGGAACGCATCACCGGCCCTGTCCTGCTGGCGATTGCCGCCCGTGTCGGCGCGACGCGGCTGATCGATAACGTGAGGTTTACGCCGTAATCCGACGCGGGCGGACCTCCCCGTCATTCCCGCGAACGCGGGAATCCAGTCGGTTGTGGAGTGGTCTGGGCTGGAACAGCGTAGTTCTGGATCCCCGCTTGCGCGGGGATGACAGTTGTGGGTCTTTTCAGGCCAGAAATAAGCGGAGACAGTACATTTCATGTTGATTACGATGCTCAAGAGCAAGGTGCACCGCGCGACGGTAACCCAGGCGGAACTCGACTACGCCGGAAGCCTGACCCTCGACGCGGAGTTGATGGAAGCGGCGAACATGATGCCGTTTGAAAAGGTGCAGGTGCTCAACCTCAATAACGGCGCGCGTTTTGAGACCTACCTGATCGTGGGCGAGCGCGGCAGCGGGATTGTCTGCCTCAACGGCCCGGCCGCGCGGCAGGGACTCGTGGGAGACATCATCATCGCGCTGACCTATGCGCAGATGACCCCGGACGAGGCCAAGAACCACGAACCCAAGATCGTCCACGTCGATTCCAAGAACCGGATCCGGAATATCGATCACAATCCGGACTGAGCGCGAGCGCCCGGCGCCCCTCAGTGCTCCCCAGTTTTAGGTAGGCAACGCTTGCAGGGAGCGAAATGCGTGGTTGAGTGAGCATTGGTATAGCTGTAGGAAGTAGTTGCCGATTCTTGCCAGGTTCATGACGCGGTCTGCTCG
>JBPOJD010000013.1:0-131831 GCA_052033955.1 Candidatus Hydrogenedentota bacterium
CGGGTCGTACATGAGCTTTTCCCTCCGGGTGGACCTCGTGGCTGTCAACTGGAGGCCATTTTAGACGGAGGAGGGCCATGTACGCCCTTTGTTCATGCGGCTACTCCAAAACTGGGGATCACTGAGCCGGCGCCCCCCCGGCGTGCATCCCCGCAGGGGAACGTGTATGCTATGCGCTCTGCTCCGCTGCCAGAAAAACACGAAGGAAACGCACCATCTCATGAGCGAGGTACGTGTACGCATTGCGCCGTCGCCGACGGGCTTTTTCCACATTGGCAACGCCAAGACGGCGCTGATCAACTGGCTGTTCGCCCGCAAGACCGGCGGCACTTTCATCCTGCGCATCGAGGACACCGACGTCGAACGCAGCGCCGAGGAGTTCGCCGAGGTCATCTTCGACGCGCTCACGTGGCTGGGCATCGACTGGGACGAAGGACCGGCCTTCCGGGAGCGGGCGGAATCGGGCGACTGTGCCCCCTATCGCCAGTCCCAGCGCCGCGACCTCCATCTGCGCGAGGCGCACCGGCTCGTGGAGGAGGGCAAGGCGTTCAAGTGCTTCTGCTCCCGCGAGGAGATTGAAGCCGCGCGCGAACAGGCGCAGGCGGAAAAACGCACGCCGCGTTATTCGGGCAAGTGCAGCCATCTCACGCCCGAAGAAATCGCGGCCATGGGCGACCGGCCTTACAGCATCCGCTTCCGCGTGCCCGAGGGCGCCACGGAGATCAACGACCTGGTGCAGGGCACGGTGCGCGTCGAGAACAGCCAGTTCGACGACTTCATCATCGTCAAACCCAATGGCGACCCGGTCTTCCACCTGGCGGTGGTCGTCGATGACGGCACGATGCGCATAAGCCATGTCATACGTGGAGACGATCACTTTACCAACGCCTTCCGGCACGTGCTGCTGTTCCAGGCGTTGGGATACACCGTGCCGACCTTCGGTCATCTGCCGATGGTGCTGGATGAACAGGGACGCAAGTACAGCAAACGCCTGCACGGCGCGAATGTGCTCGATTGGCGCGACGACGGCTTCCTGCCCGAGGCATTGGTCAATTACCTCGTGCTGCTCGGATGGACCCCCGGCGACGACCGTGAGCTATTCACGCGCGACGAGTTGCTGGAGGCCTTCTCGATTGAGCGGCTCGGGCAGTCGGCGGGCAAATTTGACGTGAAGCGATTGCAGTGGCTCAACGGTCAACACATCCGGCTGCTGACGCCGGAAGAGCTTCGCAAACGTATTGTGCCGGTGCTGGAGAAGGCGGGTTTCGTCACCTCGGGCAAGTCGCCCGAATGGCTGAACCGCCTCGCGGCGATATGCCAGGAGAAGATCCCGACGCTGAACGACATCGTGGGGCAGGCGAATTTCTTCTTCGCGGAGCCTCGCGAGTACGACGAGAAGGGCGTGAAGAAACAGTGGTCCGGCGACGACAGCGCCGCGACCATGGACCGCCTCGTCGACACGATGCGCGGCGTCGACCCGTGGACCCTGGATGCGATCAAGGCTGCCTTCGAGCATCTCGCGGCGGAAATGGAGAGTTCCTTGGGCAAGCTGGTCCATCCCGCGCGTCTGGCGCTCACGGGCAAGACCGTAGGCCCGGGACTCTTCGAACTGGCGGAGTTGCTGGGCAAGGAGGCCTGCGTGACGCGCATGGAGCACGCGATCGCCTTTGTGCGCTCGCTGCGGGAGGCCACGGCATGAGTGACGTCGTCGTAGGCGTCGATCTGGGCGGCACCAACATCAAGGTCGCCGCGATCACGCGGGAAAAAGAGATTCTCGCCAAGGATTCCAGGCCAACCAACGCGGCCGACGGGCCCGAGGCCGTCATCGGCACGATGGCGGCCATGGTCGAGGATGTCCTGACCGCGGCGGGCTGTTCGCGTGACCGCCTGCTGGCCGTGGGTGTCGGATCGCCCGGTCCGCTGAACTGGCAGACCGGCGTCGTCTACGAAGCACCCAATCTGTCCGGGTGGAACAACGTCCACCTCACATCCATGATGGAGACGCGCCTCAATACGCCGTGTTTCCTCGAAAACGACGCGAATGCCGCGTGTTTTGGCGAGTACTGGCTCGGCGCGGGCCAAGGGTGCGAAACGATGTGCGTGCTGACCCTGGGCACCGGCGTCGGCGGCGGCATCGTGGTGTTCGGCCAGTTGCTCCGCGGCCTCGACGGTACCGCAGCCGAGCTGGGGCACATGATTGTACATCGCGGCGGCCGCCGCTGCGGCTGCGGCGCGCACGGATGCCTCGAAGCTTACGCGTCCGTGACCGGCCTCGTATGCACCGCCCGCGAAGGGCTTGAAAAGGGTGAGCAGAGCACGCTGCGGGAGATGTGCGGCGGCGATTTCCGTGCGCTCACCGGCAAGATGGTGTTTGACGCGGCGGCAAGCAGCGACACCTTCGCCCAGCGGGTCTTCAAGGAAACCGGCGAATGGATCGGCATAGGCATCGCCGGGCTCATCAACATGTTGAATCCTGAGAAGGTCATCCTTTGCGGCGGCATGATCGCCGCTGGCGACCTGCTCCTGGAACCCGTGCGCCGGACGGCGTACGATCTGGCTTTCGAGGTACCGGGCCGCCGGGCGCAGATACTGCCTGCCGGACTCGGGGGCGACGCCGGGGTGATTGGCGCCGCCGGTTGCGCGTTGAGCCGGCTGGAATGCAACGCACACCAAGCGAGTTAACCCCATGATTGCGATCATCGACTACAAGGCAGGCAACCTCACCAGCGTCCGGCTGGCACTCGAGGACCTCGGCGTTCAGGCCGAGGTCACGCGGGATCCCGCGCGGATACGCGCCGCGGAACGGGTGATCTTTCCCGGCGTGGGCGCCGCGGGCGCGGCCATGGCGCACCTGCGTGAACTGGATCTCCTCGGCATCATCCGCGAGACCGCCGCCAGCGACAAGCCCTTCCTGGGCATCTGCCTGGGCACACAGGTCATTTTCGAGCATTCCGAGGAAGACGGCGGGACGGACTGCATCGGGCTCGTCCCCGGCAGCGTCAAACGCTTCCAGCCCGGGGATCCGCTCTGCAAAATCCCCCAGATCGGCTGGAACACCGTCCGTTTCCGTCGCAGCCACCCGCTGCTGACCGGCATCGAAGACGAAAGCGAGTTCTACTTCGTGCACAGCTATTACCCGGCGCCGTCCGACCCCGCGTATGTCGTGGGCGAGACGGAATACGCCGGCGTCGCCTTTGCGAGCATGGTGGGACGCGACAACCTGCTCGCGACCCAGTTCCACCCGGAGCGGTCCGGGCGAATCGGGCTTCAACTGCTGCGCAACTTCAGCACATGGGACGGTACATGCTGACCAAACGCATCATTCCCTGCCTCGATGTCCGGAACAAGAAGGTCACCAAGGGCGTCCGCTTCCAGAACAACGTCGATCTGGGCGACCCGATCGAGATGGCCGTGGCCTACAGTGACGGCGGTTGCGACGAACTCGTGTTCTACGACATCACCGCCTCTGCCGAGGGCCGCCCGATCGACATCGAGATGGTCCAGGAAGTCGCAAAGGTCATCCACATCCCCTTCGCGGTCGGCGGCGGCATCCGCAATCTCGACGACATGTACGCGGTGCTGCTGGCAGGTGCCGAGAAAGTGTCCGTCAACTCGCTGGCGGTGGACAACCCGGGCATCATCGCCGAAGGCGCGAAGATTTTCGGCTCGCAATGCATCGTGCTCGGCATGGACCCCGTGCGTGTCGACGGCGACGCGCGCTTTCCGAGCGGGTACGAGATCACGACGCGGGGCTTCCGCCAGCGGACCGGCATGGACGCGCTGGAATGGGCGCGCCGCGCCGAGGATCTCGGGGTTGGCGAGATCGTCGTCAACTCGGTGGATGCCGACGGGATGCGCACGGGCTACGAGATAGGCCTGACCGGATTGATCGCAACGAACGTGGGCATTCCGGTCGTGGCATCCGGCGGCGGCGGGACGCCCGCGCACCTGCGCGACGTATTTGTCGACGCGCATGCGGACGCCGCCATCATCGCGAGCATGATCCACACCGGCGAGTACACGATCCGGCAGATCAAGGACGCCCTGATAGCCTGCGGCGTGCCCATCCGCCGGAAATGGTGATGCGGACGGCGCCATGATACTCACCGTCACCCCGAACCCGTGCGTGGACAAGACGGTGTACCTCGACACGCTCGAGGTGGGTGCTTTCCTTCGGGCACGGCGCTACGGGTGCGTCCCGGGGGGCAAGGGTTCGAACGTCAGCCGTGCGGCGCATGCCCTCGGCGCCCCCACATGCGCTTTGGTACTCGTAGGCGGCCATACCGGCGCTCATGTGGTGGACATGATCCGCCACGACGACGGCGTGGAGCCCATCCCTGTCTGGGTCGAGTCCCCCACTCGCACCATCACGACCATCCTCGAAGAGCCCATCCACCGGCAGACCGCCTTCTTCGAGCCCGGACCGTCCGTTACGCCCAAGGAAGCGGCGAGACTGCTCGACACCTTCCAGGAGGCCGTGCGCACCGCGACGGTCGCGACCTTCAACGGCACTGTGCCGGATCCCGTCCTCGCGGATGCGTACCGCGAGATGATCGGCACGGCCAAGGCGGCCGGCGTCTACACGATCCTCGACAGCCACGGTCCGGAGTTCGCGCGCGGACTCGAAGCCCTCCCCCATCTGGTCAAGCCCAACCGGGCCGAGCTCGAAGAACTGCTGGGATACCCCTTGGATACCGACGAAAAATGCTGGCGGGCCATGGACCGCCTGATCGCGTGCGGGATCGAGCGGGTGGTGCTGTCGCTGGGGGCCCGGGGCGCGTTCGTGGCGGGCAGGGACGGGCATTTCGAGGTGATGCCGCCGAAAATCGTCGAAGTGAACGCGGTCGGAAGCGGCGATGCGCTGGTCGCGGGCCTGGCCGTGGGAATCCACCAAGGGCTGCCGTTCGAAGCGGCCGCAAGGCTCGGCGTGGCCGCGGGGGCGGCCAATGCGCTCTCCTGGGACATCGGTCACTTCAGCCGCGAGGACGTCGAGACGCTGCTGCCGCAGGTTCAGGTGACCCGCCGGACGAATCCCCGCGCCTGAACGTCCCCGTTCCGCGTTACAGCGCCTCGTAGCGCAGGGCAATCTTCTCCCCGCGTGCCGCCGAATCGCGAATCGCCTCGTACAACACCATGCTCTTGTAACTCTCGTAGATGGCCGAACGCGTGCCGCGGCCTTCCTTAATGGCTTCCAGAAAATCCACGATCTCCGCCAAATGCCCCGTATCCATCCCGCTGTCACCACCGCTCACAAAGGTCGGCGGCTCGCGCCACTCGCTGGCCTTCTGCCCGTCCGCGATGCGCCACACCGAGGAGTTGTGAATCGTCATGAAGCTGCCGCCGCGCACGCTCAGCTCCACCTCTTCGGTGGGCAGCGCAAAGGACCGGCCGTCGTTCAGATTCAGCGAACCCACCGCGCCATTGGCGAAACGCAGGCTCACCGCGTAGGCGTCCATGCCCTTGGCAAAGCAGAACACATCTTCCACGTCGCCAAACAGGTACTGTGCGAGGTCGATCACGTGCAGCGCGAAATCCAGCAGGAACGAAGTTACTTCGTCGTTGTTCGGGTACTGCGCCGAGGCGTAGTCAATCGAGAGCGAGTAGAAATCCTCCTCGCTGAACTGGGCCAGCCACTCCTTGGCGCGGTTGTAGGCGATGTTGTAGCGCTTCTTGAACGCCGTCGTGCAGAGGAGTCCCGTCTCCTGGGCCACGCGCGCGACCTCCAGGGCCTTTGCGGCGCTGGGCGCGGGCGGCTTCTCGGTATATACCGGATACCCCTTGCGCAGCACGCGCGGCGCCAGGTCCGCGTGCCCGGCCGGACCGACGCAGACGATCACCCCGTCGGGCCTCTCGGCATCGAGCATCGCGTCGAGATCCTGGTAGACCCGTCCGCCGAAACGGCGCGCGTTGCGCCGCGCCTTCTCGGCGTCCATGTCACACACACCCACCAGTTCCGCGCCGGCCGCGCCGATGTACGGGTAGATCCGGCGCGTGGACAGGTTCCCGGCGCCTACGATGCACAAACGGGGGTCACTCATTCCGCGTTCTCCAACTCTTAACGGACATTGCAGACACGCTCGAGGTAGTCGCGCGCGTCACCAAGGTATCTCAGGGTATTTTCTTTGTCCTGGACTTCCATCTCGACCACATAGTCCCCCGTATACCCGGCCGCGTCCATGTGGCGGAACAGCCCCGGCAGGTCGATCTCGCCCGTGCCGAAGGGGACCGATACCGGGCCGATCTGGTCCTTGATGTGGACGAGCGCGATGGAGTCGCGCAGGAGGTCGTAACCCTCCTTCCAGGACACGCCCACCGTGTGGAAGTGGCCGACCTCGAGCAGGCTCTTCATGCGGGGATCGCCGATGCCTTCCCGCACTTCGCGGAAGTCTTCGAGCGTCGAGAGCGCCGTGCCCGCATGGTTCTGCAACACCGGCGTCACCCCCAGCCCATCGATCCCGTCAAGAAAGGCGCGCGCGCAGGCAATGTAGTTGGGGCGCGTGTTGGCCTTGTATAGCACGACGCGCACGCCGATGGCCGCCGCAAACCGTGCCGCGCGGACAGCGCGCTGAACACTCTCCGCGTGATCGTCGTCGATTGGCGGCAAGTGAAGCGAGGCAAAGGCCATGCCATGCGCTCGCCCCGTCTCGACGTAGATCGCCGGCGAAGCCTCAATGTCAACGGCCGACTTGGCCCAGCTTGTGAAGACCTCGAACTTCTCATACCCCAGCGCACGGTACGCGCTCAGCACCTCGTCCAGATCCATCTCGGGGTTGCTGCACGGGCTCACAATCAGACGCGACACGGTTCCCCCCTCAGACCTTGACGAAATCCCGTTCCGCCGATGAATAGGCCACAATCATGTCCGCGTCCTCGTCGCCGACACTAACCGCGTTGTGGGGCACGCCTGCGGGGATGGTCAGGACGTCGCCGGGTTCGAGGGTGTAGACCTCGTCGCCGAGCTTGTGCTCGAGCCTGCCCCTCATGAGGTAGAGGACTTCCTCGACCGTGGGGTGGCAGTGCGGCGGGTTGGACTCGCCCTTCTTGATGACCACGCGTCCGAGGGTGAGTCCTTCGGCGTTCCCTATCTGCTTGCTGGCAAGCCACGAGAGGCTGCCCCAGTCCTGTATGACCCTGGCCGGTTCGGCCTCGTGGTTGCGATAGATCTTCTTCATGCCGTTCACTCCCTGACTTCGTCCTGCTGCTCAAGGGGCGCGATCGTGATGTAGAGAACGCCGTCCTCGACCTTGAGGCCGTACCTCCGGAGCGGGGTCGACCTGTGTGTCAGGCACTCGCCGCTTCTGATGTTGTATTTCCAGCCGTGGCGGGGACATGTCACACTGTCGCCGTCGAAGGTCCCCGTGGTCAGGTCCCAGTTCTGATGCTTGCAACTGATCTCCGTGGCAAAGAACGACCCGTCCGGCTCGCGAAAAATGGCGACGTTTCGCGCCAGGATCTTGAATTTCTTGAACCGCAACCCTTCGAAATCGGCTACATTGGCGATCTTTACGTACTGCACCGCTTCCTCCATGGTGCAGATCATATCATCCGGTCCACCGCCATATCCATTGCGCCGCTCCACCGGGCTTGTTATGATCGAAACCAGGAAAGACGGTGAATGGCCATGCACAACGACTTCTCGCGCGAAAACCTCGATGACCTGACCATTCTCGTGGGTCCGGGCGGACCGCTTTCGCCGCCGCCCGCCGAGCGCGCCGTGCTGGTCGTACTGCGCGGTCCGGAGATCGGCAAACGTTTTGACCTGCCGCCCGGCGAACACGTCATCGGCCGCGCGCCCGACGCCGCCATCTGCATCCCTTCCTCGGCCGTATCCCGCCGCCATGCCCGCATCGTCCGGCGGCCCGGCGACGGCGGGTACACCGCAGAGGTGGCGGACCTCGGGAGCAGCAACGGCACGCTCGTCAACAACCTCCCTGTCAGCACGGCCCGGATCGCGAGCGGCGACAAGATCCAGATCGGCGATACGGTGCTCAAATTCGTTGTCGAGGACCCGGTGGAGGAGGCGTACCACCAGGAAGTGCACCGGCGCATCCACTACGACGACCTTACCGGCCTGCTCACACTCAACGCCCTCAAGAATGAACTCGGACGGCTTCTTCAGTCGGCCGCCGAGGAACGCCCGATTGTCGTCGCGATGACGGACCTGGACGGACTCAAGCAGGTCAACGATACCTACGGCCATCACGCCGGAAGCTACACGGTGCAGACGATGGGCGAGATCATGCGGTCCGTCCTTCGTCCGCAGGACCGGGCGGGGCTGTTTGGCGGTGACGAAACCGTCATGGTCTTCCCCGCCACCACGCTGGAAGAGGCGATGGCGCTGTCCGAACAGATACGCCACGCCGTCGAGGCCCATGACTTCGAACTCGACGGCAAACACTTCCACGTCACGATCAGCCAAGGGCTGGCCGTGTGGCCCACCCACGGCCGCACGGTCTACCAACTGATCGCTGCGGCGGACGGCGCCCTCTATGCCGCCAAGGCGGCCGGCCGCAACTGCATCCGCTGCGCCGGAGGCTGAGATGCGTCCCCTCATCACGCTGACGACGGATTTCGGCGTTCGGGATCCCTACGTGGCCGCGATGAAAGGCGTGCTCACCACGCGCTGTCCGGACGCCGTCCTGCTGGATCTGACCCACGAGATCGCGCCGCAGGACGTGCGCGAGGCCGCATTCTTCCTGGCGAGCGCGTGCCCGTATTTCCCCGCCGGTACGATCCATGTCGTGGTCATTGATCCCGGGGTCGGCACCGCGCGGCGCGCCATCGCCGCCGATATCCGCACCCAGCGCTTCGTCTGCCCGGACAACGGCCTCCTCACGTTTGTCGCGCGCGGGGAAACGCCATACGTCCACGAAATCACAGCGCCATCATTTCTGCGCGAGCCCCTCAGCGCCACGTTCCACGGACGCGACGTCTTTGCGCCGGCCGCGGCGGCGCTGGCATCGGGAAAGCGCGTGCAGGATGCCGGGCCGAATGTCGACGACATGATCCGGCTCGCGTTCCCCGAACCAAGGCGCGAGCACACCACGCTCCACGGCGAGGTGGCGCATGTTGACCGCTTTGGCAACCTGATCACAAACATTTCGCGGGACGACTTGGCGGCGGGCGCGGTGCGCGCGATAGTGGCTGGCGGACTGAGACTCGATGGCCTTTCTGCCACCTACGGTGACGTCGTGCCCGGCCAGGCCCTCGCCCTGATCGGCAGCACCGAGTTCCTGGAGCTGAGCGTCTGCCAGGGCAGCGCGGCCCGCCTGTTCGGGCTGGCCGTGCGCACCCCGGTTCAGGTCATGTTCTGAGCGGTGCGGAACACCACGCCTTCCAGCACCGACGCCGGCACCACCCCCGGCCGGATCGTCATCACCGGACACGGCGCCGACCGCACGACCTTCTCGGCAACGCTCCCAAACAGCACGTGGCGAATCCCCGAGTATCCGTGCGTGGGCACCACGACGAGATCAGCTCCGCGTTCGGCGACCACCTCGGCGATCTGCCTATACGCCTGGCCCGTCCGCACTTCGGTGTCCACCCTGATGCCCACCGCGGTGCAGGCCGCCTTCTCGAGCTGTTGCTGGGCTTGATCGCGCTGCTCGGCCTCGATTTCGATCGTCGATTGCGGAAGCATCTCGGGCATGAACAGCGGCGTCTCGGTCACGTGAATCAGGATGAGTTCCGCGTCGAACATGCGGCAGAGCGACACGGCGTAGGGCAACACCTGCAACGAGTACTCCGAGAAGTCCGTCGGGAACACGACCTTCCGCAGGTTCACGTCGAGGGCCGGTTCCGCCACGAACTCGTGCTCGGGGTGTTTGATGCACAGGACCGGCGCGGGAGACTGCCGCACAACCCGTTCGCACACGCTTCCGTAGACGAGCCGGTCGAAACCGGACCGGCCATGCGTCGGGATCACGACCAGCCCCACGCCCAGCTCCGCGGCCAGCGAAACCGTCCGCTCCCACGGCAGCCCGCGCAGGATATGCATCTGCGCCTCGACACCCTGGTCGCGGCTGATCTGGACGATGTGACTCAGGCGCGTGGCCGCGTGTTCACGGACGCTCTCATAGACAGCGTCCATTTCGCTCTTGCTGCCGCCCAGCCCCACAAAGCGCGCCTGCGCCTGTCCCTCCCCGAACAAGGTCGCGTCGATGACGTGGGCGACGTGGAGAATCCCCCTGAATTGCCGGGCCATCGCGATGGCGTACCCCATCGCATAGCGGGCGTACGGCGAGAAATCCGTCGGAAACAGCACACTCTGTTCACGAAACACGGCCTGCCTCCCCTCTTTCCGCTTTCGCGTCTGCCCTCACTGTTGAAATTTTACCATATTTCGTCATTCGGGCAACCCTTCCACGCCCGCAGCCCGATTGGCGCGCGACCAGGGCGCGGCATCAAACTTGACATCCTCGCCGCCGTTTGCTATTTTTCCGGTCTGTCTGCACTCGGACGAAAACCAACAGAGGAACGGGAGTTTTAGATCAGGCATGGCAAACATCAAATCAGCCAAGAAGCGGATCCGGACGAACGAGGAGAACCGGCAGCGCAATATTTCCGTCAAGTCGCGCATGAAGACCTACGTCAAGTCGGCGCTGGAAGCCATTGACGCAAAGGACGCCGAGAAGGTCAAGAGTATCCTTCCGGAAGCGTTGGCCGAGATCGATCGCGCCGCCAGCAAGGGCGTCATCCACGTCAACAGCGCCGCGCGCAAGAAATCCACGCTGCAACGTCGCGCCGCCACCCTCTAGTCCGTCACAGAGAGCTTTTCCTGCCGCGGGAACCCCTCCCGCGGCTTTTCGTGTTTTTCAGTGCTCGCGCCGGAGCAGCTTGAGGCTCTCCAGCAGCGCCGTCTCGGGCACGTCGGGCAGACGCACGCGTCCCGCTCCATCGAACAGCACGCTTCGCGGCACCGATACCACATTGCTGGCGACAAATGCCGTCCCGGCGGAATCGTCGACTGCCACGGGCAGCGTGAGCCCCCACGCTTCGAGGATCTGGGCAAGACCCTCGGCATCCACCCCCCGCTCGTGCACGGCCACCACCGCGACCTCCGGCACCTCCGCAAACTGCTCGTGCAGCATTTGCACCAGTGCCAACCGGCGCCGGTTGACGGGACCCGGGTCGAGGCTGCTCCAGTACGTCACCAGAATGACCCGCGCCGATCGCAGCATTGCCCCCGGCTCCGGTGTATTCACCCACGCGGCGGCTTCGAGCGCGGCAAGCCAGTCCTCGTTGCGCTTGCCCGCCTCCGGGAGACCGGTCCCGGGCTCATAGGGCCGCAGCGCCAGCGTACCGGCGAGCGGTTCGCGCAACGGCACGCTCTTCTCGGCCCGCCGGAACCGCTCGGGGTGCTCTACGCGCACCGTTACCGCATCGCCTTCGACGAACGGGGGCAGCGCCAGCGAGAAAGCGCCGGCGGCATCCGTCAGCACCCCTTCAACGCCGCCGCCCGTCTGGACCCAGACCAAGGCCCGCGCGATCGCGGTTCCGTCCTCATCAACGACATTGCCCGTGATGGCAGGCAGGTCACGCAGCACGAAGGGATCGAGGTCCTGCGTGGCGCCGCCGGCGACCAGAGGCTGCTCGCGGGCACCGTCCGCCCACTTGCCCTGCGGAACCGCCACCGCGACCACACCGCCGCCCGGCGCCACGTCGAGCGCATAGCGCCCGTCGGGGCCGGTGTGCGCGTGCCCCGGCAGCCAGGCCTCCTGCCGCTGGAACACCATCGTCCCCGGCAGCGCCCTGCCGTCGCCGTCCACTACCCTGCCGGTCACCTTCCCCGCGCGCGCCAGCCGGACATCGGCCGACTCGCCGGTCACCGACTGCGGCGGGCTGGCGGGATACCCCTGAGCCCGGGCCGTCAGCAACACCCCGTCGAGAGACGCCGCCCGCATCCTGTAGTACCCGTCGGAGTCGGTATAGGCCTCGCACAAGGTCGTCTGGCCGGCGTCGTATGGCCGAAAAAGCGTGACCCGCGCGTTGACCAGCGGCGCACCGTCCTCCCCGGTGACGCGGCCACGCACGCGCTGCCCGGGTTCGAGGTGCACCGTGAATTGCGTTCCCGCTACGAGCGACGGGACATAGGCCGCCGCGTAGTCATGGTGTTTGATCACGACTTCCACGGTGCTTCCGTCGGGGAACCCGTTGAGGTCCAGGTGGCCGTCGGAGCCGCTCACCGCCATGGGAAACCCGTGGGCCTGCAAGCGTTCGAGCGGCAGTACAACCTCGCGGTTGGGGATCGCAACCGCCACCCGCGCATTGGGCACCGGCTCGACCCCATGGGTCACCACGCGGTACCGCAGCGCCACGGACGGCGCCACCGTGAGCGCGATGCGGTGGTCGCCCGCGAGCACGCCCTGCCACAGCCCGTGCGCCATCCCCGGAACCGCAGCGATCAACACATACTCGTCGACACCAAGCCCTTCGAACCGGAATGCACCCGCGCTGTCCGTGCCGGTCTGCCACACCTCCCAGGGACTGGCGAGCCACACACGCGCCGCGACCGCCGGCGCCCCGTCCTCTGTCTGGATGCTTCCGGTCAGTGTCAGACCGTGCGCGCGGCCCGCCGCGCAGACCAGCGCGGCCACCACACCGCACCGGACAACCCGCCTCGGCCAGGTCATTGACCCTCTCCCGGGTACAGCGCGCGCAGGGGCGGCATACCGAAGGTCTCGAGAATGACGAGCCCTTGGGCATCGATCACACAGGTCGTGGCCGGCCCCGGAGGCGTCCCTTGCAGCACCGAGACGACCGTCTCGGAAACCTCGGCCGGGCCGTCGGCCACCACGGCAAAGTCCACCCCTCCCCCGAGACGTTGGAGGGCCGCCGCACAGGCCTCTACCACGGCCGGCGCCGTGGCGGCGGTGCAGTAGAACACCACGACCGGCCGGTTCGCACGAAGCGCTGGACCGGTGAGCCGGGGCAAGCCCGCAAGATCCAGCCGTGTCCCCTTCATGGTGACGCCCGCCGCACCGGCCGGAATGGTCAGCGCCCCGGCATCCCCCCGCTCGCCGGGAAGGACGCGAAACGCCAGGGAATTCTCCGCCTGGCCCGCCGAAGTGCTCACGGCGACGCGGTGGGGCGTATCGGCCACAACAGCAGGCCACGTGAAACGCCCGTCAGGGCCCGAGAGGGTTCGCCAGACGGTCACCGGATCCGCTTCAGAACCCGGCACGGTCCACGCGGTGATGACGGCGCCCGCGAGCGGTGCGTCGCCGTCGCCTCGGACACCCCCGTCCACCGAAGCGGTTGGCCAGAGTTGAACCAGGGCCGGTTCCTTGGCCGATACATTCACGGCGAAGAGGCCGGCCGTCGCGCCGCGCGGTCCCTCCACGAGGCCAATGGTCATGCCCGAGCGGGGCATCCGTCCTAGCTGAATCTCGACACCACCCTGCGCGTCGGTAAAGCGCCAGCCGAGTTGTGCCGGGTCCAGCAGCGATACGGCCGCGTTCGCCACCGGCGCTCCCTCCAAGTCCACCACACGAAGCTGCACCCGCGGCACCGGCGCCAGCCAGAAGCCCGGCAGGTCGAGTGTCGCGCCCGCGACGACCGTGGCCTTCACCGCTGGGCTTTCCGGCGCAAGGTACCCCGGCGCTTCGTCCAACTGGAGGATATTCTCTCCCTCGACCGCCTCGACACTGAAGGTGCCGTCGGCACCGGTCTTGACGGCGGCCGCCGTGGATCCGGCGGTTGTAAGGACCAGGCGCACGCCGGGAACTGGCGCACCCGAGACGGCGTCGTGAACGGTACCGCGGATCATTCCCTTGCCGGCGACCAGCAGCATCACCTCCTGCTCGGGCCGCTCACCGGTCACCGTCACGCGCTGCCAGTTGGGCGAGGCATGGTCACGGGCAAAGGCCCGGCTGCGGTAGATGCCCGGTTCGAGCCGGACGGCGAAGGCCCCTTGCCGGTCCGCATGCACGAGCGCCGTATCGTGGGGCGGTGTTGCGTTCCAGAACTGCACGGCAGCATTCGCGACCGGCTGCCGCTGGTCGCGCGCCAGCACCTTCCCCTGCACGATGATCCCCGGTGACATCTCTACCCGGACCCGGTCGTCGCCCACCGCCACGTCGCCCACCGCCCGCTGCGCGTACAACGGATGCACCACCTTGAGCGCCACCGTGGACCCTTTGGGCAGACCCTGAACCGTGAAGCGGCCCTTGGCATCGGTCGCCGGCGGCTCCATGCCGTGGGCGCGAAGCTTGGCCAGGGGTATTCCCACCTTCCCGGTGTTCATCAGCACCACACGGGCGATCTGCGCGCCCTCGACCGGCCGCTTCGCCACGCTTTCGACCACTCCGGACACGTTGCCGGACTCCCGCAACACAATCGGCGGCCCGGCAAGGGCGGCGTCACCCATCGGGCGAACGGTGTAGCCGTCCAGCGCCTTGCCCGGCGCCATCGCGAACACCCCGCAGGCCTCACCGGTCGCCGATGCGAAGGCGTAGCGGCCTGCGCCGTCCGTCTTCGTACGCACGAGCGGCGCCTCCAGCCCGCACTCGAGAAACACGTCGGTCCCCGCCAGCGGCTGCCCCGACCCGTCGAGCACCACCCCGGAAACCGAAGCGCCCGATACCGGGAAAACACACAAGACAGACAAAAGAACGGCTGTTGCACGCACAGGAAACGCCTCCTCAAAGTGGATTACCGGCCCTATGGTAGCCCATTCGTGTTCGGGGCTCAACGCGCTAGCAGAGGGATACAGGGTATTTCGATTTTTGACAGGAATCATGCTTCTGACTTAAAATTACGTCGCTCGGGGAAAACTGTTGACGAAAAGTGCGAACAGCGTGTCGCGGGGGGCGCGGTCCGCCCGCGATGCCATGGGAATATTAACGGTGCAGTGTCTGCCGGTAACAGCTCTCAGTTCAGGACAGGTCGTTGCCAAACCGATCATGAATCGCGACGGGGCGGTGCTGTGCCCTGCGGGGTTCGTGTTGACAGATGCGGCGATCCTGCGCTTGCAGAACGCGGGCGTGGACATGGTTTTCGTTGATGCGCCCGGGGACGTTGGCCCCGGCCCGGAGGAACGGCTTGCGGCGCTTGAGGATCGGTTTTCGGGGGTAAAAGATCCGACTCTGTTGAAGCTGAAACATGTGATACACGCGCACCTGAGCGAGTTGATCGCAGCAGCCGGTAAAACCGCCACCTGACGGCACTGCCAAGAAGAGGAACGCTTTGCCCCTTACAGCCATCGAAGTCGAACGCCGCATTTCGAAAGTCACCGAGCTGCCGACGCTGCCCGAGGTCATCAAACGCATTGGGTCGATGGCCGAGGACCGCAACATTGGCGCCGCCGAGCTGGGTGAACTCATCGCACACGACCAGATACTGAGCGCCAAAATCCTGCGTTTGGTCAACTCCCCCATCTACGGCTTCCCGGGGCGCATTTCATCGATCTCGCATGCGATCGTCCTGCTGGGCTTCAACGCAGTCAAGGGCCTGGTCATGGGGACGACGGTCTTTCAGAATTTTGCCCGGGAACGCCGGGAGATGTGGCATCACAGCGTGGGGTGCGCGATCATCTGCAGGCAGATCGCGCGCGAGATGGGTATGGATGACCCTGAAGAAGTGATGGTGGCAGGCCTGCTGCACGATCTGGGCAAGGCGGTCCTGAGCTTTGTCGCGCCCGAGGACTATGACAAGGCCGTCCTGTTGGCCGAGAAACAGCACTGCCTGATTGCCGAAGCCGAGGAGGCGATGTTCGGGACGGACCACACGCAGGCCGCGGTGTGGCTGGTGCAGCGCTGGCATCTTCCTGAGCGCCTGATCGACGGCATCGAGAACCATCACCGCCCCATGCGCTCCCGCGCGGGCAAGCGCATTGCCGCGATTGTGCATCTGGGCGACATCATGGCGCGGTCGCTGGGCTACGGCTTTCCCGGTGATCACCGGATCCCTCCCATCGATACCGAGGCCTTCGAGCTGCTCCGGTTGTCGTGGAGCCAGCTTGAGAACGTGGTCCGCTACGCGGACGCCGAGTACGAACCCACGGTGCAGCTTTTCAGCCTGGACGACTAGCTCGCGGGCGATACCACCGGAAGGACAGACGCCATGAGCGAGATTTCACCTTCTCTGGGGGAACTCACACAGCAGATTGCGATTGTCGTTGACACCGATGCCACGGCGGTGGCGCACGCCCAGGAGGTGCTCGAAGGCAACCAGTTCTCGGTACGCGTGGCGACCAACACCGCGACGACGCTGGATCTCCTGTATGCCGAACCGCCCAACTGCCTGCTGATCGATTTCGCACTGCTGGAAGAAGACGAGATGGGCCTGCTGCGGCGGATCAAGAGCGACAACGTCTACGGCCATGTGCCGGTGATTCTCCTGGTGCAGCAGCGCCATCTGGACGCCGGAATCGACTGGTCGGTCATTCCCGCTGACGATTACGTGCTGAAGCCCTGCCGTCCGCACGAGCTGCTCTCGCGTGTGAACCTCTCGCTCGCGCGGGCCCAGCGGGACCTTGGTGCCAATCCGTTGACAGGACTTCCGGGCAACCTGGCGATCATGCGTGACGCGGAACGGCGCCTGGTCAAGGGCCAGCCCTTCGCGCTCGGCTACCTGGATCTCGACAACTTCAAGGCCTTCAACGACTGCTACGGCTTCACCCGCGGCGACGAGATTCTCCGCATGACGGCGCGGGTGATCGTGAACAACATCCTCGCCACGGATGAGAAGGAGTGTGCCGTCGGGCACATCGGGGGCGATGATTTTGTGTTTGTGACGCCTTCTGCGTCCGCCACGACGGTATGCGAGCGGATCATCGAGGACTTTGACCGGATCGTTCCGGCGTTCTACGACGAGAAAGACCGCGCGAGGGGATGTATCGAAAGCACGGACCGCCAAGGGGCCACGCAGCAGTTCCCCTTCACGTCGCTGTCGATCGCGGTGGTCGACACGGGTGTGGTGGACGTCGCGCACGTGGGCGATCTCAGCGCACGCGTCGCTCAGGTCAAGAAGTTCGTGAAGCAGAAGCCCGGCTCGGCCTACATGATCGACCGTCGCCGCTGATCAGCCTATCCGGCCGCGGCTGACCTGCACGTCGATCTCGCGCTGAAGCGTCTCGTAATTCCGGTGGTAGAGGCGGCGCAGGGCGTCTTCGGGCGCTTCGCCGGCACGAATCCCGGCAAAGAGATCCAACATCCTGCGCTGACCGAATCGCGACCACAGGTACGAAACTGCCGCGTGCGCCTGATAGTACGCCAACCGCAGGTCCGATGCGTCCCGGGCGTCCAGTTGCGATGGTTCCAAGTCTCGCAGGTTATACACCCGGCCCTCCTGGGTAGCCTTCTGCAACTCCGCCACTTCCTGATCGGTCATCCGCTTGGAGAGCATCTCCGCAAGCCCTTCGTTGAGCCACCAAGGTATGCGGTCACCGGTCAGGTGGCGCACGACAACGTGCACGTATTCGTGATAGAGCCTGCGCGCGAGTTCGTCATCGTCCACGGGCTGGCCGTCACCGTTCGTGAGCGGCACGCGAATCTTGCCGTCGTACAAGGCGCCGATGTGCTCGCTGAGCTGGGTCGCCTCGCTGAAGCCCTCGGAGGTGTAGATGATCACCTGGATCGGCGTGGGTGGATAGCTCCGCCCGAGTTGCTGCCCGACGTCGCGATAGGCGCGCTCGAGGATGCCGAGCACCTTGCGGACGTCGCTGCCGGATGTGTTCGGCCCGTAGCTGAGTGTAAAGTGCCGCGTGGCGTAGCGCCCGAAATCCTGTTCGACGGCATTCTCGCGCAGGGCTTTGGCAATCTTTTCCTTCAATCCCGGACGGTTTGGATCCCGCTGGGCCACCCATTCCCACTGGCCAAGCGCGGACGCGATGTCGTTGTCGTCGTAATACGCATCGCCCAGCAGGGCGCGCGCATCGACATTCTCCGGAGCCAGCTCGACCGCTTCCTCGAGCCGGTAGATCGCCTCGTTGACGCGGCCCTGACGCAGGTAGTAGAGGCCGAGCTGCACAAGCGGCATCGGGCTCTCCGGGTCGACGCTCACGGCCAGATTCAGGTAGTCGATCGCGGGCCCCAGGTCCTGACGGCGGGCATGTTCATCCGCGACGGCCTGGTAGGCGTTGGACAGGTTGCGGCGAACCGTGGGGTGATCCGGAGACTGGCGGTAGGCCGCCTCGAACGAGGCGACGGCGTCCGCCCAGCGTTTGGCATTGTAATGCTCGACGCCGGCTGCATTGTAATCGATGGCAGTCTGCCCCCAGAGGGGCGGCGACAGCGCGACGATCAGGACTACTGACATCCACTTCATGAGTACCGCTACCTTCCAATGTGATGGCTCACGCTGGAACCGCCAGCGCATCCACCTCTATTTCCACGTCCTTGGGAAGACCGGCAACCTGGATGCACGACCGGGCCGGACAGTTCCCCGGGAAAAACTCGGCGTATACCTCGTTGACGGCGGTAAAGTCGCGCATATCCAGGAGATAGACATTGACCCGCACCACGTGGTCCAGGTCCGAGCCCGCGCCTTCGAGGACCTTCTTGAGGTTGCCGAGGGCCAAGCGCGCCTGCTCGGCGATGGGGCCGCGAAAGACCTCCCCGGCGGCGTTGACGGGAATCTGGCCGGACACGTGGATGAACCCGCCGGCCGCGACGGCGTGTGAATAGGGCCCGACCTGGGGCGGACCGCCGGACACGGTGATGCAGCGCTTGTCCATCGCACCTCCTAAGGTTGTCAACACCCCCTGAACGTAGCATACGGCGTGGCTCGCTGCAACACTCGCCGGATGTGGCCCGAAACGCCCTAAACAAAGGCCATTGCACTCGTTGCACCGGCTCGCGGGCCGTGTTATACTGCCCGCGAGCAGCAAACACCGAAGCCTGATCAAAGGGTAAGTGCTTTTGGAACAGGAGGTTATATTGTCCCCCGCAATAATAACCGTGGGTGTCGTTTGTGTGGATGTCTTGGTCCGTCCGGTCGACAATCTCCCGGACCCGGGGCAGATGCGACTGGTATCTCATCTGGACGTGCAACTGGGTGGACTGGCCGCGGTGACGGCCGCAGTAACTGCCCGTCTCGGCGCGCCGAGCGCCTGCATCGGGCGCGTCGGCCGCGACGCTTTCGGCGACCTCGCGCTGCGCACGTTGAAAGGTCACGGGGTTGATACTTCCTTTATCCGCACCGGCGACGACCCCACCAGCGCTACCGTGGTGGCCGTGGCGGCAGACGGCGAACGCACTTTCCTGCACCAGCGCGGCGCCAACGCGGCCCTCTGCATCGGCGACGTCCCGCAGGAGCGTTTGCGAGGCGCGGGCATCCTGCATTGGGGCGGCCCAGGCGCCACCCCCGGCATTGCGGTCGACGACATGGCCCGTCTGATGGCCTATGCCCGCGATGCGGGACTCCAGACCTCGGTAGACACCTGTTTTGATCCCACCGGTCAGTGGTCCGCGCTCCTTGAACCGGTGCTGCCGCACCTTGACGTCGTATTCTCGAGCATCGAGGAGGCGCGTCAGTATTCCGGCGCGAACGATCCAGTCGACATGGCCGAGTACTTTCTGTCGCACGGGGCCTCATCGGCCGTCATCAAGCTTGGCGCGCAGGGCATGCTCGTGAAAAGCCCAACGGAGACCCACACCCTCGCGGCGCATCCTGTCGACCCGGTGGATACCACCGGCGCGGGCGACGCGGCGTGCGGCGGTTTCCTGTACGCCATGCTCCAGGGATGGCCGCTCAAACGTTGCGGGGAAATCGCGAACGCCGTCGGCGCCATGACGACCCTCTGTGCCGGCGGGTCTCAGGGTGTGCACTCGTTCGAGCATGTACTGTCGTTTATGGAGAACACGCCATGCCCATGCTGAATACGCTGATCGCCGTGGCCGCCGCGGCCATCTTTGCGCAGGCGCCGACGCCGCGCGTCGAACAGGTGGACCTGATGCCGCCCGCCTCCCAGCAGCAGCAACAGCCGCCCGCCCAACAGACGTCGCCGGGTCCCGAAGCGGCGCCGCAGCAACCACCCCAGGCGCCCGCGCCCACCGTTGCGGAAAGCGCGGCGGTTCCCCTCCGCTCGGAGGCCCGGTCGTCTACCCAACGCGTCGCCGCCTTCTGGTTCGTACTCCCCGGAGGTACCCCGTGAAGACACTGCGCCCGTCCGCTCCGCTGCTGCACCTTGCCGCCATACTATTGGTTCTGACCGCCATCGCGGCGCTGTGCGCCGCACCGGCAATCGCCGATTCCGGGCAGGAGGCGCCGCCCAAGCAGGAGGAATCCGACGCGGCGGCTCCGCAACGCCCGCTAGAGCGCGTGCCCTTGGGCGGTGTGGAAACCCGCGCGCCGCGCCCCTCCGGGTCGCCCTCGCCTATTCCCCTCCCGCCGGACAACCGCCGCCCCGTGACGGACATCTTTCAGAAAGGGACCTTCTTCCAAGATCTCGGTTCGGGTCTCACACCGCTTGACCTCGAGAATCCGATCGAGCGCCTGCAAGCCGACGGCGAACTGGTCGTCACCCCTGAGGGCCGCTATGAGCTGCGCGACAACGTGCGCATGGTGCAGGGCGGAACCGAGTTCAGCACGGACTTGTTCGTGCGGGACGAGCGCGAGAAGTACATCGAGGCCACCGGGAACGTGCGGCTGAGCCAGGAGGAGTCGCTATTGACCGCGGACCGCGTCCGCTATACCTCGCCGCCACCAGGGGAGGAGGTCGCGCCGTTCGAGGCCGTGATTCAGCAACCGGCGCAGCGGCGGGGCACGGTGGAGGCGGAATGCCTGGACATCATCGAGCCGGGGCGTCAGCTGCAGGCCGGACGGCTTCTCTACGACTTCGGCGCCGGGACGGGCGAGGTATCCGAAGCACGGGGCCGCGCGGGCATCTACTATTTCGGTGCGCGCGAACTCGAGGTGTTGGGTCCGAACAGCGTGAATGCGCAAGACGTGTGGATCAGCACCTGCGATCACGACCCACCGCACTACGCCGTGTACCTTAACGAATTGCAGGTACGCGAAGGCCAGCCGGTCCTGGGTGAGGACGCCCGGCTCCAGCTCGGAAGGAAAGACACGCCGGTCTACTGGCCCAAATGGAGCCACAGCCCCAATCAGCAAGGCGGCCTGAGCTTTGATTTCGACAGCGGCCGCGCCGCGCAGCTCGGGTACTATCTCAATTTTGGCCAGCGCTTTGCCGTCAGCCCCTATGCCGACCTCGGGATACGGCTGTTCCCGACCGAAAAAGAGGGCGTGGGCTTTGGCATCGACTCGGACTACAACTACATGGACCTGCCGGCCTCGTGGCTGTTCCGCAGCCAAGGCACCTTCCGGTCCCTCTACACCACCCAGGACCGGGGCTACACGGAGTTCTACCACCGGCAAGAGGTGACCGAGGACGCCGTGCTGCTGCTTCAGTCGGAGCAGTGGTTCGACCGCGATTTTGTCAAAGACTTCTATTACGATCTCTATCGGAACCGCACGCAACCGCGCACCTTCGCCAATCTCACGTGGACGCAGCCCGACTATATCGTCACCGGAACGGTCCGCGCCACCACCAACGACTGGGTAACGGAAACCGAGCGTCTGCCTGAGTTCGGCTTTCACCTGTTCGAACGTCCGCTGATGCCGAACCTCTACTTCACCTACGACGGCATTGCGGGCTACAACGAACGCGAACCGTCCGGCACCGCCGCCGGACGCTGGGTAAACGTCGCCCGGTTGTCCTATGACCTCGAATTGGGTGAAGCACTGAACCTGGTCCCCTTCTACGAGGTCGAGGCGACGGCCTACACGCGCCAGCGTGTGGAGGATGAATCCGACATTCTGTTCGCGAACACCGTTGGCATGACCCTTCAGACCCGCCTGCACAAGGTTCTGCCGGGCGCCTTCGGATTCGAGAGCTTCCGGCATCTGGTCATGCCTTCGATCACATACTCGTATCGGCCGCAGCCGACAATGGACCCGGAGGACACCCCGCGCTTTGACGCCTATGACAACGCCTACGGACGCAGCCGCATCGAGGCCAAGCTTGCCAACGTGCTGCTGGGCCGCGACGCGGCATCAGGCGCGACATGGCAGGTCGCGCGGCTGACGCTGTATGCGGGCGCGGATCTCTGGAACGCCAGCCGCAAGTCCGATGACTATGAGATGGAACTCGACGTCCGGCCGCGCCCCTGGTGGGGATTGCAGGTGGCCGCGGAACATCACGGCACCAACGACGATCTCGATCTGGATGAGCCCTTCATTCTTCAGCGCCTGTTCTTGCAGCGTTTTGAAGAGCTGTTTGACCGCCCGTACAATCCCGAGGCCTCCTACCAGTACAACGCGCAGTACGGCGACTACGACCGTCTGTTGTCGTTTCTCTACTACGACAACACCGCCGACGGCGGACGCTTCAACGGGCGGCTGGGCTTGGCCTATACCGAAACCCAGGGCCGCGTGTTCAACCGCGAAGTCCTGTATGGCATGGGATACCAGTTGGGCAAGAAATGGTCGCTGGCCTTCGAACATCGCTACGACTTCGAGCGCGACGAACTCACGAGACAGACCTACGAGGTGCGCCGCAACCTGCACTGCTGGGAAGGGGCGCTTCAGTTCCGCGAACGCGAGTCCGGCTGGGACGTCAGCGTTGTGATGAATATCGCCGCATTCCCTGGCACAAAGGTCTCGTTCTGATATACTGAGATCAGAAACGAGTGACGGCAACCATGGCGGCGCCACTTCCCGCCGCCGTCAAGCGAGGAGCGGCGATGGACCCGGCTGTTCGCGCAACGATCCACGAGATCCTGCCACGCCTGATGGCGTTGCGCCACGACCTGCATGCCCACCCGGAGCTCCGTTTCGAGGAAACCTGGACCGCCGATCGTCTGGTGCACTGTCTCACCGAGATGGGCGTCCATCACCGTCGCGGGTATGCGGGCGGAACGGGTATCGTCGCGGAACTGGGACCTTCCGGAGGCAAGACCGTCCTGCTCCGGGCCGATCTCGACGCCCTGGAGATCACCGAGACCACCGGCCTCCCCTATGCCAGCCGCGTCAAGAACCGCATGCACGCCTGTGGCCACGACGGACACACCACCTGTCTGATGGGCGCCGTGCGCACCCTGCTCACCCACCAGGACAAACTCAGGGGCCGCGTGCGCTTCGTGTTCCAGCCCGGCGAGGAACTCGTCGCGGGCGGTCGCCGGATGGTGCGGGAGGGCGTGCTCGACGGCGTGGACGCGGCCTTCGCGCTGCACGCGTGGCCGAGCCTTCCTGTCGGCAGCGTGGGCCTCAAGAGCGGGCCCGTCATGGCCGCCGCAGACGCGTTTCGCATCACCGTCGAAGGAATTGGCGGCCATGCCGCGGAACCCGCGTCGGGCGTTGACCCGGTACTGATCGCGGCGCAGATCACGTCGGCCCTGCATTCCATCGTGTCGCGCCAGGTTGCCGCGTACGATCCGGCCGTCGTCACCGTGACGCGAATTGACGCCGGCGACGGCACCAACGTCATTCCAGACAAGGCGGTGCTGGAGGGAACCTACCGCGCGCTGTCGGACGAGGTGCATCGCCACCTGTCCGGCGCCATCACCCGTATCGCCACGCGCACGGCCGAGGCCTACGGCGGCCGGGCAACGGTGGAGACGATTGGCGAACACTACGCGGCCCTGCACAATGACCCGGAGATGACGGCCTTCACCGCACGCGTGGCGGGTGACCTGTTCGGGGAGCAGGTGGTCGAGGTGCAGACCCCCACCATGACTGCGGAAGATTTTTCGTATTACCTGCAGAAGGTGCCCGGGACCTTTATCTTTCTGGGCAACGGCGACCCGCAGGACATGGAATCGAGCCCACGGCTCCACAGTCCCCGCTTCGATTTCAATGACAAGGCCATTCCGGTAGGCGTGGAGTTGCTCGCGACCTTGGCGCTGCGCTTCCTTGACGAGTGACGGCCGCTTCTAGAGGAACGCGTTCAGCCGTTCCTCGAGCATCTGCATTTTCTGCAGGGCTCGCCGCACGGCATCTTGCCGCGCGTCATCGCCACGCTCGGACGCCTCGCGCATGGCGCTCACCAGCGCGCTCTTCATCTGGTCCAATTGGTCGCGAATAGCCTGCGCCAGCTCGCCCTGCGTAGGGATGCGCGTGCACAGGATGACCTGCGGGGTCGCGGGCAGACCCGCCTCGCCCAGCAGTTGCTCGGTGTCGGAATCCACGGCCATTCCGATGGGCTCCATCACCTTGAACAGCTCGTGGTGGCGCAGGAAATCCAGCAGATCCGCATAGGACAGTCCGCCCGCCTCGGCGTCCTGGGTGACGTGCCGGTGCAGCACCTGCACGTCGACCAGCGGGTTGCTGACCTGTTTGAGGTAGTTCAGGCATTTCTGTTCGATGGTTTCAAGGCTCATTCGCGTGTGCTCGACTCCGGTTACATGATTTCCTGGACAAGATGAACGAATGCGGCCGCGGTACGCGGGAAATCGGCCTGGCACTGGGCCACCTGGTGGCTGGAGGCCGCACCCATTGCGCAGTGTTGCGCCAGTTCGTGGGGTGCGTGCTCTTTCATCGGATCGTAGCATTCAAAGACGCATCCGTACAAGACATAGCACCGGGCGATCTCGTCCAGCGTGCGGTGGGCCTGTTCACGCGCTTCCTGGAAGAAACCGTAGGCCATCAGACCGTGGTACACCAGCACCGACGCCTCGGGCGCCACCGCGCCGCGCCAGCGCCGCGGCGTAAACGCGGCCTCGTCGATGGACACGCTCGGGAGCGGCATCGGCGTGTTGAAGACCATCGGATTCATGATGTGGCCGCGCAGGCCCTCCGCCTGGTCCCGGTCCGGAACCAGGCCAAGCAGAGGCACAAGGCCTGCCACCGTCTTCACCGGAATCAGTTCGTCGTACTGGTCAAGGTCATAGTAGAAACGGTCCGCGTCGTCCCAGAGCAGTTCGTTCATGACCTCCGCGAGCGAGATTCTCCGCCGCCGCCATTCCGCCGCCTCGCCCGACAACCCGAGGCGGCCAGCCATCTTCTCGCAACACAAGAACTCCGATGCCATGTACCCGCACAGATCCGCAGCTGTGATGGACGTTGCCTCATCGAAGCGCGGACTGCCCGCCATGCCCGATTCGCGCCCCCGCAGCGCGCCGCCGGCGCCGTCCAAGGCAAGATTCCAGCCGTACAGGCCGTTCGGCCGCTTGCGGTGACGGTCATACCAGTCGAGATAGGGCCGGAGCAAGGGATACGCCTGGCGGAGTGCCTCGTCGTGTCCGCCGTGCTCGAACTGACGCCACAAGGCCCACCCCAGCAGTGGCGGCGCCGACGGCGCCTGCCCGCCCTCCGGCCACGCCCCGAGCGCCGCCAACACCAGTGCCTCGGCGATTTCCGGGCGGGTACGGTGCAGCGCCAGCGCCTGGAAGGCGGTGTCGTACCGCCACAGACTCGGCGCGGCTACACAGGACGAGGCCGCGCGCCATCCCGTCTCGCCGTCGGCTGGCCGGTCCAGCACTGCCCGCTGCAATCCAAGCGATTTGTAGTAGGTCCGCCGCACGGTCCCGGCGAGGGTCTCGGGCTCGAACGCATCGCGATAGGACTGCAGACGGTCTCCGACCATTGGGCCCAACCCGGTCGCGCAGGCGCACCGGGCCCGCTCCACAGCCTCCTGGGCCGATCCGCCTCCCAAACACAACGCAAAACGTCGCGTGTCCTGCTGCGCGTGCGAGCAGAGGACCAGCGATCGCCCCCCTGCCCTGTAGACCGTGCAGTCGCCGTCCTGCTCGCCCTCCGCCGAGGCCTCGAGGACCGGCCAGCGGCGCATGGGCACGCCTTCCGCGGTGATCTGGAGTGCGAAGGTTGCCTGGTCGAGAAAGACGCCCTCCACGAGTCCATGGTAGTCGCCCGCTTGCGCGCAGAAGCGCCAGCAGTCCGGAAAGCAGACGTCCTCCGGGTGTCCCTCCGCGTGCAGACGTTCTGTGCCGAGCTTGGCTGCGAAGGTGACGTCAAAGGGGGCACAAGCAATCCACCCCACGCCCGCGCTCGTGCCGCGCAGACACAGCCGCCGCGCCGGATCGGCCGGGCCGTCGGCCCCGGAAAAGGCAAACAGGCCCCCGCGGGGCCAGACGTGGGCAAATTCCTCGATCATGGAGCACCCTTGTAGCGCGCCGCGGGATCAGCCCGGCACGGACTACACATAAAGCCTCGAATAGAACCAAAACTATGGGCCGATTCTGACAGACCACCCCCACGGGGTCAATGCGCTGTGTTCGCTGCCGCCATGGACTTGCCGCGTGGCATCCACTACAATACGCGCTGTTGACACCAGCCGTGCAATGTGGCACTATCTAGCTTTAGGTGAATAAATGTTCAGGTGTTCCGGTCCGGCCAACGAGGAGACTACAGATGGCTGCCAGCAAAGAAGACCCCAAATCCAAAGCCCTTGATATTGCCGTGGCACAACTGGAGAAGCAGTTCGGGCGCGGCGCATTGCTGCGCCTGGGCGACGACCATTTTGTGCACAAGGTAAGCGCCATTTCCACGGGCAGCCTCTCGCTGGACATCGCCACCGGCCTGGGCGGGCTGCCGAAAGGGCGCGTGGTGGAGGTCTTCGGGCCGGAGTCCTCGGGCAAGACGACGCTGGCGCTTCATGTGGTGGCCAATGCGCAGAAGGCGGGCGGCATTGCGTGCTTCATCGACGCCGAGCACGCGTTGGACCCCCAGTTTGCCCGGAAGATTGGCGTGGACATCGACAATCTTCTGGTGTCCCAGCCGGACACGGCCGAGCAGGCGCTGGAGATCTGTGAAACACTGGTCCGCAGCAACGCGGTGGAAGTCATTGTCATTGACTCGGTGGCGGCGCTGGTTCCGAAGGCCGAAGTCGAGGGCGAAATGGGCGACTCGCACATGGGGTTGCAGGCGCGATTGATGTCGCAGGCCCTGCGCAAGCTCACGGCGTCGATCAGCCGCTCGCGCACGCTGGTCATCTTCATCAATCAGATCCGCGACAAGATCGGCGTCATGTTTGGCAGTCCGGAAACAACGACGGGCGGCCGGGCGCTGAAGTTCTACTCGAGCATGCGCGTGGACGTGCGGCGCATTGGCGGCCTCAAGGACCGCGACGACAACGTCGGGAACCGGGTGCGGGCGAAGGTCGTCAAGAACAAGCTGAGCCCCCCCTTCCGCCAGGCGGAGTTCGACATCCTCTTCGGCGAGGGCATCTCACTCGAGGGGGATATCCTCGATCTGGCGATCGAGCACAAGATGGTCAACAAGAGCGGATCGTGGTTCTCGATGGATGGCGAAAACCTTGGCCAGGGTCGCGAGTCGACCCGGCAGTATCTCAAGGACCATCCGGAGGTGACCCAGAAACTCCGCGACCGGATCCTGGAAGCAAGCGGCATCCAGTGGAACGGCGCCGCGCAAACCCCGGAGACCAGTGAAGCCGACGCCTAACAGCGGCCTGCCCAATTCATCACCCGCCCCGGACCGGCACACGCGCGCCGGTCTGTGGGCGTTGCTTGTGTTCACGGTCGCCTTCACCGTGGTCGCGCTGGTCGCCAAGGTCAAGCTCGACACCCTGCAAGAGGACCTTCTCCAGCGGGCCGAGGACCGGATTGGCGCCGTCATCGAGGTGGGCGACATCCGCACTAGCGGACTCACGGGACTGCGGATGGCCGCGCTCAAGCTCTCCTTTGCGCCGCCGTCCGGGACCTCGATCACCGTAACGGTTCCCGAGACCCAGATCCATCTCGAGTTGCTTCCCCTGTTGTGGGGAGATCTGCACATCAAGAGCCTGGTGCTCAAGGCGCCGCAGGTCAAGGTGTTTCGGCCGGCCGGCGCCAATTGGCCCGGCCTCGATGAACTGCACCGCCCCAGCCGCGATGGACGCGAGCGAAGCGTTCTGTCCTCTTTCGTACTGAACGGCAGCGGTGCGAGCATCGAGATCGACGATCAGGCGGCGAACCGCCACGTGCGCATTGGCGGTGCGGAATTTGATGTCCGAGGCGATGGACCCGGCGGACACCTGCTTGTCCGGGCCACCGGTGCGCTCGACGACGGCGCGAAACCTTTGCGGATCGAGTTTGATGCCGTCTCGCCCACGGCGTTTACCCTCGAGGCGCGGGGCGAAGGCATCAGCGCCGACGACGTCAATGCGCTGTTTCCACCTTCCCGGCGCCTTGTGACAGCGGGGGTCACCACCCCGAGCCTTCGCGTGCGGACGGCCTCTGCGCAGGTATATGACGTGGAGATAGACGCGCCCTTCGAGAACGTGACGGTGCAGGGACAGCCCGACTACATTGCCCCGGTATCCGGCTCGGTCATAGTAAAAGCGCAGTACGATGCCGCCCGGCGTGTGCTCGATCTCGGCCACACACAGATCGCGAGTTCTGTCGTCGAGGGCCGCCTCGAGGGCCGCGTCGATTTCTCCCAGGATGTTCCGCTGTTCGATGTGTCCCTCGCGGCGACGGACATGCCGCTCCAGGCGGTCATCCGGCACATGATGCCCGAACAGGTGACCGAACACGGCGAGTTGTCTGTTCGCCTGCAGGACCCGCAGGAGGTCACCGCAACGCTGACGGGCACGGCGGAAGCCCCGCACTACCAGATCGCCGCGCTGGGAGCGGGCGCGGCGCTGTCCTTCACGCCCGCGACGGCCACGCTGCCGACCGCCAACGTCGAGTTGGGCGCGGTGCGTTTTCGCTGGGACTCCGAAACCCGCCACGCCGAAGGATCCGCGAGTGTCATTGGGGGAAGCGTCACGCCGCCTGACGGTACGCTCAGCGCAGGGGATCTGACAGGCGTGATCAGCTTGGACGGCACGACGCTGTCGCTGTCGCCGCTCAACGCCACGGTGACGGGGAACCGCTTTGTGGGAAGCGCCTCCTTTGACCTGGCCACCCAGACGGGCCATGCGTCGCTGACCGGGGCCATCGCGAACATCGAGAACACCATTCTGCACGGCGCCTTTCACCAGACACTGGTCAGCGGTTCGGCCACCGTCGGCGCGCAGGCCGATTTCTCGCCGAAGTCGAGTACCGTGTCGGTCGATCTTGACGCCACTCAGACCGAGATCGCCTACGAGTGGTGGTTTCTCAAACCGGCCGGCACCGGTGCCACGGCCAGACTGAAAGGGTCGTGGGTACCCCGGAAATCGTTCGACTATACCGTTGAGGCCGCCTTGGCGGCGTCGGATTTCGAGGCCGCCGGACACCTCGTCTATGCCCCGAACGGTTCTCGCAAGTGGTCGTTGCGCACCATGGAGGCGCGGTCCTCGAATATTGACATACCGGCGCTGGGCCGCTGTCTTCAGTTCCCCTACCGGATCTCGGGCGGCCGCGGATTGGCCGCATCCTATCAATGGCGCCGCGAGCCGGGCAGCCTGCGCCCACAGGACTGGACAGCCGACCTGATCTTCGAGGCCGACGAGATCGTCCTGCTGCCCGATGGCGGCGAGGTGCCGATGCGTCTCGCGGATGCGGACCTGACGGCGCACATCACCAAGGGCGACGATCCAACGGGCGCGCTCACCCTGCACGCCGCCGAGGCCCAGATGCCGCCCTTCAAGACCACCTGGTTTCCGCCCGTCCGCTCGCGCGTCGAGCACGATACTGCACTGATGGCGAAGTACCCTCCCGTCGAGCGGGACTGGTCGTACACGCTCCTGGCGGACGCCCTCGAGATTCCGCCTTGGAAGGGAACCACGTTTTCCGCCGACGGCTACAGCCGCGACGAAGCCGCCGGGCTGTCGCGTTATTCCGCCACTGTGGACGGCGGGACCATCACCGGCGACTACCACAGTCAACATGCGGAAAACCTGTACACGACGTCGGCCGCCTGGTCGGGCGTGCCAGTTACGTATTTCTCCGAGCATCTCGCGCTTCCAGACATCCTGGCGGGCCCCAGCACGGGCAAGGTGGCGTATTCACTGGACCGGGACGACCCGCACACGCTTCAGGGCAGCGGCGAGATCGAGATGGGCGACGGCGTCATCAAAAGCGACCTGTTGTTCACGCATCTCGGAGCGGGCCTCGATGACGAGTTGAAGGTCTTCTCCGAAGCCATGCCCTTCTCGCGCTTCGCGGTGCAGTTCCAGTTCCAGGAGGATCTCGTGCAGACCCCGGTTCTGGAATTGGCCAGCGAGGGCTTCAACGTGGTGGGCGCCGGGCATTTCGTGCGGGACGGAGACATGGATTACGATATCCGCCTGGGCATCTCCCCCGAGATGGCCGAGAAGGTCCCCGCCATCCGTAACAGCTTTAACGTGCAGGGCCACCGGATCGCCCAGCAGCGGATCGAGCTGGCCTTCAAGGTCACCGGCCCCACCTTCCGGCCCAAGGGGGAACTTGCACAGCTTCCGCCCGCCAGTGTAACGTTGGTTAGCGGGGCGCTGCAGATGACGAACGAGGCCATCAAGGTCATCGATCTGCCGCGTCGGCTGCTGCTGGACCTGCTGAGAACCGCCGGCGGCATCGTGGGAGCGACGAAATAACCGCGCCGTGCGCGGCAGCGATACCGGCAAAGGACACTATGGAGATCAAGATCGGTCGAAGTGCGCGCGCCTGCGCGGCATGCGAACAACCCTTTGTGCACGACCAGGAGCTGTCGTCGCTGGTCCGGCTGGAACTCGGCGTGCTCCAGCGCGAAGACTACTGCCTCCCCTGCTGGCAGAAAGAGCGGTCCTTTGGCGCGTTTTCCGTATGGACACCACGCTACTATGACCCCGCCGTCGCCGAACAGGAACCCGAGGAGTCCTTTTCGCCCCTGCGCCGCCTGTTCTATGACGCCGCCGCGTCCGACGAGCGCCCGGAGGCCGCCTTGGCCTTTCTGGCCGCGCAGCTTCTCAAACGCCAGAAGGTGTTTCGCCTTATCAAGGAAAGCGCGGGCGAAGAAGACCGCATCACGTTATATGCCGACCGGATTGGCGACCGCCTGATCGAGGTGCGCGACGCCAATTTCACGTATGAGGAACTCGAGACGGCGCGGAAGGCGCTGCTTGATCGTCTGGCGGCACTGGAAACACCTGAGCAACCGCAGGAACCACAAAACGGCGAGGCGGAAACCGCCTCCACCGACGAGCACTAGCCATGGCCACGACGGGACGATCGAAAAAAACGCGAAGCGTGCTGGACAATGAACGCTACACGGCGGACTTCACTTCAGGACAATTGGTCATCGCCATCTGCGGCCTGCTGCTCGCCGCGTTGCTGTGCTTCCTGCTCGGCGTCAGCGTCGGCCGCTACGAGCGCGGCGTCGAACGCAGCAGGATAGCGGCCGTAGCCGAAGACGTCCTCCCCGAGGCGTCGGAGTCCGCGCCGGCCGCGGTGCCGTCGGCCCCCCGCGTGCCCGAACCGGCCGCCAAGCCCGCCGTCCCGGCGGCATCGCCCGCGAAGCCGTCCACTGTTCCGGTGGCCGTTCCGGTGGCCGTCCCGGTGACGCCCCCCCCTGCGGCCAAACCCGAGCCCGTGCCGACGCCGACACCCGCACCCAATCCGGTTCCAGCGGCGGTCCCGCCGGTCGCCGCGCCGGAGCCCACACCGGAGCCGGCCACGACCGTCGCCGAGCCCGTTCCGGTGCCCACAGCCGTCGACGAACCGGAGATACACATCGCGCCGCTGCCTGACCAAACCGGGCTCCCGGCGGCAACACCCCCAACACCAGCCCCCACGCCGCCGGCCGCGACCAGTCCGGCGCCCGCGCCCGCGCCCGCAGCGGCCGGAGCCACGCGCTACGGGATTCAGCTCGCGGCCTTTGGAGATATCGAGAATGCCCGGAAGGCGCGCGAACGGCTCCTCGCGAACACGGAGCTTGAAGCGGACCTCGTCGAAGCTGGAAAATGGATCCGGGTTATCATTGGGGACTACAAGGAACGGAAGGACGCGGAGGCGGCCTGTGCGGAGCTGAAGCAACGGCCTGGGTTCCGGGACTGCTACGTCGTCCCGCGGACCGACTAACTGATCGGGGACACGACCATATGAAAGCGGCAATCATCGGACCCGGAGCTCTGGGGTGCCTTTTCGCGGCGCGTCTGACCCAAGGCGGCGTCAACGTGACGCTCGTGGACTACAAGCCCGATCGCGCCAAGCGGCTGCAGGAAAAGGGAATCACGGTCGAGAGCGCGAACGGCACGATCACCGCCAAGCCGCCGGTCGTGACGGCGGTGCCCCCCCGGCAGGACCTCGTCATCGTGCTCGTCAAGTCGCACGCGACCGGCGCGCTGGAATTTCCCCCCGACACCCCCGTCCTGAGCCTGCAGAACGGACTGGGCAACATCGAAACCCTGTGCGCGAGCTTGGGAAGCGCGCGGGTGCTGGCGGGCGTCACCTCCGAGGCGGCACACGAGATCGAGGAGGGTGTAATTCGCCATGCGGGCTCGTCGGTGACGACGGTCGGCTCCTGGACGTCGTGCCCTCCCAACACCGCCGCGGAGATTCTCGCAAAGGGGGGCTTCCAGGTGGAAATCACCGAGTCGCCCGGCCAGAACATCTGGGAAAAGGTCTGCATCAACGCGGGCATCAACCCCCTGACCGCGCTGCTGGACGTGCCCAACGGCAAGCTCCTGGACATTCGCGAGGCCCGCGAGTTGATGCGCGACCTGGTGGTCGAGGCCACGAAGGTCGCCGCGACCGAAGGGTACCGCTTCAGCACAAGCCTGGTCGAGAAGGCCGAGAAGACCTGCCGTGAAAGCGCGGAGAACATCTCGAGCATGCTGCAGGATGTGCGCAAGCACCGGCGCACCGAGATTGACGCCCTGAGCGGGGAGATCATGCGCCGGGCCCAGCTTGCCTCGCTGCCCACCCCGCGCACGCGCATGATATGGCAGCTCGTAAAGGGCCTCGAACAGCGGTGACGTCGCGCACTGCCCCGTCCCGCCGCCGGTTTACCGCCAAGGAACGGGCTGTCTTGGCCGTCGTCCCTCCCGTCGTATCCGGTGTATGGAAGCTCCTCGAAACAACCTGCCGCCACGAAGTGCGCGGCCAGGAACACTGGGATGCCTGCCTTCGCGGCAACGGGAGGCTGCTCGTCGCGTTCTGGCATGAGTCCATCGGCATGGCCGCCTATTCTCACCGAAACCGTGGATTCCTGACCCTCACCAGCCAGAGTTTTGACGGCGAACTCGCCGCGCGCGTCGTCACGTGCTTCGGATTCCGGGCGGCCCGGGGTTCGTCATCGAGGGGCGGCACTGAGGCCCTCCACACATTGCGCACGGCCCTCGACAACGGTGCGTGCGTCGGGTTTCCGCTCGACGGCCCCCGGGGACCGCGGCGCGTGGCCAAGATTGGCATAGTGGCGCTTGCCGCGCACACCCAGACCCCGATACTCCCACAAGCATTTGCGGCAACGCGCGCATGGCGCCTGCGCTCGTCGTGGGACCAGCTCCCCATCCCCAAACCTCTCGCCAAGGTGATTACGGTGTACGGACCGCCGATTCTCCCACCCAAGGCTGACGCTTCGCGCGCCGAACTGGAATCGGTCCGCCGCGAAGTCGAACAGGCGCTGAACCGCATGCACGCGGCACTCGAGACCGAACTGGCCGCCGCGGACAAGTCCGCTACCCCGCCTTCTCGCTGACGCGCCGCCGGAGCTGTCCGCAGGCGGCGTCGATGTCGCGCCCGCGCTCGATGCGCAGCGTCGCGGTGACGCCGTGGGCATCCAGGTACCCAGCGAAGGCCTCGCAGACCGCCTTGTCCGGGGTAGCAAAACTGATCCCCCGCACCGGATTGTACGGGATGAGGTTGACGGACGCCTTCAGTCCCTTCACGAGGTTCACCAGCTCGCGCGCGTCGTCTTCCGAGTCGTTCACGCCCTTGAGCAGCGTCCACTCGAAGGTGACCTGCCGCCCGGTCAGGGCCACGTAGGCATGCACCGCCTCCATCAGCCGTTCCAGCGGGTACTTGCGGTTCAGCGGCACCAAGGCGGAGCGCTTGGCATTGTTTGCGGCATGCAGCGAGATGCTCAGACGAACCTGCCAGTCTTCCTGGGCAAACTTGACGATGCCCGGCACCTCGCCCGCGGTCGAGACGGTGATCTTCCGTGCCCCGATGCCCAGACCCGACCGCTCCATGAGCAGCCGGACGCTGCGCACCATCGTGTCGTAGTTCCGGAGCGGCTCGCCCATCCCCATGAACACGACGTTGGGTGTCCGCCCTTCGAGATCGACGTCGCGCAGAAGATGAAGCGCCTGGCCCACGATTTCGCCCGCGTCGAGGTCGCGGGTGAATCCCGAAAGACCGGTGGCGCAGAAGGTACACTTGACTGCACATCCCACCTGCGACGAGACGCAGAGCGTGAGGCGGTCGCGGCTTCGCAACAGCACCGCTTCCACGGACTCACCGTCGCGCAGGCGGAACAGGACCTTGCGCGTGCCTGTGGCCTCGGACTCGGACACCTCCTCGGGCATCAGCCCCACGGCCTCGTACTCCTCCTCCAGGCGTTTGCGCACGTCTTTCGAGAGGTTCGTCATCGCGTCGAAGTCGAAGACGTGCTTCTGGTGGATCCAGCGGAACACCTGCTCGCCCTGGAAAGGCTTCAGATTCAACCCGGCCGCGATTTCCTTCGGGAAAAGGCCGGTCAGTGCTTGTTTCACAGCGTGTATCTCCTGCGTGCGTTTTCTATCTACTCAACAAACCAAGCTCTCGCATCCGCGTGGGCACATCGAACAACTTCTCGCCCCCGGTCAACCCGTTGAGCACCGGATTGCGCAGTTCGAGATCCAGCACCGTCTCCTCCTCCACGAACACCGCGCGGATACGCCCCGGCAGCGCGACCCCGTCCACCATCTGGTAGCCGGTGTAGGATACGCGCACGGCCGACACGCCCTCCTCGAAGCGTTCGGTCTCGATCACCACCCACGGGCGGCCCTGAAGCAACAGCCGGCGGCTGATCACGTCCCCCTTGCGAATCTCCGCCCGCACGAGCCCCGCGGCTTCGTCAACCGCCGTCACGTGCACGTCCGCAGGCGACAGATCCGCCCACTTCTCGGGGAACAGCATCTCGGTGACGGCCGCGGCGGGCGACAGACTGAAGAGCTGCCCTTTCGACGCATGGCCGTCGAATTGATAGACCGTCTGCTCCGGCTCGCGGGGAAACTCGAGCACGTAGTCGACGCCCGTGCTCGTCAGGCGGGCGACCGGCACGCCCGTCGCCCGGTGTACCCCGGTGAGGTGGAGTTTATCCGGCCGGACGAAGGCGACGCGGCCGTAGAATCGTTTGACCGCCTCGAACCGCGGCGACTCCAGCAAGGCCTCGCCCGTCGCCTGCACGCTCTCGACCCGCGCGCTGCGGTCGGCCAGCGCGGCGATGATCTCGGCGGCGGCGGCACGCTCGAAGGCCGTCTGCGGCAGCCCTTGGCGCCCCGTGACACAGCCCGTGGCCAGCATCCCGGCGAAAAGGCACATCGCCGCGGCGCCTGCCCGCGCGCACGCCGTGCGGCGTGTCCGGAACAGGAAGACAGGATGCGCGTCCAAAGTAGACGGTTTGCTTGAAAAGAGTTGCATCGTATGCTAGACTTCGGCGGTTTTGCTTGAGAGTATAGCACGCAGCCATAACGCCAACCAAGCGTAGGACCCAGGAGAACGTCATGTCCAGAGTATGCCAGTATAGCGGAAAGCGCCCCCAGGTGGGCAGACGCGTGGTACGCCGCGGTAAAGCCAAGCGTGAGGGCGGTATCGGTCAGAACGTCACCGGCATCAGCAAGCGCCGCTGGAAACCCAACCTGCAGACGATCCGCGTCGTTGACGAGAACGGCCGCGTCAAGAAGGTCAAGGTGTGCGCCCGGTACATCAAGGCCGGCAAGTTCACCAAGGCCCCGCGCGGGCTGCGTCAGACTGCCAAGACCGCCTGATTCGTTCGTGAATCACACCTGTGGGCGTCGTCGCCGGACGGCGCCCACGGTTTATTTTCCGCTATTTCCCCTTGCCTCGCGCACCACTTCCGCCACCGCGTCGTTCATCGCGTGCCGGGCCGCGTAGCCGAAACAGTCGAAGGCCCTCTGGCAACTGACCACCCAATTCATGTCGTCGCCGGGATCGGGCTGACCACTGAACACGATCGACGAGGTGGATCCCGTCTGCCGGACGACCTCTTCCGCCAGTTCGAGATTCGAGACCGATTCGGGTCCGGCGATATTGAACAACCCGCTGACGGGCTGCTCGAGACACGCCCGCACCGCGTGCGCGACATCGCGCACATCGACGTAGTTCTGACGGCGGCTGCCCGTGCCGTGCAACACCAGGGACTGTCCGGCGAGCGCCCGATGCACCAGGGTGGTCAGCAGGCGTCCCTCGGGCATTCCCGGGCCAACCGGCGCCGGGATCCGCAGCGATGCTGCGGCCATGCCGCCGGCGCCGAACACGCGCACGAGTTGCTCGCCGTAGTACTTGGACGCATGGTAGGCCGTGGGGGGATCGACTGGATGATCTTCGGTGACAGGCAACAGACGCGGGGCTCCAATCACGCCCAGGCTCGACACGTATACAAAGCGCGGTATGGCTTGCCGCCGGGCCCAAATCAGCAGACGGTGCGTGCCAAGACAGTTGACCATCGAGACGTCGTGCGCGTCCGGCGCCATCGTAAGCGACGCGGCCGCATGCACGACTGCATCCACGGGTCCCACCTGATCAAGGGCTGCTGGGAAATCCTCGGCGCCCATGTCCACGGCGACCTGAAGCCAAGGCAGTTCGGGTCGCGAACGGCGGCTCAGGCCGGTCACCTCGTATCCGGCATCCGCAAGCGCCTGCGCCACGGCTGTGCCGACCAGTCCCGTCGCCCCCGTCACCAGCACGCGCATCAGCGCCACCCGTAGTCTTCCACGCGCAGGTCAAACGCGCCTGGGTCACTGAGTTCGCCTGTCTGTTCGAGCAGGACATTGGCCGCCGGGTCCACGTACATCTCGTTCCAGTAGCGCAGGACAACGCCGCGTTCGATAACGGGGAAATCGTCCAGCGGTTCGCGGAGGACGAAGTGGCGCAGCGCCGCGTCGACCTCGTTGAAGCCGAGGCGGGCCCGGAACGGCGTGGTGCCGGAGAACCGGATGTTCAGTTCGAAGCAGACCGGGCCGCGCGGCGTATCGCGCATCTGGATATTGAGCGGCCCGAGCGGTCGCAGGGCGGCGGCGATGCGTTCGGCTTCCGCCCGCACGCGGGGAAAGGGTCCGGCCACCGCGCGCACCGTGGTGCCCTCCTGTATCTCGCGCTGCATCACAATCGTGCCGCGCACCACCCCCTCGGCGTCGCAGAAACAGCCACAGGTGTATTCATCTCCCGGCAGGTACTCCTGAATCAGGTAATTCGCTTTGTGACAGGCGTACTCGAGATCCCGTTCGTTCTCGACCATCAGAAGTCCCCGGGAACCCCCGCCGGTGCGCGGTTTCGCCACCAGCGGGAAGCCGTGGTCACGAACAAGCCGTCGCACCGCCTCGCGGTCCTCTGCGGCGGCATAGCGTGGGAAATCTCCGCCCAGAGACTCCAGCCAGCGGCCGGTCTGGAGCTTGTCGTTTCCCAAAGCGAAAATCGCGGGAGGACTGGCCACACAGACCGCACCCGTTTCGGCGCGTATCTGATCCGCATGCGCGGCCAGGACCTCGATCACAGGCTCGGCGCCCGAAAGCACCGCGTCCACGCGGAAGCGCCGGCATGCATCGATCAGCCAGGGCAGGAAGTCCGGCTGATTGGCCCACGGCGCGAGCAGCGCGTGGTCCGCTGTGTAAAGCCCCAGCTTGAGCGGGTGGATGTCGGCGCCGATCACGCGACAGGGAATGCTGCTGAGGGCCAGCGCCTTGAGGATGCCCTGGCCCACGTTGCCGCCCACGGCAATGACCAGCACGACAAGGGGATCTGATCGCTTAGTCACGGATTCCAGTGTTCCTGCAGCGAACCCGCCGTTTACTCGATGACATCACGCACCACAAAGTAGGGACGCCCCTGCACTTCGGTGTAGATACGGCTGATGTACTCGCACATCAGCCCGGTGGCCACCATCTGCACGCCCGCGAGGAAGAAGAACAACGCGCTCACGGTGGCAAGCGGGTTGAAATTCCCGTAGATCAGCCGCTTGGCAGCGATAATCGCGGCCATCACGAAACCGATGGTCGAAAACCCCCACCCCACCAGACCGATGAACTGGATGGGCGATCCGGTGATGCCCGTGATCAGGTCGAAGGCCGTGCGGACCAGCTTGCCCAGGCCGTATTTGCTCGCGCCCGCGCTGCGTTCGTTGTGCCCGATTTCCACCTCGCCGATCTTCACCCCAAGCCAGGCCACGTCCACGGGCAGGTAGCGCGACCGGTGCGTGAACAGCAGCAGACGGTCGACGACCTCGCGCCGAAGTGCCTTCAGGGCGCATCCGTAGTCATGAATCGGCACGCCGGTCACCTTGCCGATAAAGGCATTCAGCGCGCGCGAGGCGCTGCGGCGGAACAGGGTGTCCTGCCGTTGCTGCCGCCAGCCGCTGACGACATCATAGCCTTCGTCCAGCTTGGCAAGCAGTCTCGGGATTTCCTCGGGGGGATTCTGGAGGTCGGCGTCGAGCATGACCGCCTGCTGCCCGCGCACATAGGCCAGCCCAGCGTACAGCGCCGGACTTTGCCCGAAATTGCGCGACAATACGACGACCCGCACCCGGCCGTCGCGGTCGTGGAGCGCCTGCAGTATGTCCAGACTGTGGTCGCGGCTACCGTCGTCCACGAAGATGAGTTCGAAGGGCCGGCCGTCCGCCTCGAGCACCCGCGTCAGACGCTCATAGAGTTCGTCGAGGGTTTCCTCCTCGTTGAAGACCGGTACTACGACGGACAGGTAGGGCCCCGCGGATGGTTCAGACAAGGCTATATCCTCCATGTGCCACGCGAATGATAGCAGAGGCTTACAGCAGAATAAAGACCCCTTGCGGCTGAAGCGTCCGCATTGCCGGCCGGCCAAACGAGACCCAACCGCGCCGCGCCAGCTACCGTCGCTGGGACAGCAGGATCATGCGGAGAAGCTGCATGATGGCCATCGCGGAGGCCGCTACGTAGGTCATCGCGGCCGCAGACAGCACCTTCTTCACGCCGTGGAGTTCGTCCTGAGTGAGATAGCCGCCCTTGCTGAGGGCAACCACGGCCCGCCGGCTGGCGTTGAACTCGACGGGAAGCGTCACCAGGGTGAAGAACACGGCCGCGCTGAAGAGCACAATGCCGACGTTCAGCAAGACCGGCTGCTGGAGCAGAAAGCCCGCGAAGAACAGGGGCCAAGCCAGCGTCGATCCGATGCTGCTCACAGGATAGACCACGCTGCGCAACGACATGGGCGCGTAGCCGTGCGCGTGCTGGATGGCGTGCCCCACCTCGTGCGCGGCAATGCCCAGCGCCGCGATGCTGCGACCGCTGTAGACGTCCTGACTGAGCCGCAAGGTCCGCGAACGCGGATCGTAGTGGTCGGTCATCTGACCGCCGATGGCTTCGAGCCCCACCGCCTCCGTGCCGCCTCGGCTCGTACCGCGCTCGATGGGGATATTGCTGTCACGCAGGATGTACTGCGCGACCTCGGCCCCGGTTATCCCGGACCGCACGCCGACCTGGCTGTACCGGTGGTAAGCGGATTTCACCTTGGCCTGCGCCCACATTGCCAGCAGAAGCGCGGGGATAATCAGAATGAATGTCGAGTCGAGAATCATGTTCGTCTACTCCGTCAGACCGGCTTTGCCGGACTCATCTTGCAGGTACCGTTGAAGGTGGCGCCCTCTGTAATAACGAGTTGCCGGGTCTGAATGTTTCCGTCCACTCGGGCCGTGTCCGCCAATACTGCGGCCCCTTCCGTGATGATGTTCCCAACGACCTGCCCGGCCACGCTCACCCGGGTCCCGGCATGAATATCGCCGTTGCACCGGCCCGAGGCCGCGAGTTCGAGGTCCTGGGGACAGTCTGTGTTGCCCTCGATCAGGCCCTCGTTGCGCACGCTGGACGCCCGAACGCTTCCCGCCACGCGCGCCCCCGCCAGCAAGAGGAGCTTGCCGTCGACCGTGACGTCGCCCTCGACGCGCCCGGCGATCTCGGTCTCGGAATGACTGGTGATCGCGCCGTGGATGGTGGCCCCTTCGGGGATCACCATGCGGGCCCCGGCACCGGATCGCACCCGGCGGCCGGTCAGCACTTCGGACGGCGCCAGACTCAGTCCCGCGCCGGCTTCGGCCGCGGCCTCGCCCCGGCCGGTCTCGATCGCCTCCGAGACGCGCCGGTTGAACCGGGAAAACAGGCCCCTCCGGGCATCCGCCTGTCCGGCGTCCTCCTCAGGGCCCCTGCCGGACCCTGCCGGGAGGTTGGGAGACGCCGTCATCCTGGATTTGTCATTCATCGCTGATTCTCCCGCGCGTGTTAGCCTTGTCGCCACGCCTGAACAACGATCTTGAGTGTACCCCCCGGGGCCTCCCGGTATCAAAAGCCACGACGGCGACGTTGATCCCATCCGCCCCCGGCATTAGACTACGGGACTTTCCAAGGCATTCAAAGGAGTTGTGCCCAATGAAGATCTTCGTCTGTGTTGGCACCCACTGGGATCGCGAGTGGTACGAGCCCTTTCAGGAATTCCGCCGCTGGCTGGTGGATGTCGTCGACGAGGCAATGGACATTGTCGAGGAACAACCGGGATTCCGCTGTTTCCACTTCGACGGGCAGGCGGTGGTCCTGGAGGACTATCTCGCGATCCGCCCGGAACGGCGCGAGCGCCTGATCCGCCTCATCAAAGAAGGCCGGATCAACGTGGGACCGTGGTACGACCTGCCCGACCTGTGGCTCGTGAGCGGGGAAAGCCTGGTCCGCAACCTGCAGAAAGGCATCCAGACCTGCCGTGACCACGGCGTCGAGCCCATGCGTTTTCTCTTCACGCCCGACCAGTTCGGGCACAACGCCGCGATGCCGATGATCTCGACAGGGTTCGGTCTCAAGGCCGGGCTGTGCTGGCGCGGCACCCAGATCGAGACCCATCCGACCCAGTTCATCTGGGTGGGCCCGGACGGCAGCCGCCAGGTCACCTTCAAGCTCCCTGACATGCATGGCTACACCGAGTTCGAAAGCGCCGTGCGCTGGCCGCTGTGGGGCAAGGAGCTGACCGACGAGACGGTCAGGGAGGTCTTCGATCCGGTGCTGGCGGGAATCCGGGAGCACAGCGTCGTCCCGGCATATCTGATGCTCGACGGCATGGACCACCAGCACCCGCCAATGAACGCCCTGCCCATCATGGACAGCCTGCGGCGGCTGTACCCGGATGTGGAGTTCATCTGGGCATCCTTCGACGAATTCGCGGAGGAACTGGTCAAACATGCCGGTGCGCTGCCCGAGCGCAGCGGGGAACTGCGCGAAGTCCGCCGGGACACCAACCGGGGCGGACAGTATCTCATCGTGCACACGCTTTCGTCGCGATATCCCAACAAGCGGCGCAACGCGCAGTGTCAGGCCTTGCTCGAGAAATGGGCCGAACCCTGCGCGCTGTTCGAGGCGCTGGACGGCGGCGCCCCGATCCCGGGATACCTCGACCTGGCGTGGAAGTATCTGCTCAAGAATCATCCCCACGACAGCATATGTGGGTGCAGCATCGATCAGGTCCACCGCGACATGATGTACCGCTTCGACCAGTGCGAGAACATCGGCGACGGCATCATCCGGCGCGCGCTGGCGCGCGCGGGCAAGGCCTCGGGTTCAAACGAGGCCCAGTCCAGGCTGGTCGCGGTCAATCCCCTTCCCTTCCAACGCAAACAGGTCGTGGAGCTGGGGCTCTCCTTCCCACCCGATTGGCCGGAGAAGCACAAGGATTCGCTCGACGCGGGCGAAGTGGTCAACAAATTCTATCTGCAAACCCGGGACGGCAAGCGCATCCCGCACCAGTTGCTGCGCATCGAGCGGGGCGCCGTCTTGCGCCAGTTGGGAGAGGATAGCCGCAATGTCCCGTGGCGCCGCGGCGATCTCTTCCATGTGGCCGCCGAAGTCACCCTGCCTCCGTGCGGTTTGACGGGCATCGAGATCGTGCCAACGAAGGACGCCACGCGCACCTTCGGCAGCCAGCTTGTGGGACCGCTCGCCGCCTCGAACGGCATCCTGAGCTTTGCGCTTCATTCGGACGGTACCGGCACGCTCGTGCATGAACCCACCGGACGCGAGTTTACCGACCTGTTCCTGTATGAAGACATCGGCGACTGCGGCGACGGCTGGACGCGCGGCGTTCTCAGCAATGATCTGATGGTGCGGAGCGCCGGGTCGCGGGTAACCTGTTTCGTTGAAGAGAATGGCCCGCTGCGCACGGTGTTTCGCGTCGAGCGCGAGCTGGATGTCCCACGGGCGATGGATCGCCGGACCTATTGGCGTTCGGAGGACCGGGCGACCTTGCGCATCGTCGACCGCTACACGTTGGACAAGGGATCGCCGCTGCTGGCCGTGCATACGACCATACAGAACACCGCCATGGACCACCGCCTGCGCGTGCTGATGCCGACCGACGTGGACGCGCGGGTTTCCTTCGCCGACTCCCCCTTCTCCGTGGTCGAGCGGCCCATCGCCATTCCCAAGGAAGCCGCGTGTTACGAGGAGCGGATCAACGAGGAGAAACCTGTCACGAGCTTCTTTGGCGTGCAGGACGACGAGGGCGGTCTCGCGGTCCTCACACCGTTTGGCCCCTTCGAGTACGCCGTCCTCGACACCCCTGAACGGTCGCTCGCGCTGACGCTGTTCCGGTCGACCTTCGCGACCGTCCATACCTCGGGCGAAATGGAAGGGCAACTCCTTCAGACGCTCGAGTTCGACTACTGCCTGTTCCCGTTTGGCGGCCCGCTGGATGCGCAGGAGGTGCTCCAGCTCGTGGCGGCGCGCCAAGCCCCGGTGCGCGCGTACACCACGCGCGAACTGCCGCCGGACCGCTCGTTCCTGCATCTCGAGAACGACGCCGTCGTCGTCAGTGCCCTCAAGCCGGCGCAGGACGGGCGCGGCGGGGTGATCCGCCTGTGGAACCCGTGGGAAACCGAGGTAAAAGAGGTCATCCGGCTGTCGGCCCAGATCAAGCGGGCCGCGCTGTGCAATCTCAACGAGGAGGACCAGCAGGATCTGCGCCTCGACAAGAAGGGCGGCATTCCTGTGACGGTCCCGGCCAAGGGGTTGACGACCGTGCGTTTCGAATGGTAGGAGGTTCCCAACAGAAGGAGGTTCCATGACCGATTCCGGCTGCCACGGACGCATCCCGACCTTGCACGTTGTCGCCGACAGCGTTCCCCGGGCGTATTTCCGCGCGATGAAGGCGGTGTGGGAGCACGGCCTGGCCATCCGCACGGAGTACGACCGCAAGGACCTCTCGGACACGTACATCGACCCGCCGAGCCGGGACGCGCGTGTGCTGATCGAGGTGATGGACCCGTTCTGCGAGCCGCGTTTCCCGCCGATCTCGTTCTGCGAGATTGGCGTCTACATCGCCGAGATCATGGGCCTCAAGGACCACATGGTCGTGCCCATGGCCGCGCTGCGCGAGGCGATCGGCGGTGATTTGGAAGCCCAGGAGTGGCCCTATACCTATCACCAGCGGCTTTTTGACCACCCCGACGTGACGGATGGCCGCGTGGACCAGATCGCCCTCGCCTTGGAACGTCTTGCGAACACCCCGCACTCACGGCGGGCCATTGCGACAACCGCCGTGCCCAACGTGGACCCCTTTCTGAAGGAGGACATCCCCTGCCTGCGCGAAGTGCAGTTGCGCTGCCCGGACGACGGGAACGGCGGGCTCGTCCTCAACATGAACACGACCTGGCGCTCGCGCGACCTCTTCAAGGCCTGGGCCGACAACGTCATCGCCCTCACGTTCATGCAGCAGAAGTTTGCGGCCCGCATCGAGCAACTTGCGCAGCGCCCGTGCCGCGTGGGCAGCTATGCCGACTACAGCATGTCGCTGCACATCTACGGCAAGGATTTCGCTGCGGTCGGCGGCGACGATGCGCGAGGCATCCAGAGCTTCTTCGACACCTTTGACGAGGACGCCTTTGTGGCGCGGTCGCTCACCAGTGAAATGGCGCGCGACATGCTCGTGCTGCCCCAGCTTCGCGACCTGCTCACGCCGCGTCAGGTGGAGCAGTGGCGCCTGCCTGCGGAGGCCGTCGCACTGGTCGAGGAACTGATTGAGGACCTCAGCTCCGGCGCCTTCTTGCCGTAGCCCTGGCCGTCGGCCGCACGGGTTTGGTTTGGCGGGCCGCCACGTGGTACCATCCGCAACGTACCATTGTGCCCGCGAGGGCGTACCACCGGTCAGCGCCGCCACCGGCGCGGCCATTCTCAGAAAAAGGTTACTGTTTGACACAACGTATGGACTTCACTCACCTGGATCTCGACCCCCGCGTGCTGGCCTTTCTGGAAGCGGGCAACATTGTCACCCCCACGCCGATTCAGCAGAAGGCGATTCCCGTGGTGCTCGAAGGACACGACGTCATCGGCGTCGCCCAGACCGGCACCGGCAAGACGCTGGCCTTCGGCCTGCCGTCCCTGACCCGCATCGCCCGCCATGAACCGCGCAAAGGCGCGATGCTTGTGCTGGTTCCGACGCGCGAGCTGGCCGTGCAGGTCAACGACGTGCTGCGCGAACTCGGCAAGCACCTCAAACTCAAGAGCGTGGCCGTCTACGGGGGCGTGAGCATCAAGCGCCAGCAGGACAGTCTGCAGGCCGGCCGCCACATCATCGTGGCGACGCCGGGCCGCCTGCTCGATCACCTCAACCGGGGCAACGTCAACTTCGACGACCTCGACGTGCTGGTGCTGGACGAGGCGGACCGCATGCTGGACATGGGCTTCCTGCCGGACATCCGCCGTATCATGCGCGCCCTGCCCCGCAAACGCCAGACCCTGATGTTCTCGGCGACCTTCGCCCCGGAGATCCAGCGCCTGGTCCGCGACTTCATGCATGAGCCCAAGGAAATCAAGGTCGGGATGGTCCACAAGCCGGTCGACCGCGTGCGGCAGTTGCTGTACCCGGTCAAGCCGGAAGACAAGTACCGCCTGCTCTTCAAGATCCTCGACGAGGAGCACATCCATTCCGCCGTGCTCTTTCTGCGGACGCGCCAGCGGGCCGAGCAGTTGATGCAGATGCTGTGTCAGAGGGGCTACAAGGCCACGGCCATCCACAGCGACCGGTCCCAGGGACAGCGCCAGGAGGCCCTCGAGGGCTTCCGGTCGGGCAAGTACCAGTTCCTCGTGGCCACCGACATCGCGGCGCGGGGCCTGGACATCGACCACATCTCGCACGTCATCAATTTCGACATTCCGCCGAACGCGGATGATTACATCCACCGCATTGGGCGCACCGCACGGGCCGAGGCCGAGGGCGACGCGTTCACCTTTGTCTCGCCGGCGGAGTTCATGGCGCTTGAATCCATCGAGCGCGAGCTGGGCCGACCCATCCCGCAACAGACCTGGGAAGGCGCTCCGCCGATTCTGTCCTTCATGCAGCCCGTACGGGAGACCCCGAGGCTGCGCGGGCGGGCGCGGGCCGGAAGGGGCCTGCGGGGACGCCGTTAACGGCGAAGCACGACACGAACCAAGGCAAATGGGTGCCTGGCAGCGCAGAAGGAGACGATATCGATGCTTGGATGCAGCTACGGGACCCTGTTCCAGACCACCGTGGCCGGCGGAAGCTATCAGGAAGGCCTGACGGTCCATCTTCAGGGCGTTCCGCCGGGAATCTGCCTGACCGAGGCCGACATCTACGCCGCCCTGCTTACGCGCAAACCGGGCCAGAGCGAGCTGGCCTCGCCGCGGCGTGAACCAGACGTGCCGGTGATCTACAGCGGCGTCAACGCCGCGGACACCATGCCGGGCTTCAAGAACAAGGGCTATACCAACGGCACGCCCTTCGTCGTCCTCATCCCCAACCTGGACCGTCATTTCGAGCACATCGAACAGTACCAGGTCACCAATCGCACCCCCCGGCCCGGCCATGCCTCGTACGCGTCGTATCAAAAGTACGGGGAATGGGACGACGCCATTGGCGCGGGCTTCTTCAGCGGCCGCTATACGTCCACGATTGTTGCGGCGGGCGCCGTCGCGCGGCATATCCTCAAGCAGCAGGGCATCGAGGTGTTCTCGTACGTGAAGGAAGCCGCGGGCGTCCGCGCGGCCGACGTTCCCCTCGATGACGCGCGCAGGAAGGTCGATACCTTCCGCGAGGTCCGCAAGCAGTACGACCCGATCTACAACTGGGTCTTCGGCGAGGGCCGGATCACGCCGGACATGCGTTTCCTGCACAAGATGGCGGTGCTGGCGGAACTCGAACGCGACCTGCTGACCATCCGCGAGCTGGGCGACACGATGGACCCGAGGGAAATCAGCCAGCAACACGGAATCCACCCGACGATGAACTGTCCGGACGTGGACGCGGCCTTCGAGATGGAGAAGCGCATCCTTGAGATCCGCGACGAGGGCGATTCGAGCGGTGGCTTGGTCGAGGTGGTGGCAACGGGCGTACCCGCGGGCATGGGTGAACCGGTGTTTGCCAAGCTTGACGGCGAGATCGGCCGCATGATGAGCATCGGTACGGTGAAAGCCGTCGAAATCGGCGCGGGCTACGCCGTGAAGGGCATGCGCGGCTCCGAGTGCAACGACCAGATTCGCGCCGAGGGCGGCCAAGCCCGCTTCATGTCCAACCAGGCGGGCGGCATCACGGGCGGCCTGACCACCGGGCAGGCCATAGTGGCGCGCCTGGCCATCAAGCCCACGCCCACCATCGCCAAGGACCAGCAGACCATTGACAAGGTTTCCATGGAGAATGCCAAGCTTTCAGCGGTGACGCGGCGGGATCCGACGATTGTCGCGCGGGTGTGGCCGGTGGCGGAGGCCTTCATGGCGATGATCCTGCTGGACCAGCTCATGATGCACCGGGCCTACCGTTCACTCTGGGCCGGCGACTGATACATCGAGGATAGTGCGAGGGCACGTGCTGCGGCGCGTGCCCTTTTTTTGTTGTGCGGCGCGGTCAGCCGTGACGGACCACCGCCCCCTCGGAGCGGTGCGCGGCCTCTGAATAGCGGCGTGACGCCATGTCGAGCAGATCGTCCACGTTACCCCCGTCGTCCGGGAAGGTCACGACCCCAAAACGCAGGTCAATGGCGGGAGCGTACTTGCACCGGTAGCGGTCCACAGCGGCCAGCGCCCCCTCGGCGTCCGTCTCCGCCATCAGGATGGCGGCCGCGCCTTCCGTAAGGGCCATCTCGTCGCTGGATCGCACGGTCCCTTGCAGGAGCTGGCCCAGATCGACCTCGCCGGCCTCAGGCGCGCCGACCATGACCACCGACACAAAACGCCGGTAGCGTTCCGCGCAACTGAGTTCGTATTGAAGCAAACGCTTCAAAAAAGATATGTCGCTGTGCAACGTTGTTCCTGTCCTTCTGCCCGATATACGGAAGCAATTTCCGCGCCACGCGACCATGTCGGCCTTTTCGGTTTCGTTAAGTATGTTTTAAAATTACGGTTATGACTCTATGAGACAGGGGAGACGATTCGCTTTCCGCACCGCGCATCGTGTCGCGGCTGAACCGGTGTTTAGCACCGGTGACTACTTTTTTGCCCTCTCGCCGTGGGCGGGCATGGCCGGAGTCTTTGCCGGAGACCCTGCCCCCGCGATTGTGCATTGACGCCGCATAATCACCTGTGGCATATAGACGCATCGGCTGCGGAGCGCGGGTGCGCCCTCTCGCCGCGTGGGGATCGCAACACAAGGAGCCATACACCATGAGTGAGTCCGTGCAGACACGAGTGTTCAACTTCTCGGCGGGTCCTGCGGCCCTGCCGCTGCCCGCGCTGGAGGAGGCCCGCGAGAATCTGCTCTGCCTGCCGGGGGCCGGGGCCTCGGTCATGGAGATCAGCCACCGCTCCAAGGAGTTCGCGGCGGTCCATGAGCAGGCCAAGGGCAACATCAAGCAGCTTCTGGGCCTTTCGGACGATTACCAGGTGCTTTTCCTCCAGGGCGGCGCGTCGCTCCAGTTCAGCATGGTCCCGATGAACTTCATGGCCGGCGGGGCCACGGCAGACTACGTGCTTACCGGCTCGTGGGGATCAAAGGCGCTCAAGGAGGCCAAGAAGGTGGGCGCGCCCGCCGTCGCCTGGGATGGCAAGCCGGACAGCTATACCCATCTGCCGCCGCAGAACGAGCTGAAACTCAATCCCTCCGCCTCGTACGTGCATTTCACGTCCAACGAGACCATTGAGGGCGTGGAGTTCTTCGAGGAACCCCAGACCGGCGGTGTGCCGCTGGTGTGCGATGCGTCGTCCGACTTCCTGTCGCGTCCGCTGCCAATGGACCGCTACGGCCTGATCTACGCGGGCGCGCAGAAGAACGTGGGACCGGCCGGTCTTGCCGTGGTGGTAGTGCGCAAGGATATGCTCGAACGCGTCCCGCAGGGGCTTCCCTCGATGCTGGACTACAAGCTGATGGCCGAGCAGGACTCGCTGTACAACACGCCGCCGTGTTTTGGCATCTACATCGTCATGTTGGTGACCAAGTGGCTCATCAACGAGATCGGCGGGCTGGAGAAGATGGCGGCGCTGAACTGCCGCAAGGCCAGGCTGCTCTATGACGCGATCGACAACAGCGGCGGGTATTACCGCGGCCACTCGCGTCCCGAGTGCCGCTCGGTCATGAACGTGACGTGGCGCTTGCCGAGCGAGGAACTCGAGAAGAAGTTCGCGGCCGAGGCCCAGGCCAACGGCTTGGCGGGGCTGAAAGGTCACCGGTCGGTCGGCGGCATGCGAGCGTCCATCTACAACGCGATGCCCGAGGCGGGTGTGCAGGCGCTGTGCGAGTTCATGGCCGCGTTCCAGAAGGCCAACGGCTGACAGTAAACAACGTCGTCGTCGCGCGGGCGGACTCCGGTCCGTCCGCGTTTTTCATTCTGACAGGACCTGCAGGCCGCCGAATCCGCGTCAACGACGCCGGCGCCCGAGGCGGGCCAGTGACCCCGCAAAATGACCGAACCAGATGCGGACGTCGTCGATCATCGAGTAGAACAGGGGCACGATGAGCAGGGTCAGGAGCGTTGCCACGGACAAACCGCCAATCAAAGAACGGCCCAGGCTCGAGAAGGACAGGCTGCCGCTGCTCGACCCACCCAGCGCGAGCGGAACGCACCCGAGGATCGTGGTGAGCGCGGTCATCATGACCGGACGGAAGCGGTCGCGCCCGGCCTGGACGATGGCCTGCGACCGCGCCAGCCCCTGACCGCGCAGGAAGTTGATGTGGTCCACGATGACGATTCCGTTGTTGACCACGATGCCGACCATCAGGATGCAGCCGATCAGGCCGATCGTGTCCAGTGGCGTATCTGTCAGGGCAAGCGTCCAGACCACGCCGATGAAGGCCAGCGGCACGGAGGTGAGGATGGACAGGGGCAGCAGCACGGACTCGAACAGCGCGCTCATGACGATGAAGATGAGGATGATCGCCATTGCCATGGTGCTGACGAGATTCGTCAGGTCCACGTCGAGTTCCTGAAACTGGTCACCCAGCTGGATGGAGTAGCCTGGAGGCAGGTCAAAGATCGCGATAAGGCGTTCGAGGTCCCGGCGCACCGCGAGCATGTCCTTCTGCTCGGTGGTCGCGGTCACCGTGACGACGTTCTTGCCGTCCTCCCGGCGAATGGACGACGGACTCGTCGCCTTGGTAAAGGTCACGAGTTGGCTGAGCGGCACAAGCTGGCCGGTGGCCCCCATTATCGACACGTTGTCGAGATTGGCGCGGGTCTTCCGGTCATCCTCGCGGAACTGCGCCCAGACCGGGATCTCGCGTCCCTCCTGCTTGAGGTAGGGCAGCCGCGATCCACGAAGCGCGAAATCGACCGTCCGCGCAATCATCAGCGGGCTTACGCCGACTTCCTCCGCGCGTACCCCGATGACCTGAAGCTGAATCTCCTGCTCGGCCTGCTCATCCCCCACCTCGGCCTCGGTCACGTGTGGCAGCGCGCGCAGGGCGTCGCGGAACTGCTCTGCATAACGCGTGAGACGCGTCGGATCCTCACCGCGCAAACGCACGGCCATCTTGCCGCCGCCGGGCTGCTCTTCGGCTTGGGCAGCCTCGACCAGCACTTCAACGCCGGGCATCCGATCGGGCAACTGCTCTTTGATGATCTTCCCGACCTCCTCGGTCGTGTGCGGCAACTCACGGTCCGGCGGCAGGTCTTCGTCTTTGAGCAGATAGAGGTTGACCTCGGCCCGCCGCGACTGGGTGTTCACGAAGATGTTCTTGATACCCAACTCGGCACGCTGCGTGTCCAGGCTACGGTAGATCCCGTCGGTGACGTCGCGGACCATGGAATGGTCGAAGCTCTGGTCGAACGAGAGCTGGATGCGCACCTCGCGCGTGTCGAGCCGCGGCAGCCGCTCCATGGATACCTGTTTCATGGGACCGTAGGCGGTCGCGGCAAGAAGGATGAGCAGGACGCCCAGCGTGGTCACTCGCCATTGCAGGGTTCTGCCCAGCAGCCCCGCATAACCGTTGATCAACGCCTTGAGCGGATCAAGCTGGGGGCCGGAGGCACCCCGCCGGACCCGGCGCCTCGCGTTCCAGGCGGCGTACCAGCGGTACGCGGCAAACTCCGAGCGCGGCCGCATGCGGCTCGTGGCCAATGGGATCACCGTGAGCGCCAGCAGCAGACTCGCGACCAGGGCCGAGGTGATCGGAATCGCGAATTGTTTCATGTAAACCGACATCTGCCCGCCCTGGAGATAGAAAACGGGGATGAACACAACAGCCGTGGTAAGGGTGGACGCGGTAATAGCCAGCCCTACCTCCGATGCTCCGCGCCGCGAACTCTCGACCTGGTCGAAGCCCAGCTGGTTGTAGCGGTAGATATTCTCCACCACGACGATCGAGTTGTCGACGAGCATGCCGACGGCGATGATCATGCTCACCATCGTGGCGATGTTGAGCGTCATGCCGCTGAAGTACATGACCACGAGCGCCACGACCAGCGATGCCGGAATAGCGAAGGCAACGAGCAACGTAGGCCGCAGACGGCGCAGAAACAGAAACAGCACCACAATAGCCAGCAGGCCGCCGTAGCGTCCCGCCCCAATCAGGCCGCTCAGTGCAGACAGAATGAGGTCGGACTGATCGAAAAACACGAACATCTCGGAACCCCGAAAGGCAGGGTCCTGCATCGCCAGACTGATTTGTTCCTTGACCTGCTGGCAGACCTCGACGGTGTTGGCCTCGGATTCCTTGAGAATGAGCACAAACACGCCGGTCTTGTTGTCAATGGCATACCAGTACTCGGGGTCCCGGGCCTGAAATGTCACGTCGGCGACGTCGCGGAGGCGGATGCCGCGCGGGCCGACCACGAGATTGCGAATCTGGTCGAGCCCCTCGTACTCGCCCAGAACACGCACGTAGTACTTCGTGTCTGCCTCGGACATCTCCCCCACTGCCATGTTGAGACTGCTGGTCTGAAGGGCCGAGACGACCTCGTAGATGCCGAGCCCGAGACTGCGCAGCGCGCGCTGGTTGAACTCGATGGTCACCTCGCGTTCGGGGCGGGTAAAGATGATGACGTTGGCGACGCCGTCGATGCGCATGATCTGCGGCTGCAGGATGCGGCGCACGAGATGGGCGAACTCCTCGTCGTCTCCCTCGCGGTACAGCCCCAGCGCGAGTACCGGCATGCTGTCCGAACTGAAATGGCGCAGGTGCATCCGCTCGACGTCCTGCGGCAGGGCCAGCTTGAGGCGCTCCATGCGGTCGCGCACCTCGGCGGTCGCGGCGGACATGTCGGTGCCCCAGTCGAACTGCATGCGAATATCGCAGCCGTTGCTGTCCGAGGTGCTGGTGATGCGTTCCATGCGGGAGATGGTGCGGAACTGCCCCTCGGCCGGAATCGCGATCTCATTGACGACCTGTTCGGGCGTCGCCCCCGGATATGGGATGATGCACCGCACAAACGGGAATTCGAAGGCAGGGGTAAACTCGACGTCGATCCGTGACCAGGAAATCCCGCCCAGGGTGAGCATGGACACGACGATCATGAGCGTCGTCACCGGGCGCCGGAGCGCAAATGCCGGGAGAGACCACTTCATGTGCGGTCGCGCCCTCCAAAAATGTTATAGGCGACCGGGATGATTACGAGGGTAAGCAGTGTGGCGCTGATGAGGCCCGCGCACACGGTGATCGCCATCGGACGGCGGATTTCGGCACCCTCGCCCATTCCCATCGCCATGGGCAGCAACCCCAACACGGTGGTAACGGTTGTCATCAGGATCGGCCGCAGCCGCACATGGCCGGCCTGCATAATCGCATCCCGCTTGGCCATACCTCGCGCACGGAGCTGGTTGATGTAGTCCACGAGCACGATGGCGTTATTGACCACAATGCCAGCCAGCACGATGGCGCCGATGAATACGACGATGCTCACCTCAACGCCGAGCCAGTACAGCACGTAGACAACGCCGATGAACGCGAGCGGTACGCTGAACATGACCAACGCCGGATGCCAGATGGATTCGAACTGACTGGCCATCACGACGTAGACGAGGAAAATGGCCAGAATCAGCGCAAATTGAAGACTGCGGTACGAGGTCTGCAGTTCGCGGTGCTGGCCGCCCAGCGTAAACGCATACACATCCGGCTTGTCGATGCGGGCAACCGCCTCCATGATATCGTCGGACACCGCGCCGAGATCGCGGCCTTCCACGTTGGCCGTGATCACCACCACCTGCCGCTGTCCGATGCGGCGGATTTCGCTCGGACCTTCGCGCACGTCCACACGCGCGACCGACGCGAGCGGAACGGGATTCGGGCCATCGCCCACCGACAAGCGTTGCAGATCCTGCAGGCTGCTCAAGCGTTCCTGGTCGGTTCGGACGCGCACGTCGATCTTCTCGCCCAGCCGGCTGAAGCGTGTGGCCACGTCACCCTGCACCTCGGTGCGCAGACGCCGGGCTACCTGATCCGGAGAGATGTTCTTCGCGGCAAGCAGATCGCGGTCCAACTCGATGATAACCTCGGGATAGCCCGCCTTGACGCTGAGTTCCGCGTCGCGTACACCGGCCACGGATCGCACGGCCGCGAGGGCCTCCTGCCCCTTCGCGCGGAGCACCTCCAGGTCGTCGCCGCGAAGCTGGAGTTCCACAGCCGACTTGAAGCTGAACAGCGATGGCAGGGTGAAGGTCAGTTCCTCCGAGGCAACGCCCTTCAACTCGTCACGCAGGGACGCCATGAACGCGTCCTGGTACTGGGCGGCCTCACGCGGATCCTTCATGACGATCGTGAACTCGGCCGTATTCTCGCCGCGTTGCGTCTGACCGGCCGTCTGCTCGATGCCCACCTCGACCGACACGGTATCAACTTCCGGATGAGCAAGAATCACCTGTTCGATACGCCGGGCGCGCTGTTCGGTCTGCTCCAGGCGCGTGCCAGGAGGGGCTTCCATGCGCAATCCGAACTCGCCCTGCTTGAGCGGCGGGATCAGTTCACGCCCGAGATCCAATGCCAGATATCCCGCATGCACGGCCAGCGCTGCCACCACAAGAAGAATAAGTGGTCCCACCTGCAGCGACCCGCGCAAGACCACACCGTAGAAGCTGCGGACACCGCGATACAGCCAGTCGAACGCCTCGAGCGGCACCCAGAGCAGGAGGCGCAGTACCCGCGCCAGCGCCCATACGACCCCGAGGATCGCCGTGGCGACGAGGAACGCCCCGGCGACAAATGCCGCACCCAAGGCGCGCAGGATCAGGTTCGCCGCGAAGATGACCAGCAGGATCGGCAGACTCACGACCCACACCGCGGCCCGCAACGTACTCCCCGTGCGCCGCTGGAACCCTACCTTTGCGCGCCACAGACGCCGGACCGCGCGCCCGGACTGCCTCGCGCACACGCGTGCGGCCACAATCGGCACAAATGTCCACCCGGCACCGGTTCGGCGCGCCACGCGCCAGGCATGCACCAGCCAGACTGCCTCCCCGCGCGCACGCAGCGCAATCCGCTGACGAGAGGCGATCATCGGGATGAGGTAGAGGGCGACGAGCAGCGATGCGCTGAGCGAAAACGTCACGGTGAGGGCCAAATCACCGAACAACTGTCCGGCCACGCCCTCGACGAAGGCAATCGGCAGGAAGACGGCGATGGTGGTCAAGGTAGAGGCGACGACGGCGCTGGCGACCTCGTGCGTGCCGCGCTCGGCCGCATCGATGGGCGTGTCGCCCTCCTCGCTGCACCGGAAAATGCTTTCGAGCACCACGATCGAGTTGTCGACCAGCATGCCGACCCCGAGGGCCAAACCGCCGAGGGACATGATGTTCAAGGAGATTTCGCGCACAAACATCGGAATGAAGGCGGCAACCACAGAGATTGGGATGGCGATGCCGATGATCAGGGTGCTCTTGAGCTGCCGCAGGAACAGGAACAGGATAAGGAGCGCCAGCAGGCCACCGATCACGGCGGTCTGTTTGACCTCGTCAATCGAGCCGACAATGAAACGGGACTGGTCACTGATGAGCGTAAAGGTCGCTTGTGGCGAGAAATAGGACCGCAGCGTCTTGGCCACTTGCAGCGCGCGTTCCACCTCGGGATCCTGGCCGCCGCCACGGCGGCTGATCATCTCGTTGAAGCGTTCGGAAAGGGACCTGTCACGTTCGAGACCAAGCAGGTCCTTGAGCGAGTTGGCGACCTGCACCGTGTTGGCGTCGCCCTCTTTGTAGATCTCGATCATGACCGCTTCGAGACCGTTGATGCGGACGATGGCGTCGCGCTCTTTCTGTCCGGCAAGGACCTGCGCGATCTCGCCCATGCGCACCTGCCGTCCGTCGGGCGTCGTGATCAGGGCGCCCCGAATCTCGGTCACGGTCTGGAATTCATTGAGGGTGCGGACGAGATACTCGCTCTTGCCTTCGCGCAGGCGGCCGCCCGAGAGATTGATGTTCTGCTGCGCGAGGGCGTTGGTCACCATGTCGAGCGATACGCCGAGGCTCTTGAGGCGCTCGGAATCGACCAGTATTTGCACTTCTTCCTCGCGGCCGCCCTTGGCCAGCACCTGAGCAATACCGATCTCGGCCTCAAGGTCGCTCTTCAGAAAGCGCTCCGCGGCCTCGCGGATGGTGGTCAACTCCGTCATGCGGAGCCGTTCCCGCTCTTCTGGATCGGCAATCCCGCTCACGTCGGCCCCGGTGATGGCGACCCGCATGACCGGATCGAGCGTCGGGTCATAGCGCAGGATCACCGGCTTCTCGGTCACATCGCGGGGAGGCTCGAACAGGTCCAGGCGGTCGCGGACATCCTGCATGGCCGCATTCATGTCCGTGCCCCAGGTGAACTCCATCACGATCTCGGACAGACCGGGCGACGAGATGCTGCTGATCTCGACCAGCCCGCTTACCACGCTCAAGGTCTCCTCGAGCGGACGGGTCAGAAGCTGTTCCACATCCTCCGGGGCGGCGCCCTGGTATTCGGTGCGAACGGTGAGCGTCGGGTACGAGATATCCGGCATCAGGTTGATGGGAAGCTGCTGGTACGACTTCCACCCGAACACCACGAGGGTAAGAAAGATCATCGCGACGGTCACCGGACGGCGAATGGCCAGCCGGTAGTGCTTGCCGCCTTCGGGCGCGGACGGAGGCGGCACGACAGGGGGAGTATCCATATTCAGACGTGTGGAATCGGACATGATGCTGCTTACTGTTCCGCGCCCGTGTTGGTCTGGGGTGTTCCGCTGTCCATCACCCGCACCGGGGTGTCCGGCTTCAGCGTCTGTTGTCCGAGGACGACAATCGGGGTCGTCGCGTCAATCCCGGCAAGGATCTCGATGCGCGTGCTGTCTTCGTAGCCGGTTCGCACCTCGATGCGGCGCGCAATGTCGTCGGCACTCTGTGCGCCCTCTTCGGCCTCAGCCTTCGCCACGGTATACACGTACCTGCGGCCGCTCTCCTCGACAAGCGCATCTTTCGCGATGAGCAGCGCGCCCTCGTGGACATCGACCACGAGCCGCACGCGTGCGAAAAGGCCTTCCTTGAGCACGTGGCGGTCCTCGCCACTCAAGTCGAGGAGCACCTTGGCCGCGCCTTGCTCGACGGTGGGGTTGATGCGGCGAACCCGCGCCTCGAACACACTTCCAGCCAGCGCGTCGAACGTGACCTGTGCGGCCTGCCCCACCCGGATCTGCGAGAGGCGCGACTCCTCAACGCTGATTGCGAGCACCAGCGACTCCGGATCGACGATGCGGAAGACTGGGCGCCCCGAGGTCACCAGCATGCCCGGCTGAATATCGCGACGCGCGATGATGCCCGTGAAGGGCGCGCGAATGGTCATGTTATCGAGCTGCAGCTCCTGCATGCGGAGGTTGGCCCGGGCCTGCTCGTAGGCAAAGCCCGCGGCATCCAGCTCCGCCTGGGGTACGAACACCGGGGCCCCTTCCTTGGCGCGCTCGTACTCGACGCGGCGTTGCTGCACCTGTACCCGCGCCTGATCGAGAGTCGCCTGCGCCTCGGCCTTGTCCAGCTCCGCCAGCACAAAGCCCTTCTCTACCCGGTCGCCCTCTTCGGCGAATACCGCATAACACTCGCCCACGCCCTGGGAGGTGACTTCGACCTGAGTCTCGGCTTCGACGCGCGTAAAGGTCTCGATGTAGTCCGAGATATCCCCGGTCTCCGGGTAGGCCACTTGGACCGGTATGCGGATCTGTACTTCTGCCGCCGGTGGCGTCTCGGGGGTCGCGTTGCCTCCTGAATCCGGCCGCGCCGGCACGGAACACGCTGAAACCGCCGCCAACGCCAGCGTCAAGGCCGCTGCGGGCCGCCAAACGTTGCTCATCGCACCTCCCTGAGTATTGCGTCCACGAACGGGCAGCATTCCCCTCTGGCGCTGACCGTCCCTGCGTCATAGGACCACGGAATCCGGCGGCGGGTTTCAACCCGCCGCCCGCCGGACGACTTGCGCCGCGACGCGGACTCCGCGCACAATAGCGTCATGTGGTCAACGGCTTCAACATTGCACCGCGTCGCGTGGGCCGCAGCGACGGTGTGGATGACGGCTGGGGCGGCGGTTTACTTCATCCGCTTCAGCAGCATCCTGTGGCATGCCGTGGGTCCGGACCTTGTCCGCGGCTTCCGTTTTCTATTTCCCTAGCCGTTCTTGGCGGGCTGGGAGAGCCTCCCAGTTTTCCAGGTTGTTCACTTTTATTAAATCATGTGCTATAGTACGCTTGGTCCGTGACGGCACTGCCACGGACCAAGCCTCGCATGGCATTGTGGCAACACCAACCTCCTGGTGGACAAAACGGGGGCGGGAAAACGCGCAGGAACTGCGTCTGGACGCCAGACCACCTGGCGTCTTGGGAAAGGCTGCGCCTCTTGGGTGCCTCGGACCTGACCAACCCGCAGCGGCGACCGTTTGCGGTCCCGCCGCTTCGGGAACATGCCTTCTTCGCGCCGTTGAGCGAATCCCTCACGGCCCGGGTGGAAGGACTTGCATACCACCGCGAATATGAGCCCCGGCAAATCATCTACTTTCCCGGCGATCCGTGCGACCACCTCTACTGGGTGCGCCACGGCGCCGCCCGGATCACGCGCGCGTCGGGAGACGGACGTGAACTGACCTTTCGGCACCTCCTGGAGGACGATCTCTTTGGCGAGGAATGCCTCACCGCCCATAAGAGGCACACCACCTACGCGGAGGCCCTCGAACGCTCGCTGCTCTGCCTTGTGCGCACGGACGACTTCCTGCGCGTCATCGAAGCCGAAAGCGAACTGGCGCTGGCCATGGCGCAGCACGTGACGCGGCGTCTGCTGGAGACCGAGACGGTGCTCGCGGAGACTGTTTTCAAGCCGGTCCGCAATCGGGTGGCGGCGGGTCTTCTGCGACTGTACGACCGCACCGGCCGTGCCAACGAGGGTGTCATCCGCATCACGCACCAGGAGATTGCCAATCTGGCGGGATCCACGCGCGAGACCACCACTGCGGTGCTCCATGGGTTCAAGAAGGATGGCGTGGTGCGAATCGCCAATCGCCGTGTTACCATTCTTGACCCTGTGGCGCTGGAACATCTTGCACGGAGTACCTCCTGACGATGAAATGGATAGACGTAACGATGCCGCTGGAGGCAGCGACGACCCCGTGGCCGGGCGACTTGCCCTTCGAGCTGACCGCGGTGAGCCGGATCGGCAAGGACCGCACCTCCAATACGTCCCGCATGACGCTGGGCACCCACATCGGCACCCATGTCGACGCGCCGTGGCACTACGAGCCGGACGGCAAACGGCTGCACGAGGTGGACCCGGCCGTGTTCTTTGGGGAAGCGCTGGTACTGGATTTCACCGGGGTGCAGCGGATTTCCGCCGAAATGCTGCGCGGACGCCGCCTGCTCAAGCGCCTACTTTTCAAGACCAGCGCGTCGTTGCGTCCGCACAACGCGCCCTTCGACGAGAAGTATCCGTCGCTCACGGCCGATGCCGCAACGTATCTGGTGGAGCAAGGCGTCGTGCTGACGGGCATCGACAGTCCAGGCATTGCACCGTTCAAGGAGCCCGGACGCGACACGCATCACATCCTGCTGCGGGAAGACGTGTTCGTCATCGAGAACCTTCGGCTCGGGGCCATTGAGGCGGGCGTGCATGCCTTTGTGGTGCTGCCCCTGCCGGTAGTGGGCGCGGACGGGAGTCCGTGCCGGGCATTCGTGGGGCGCGAAGACTCGGCGCCGTGAAGCTCCGGTTCCTGCGGCACCCTCTCTCCGCGTCCTCAGGACAAAAGCTTGCACGACACCGCCCGTGCACGTAGCATGGTGCACTTCAACCGTGAAGGGACCGTGTCGTGCGCGCCAATCTGATGAGAATCCTGGTCATCGCGGCCGTTGCCGCCCGTTGGGCCGCGGCGGCGGGGTTAGTGGTGCTCGACCACGAGCATCACCTGTTTCTGCGGGCCCCCCACCTGAGCTACGTCGAGCATGCCCGCCCCGAGACCCGCGCGATCCTGCGCATCGAACCGCCGCGCGCACCGGATCTCGTGGCCGCCATGCTGTCCTCCTCGGGATCGACACTGCCGCCGTGGGCACTGTCGCGTGTGACGCCGTACGAGATCACGCTGCTGTTTGCGCCCGCGGCCCCCACCGACACCATTGGCGTCGTCACGTTCGTGAACGAGCAGCGTTTGGGCCCCGGCATCGCGCGGACGGTCAATGCCTATTTCGCGTCGGGCGCGCTGCCCGCCGTGCAATGGACCGCCGAAGGGATGACGGCCACGCAGCGGGGCCTGCTGCTGGCCCATGGTACCATGCGCCTGAACCCGGTCATCCGCAAAGCCTGGGAATCCGCGTGGAGCGCGCGCAGCATCCAGGCTCCCCTGTCGATGAACCAGGAGCATTTTCTCGAACTCCTTTTGGACAACCGCGACGGCGGCGCTTTTCTGGTGCTCGGCACGCTCCTGATGCAGGACGTCGACGAGCAGCCGGAGGGCGCCATGGACCCCAACGTCATCGCGGATACCCTGTCGGACATCGTGTCGTGCCGGGTAACCGCCGACCGGTCGGCCCCCGACACCCTGGCGATCCAGGTGAGGTTTGCGTGTGTGGACCATATCACCGAGCAGACCAAGGGCATGTTCCGGTTCTTCTACGAGATGGCGCTGGGCACATTGCAGCAGCAGGTGCAACTACGGGGCATGTCGCTTGAAGGGACGAGCGTCTGGCAGGGGTCCAACCTGGAAGGCGAGTACACGCTGCACAACGTCAGCAAGCTGTTCGCCGGGGCGTCCTAGGCCGTTTTCAATTGAACGGTAGCCAATCCTGGCCGCAGACTGCGAGAATTCGCGCCAGAAACGCGGCGGAACGCGGCTATGGAATTATTGAAAACGCTGTAGAACCGGGACGCGGCCGCGCGGCTCAGATCCGTTTGCGGCCCTCGATGGCATGGCTGAGGGTCAGGTCGTCGGTGAATTCGAGCCCGCCGCCCATGGGCACGCCGTGAGCGATGCGGCTGACGGCGGCCCCTGTATCGGCCAGGCAACGCGCCAGGTACTGTGCCGTGGCTTCGCCCTCGGCGGTCGCATTGGTTGCGACGATTACCTCGGTTACGTGGCCATCCCGCACGCGTCGCGTCAGCCGATCCAGGTGCAGTTCATCGGGTCCGATGCCTTCCAGCGGGCTCAGGACACCGTGGAGCACGTAGTACACCCCCCGGAAGTTCCCCCCGCGCTCGACGGCCATCGCGCCGGACGGATGCTCGACGACGCACACGACGTGGTGGTCCCGCGCGGGGTCGCTGCAGACGGCACAGGGATCCTGTTCGGTGAGGTTGTTGCACTGGCTGCAACGCCGGACGCGCTCGCGGGCCTCGCGAACGGCGTCGCTCAGGCGCTGGGCTTCGTCGGCGGGCGCGCTCAGGACGTGGAGGGCAAGACGCTCGGCAGACCGTTTCCCAATGCCCGGAAGGCGGCGGAACGCCTCCACCAGGTGCTCAAAGGCCGCGCTTTCAAAGAGCACGCATTACCCCTTCCGGACCGCCTCGGAGAGCTGGCGGCGCATGTCGTCCCACTCGCGCAGCTTAAGCTCGCGCGTCAGCATGTCGAGCCGGTCCGGGAAGAGGATCCCCTCGAGGTGGTCGTACTCATGCTGGATGATCCGGGCGAGGAAGTCGGTCGCCTCGAAGGTCACTTCCTTGCCGCGCTCGCTCAGGGCACGCACACGGACCCGCGTTGCGCGGGGCACGCTGGCAAAGACATGCGGAAGGCTCAGACACCCCTCTTCCCCATACTCGCTGCCTTCGAGCAGCTCGACCTCGGGGTTGATCAGGCACATCCGCTTGCCCTCGGGCTCGTGCAGCACGAAAATCCGCCGGTCGATGCCGACCTGCGGTCCCGCCAGCCCGACACCGTCGTACGCGTACATGGTCTCGAACATGTCCTCGGCGAGCCGTGCGACATCAGCGTCCACGGCCGCGAAGGGCTCGGCCTTTCGCGTCAGCGGGGCATCTGGGTATAAGACTACGTCCATGACAGCCATTGCAGTTGAATCAACGCGGGACACAAAGTGCGCATTCCCGGCCGTTTGGCCCGGCGTTTCACTGGGGCCGCAGCCCGCGCACGATTTCGTTCACTGTCTGCCGGGTGACCGCGTTTTCTTTCAGGTCGGCAGCGATTTTCTGGCAAGAATATAGCACAGTACTGTGGTCTTTGCCACCGAAGGCCTCGCCTATCTCGTTGAGCGACAGGCTCGGAATCTGTTCCTTGCAGAGGTACATGGCCACCTGCCGGGGAAAGGCCACCTGCCGTTGACGGCTGCGGCCCTTGAGGTCGGCAATGCGCACGTCGAAGTGCTCGGCCACGGCCCGCTGCACCGCTTCCGCCGTCACGGGCCGGATCTTCTCCTTGCCGATGAGGTCGTGCAGCACCTCCTCGGCCACCTGCACGGTGATCTTCTTCTGCTCGGTCAGCTTGCTGTACGCCAGCACGGTGATGAGGGCGCCCTCGAGTTCGCGGATGTTCGCGGTGATGTAGGTGGCAATGTAGCGCAGGACATCCGGCGAGACGACGATGTTCTCCTCGGCGGCCTTGTTCTGCAGGATCGCGACGCGCGTCTCGAGATCGGGCGGCTGAATGTCGGTCACGAGTCCCCACTCGAAACGGGACACCAGGCGTTCCTCGACGCCCCGGATCTCCTTTGGGCTGCGATCGCTGGACAGGACAATCTGCTTGCGCATGTCGAACAGCGCATTGAAGGTGTGGAAGAGTTCCTCCTGGGTCGCCTCCTTGCCCGCGATAAAGTGGATGTCGTCGATCAGGAGGATGTCGACCTTGCGGTACTTGGCCCGGAACCGCTGCGTGGATTTCTTGGCGATGCTCTCGATGAGCTGGTTGGTGAAGTCTTCGGACGAGACGAAGGCCACCGTCGCACCCGGTTCACGTTCGAGGAGTTCCTGCCCGACGGCCTGCATCAGATGGGTCTTGCCGAGTCCGGTGCCGCCGTAGAGAAAGAGGGGATTGTAGGCCCGCGCTGGCGAGTCGGCCACGGCCTTGGCGGCCGCGTAGGCAAAACGGTTCCCCGCGCCGATGACGAAGCGATTGAAGGTGTATCGCGGGTTGAATCCGTCAAACAACTGGGGTTTGACGCGCCGCTTGGGCGCGGCCGGCCCACGATCGCCGTCCGAAACGGCGGCCACATCGGGCGCGGTGCGGAAACTGACCTCCTCGAAATCCGGCAGGACCTCACGCACGGCCTGCCCGATGGCATCGAGGTAATGATCGCGCAACCAGTCGGCGAAGAACTGACTCGGAACGGCAACCACCATCTTTCCATCCGCGTACGACTCGTAACGCGTCTGGGCAAACCAGTTCTTGTAACTGTGCTCGTCGAGTATCTGCTTGAGCCGTACCTGAGCCTGTTCCCACGGATTGGTCGCTTGCGCTGGCATCGTTTCTCCCGTCGCTCCGCTCAGAGCCTTTTCCACGGTCTGCAGGACGCGGCACACTACCCATGCGGCACGTGCCCGGCGGACGTGGCGGCGAGAGGCCCCCTGACGGCTGGACGCGCAGATTTCCGCCCGGCCCCGGAGCACTCGCCTTATCTATAAAGCCTTTTGTATAAAGATATTACGTCAATACAACCCGTCACAAACCGACTGAACGTCGCTTCCTTCGGCATTGGATGCCCCGGAGGGCAGGCCACCTGCACCGGATCGCCTGGGCCACGGGCCGACGGCCCCTTTTCCACGAAATGTCCCCATGTTTTCCACACGTTTTCCACAGCTCCAGCTGCGGTCCCCGTACGTCCTCAGTCCCCTTTCTTCACCTCGTCCCAGACGCGGTCGAGCTCCTCGAGCGAACACTCGGAGATCACGCGCCCCTGAAGCCTGATCGCCTCCTCGACCCGGGCAAAGCGCCGGGAGAACTTCCGGTTGGCGTCGCCGAGCAGGTGGTCGGGGTGTACCTCAAGGAAACGGGCGAGATTGACCGCCGAAAACAGGAGGTCCCCCAGCTCTTCGCATGCATCGGGCAGGTGTCCCTGGTCCAGCGCAACGCGCAGCTCATCCAGCTCCTCGTGCAGTTTGGCCATGACGCCGTCGATGTCCGGCCAGTCAAATCCCACGGCTGCGGCGCGCTGCTGGATGCTCCATGCCTCCCGCAAGGGATTGGACTCTGCGCACGCTTCACCGGTCATGAACGCCCTTCTGCGACCAGGCACACTTCACCTGTTGGATGAACTTACGTATTCACCGGAGAGACTCCGGTCGAGAACAAAAACCTCGGCTCGTACCTGCTGAATCCGCCGACCAACCCGGTATTACCGGGCCCTCTATCGCGTCCGGCGAACCCTTGCGCCAACACGTCACGCAGTATAGCACTCTCCACCCCCTCGTGCAAGCGCAAAATGAGTCGTTTGACAAGAAAAACCCAGTAAAACCAGTGGTTGTGGAGGCACAGGAGGACCTCCACCACATGTAGTCAACCGCTGTTTTCAAATGGCCCGCGCAGCACGAAAATACCGCGTTCGCGGGACCGCCGCCGCGCCGTTTTTTCGCCGTGGCAGCGGTGTCTTCCGCCGCATGCCGCACGCACGCGGCGGAACGTGGCGCGCGGCGCGCCAAAGAGGGTATGCTAGGCGTCCTGACCGATTGCGGAGGATACCATGCGGCCAATTCTTGCACTGACAATGGGCGACATCAATGGCGTGGGGCCGGAGATCCTCGCGAAGGCGCTGGCGCGCCCGGAGGTGTGGCAATGGTGCCGGCCCTTGGTGGTAGGCAGTGCGACGGTACTGACTCAGGCCGCCGGAGACGTGCCCGGCTGTCCCGCGGCCCATCCTGTGTCGTCGGTGGACGAGATGGACACGGTGGCCGGCGTACCCGTTCTGGATGCGGGCCTGAGCGCCCCTTCCTATCGTCCGGGCAGCCTCGACCCCGAGGCGGGACGCTGTGCGGTCGAGTGGCTGGTCCATGCCGTGCGAATGGCCCAGGCCGGGACCGTTGCGGGCATCGTGACATGCCCGTTAAACAAGGAAGGCATCCACCGTGCCGGGTACCCCTGGCAGGGACACACCGACCTCATCGCCGCGCTGACCGGCGTGGAACGCTACGCGATGAGCGTGTTTGCGGACGACATGCGCGCGGTACACGTGTCGGCGCACGTGTCGCTGCGTGAGGCAATCGACACGCTGTCGACCGCGCGGATACTCGAGACCATACGGCTGGCGCATGACGCGCTCGTGCGGCTGAATCTGCCCCGGCGCAGGGTGGCAGTGGCCGGGCTGAATCCGCACGCGGGCGAGGCCGGCGCCTTCGGACGCGAGGATATCGACCTGGTCGCCCCGGCCGTGGCGGCTGCGCGCGCGGAGGGAATTGACTGCACCGGCCCGCACCCGGCGGACACGGTCTTCCGCCGCATGGCACTGGGCGACTGGGAAGTGGTGGTGGCGCTGTACCACGATCAGGGGCATATCCCGCTCAAGCTGGTCGCCATGGAACGCGGCGTCAACATCACGCTCGGGATCCCCATCATTCGCACGTCGGTAGACCACGGGACGGCCTACGACATTGCCGGAACAGGACAGGCTTCGGAGGAGAGTTTATGTTGTGCCATCGGACTGGCGGCCCAGCTCGCCGGCAACGGCTGATCGCAGCGACGCTGCTGTTTGCGCTGTGCGCGGCGGGCCATGCCCAGACCTTTACGCGCTCGCCGAGGACCTTCACGGTGGGCCCGAACCCGTCGGCGATTGTCGCACCGGATCTCAATGGCGACGGCATACCGGACATCGTGACCGCGAACACCGGCACGGTGACCGATCCGCGTGAAGAGCGGCCCGCCAACGACCAGTTGTCGGTGCTGATGTCGCGGGCGACGCTTGACTACGTGGCGCTTCCCCAGCTCCAGACGGGCTTTGCTCCCTATTCGATCGCGGTGGCCAACATGGACATCCTGAAGGCGCCGGATCTGGTCGTGGGCAGCTTCATGGCCACCCGGAGCTGGGACGTCAGCATTTTCCGCAACCTGGGCGACGATCTGTTCGAGCCGCTGCATTTTGGCGTTGCCGACGAGAGCCTGCAGTACCATCGCATGCGCGGCGGCGACGACTATCCGCTCTTCACGACGCCGGGGATAACGTCCATCGCGGTGGCGGACTTCAACCGCGACTCGTACCGGGACGTGGTGGCTACCGGGTGGTCGAGCGACGTGCTGGTCTATTTTCCCGGCGTGCCGGACATGTACCTCGGGGAGCCGCGTCTGTTGCCGGCCCGGGGCGGACCGCGCACGGTGCAGGTGGCCGATTTTGATGGCGACGGAAACGACGACCTCGCGGTTCTGCTGTATGTTGCCCAGGAGGTGGCCTTGTGGCGCGGGGACGGCCAAGGCAATTTCGAGATGGTGGAACATTTTCCGACGCGGGGGCGGCTGCCGCATGGACTCGCGGTGGGCGACCTGAATGGCGACGGGAAGCTGGATTTGGCAATATCGCACGCCCATGTGGACGACTCGATCGTGCTGTTCTTTGGCGCAGGCGGGTTCTCGTTCCCATTGAGTCAGGAAATGGCCCTGGGCAAGGCGCGGGACGTGCTGGAGCACGAAATCCGGGATCTCCTGCTGGCCGACCTCGACGGCGACGGCAAGAAAGACCTCGCGGCGGCCTGCTACGGGTCGGATACGGTCAAGGTGCTGTTGAACCGTTCACAGGGGTCCGCGCTGCCGATGACCTTCGCCACGGAAACCTACACATTTACCGACGGCAAGCCGCGCGCGCTGGCGCTCGCGGACTTCAACGGAGACGGTAAACAGGACTTGGCGGTGGCGTTGTGGCGCGAAAACAAGGTCGCGTTCCTGCTGCGGAGGTAACGGGCCGCCTCAGCGATCCCGCACGCGTCTGATTCGGGAGATCTCGCGCCGCATACGCTGATAGTGTTCAACACCCAGCGCGCCCCGACCGAACCGGGCCTCGTTGTAGACCCGCACGGCCTCGACCACGGACTGCGGCGACACAATGGGAAGCGTCAAGGCATCCTCGGCAATCTCTTCGGCGGTCTTGCCTGCGAGCGGTGCGCCCAGCCGCCGCAGCCGGCGCCTCAGGCGCCGGTACAGGCGCTGCGCGCGCTCCTGGTCCGCCGTGAGCAGGATGACCTGGTCCAGGCGCTGCCATCGCCTCAGGCGGATCAGCACGACCACCCCTCCCGCAAGCACGAGGATACTGGCGATGACGCGCACAACATCGATCCGGGAAGTGGCTGTAGCCTCGACACGGCCCGGTGCATCGTCAGCGGGCTCCTCGCGTGTGAAGAAGCGCATCCAGGCGCCGCCAATGCCGACGCCAATGTCTCGCAACCGGTGGATCTGGATGCCTTGGTTGAAGCCTACGACATTCTGATACCACAACATCTTCGCGCTCATGACCTGCTGACTGATCATTCCCGAGAGCCAGCCCATGGCGCCGGTGTCGACATCGGTCGGCGGCGACGGGTCAAACCGCACCCATCCCACGCCGATGAAGTACACCTCAACCCAGAGATGCGCCATGTCCGCGCGAACGATGTAGGCGCGGCTGGCCGCGCTCCACTCGGCCCCGCGCAGCCCGCTGACCACGCGCGCGGGGATGCCCTGGCTGCGCAGCATCAAGGCCAAGGCGCTGGCAAAAAGTTCGCAGTGGCCAAGCCGACTCCGGTTCACGAAGGCATCCACTGCATTCTCGGCCGGGAGCGGCGGAAACGACAGGCTGTAGACGAAGTCGTTTGCGGGATTGCTCAACCAGCTCTCGACAGCGCTTACCCTGTCGAAGACCGTCGTGTGGGGCGCCACGATATTGGCCGCGACCTGAACGGTCTCGGGCAGAAGCTCGTGGTTGGTGTAGCGACGGTACATGTTATACGGCATCACTTCTTCGTAGTCGTCCGGCGCGCGACGCAGGACTTCCGGCGAAGGTTGGCGCACCTCGGACCACACTTCGTAGGTGACCGCCGCGCCGTCTGCTTCCGGCACAAGCTGAATGGTGCCATCATGGCCGGTCGACCAGGCGACGCTCGCGTTACGCCGCGACGACGACACCAGACGGGCCCGCTGCACGGAGTCGAGGGCGGGCAGTCCGTCATCGATGGCGCTGTCGAGGTAGATGACCTGACGCACCTTGGCGCCGCCCGGGTCCGGTTCACGCACCAGCATCCACTGTTCATCTACCGCGCGCCGGTCATAATGCTGGCGCGGCGGCAGGAAGTACTCGCGCCCTCCCATGCTCACGCTGAGCCAGCGGGACCCCGTATACAGGTTGTAGGTCGCTGTCCGCCAGTACATGTCTCCCCCGAACTCGCCACCGGGCTCGTCCGGGAACTCGACACGCATGAGCGGCGTGGTGTCGGGAACAATGCTGCCGCCGCCGGCGAGGTCGATGTCGGAAGACAGCCCTGTGCGCGTGATGACCTCGTCGTCTCTACCCAAGAGACCGGCCTCGATGCGCGGCGTGAGGTAGAAGAGCGCCACGGAGAGAGCGAACACACAGAGCGTCGCGAGCGAGGTCATGGCAACCAGTGCCTGCTTCTGGTCCCGGCCGGGCTCCTGGAGGTTGTCCAGCGAATCCCCCTCCAAGCGCACGGAGCGCCCTTCGCGACCGCCCGCGGACCGGTCCAACTCGTGCTTGAGCTGCAGCAGAATCAGTGACCACACGGCGCTCACCATGAACAAGACCAGCACGAGGCCAATCGCGGGCTCGGGCGACTGGACAGATGCGGACAACAGGAGGAAGAAGGCCATCAGATAGAGGTAGCGATAGCTGGCCTCGTTGAGCTGATGGATGAGCAGATAGAACTGGATATAGATGACCAGCGCGGTGACGGTGTCCAGAAGGCTCAACCGGGAGAACATCAACGGGATCGCCACGAGATACAGCATGTTCATCACGGTGGTGAGCTGACGGTACGGCGGAAAGCGACGATCCATCCACTGACCGAAGGGTGCCAGCGCCAGAAATACCACCGGCAGCACGACGAACAGGGCGGGCGCGCGTTCCGTGGTAGCCAGGGCAAGGTAACCGGCCATCACCAGAAAGCCGGTCGCGATCTGAAGCAGCTTGTCAATATGTGGGCGCATAGGCGTTCCTGGGGTCCATGACCCGGACTTCGCCCGGGTAGACCCGGCGACCCCAAAGGTCTCTGTTGGCCGAGACAAACACCAGCGCCACGCCCGGCCCCTCCTGTATGGATGCGGCCTTTGAGAAGGCGTCCGGACCGTCCGCCCGGGACGGCTGAAGCAGGGCCAGCGCCTCCAGGATCTTCAGCAATTGTGCCCGGCCCGCCCCGGCCGGCACCGTTGCGTCGGGCGTGACCAGCGACACGACGAAATGACGGTTGATCAGCGTGACAGCCATGGACGCCGCCAGTTCGATGGCGGACTCGAGGTCGGCTTCGGGGTCTTGGCCAGTTCCGGGACGGGCATCCAGGGCAATGATCACGAAATGGGACGTCTCGGGCTCGTGATCGCGCACGATCCATTTGTCGACCCGTGCGCTGGCGCGCCACGCGATGTGACGCAGGTCGTCGCCGGGCTGGTATTCGCGCAGGGTAAAGTACTCGTCGCCCTCGCCCGAGACAAGCTGCGGCGTCGCGCCCGAGGCCGTGTGCAGTTCGAGCGCCGCCGCGCGCAGCGCGTACACCCGAGGGTAGACCAGTACCGAAAGGTTGTCCTGATGCTCCATGGTGTGCGTGATCAGCCCGAACGGAAAGGATGTCTGCACACAAATGGCGGGCAGCGGCTGCATTCCGCGCTCGCCGAGCGTCTCCTGGACGTCGTTCACAGCGGCACGGCGCGCCGGCAGCACGAAGACGTAGGCCAAAGCGCGGCGGTCGTGCCGGTGGCGGAGCCGAAGCGACATGACAGGCAGCAGCCGCTTCCGGTTTTCGACGCGCACGGTCACGGGAAACACTTCATCGCGATGCACGCGCTCGGGGGCCTCACGCGACACGTGCAGCCGCGCGAACATCAAGCCCGGCAGCACGGCGGAGAGGAGCAGGAAGCTCGCCAGACCGCCAAACAGGATGTAGAGGAGGTTGGTCCCGGTGTTCCACGCAGCCGCGAGCACCAGCGCCGTGATCAGGAGAAAGACCACTCCCGACGTCCGCAATACTCGACGGCGTTTGCGTTTCATGCGCAGTTCCTTCAGACCGGCACCACCACGCGTTCAAGGATGTCCGTGACCGCCCGCCCGCGCTGACGCGAGGACGTCACGAGATCCGCCGAACGTGACTTGAGAAGGATGCGGTGAGACAGCACCGGGACGGCCATGGCCTTGACGTCGCCCGGAGTCACGTAGTCACGTCCTTCGACCAGCGCGCGCGCCTGACAGGCCACATAGAAGGCGACCGAGGCGCGCGGGCTTGCTCCGAGCTGCACGGCCTCATCATCACGGGTGGCCGCAATGATGTTCAGGATGTACCGCGCGACGCTCTCCTCGACGTGGACATGGCCGGCCATCGCCTGCAGCTCGATCACGTCGTCGGCGGTCAGGACCGGTTCGAGGTGATGCAGGGCCGATGCCGGATCCCGGCGGCGCATGATGCGGATCTCGCTGGCACTGTCCGGATAGCCCAGCTCCACCCGCAGCAGGAAACGGTCGAGCTGCGACTCGGGCAGGGTGTAGGTGCCTTCGTACTCGATGGGATTCTGTGTGGCAAGCACCATGAACGGCTGGGGCAGCGGATGCGGCCGGCCTTCCACGGTCACCTGAAACTCGCTCATCGCCTCGAGCAACGCGCTTTGCGACTTCGGGGGCGTCCGGTTGACCTCGTCGGCGAGCACAATACTGGCGAAGATCGGTCCCGGCCGGAACTCGAACTGCGAGCTGTTCCGGTTCAGCACCGAGACCCCGAGTATGTCCGCGGGCAGCATGTCGCTGGTGAACTGGATGCGGTTGAACGAGCAGTCGATGGAGCGCGCGATGCTGTGGGCCAGGGTGGTCTTTCCGATGCCCGGAATGTCCTCAATCAGCACGTGCCCCCGGGCCAGCAGCCCGGCCACGCACAGCTTGATCGCTTCGCGTTTGCCGAAGATTACCTGCTCGATGTTGTCGATCAGGCGGTTTACGCGCTCACCCGGATCGCCCTTGGCTCCTGGTTTCAAGTGCACGGCCGTCGCTCCCATCGCCTCTTCCCTTCCGGACCGGGTCCAGGTTGCATCCGCAGGAGAAGAAACAGTTCGTAACACGTGAGTTATTCGCGAATGACATCGGGACGCTCCGGTGCGTCAGAGCCAGCGCTGGAACCATTCGTCAGCCGCTTCGAGTGTCTCGGGCGTCATGCGGCGGCCGCTGCGATGCCTGACCTCCTTGAGCGCGCCGGCGGCGCCAAGCAGCGCGTAGACGGTGCGCGCGGCGGTGACGGCCGCCTCGCAGCTCTCGGTGTTGGGCAGTACGTCATCGTTCAGGGCCGTGATCAGCAGATTTGGGATCGGCGCGGCCATGGCGAGCACATGCTCCCAGTCGAAAGGAAACTCGCCCTTGTCCGCGGCGGGCTTGAGCTTGGGAAGCTGCACGAATCCTTCCGCATCGAACCAGCGGGCCACCTGCGGGTCGTCGGCAAAACGGGTGAAGCCACAACTGGCCACGCACGCCTGCACGCGTTCGTCAAAGGCGGACAACAGGAGGGCGCTCGTCGCCCCGAGCCCATGGCCCATCACACCGATGCGGGATGGGTCGACCTGGCGCGTGTCGGCGAGCAGATCCATGGCGTACAGATTGTCCCACAGGAGCTTGCCCATCACCGACAGCTTGGGGTAGTCCTTGGCGTAGGTACTGGTGTCGAATGCACCCAGCCCCGTGGAGATGCGCTCGCCCGCCGTGATGGTGTCCGGCGCCAGGGTGGCGAAGCCGAGTTCCGCGTAGTGCCGGGCAAAGGCCAGCAGTGGATCGCCTTCAATACCGGCGGGCTCATCCTTGCCCTGCGCGACGCGGTCGTGCAGGCACAGGATCGCGGGGACCTGATCGCGCCCCTCGGGCAAGAAGAGCCACGCAGCCACGCGCTCCCATTCATCGACGAAGTAGTTCACGCGCTGGCGGACAAATCCCGGGAACGAGGTCTCGTCCGCGACGCGGGTCTGCAACTCGCCCCGTTCCTTGGGAAACTGGCCGAGCACCTTGAGGATGGCGGCATCCAGAAGTCCACGGACCTTGACCCATTCCGACGGACGCGTCAACGAAGCCAGATCATGCATGCAGATGAACCTCTCCCTGTCGCCCCACAACTCGCAACCCGGCGGCCCGCACCTCTCCCTGCATACTAGAAGGTATGAGGCAGACAGGTCAACGTTGACGGCGGCCCGTTGTTGTCCCGTCTCCGGATCAGGACACGGCCGCTGCATGATCCGGACGGACCTTCGTGCTATGCTGGGGCGCGAAACCGCAACGGGAGCGCGCCGGGCATGAGCCACCACTTCGACAGTCAGTACATGGAGGAGGTGGTGGACCGCTTGCGATCGCTGCCCCCGGACGCGCGGCCGAAGTGGGGCACGATGACCCCGGCCATGCTTACCGGTCATCTCGCGGCCACGATCCGCTACAGCATGGGACGTGGCAATCCGTTCGATGTGCGCGCGCCGTGGCTGCTTCGACGCGTCGTGGGACCGCACATTCTGGGGCCGCTGTACGTGAACGGCTGGCTGCCGTTTCCGAAGAACGTGAAGGGATTCGACGCATCGTCGCAGGACGGCGACCTCGAAACCTTGCACGCCGTCATGGAAGACTACCTGTCGCTCGTGCAGGCAGACGAGCTTTCGCCGCCTCCGCACCCACTGTTTGGCGACCTTGGTGTCGACGGGTGGGCAAGACTGCATATCGTGCATTTTGAGCACCATCTCCGGCAGTTTGGCGTCTAGGCAGACGGCCGGATCGATCCGGCCGTCTGCCCGCGCCGTCATGGAGAGGCCTGCCCACGCTCCCGCATGGCGTCCACGAGCGCCCCGGCCAGGTTGTGCAGAGCTTGTGGATCTTCCTGCACGGCGGGCGGCGCGCTCAGCAATGGGGCCAACACCTGCCCGAGCGCGATCAACGCCTGAAGCGTCTCGACGCCATTGCCCGCTTGGGCCTTCGATGCGGCATTGCCGACGTCGAGACGCCAATCCGCGCCGCTGTAGGCCATGGCGCCGGTGCCCTCCTCCAGGGTGGAGCCCCATGTCACCCGTGCCTGCTGGGTGAACCCGGTCTCGGACACCTCGCCGGTGACCGGATCCGTGATGCGCTCGGTGAAGCGGACCGTATTGGTCGCGCATCCCGCGGCAAACAGCACCGCGACCACACAGACTGCCGCCGCCCGCCTCACGGGCGTCCCCCCGCGGGACGCTCCCACGGATAGATAACCAGCGCGAACTGCTTGCGGATGTTCTCCCACGCGCGCCAGAACGCGAGCAGCGCCGCCACTGCGTAGACAGGCCAGCGCAGGCGAAACGATTCGACATCCTCGGGAAGCGGAACCGTATAGAGGGCCACTTCGCCCCCTGTCACGGCACTCAGAAAGGCCAGCAGGGCTTTCCACAGCGTCAGAAAGGCGCTGTATTGGGAATTCGTTGCGTGCGTCGTCATGATCGGGGTCCTCCGGTTGACAAGGTTCTCTACAGAACCGGTCACCGTGTTCCCCGGCGGCCTCCGACCGCGCAGACATAAAGAAGGCGCCTTAGCGGCGCCTTGTATGGAGGTCTGAACCGTTTGCTGCGGCTATTTGCGGGCGTTGATCGCCGTCCGGAGCTGAACCTGCTCGCGCCGGACCACGCCGTCCGCTGAAATCGCCAGGTCGAGGGTGCCAACACGGAACCCGTGTGCGGCATCGGGCGCCACGACAAAGTCGATCGTGGCGATTCGCCGGTCTTCGGAGTAGCGGACCTGCGGGATGAGTTCAGGCAGGCTGCTTTGGACCTGTGTCAGCTCGATAGGGCGCTCGGCCGTCACGTCGAGCACGTTTTCCATCGTCGCGCCGGAGGTGACGGGGCCGACAAAGGCGACGCGTCTGGAAAGACTGTAGAAGGACCGGATATCGGCCTCGACGGGGATGCGCAGGGTGCTGTTGGTGGCCGCGCTGGTGTGGACGAGCAATACATTGGTAAGTTTGCCCGAGGGGGCCAGCGGGGTGGCCCGGAACGTGATGCGGTACTCGGGGATACCCGGCGTCCGCCACTCGGCCTCAGGCAGTTCCTGCTCCTGGACCTCAAACCCTTCGGCCCCGGGCCACGTGGTAATGCGGTCTATCCTGACCGGGTCGCCATTTCCGCGAAACAGGATGCTGGCCTCGCGTTCCTCGCCCTTCTCGAAGACTCCCAGGTCGAAAAACCTGGGCTCGTACTCGTACACCGGAAAGATCTCGCCCCGTATGTTCACCGGCACCACCGGCTGGCTGGGATCGTTCGTATGTACCGAAATCTGCTTGTTGATGCTGAAGCCGCCCACCTGCTGCGGAACCACCTCGACCTTCACCCGGGTCTCCGCGCCGGGAGCGAGTTCGGAGACTTCCAGCGCAGCCACGGTGCATCCGCAGGTCGAGCGTATCCGCTCGAGGACCAGGGGAGCATCGCCGACGTTGCGCACGGCGACATACCCGACGGCCTTCTCGGTGGCCGACAGGTGCTCCGGGCGAGGATCGCTCTCGTCCGCGCCGTCCGGCGGATGGCTCAGCCATAGCTCGCGCGGCTCGACCTCCACCACCGGCCCGCGGACCACGTCCTGGGCCTCAGGCGCCGCGGGCGATTCCTGCGCGTGCGCCGCAAGCACCGCGCACGCCACCGTAACCAGCATAACCACTGCATATCTCGTCATGGGTACATCCTTTGCGTTCCCGGCGGCCAGAAGGGTCTCTCCCCCCGGTCGTCACGGGCCGGAAGATAACTTTCCCAAAGTCTATTCCCGGTGCGAGACAGGGGTCAAGCGAGGCCCGTGCGACCTACCGGACCAGGCTCTCGTCGAGCAGCAGATAGAGCCGCCGCGCGAAGTCGTCGTAGTCCCGGCCCGTCTCGTTGCGTGTCTGCACGATCACCAGGTTGTTGTCGAGATCCACGCGGAAAATCGACGACGAAGCCGCGCCATGCCCGATGACATTGCGGCCGAGCAGCGTCGCGTCCTCGGGGATCCCGTCCTGCCCGGCGTTGGGGTGCGGCTCGCGCATCCAGGCAATGCCGACCCCCCAGTCCGACGATATGCCTGGATAGACGGATCCCAGCGGGATCGGCATCAGTTTGTCCAAGGTCGCCTGCGTGAAGAAGACCTGGTCGCCGTAGGCACCGCGGTTGGCCAGAAGCTGGCCAATGCGCGCAAGGTCCTCGGCCGTGCAATGCATGTGGCCGCCCAGGTCACTGACGCCCACATGGGCGAGTCCCAATGGGGCGAAGAAATCCTCGTGCATGAGCCGGAGAATGCCCTTTCCGGCTACGCTTTCCATGACCTTCCCGGCGAGGTCGAGGCCCATCCCGTTGTATTCGCGCACGCGGCCAGGCTGGAGATAGCCCACGCCGACGGCAATGACATTGTCGAGCCAGGGATTCTGAAGTCCGCCCCACTCCCCGTGGCCCGAGAGACCGCTGGTGTGGGTAAAGCAGTGACGCAGTGTCACGGTCTGCTCGCCTTCGACGGGGAAACCGGGCAGGTACCGGCCCACCGGATCATCGACGCCGATAAGTCCCTGTTCGACAAACTGGGCAAACATCACGCCGGTAACGGCCTTGGTGATGGACGCGATCCAGAAGGGCGTCTCGACGCTGACGGCATCCGGTCCGTAGCGTTGATGGTTGATGATGACACCGTTGCGGGCAATGAGCGTCGTGAACGGCACCTGGCTTGCCGCGTACCACTCATTAAACAGCGCGTCCAGCTTCGCCGCGGTGTCCTGGGCCACGCCGGCTTCCGCCGCAGACCCCGGCCGCAGCACCGGGGCCGGTGTCCGGGTGATCCGGGGCGGCGCGAGCCGTGCTGGTTTCTGCTTCAGCAGTTTGAAGCGCAGACGCAGGTGATAGTCGCCATCGAGCGTGTCCGGGGCGTCTGTCGGGGCAAGCGGCCGGTCCAGGTCATGGACTTCATCCAACGCGGCCAGCAACTGGGCCTGCGCGAGGGTTCCGCCGGCATCGCCGGTGTCTGACGTCAATGACGCCGCCGTCTTGAACCACGGCTCCTTCAGTTTGTACGGCAGCGGCAGACGCCCGAGGTAGATCCGTGCCTCATCTCGCGGAGGCGTCCATGCCGGTCCTGCGCAGTAGAATGTGTAGGCGCGGCGGACGTGCAACCCGCCCGGGGTGCGTCCTTCGACGACGGCGGCGTACCGCCCAGGGCGGCTGGCCGAAGTGACGCGCCGGTGGCGGGCGTCATACCAGGTCGTTGTCAGCGGTGTCTCGCCGACAAGCGTCGCCACGTGTGCGGGGTCCTCCCAATGCATGGGCGCCAGCACCCCGGGCCGCACCACGAAACCTCCCCCGCCCGCAGGCACGATGGCGGCCTGCTGGAACTGCCGCAGCCGGGTCGCCTCCTCCCGGGCGGCATCCTTGTTTTTCAGCCCCTCGGCGTCACACGCCTCAAAGATGAACTCCCAGGCGGCGCCCCCCGCGTCCTCCACTTTGACGAGGACCGGGTTCAGCCCCTTGTTGAGGTCGATCCGGAAAACATCTTCGCCCGCCACACAGGCACGGCCTTCGTCTTTCCACATGCTGTGGGCGAGCTGGCCGTTGACCCAGATCTTGGCGCAGTCGTTGGACCCGAAAAAGACATGAACGCGCTGCGCTTCCTCCGCGGAAAGCCAGGCAAAGGCATAGGCGACGTGGCGACCTTTTCCGTACAGCGCGATCAGATCGATCTCGTGGAGGTCATTGGCGCGGACACGCGCTGCGGCGGCCTGCCCCGCGCTCCCGTCTGAATCGAAGGACACGGTCGTGCCCGGCTCGATGACCGCCGCCGCTTCACCGCCCAGGTCGGCGAGGTAGTCCGTGTGGAAGCCCTGGCGGTACGCGGCCCCAGGAAGCGGATTTCGCGGTTCGGGATTCGGGAACGGCCCCAGCACAACCCACTCGTCGACGGGCGTGTTCGAGGAGACGTCATGCACCGGCACCCCGGTAGAATCCGCCGCCTGCGCCCAGCCCATAGTGCCCGCAGCGATCATCAGCACGCATCCTTTCCATATCACCCCGGTAACGCCCATGACGCCTCCCATCCCCGCCGCCGCGGGAACCGATCAGTCCCGGATGGGTTCGATTACCACGTAAATGCTCCGGGATCGCCACAAAAAGCCCGCCGCCGTAGCAAGGGCGGCACACGAAACCGCCGCCTGCACCCCGGCATATGGATAAAGCATCAGAACCACGCCCGGCACGCCCGCCGCGCCGACAACGACACCGGCCGCCGCCAAGCGCATGCGCGCGGAAGACGACGCCGCGTGGACACACCTCGCCGCCAACCACAGGCCCGCGGCCGCCCCCAACACGGCCATGGCGGGAACCATGAACACGGCGGCCGGCCCGACCGGATCCGAGTGCTCCCGTGCCAGCCCCAGCAGTTCCGAACCCGCACCGCGCCCCAACAGTCCCCCAGTCGCGCCGGCGCCGCACAACACGCCCCCGCTCACCGCAGCCGTCGCAAGATGACGCCAAATGCACGGGCGGGAAAAACCGCAGAGAATCAGGTGGGCCGTGGCGCCGGGATGCCGCGGCGCGGCCAGCCCCAGGACGAGCGCACATGCCAGGACGAAGCCCGCGACCCCGGTAGCCGGTCCTGCCGCCCACGTGTTGGGCAGGAGAACCCCGAACGCGGCGAGAAACACCGGCAACAGGAGCATCCAGGGCCCGGCCCTGCGGACCTGCCACCGGAGCAAGGACCACTCGCCGTTCCTCACCATGTTCCCTCCCCAGCGTCAGCGGCGGAACGTCCCGTGAGCGCCCAGTAGAGGTGCGGCAACCCGACGGGGCGCACGGCGGCGCCCTCCCCGAGCGCCTGCTCGAGCGCCGCGCGTCCGGCGGGGCAGTGCACCCACGCCACACGGCGACCATTGCTCCAGCTGGCGGCCAGCACCCGGATATCGCCGTTCGCGCCGTAGCGCTGGCCCTCGGGGTACTCGACTTCCCACACCTCAGTCGCGAAGGCTGCCACGGGCAGATGCACCATGAGACGGCCCCGCGCGAGGATCATCAACTCGTCGGCGGCCCCGGTCTCGTCCATTTCCTCGCCCGTCACGACCGCCACGCCTCCTTGCTCGGAAACGAGGCATCGCACCACGGCGAAGACCGTCTGGACCTCGGACCGGCCCAGCACCGCGCCCGGGTCATCCAGCACCAGCAGCCGTGGCCGTGCGGCAACGGCAAGGGCCAGCAGCGTCCAGAATTTCTCACCGCCTGAAAGCGCCCCAAACCGCGTCCTTCCGCCGATGCCCATCTCCTCGAGCAACGCCTCGGCGGGTTCCGGGTCGAAAAGGGGCGACGCGGCCCGCTGAAGCGCGAGCACCTGTGACACGGTCGCGGATGGCAGCGGCTCGCACCCGCGAATCACGCCGCACCGCGTCCCCTCGAAGGAAATCCCCCCGTCGACAGGCGTCTGAAGGCCCGCGAGGACACGGGTGAGGTCGCGTTTGCCGCTGGCCGGGGGGCCCGCGACATACAGAATGCGCCCAGACGCCAACTCGAACGAGAAGGCGTCCTGCCGGGCGGCGTGCCTGCGGCTGCACCGCAGGCTGTGCGCTTCAATAACCGGTGTTGTCATGGTCCCCTGCCTTGCGGGCGGTCCGCACAGCCCTTGTCTTACTCTTTGCGGGGCCATGGCGTCAAGAACGGCGCTTCGCCCGGCACGCCGCGCTGGACCTTTCCCGGCCAATCCGCTATACCTATTACAGGGCAAGGGCTGCTGAACGTGACCACGAAGGACTCAGACTCCCTCTCTCTCTTCCATCCGGTTATCCGGGACTGGTTTCGTGAGGAAAAGGGTTCGCCGACCGCGGTGCAGGCCGCGGCGTGGCCGGTCATCGCGCAGGGCCGGCACGTCCTGGCGACGGCGCCCACGGGAACGGGCAAGACGCTGGCCGCCTTCCTCTGGGCGCTGAACAGCCTCGTGACCGGCGCGTGGGACCCGTCGGGCCTGCGGGTCCTCTACGTCTCCCCGCTCAAGGCGCTCAACACGGACATGCGCCGCAACCTGCTCGACCCGCTGGGCGCTCTCGAGCGGCGTTTCGCGGCGGCAGGACTGGACTTCCCCGCGATCGCCGTCGAGACCCGGAGCGGCGACACTCCGCAAAGCGAGCGGCGGCGGATGCTTCGCCGCCCGCCGCAGATCCTCGCCACTACACCCGAAAGCCTCAACCTCATGCTGAACTCGCCGCGCGGACGCGACATGTTCGCGGGGCTTCAGACGGTCATACTCGACGAAATCCACGCGGTGGCGGACAGCAAGCGCGGGGTGCATCTGATGACCGCCGTGGAGCGGCTGGCGCTCCTGGCCGGTGAATTCCAGCGTATCGCGCTGTCGGCCACGGTTCATCCTGTCGAGCTGGTGGCGGAAATGGTGGGCGGCAGACGTCTGGAGCGTGGCGGCGCGGACGCGGAATACCGGGATCGGCCCGTCCACATCGTGCAGGCCCCCGGCGACAAGCAAATGGTGCTCCGGGTCGTGTCGCCTTCCCCGGGCCACGGGCGCGATACGTCCCCATGGCATCGTCTCGCGGCCGATATCCACGAGATCGTGCAGCGGAACCGGTCAACGCTGGTCTTCGTCAACAGCCGCCGGATGAGCGAACGGATCACGCTCCTGCTCAACGAGATCGCGGGCGAAACCATCGCGTACGCCCACCACGGCTCTCTGTCCCGCGAAGTGAGGTCCGTCGTCGAGGAACGCCTCAAGGCCGGCGAACTCCGGGCCATCGTCGCCACGAATTCGCTTGAGCTGGGCATCGACATCGGCGCGCTCGATGAGGTGGTACTCGTCGAGACCCCGCCCTCGGCCGCGTCCACAATGCAACGGCTCGGCCGCGCGGGGCACGCCGTCCATGCCGTCAGCCGCGGCGTGCTCTTTGCGTCGCACGGACTCGACCTGCTGACGGCAACCGCCATGGCGCAGGCCGTCGGCGACCGCGATCTCGAGCCCATCCGCCCCTTGGCGTCGCCGCTCGATGTCCTGGCGCAGTCGATCGCGGCCATGACGGCGGTGGAACCGTGGAAGGCCGACAGCCTGTTCGATTTCCTGCGCTGCTGCTTCAGCTACCGCAATTTGAGCCGGCGCCAGTTCGACCTGGTGCTCGACATGCTCGCGGGCCGTTACGCCAACGAGCGCCTGCGCGCCCTCCATCCGCTTGTGGACGTGGACTGGATCGACGGCGTGGTCACGGCCCGGCCGGGCACCCTGTTCCGCGTCAACACGGCGGGCGGCACCATCCCCGACCGGGGGTACTACGCACTGCGGCGCGAGTCGACTCGGGCGCGCATCGGCGAGTTGGACGAGGAGTTTGTGTGGGAGCGGCGCAAGGGGGATGTCTTCACCCTCGGCTCGCAGACGTGGCAGATCGCACGCATCACCCACAACGACGTCCTGGTCCGGCCTGCCCCTCCGGGCCGTGCCGGGGTCCCTTTCTGGCGCGCGGAGTCCCGCAGCCTGAGCGCGCCCTTCGCGGAACGCGTGGGCGAGTTCCTCGAGCGGGCCGAGCGCGGCAGCGGGGATGCGGTCAGACTGGAGTGCGAAGCGGCGGGACTGGGGCCGGACGCGGCCGAATCCCTGCGCGGGTTCCTGGGAACGCAGGCGGCCGCCACGCATGCCCTCCCCCATCGCCATCAGGTGGTTCTGGAACGCACGAACACCGAACAGGACGGCCACCTGGTCACCCAATTGATTCTGCACACCTTCTGGGGAGGCGGCGTCAACCGTCCCTACGGGCTGGCCCTGGCGCAGGCGTGGGAGGAACAGTTCGGCGAGCGCCCCGAGGTCATCGCGGATGACGTGGCCATCGGGATCCTGGCCGATACCTTCCCCCCGGCGAACGTGCTGGTATCGCTGGTAACGCCGGAGAACCTTGATTCGCTTCTCCGCCGCGGCCTCGAGCGGAGCGGGTATTTTGGGGCACGTTTCCGTGAGAGCGCCGCAACGGCCCTGCAACTCCCCCGCGCCGGGCATGGCCAGCGGATTCCCCTCTGGTTGACGCGCATGCGGGCGCAGAAGCTCCTCGACAGCGTCAAGTCGCACGAGGATTTTCCCCTGCTCATCGAGACATGGCGCGCCTGTCTGCAGGACACCTTCGACATGGCGCCGCTGCGCGCGCGCCTGCGGGAACTCGCCGAAGGAACCATCCGGGTCCACAGCGCCGAGACCCCCGCCCCGTCGCCGTTTGCCGCGTCGCTCACGTGGCTGCAAACCAACCGGTTCATGTACGCCGACGACACCCCGGCAGGCACGGCGGCGTCCGCGCTGCGCACCGACCTCATCGCGGAGATCGCGGCCGAGGCGGCGTTGCGACCGCGTCTGCCGCGCGACCTGGTGACGCGCTTCGAGCAGAAGGTCCGGCGCACCCATCCGGGCTATGCCCCGGCAACGGCCCGCGAGCTGCTGTTCTGGCTGAAGGAGCGGCTGCTCCTGACCGAACCGGAGTGGGAAGAATTGCTGGAGGCGGCCCAGCTCGACGGGGCGCCGCCCCGCGAGGTGATCCTGCGCGAGCTTGGAATGAAGGCGGTCTACCTTCGTTTCGGTTCGAGCGCCAACCTCCATGTCGCGCCAATTGAGGGTGTCCCGCGGCTCATCCGGGCCTTTGGTCTTCCGCTGGACGAGGTGGACATCCTCCCGCTCGGATCCGAAGGAGCGACGGGGCCCGAGGCGATGGTCCGGGACCAGTCCTGGCAGGTCGTGGAAGGCGGCGAGGACGCGCTGGCGGCGTGGTTGGGAGAATGGCTGCGCTTTTCGGGACCCGTGCCGGTCGAGGACATGCCCGGGTGGTTGCCCGTGACGGAGGCGCTGCTGGAGGAGGCGCTGGAGGGCCTCGTCGAACAGGGAACGGTGGTCCTCGGCGAGCTCACCGAGGACGCCGCAGGGGTCGAGGTCTGCGACCGCGAGAACTTCGAGACGCTCCTGCGAATGCGTCGCAGCCGGGCACGCAGCACCCTCGCACCGCTGCCGGTTACTCAGCTTCCTCTGTTTCTGGCGACGCATCAAGGGCTCACGCAACCCGGAGCGGACCGGACAGGGCTCGAGCAGCGGCTGGAGTGCCTCCTGTGTCTGCCGCTGGCGACGGCACGCTTCGAGCAGGCGATCCTCCCGGCGCGCATGCAGCCCTTCGACCCCGCCCTGCTTCACGCCGTGGCCCGCGAAAGCGGTCTGCTCTGGTTCGGTTGCGGGAGGGGCTCGTTCGCCCTCGCCTTCCCGGAACAGTTGGACCTGTGTCTGCCGCACACACTCAGCGCGCGGCGCGCCAAGGCCGGTGACCTTGCCATGGAGCGCCTGTTTCCCTCGGAATCGGCGCGGTACACCTTCGGCGACCTGCTGCGGGAGGGCCATACCGACGCCCGGGAGCTGGCCGCCACCCTCTGGGACCTCTTCTGGGACGGGCGGGTCTCGAACGACGCCTTGGGGTCCCTCCAGACCTCGCTCCAGCCCCTCGCGCCGCCACCCGCTTCCGGCGCGAGCCGCCGGGCAAGCTTCCAGCGCTGGCGAAGCCTGTCGCCGCTTTCCGTGACATGGTTCGCGCTGCCCACGGTCACGCCGCCTCGCGATGCGCTGGAAGGCGAGGCATTCGCCAAAGACCGTGTGCGCGTGCTGCTCGCGCGGTATGGCGTCCTCTTCCGCGAACTTCTACAGGTTGAGCTGCCGCCTTTCCAATGGAAGGCGGTCTTTCGTTCCCTGCGAATCATGGAACTGGCCGGGGAGGTCGTCAGCGGGCAGTTCTTTGAAGGCGTCCCCGGACCGCAGTTCGCGAGTCCCGAGGCGGTCTCGCGGTTGCGGGACGGCCTGCCCCGAGACGCCGTGTACTGGATGGCGGCAGACGATCCGGCATCGGCATGCGGACTTGCTCTCGAAGGCTTGCGCGGGGACCTCCCGCGCCGTGTGAGCACCACGACGCTGGTGTACCACGGCGACCGGCTCGTGCTGGCGGCCCACAGCGGCGGCAAATCCCTCGACATCCGCGTCCCCCCGGAAGAACGCGCGCTTCCGGACTACCTGCGTCCCCTGGAACTCCTGATCCGGCCCGGAGCCTCCCGCAGCTACCTCTCGCTCGACGCGATCAACGGCGCCGAGGCGTCGGCGAGCCCCTATCTCGACCCCCTGCGCGAGCGCTTCGACGTCTCCGTCAGTCCGCATAGCGTAGGGCTCTTCCGTCGAAAGTAGTCCGCATATGCCGCCCAACACAGCACGAATAATTGTTTCTGGCGCATCATTTGCTTATTATGATGGAAATCAGGTAAAAACGGTATAGTTTGTGAAAAAAGAAAGCATGCGGCTATGGCGCGGATTCCCTGCCCCCGGCTTGCGCGCATCTGTGGAGCATCCTTATTCCCGATGGACGAATGCCCCCCAAAGAGCCTCGATCTTTGCCCGGCGCGGCAAGGCGTGTGGCGCACCTATGATGCGACCGCTGGCCTCGCGGGCGGCTGCAACGGTCTTCTCCAGGACCGCCGGGGCATACTGTGGATCACGACGGCGGCGGGGTTGTGCCGCTTCGACGGCCGCCAGTTCACCTATTTCTCGGCCTCGCACGGGCTGCCCAGGAAACCGCTCAACGCCATCTGCGAGGATCGGGACGGCCGTCTGTGGGTGGGCAGCCTCGGCGGCGGCGTCAGTTGTTTCGACGGCCAGCGCGCGGTCTCCTTCACGACGGCAGACGGCCTATGCGGCGACGACGTCATTGACATCGGCTTTGACACCGCAGGCCGGCTGTGGATCGCGTCCTGGGACCACGGCGCCTCGTGTCTTGACAACGGGACATTCACCACCTTCACGACGGCCGACGGACTGGGCCAGAACACCCTGCGCAGCCTGCTGTGCGACCGGCAGGGCCGCGTATGGTTCGGCACGAACTCCAACGGCCTCACCTGCCTCGACCAAGGGCGCCTGACCACCTACGGCACGAAGGACGGCCTGCTGCACACGCGGGTGACAGCCCTCTCCGACGACCGGGCCGGCCGCGTCTGGATCGGCACACCGGCCGGATTGAACTGCTTCGAAGACGGCGCCATTACGGCCTGCGCCCGGCCGCCGGACCTGCCCGATATGCATGTGCGCAGCATCCATGACGACACGGAAGGCCAGCTCTGGCTGGGGTTCCTCCACGGAGGGCTCGCGTGCGTGGAGGACAACCGCATCAGTGTGTACACGACCGCCGACGGCCTGTTTCACAACCACGTGGGAGGCATCGTCCGCGATCGCGAAGGGCTGGTCTGGTGTGCGCACCCGCATGTCGGCCTCAGCCGGCTTGACATCACCTCGGTCGAGCCGCTGTGTTCGCTGCCCGTCACCGAGACGCTGGTGCGGGACCGGGCCGGCCGCCTGTGGTTCGGGTCGATCAACGATATTGTCTGCCTGGACGCCGACGGTCGCACGCGACGGGCGTCCATGAACTACCACGTGAACGCGATCGCCGAGGACCCCGACGGGAGCTTCTGGATCGCCACAGCTGGCGGCGGACTGCTGCACTTTCCCACCGCCGAGGCGATTTTCGAGGACAAGCCCGCGGCCCATGCCGTCGCGGGTCTTCCCTCCCGGGATGCGGTTTCGCTGTTGCGCACGCGCGACGGCCGCCTCCTCATTGGAACGGCAAACCCGGGATTGATCTGCTGTTTCGACGGGACGTCATTTTCAAACTTGACGACGAAAAATATCACTGTATCTCGTCTGGCCGAGGGACGGGATGGGCGCATCTGGTTCGGAGGCGGGGGCGCCCACTGGGCCGGAACGGGCCTGGGGTGCCTGGACAATGGGCGGATCACCTACTACGGCGAGGCCGACGGCCTTCCCCACGACGGCGTCACGTCGTTGTTTACCGATGACCAGTCCCGTCTCTGGATCGGCACCCAGTTTGGCCTCGGCATGTGGGAAGATGGCCAGATCGCGCCGGTCGACGAGGAAAGCGGGGCGCCGGTCCAATACCAATGTGCGACGCAGGACGCCTGCGGACGCCTCTGGTTCGGCACCCTGGGCGCCGGGGTTTACTGCTACGATGGCCGACAGTTCCAGCAATTGACCACCGACGACGGCCTGCCGGGCAACAGCGTCTCCGGACTGATCGGTTGCGAGGACGGCGGCGTCATCATCGGCACCTTTCGGGGCCTTGTGCGCTACCGGTCGACGGCGTCGCGCCCTCCGCTGCTCGAGATACGGAAGGTACTGGCGGACCGGGTCTACGCCAACCCCAGCTCGCTCAAGTTGACCACGACCCAGACGCGGCTGCTCACGGTGGTGTTTCAGGCGACCAGTCTGGCCGCCACCCGTTTCCGCTACCGCTTCAACCTGGAGGGCTACGACGAGGATTGGCGTGAGACGTGGTCGACCGAGGTGACCTATAACAACCTTCCGGTTGGCGACTACGTATTCCGCGTGCACGCGTCGAACAAGGATTTCGTCCACTCCGAGGCACCCGCCGAGGTGATGCTTTCCGTCGTTGCGGATCCGGTGTCGCAGCTCTTGGCGGAACACCAGGAGCAATTGGGACGCATGCAGGCGGAGATCCATTCGCGCGAGCAGTCGGCCCGGCTGGACCGCGCGCTGATTGAGCTGGTGCGCAGCAAGACCATTGAGGAAGAGGAACTGCATCCGGCCCTGCATCGCATCACGGAGGCGGCATCGCATGCCTTGGAGACGGACTGGACCAGCGTGTGGCTCTGTGACCAGCGGCACACGCGCATGCAATGCGTCGACCATTTCCATGCCGGATCCCACCGCCATTCCCGGGGCGAGAACGTGGTGCTGGTGAACGGCCTCGCCGACCTGCATGGGGTCACCCATGACCGCGTGGTGTGCGCGGAGAGTTGCCTCTCCGAGCCGCGTCTCGCGGGTCTCCCGGTCGAGGTCCTGCCGGGACACGAGGTCACCAGCGCGCTGGTCGTCAGCATCTGGCACGCCGGCCGCTTTGCCGGGCTGGCCGTGAGTGCAAGCAAGGGAACCAAGCGCAGGTGGACGGCTGAGGAGGCCAACTTCGCCGCGTTCCTCAGCGACTACATCGCCTTGGCGCTGGAACGCGCCGAACGCCGCCGCGCGGAACGGGCCCTGCGCGCCAGCCAGGACGAAGAACGCGCGTTTCAGCAGCACCTGCTGGCGCTTCATGAGCTGGGCAACGACCTGGGGCGTATCGAGTCGTTTGACGAGATCTGCCGCGTGGCCGTGGGCGAGGGCTGCCATCGCCTCGGATTCGAAAGCCTGGCACTCTGGCTCAAGGGACGGCACCCGGACGACCTGGTCGCTTCCTACGCCACCGACGAGTTCGGCAACGTGTGCGACCGCCGCGGACAACCCGGCGCGAATGTCTCTCCATGGATCCTTCGCCCGCCAGCGCATGAATATGCGGGCGCGGAGCTGACCACGGACGCGCCGTTGTACAACGCCAGCGGGGAATTCGTGCGTATGGGCGCCCGTGCGGTCGCCGCACTCTGGGACGGCGAAGAGGTCACCGGGTTTCTGGTGACGGATAACCTGGCGCGCGGCAAGACCATCACGGAACGTCAGTGCGAACTGCTGGGGTTGTTCGCGTCGTTGTTGGGACACCTCGCTTCACGACGCCGGGCCGACGAGGCGCGCCACCGTCTCGAGATGCAGGTACAGCAGTCGCAACGCCTGGAGAGCCTCGGGGTGCTGGCTGGCGGGATCGCCCACGACTTCAACAACATTCTGGCAGCCATCTTCGGCCACGTCACCCTGGCCCTTGAGGAAATCCCGCCGGCGAGTCCGCTGGCGGAGAACATGAATCACGTGCTGCGGGCGGGGACGCGCGCCAAGGAACTTGTGCAGCAGATACTCGCGTTCAGCCGCCACAGCGAACAAGACCTGAAGCCAGTGGCACTGGACGTAATCGTGGAGGAAGCACTGCAATTTGCGCGGGCATCGCTCCCCTCGACGGTCGAAATTGTGCGCCACGTCTCGCTGGATTCGGCCTACATGCTTGGCAACGGGACACAACTTCACCAGGTGGTGATGAACCTGTGCACCAATGCCAGCCAGGCCATGGGCAAGGCCGGCGGTACCCTCGACGTCTCGCTGGAGGCGGCCGAGTGGCCCGGCGACCTGGATTTGGCCCTTGCCGGGCGTTGCATGCGGCTTACCGTTCGCGACACCGGTTGCGGCATGCCGCCCGAGGTCGTGAGCCGGATTTTTGAGCCGTTCTTCACCACCAAAGCGCCGGGTGAAGGCACGGGGATGGGACTCTCCGTCGTGCACGGGATCGTCACGACCCACGGCGGCCTCATACAGGTAGACAGCATGCCCGGCGTGGGCACGGCGTTTCACATCTACTTCCCGCGTATCGCCAAGCCTGCGGACGAGGCGCGCGTCACGCCCGTGGCCCAGTCGCGCGGCACCGAGCGGGTGCTCTTTGTCGATGACGAGGAATCCCTCGTCAACCTGGCGCGCAAGCTCCTCGGCAAGCTCGGTTACGAGATCACCGCGGCGTCCAACGGCGCCGAGGCCCTGGCGATTCTCCGCGAGGACCCCGACGCGTTCGATCTGGTCATCACCGACCGCCTCATGCCGCGCATGACCGGTGAAGTGCTCGCCCAGGAGATCAAGGCCATGCGGCCCGGCCTGCCCGTACTGTTGACGACAGGGCATTTCGACGATGTGGGCCCGGAAAGCCTTGACCGGCTGGGCATTACGGCCGTGCTGACCAAGCCCTACTCGATACAGGAGTTCTCCGCCGCCGTGCGCGCCGTCCTCGACGGTCGCTCAACGGGTGCGCAGCGCCTGGAAGCATCCACCTAGACCTCGACTGCCGCGCGTCTACATCGGGAAGGCCGTCCGGACGCTTCGCAGTGCCTCGTAGTTCTTGCCCACCTGGTCCCAATTGACCACATTCCACCACGCGTCGACGTATTCGGCCCGCCGGTTGCGGTAGGTGATGTAGTAGGCATGCTCCCAGACATCCAGGCACAGGATCGGGACGGCGTTCCACGTGGTCAGCTTCTGATGGTTCTCGGCCTGCGAGACCAGCAGGGCGCCGTCGCTTGGACGGTACTGAAGGATTCCCCAGCCGTTCCCCTCGACGTCGCGCGATGCTGCACCGAAGGCCTTCTTGAAGGTCTCGAAGCTGCCGAAATCCTGGTCGATGCGCTCCGCGAGCGCGCCGGCGGGCCGGCCGCCGCCACCATTCCCGGCGGGCGCCATGATCTCCCAGAACAGGACATGCAGCGCGTGACCGGCGCCGTGAAACGCCAGTTTCTTCGACCAGTGCTGAACGTACTGGTAGTCGTCCTTGGCGCGCGCGTCCGCCAAGGCCTTTTCGGCCGCGTTCAGGCCGTCCACATACGCGAGGTGGTGCTTGTCGTGGTGCAGGCGCATGGTTTCCTCGTCGATGTACGGCGCGAGGGCGTCGTAGGCATAAGGCAGGGGCGGCAGTTGATGGACCGCGATCGGCGCGGCCGCCTCGGCTCCGCCTTCCTGTGCGGCGGCCTGGGCCAACGGTGCGGCCAGTAGGGTGCTCGCTGCAACAACGCCGCCAGTGGTCATAAGGAATTCGCGACGGGTGTTTCTCATGGATCTCTCCCCTCTCGTTCGTTGCTGGACAACGCGGGACAACGCGTTTTCCTCCCATGTAAAGACTGCCGGGGCGGCTGTTTATTCCTGAGGCCGGGCGGTCGCCTGCCGCACGGCAAGCTTGACAGCCGCCACCAGCGGCGGGGCGACGCTCAAGGTCCGGTATCCGAGTTGCACTAACCGCTCGACGGCCTCAATCCGCCCGGCCAGTTCGCCGCAGATCGAAAGCGGGCAGTCCCCCGCCTCGGCGACGATCATCTCAAGCAGCCGGAACACGGCTGGATGGTCATCGCGGAAATACGAACTCACCATCGCGTTCTCGCGCCCCACGGCCAGCGTGTACTGGGTCAGGTCATTGGTGCCAACGCTCAGGAAGTCGGCCTGCGCGGCCAGCTCGCCGATACAGAGCGCCGCGGACGGCGTCTCCACCATGGCCCCCAGCGGCGGGAGGCGGTCAACTCCAATCTCCCCGGCAACCTCTTCCATCAAGCCCCGCACCGAGGCGATCTCGTCGGCAAAGGTCACCATTGGAATCATGACGCGCAGGTCGATATCGCGGCTGAGGCGCAGCAAGGCCTTCAACTGATCGCGGAGCAGATTGGGATAGGCCAGCAGGAGCCGGACTCCCCTTCGCCCGAGGAAGGGATCGCGCTCGACCTCGCCGAAATCGATATAGGGAAGTTCCTTGTCGCCCCCGATGTCGACCAGGCGGATAGTGACCGGTTTGCCATTCAGGGGTGTCACGGCATCGAGCATCGCTTCGGCAATCTCGTCCACAGAGGGCAGCTTGCGCGCCGCGAGATAGAACTGCTCGGTACGGAAGAGTCCGATGCCCTCCGCGCCATACTGAGCGGCGAGGTAGCAGTCGTCCCGGTTGCCGATGTTTCCCAGCACAACGACGCGCTCGCCGTCGCGCGTCCACGCCTCTTCCCCCTTGTTTTCCTGGGCGGCAACCAAGCCGTCGTAGTAGGCCTGGACGCGCCGGACGGCTTCCGCGCGGGCGGTCGCGTCCGGATTGATCTCGACGATCCCCCGCGACCCGTCCACGACCAGTTCGTCGCCCGTCTTTACCGCTTCAAGCAGCCCGGCAAGACCCGATACGGCAGGGATCCCCATCTCGCGTGTGATCAGGGCCGCATGCGAAGCCGGACCACCGCGTTCCACGGCAACGGCCACCGTCTTCTTGCGCGACAGGACGACCGTGTCCGAAGGGAGCAGGCGTTTCGCCACGATGATACGGTTCTCGGGGACCATCTCCAACGCGTGCGACAGGACGCCTTTCAGCTTCTCGATCACGCGACGGCTGATGTCTCGCATGTCCTCGCGGCGCTGCTGGATGACCGGGTCGTCCATGTCCTGAAGGCGCCGTTCCCAGCGCCGGAAGACGTTCCGCACGACGTGCTCGGCGTTGGCATGTCCCTCGACAACCTCGCGCCGCAGTTCCTCCCTGAGTTCCGGGTCGCGGAGGACCGCGGCCTGGAACTCGAAGATCGCGGCGTGGCCGTCATCAAGCCTCTCGCGCACCTCGGAGGACGTCTGGGCGAGTTCCTCGATGGCCGCCTCGATGCCGCGCTCGATCCGTTGCAGCTCCGTGTCGAGGGAGCCGTCGTCGATTTGACGCCGCTCCTCGGCATAGTGCAGCGGGTCCTGGTAGACAAAGGCTGTCCCGACGGCCAGCCCGGGAGAAATGGCACACCCGGTGATGCGCATGCGCGCTCCTTCGAGGCGGGCTTTGTGCCGCGCCATCTCCTAGTACACCGGCCGGGGGATCAGTTCTTCCCGCGAGGGAAGCCCTTTAACGGTGCCGGAGCTGTCCCGGCTGCGCGCCGGGCCGCCTCCTCCACGGCCGCCTCGATGCAGGTCAGCGCATCCGTGCGCACTCCCGCAAAGAACGTTTCGCAGACGCGTTGAGGTCCGGGCAGGCGATCGACCTGGTCGCCCGCAACGATATACACCGGGGCATTCGGGACCAGTTCGCGCAGGTTCAGGGTGAATTCCAGGGGGCTGACATCGCTGAGCGCATCATCGACAACGATCAGGTCGTAACGCTGCTTCCTGAGCAGGTCGATTCCGCGGAGACCGTCGGAGGCCGTATGAACGTCGCATCCGGCGGCAAGAAGGCGGTCGACACACTGACATCCCCATCGGCGGTCCCCCGTGACCACCAGTGCCGTGAGACGGCTGCCGTTCATTGTGCGCACTCCCGGGCTGCGATGCCGCCTGGAATGCGCAAGTACCGTGCCACACCGCACGGGCCGGATTTTCCGCCGCACAGCGCCCGGAAGTGTTAAGACCGGTAACAGCGACGTGTAGAATGTTGCCACGGGCGGTACGGTCCGGTCCGGTCACGAACATACCCCAACCGGTGCCACAGCGTATCCGCAACTCGCCAACGACGTGCCCCGACTCCCGTCCGGGGAACCCCGCGCCCACGACGATACGAAGATCCCCTGCACGGCACGACGGTACACCCGTTGAATGCAGCACGCACCCAAGTAGCGGTTGGCGTGAACGGCAACCGTTCACGCCAACGCCACAAACGCTGTCGGCGCCTTCATGTCGGCGCCGTGGACCTTCGTCGAGCCACCACCCAGCAACGGGTTCCGCGCACACCGCGGGCGAATGGCGTGCGCCATGTCGCGCCGTCTAGTCCTCGGACGGATCCGCCGCGAAGCGCAGGGTCTCGCCCGGATCGGCAAAACCAAGCCAGAACGTCCAGCCCCCCGTGATGGCCGCGTTTTTGACCACCACCGTATTCCAGCCCTCGTTCAGGTCAAGACTGATCCAGCGCGCGTCGCGGCGCGTACGCATCAGTCCGGGTTCTATCATCTGACCATTCACATAGATGATGCCGTAGTCATCTACGCGAAAGCGCGCGTACACGCGTTTGGCTTCCGGACTATGGACCGACACCGCGGCGTAGGCGTAATCATCGAACGGCATGTCAAAACGCGCGCCCACGTTAACGAAGCCAGGACCGTCCTGGGCTGTTGCCTCCTGCGCGTGCCACTCCAGCTGGTTGCCGTTGGTCTCGAATTTCTTGCCACCCTGGTACCCGTCCTCCGGCCCTTGGCGTTCGAAGATCCACGCCATGCTTTCGCGGGGATTTGGCGGCATGGTCGTTTCCATGGGTTGGCCGTCGTAGGGCCCGATCACCTGCCACTCGCTGGGGTACCGTAACGAACTGTCCGGGAACAGCGGGAAATTCTGGCTGGAACGCGCGACGACTTCCCCTTCATGCTCGACAATGTGCTGGATGCGCGGCACCGGGACGACGTGTTCCGGCACGACCAGCGTCCAGGTGAACGTCTCCGTCACGTCCGGACCCACTGTCACGGACAGGGGTTGCGTGTCGCCGCGTTGCCATCCCGATTCCTCGAGCCCGGGGAACGAGACGGTCATCGTGACCGGGTTGGGCATCGGATTCTGAAGGATGCTGGTAAAGTAGGCGCGGCCGCGGTCCGTTCCAAGTCCTTCCGGCATACCCGGCTCAAACCGCAGAATGGAGCGCATGGCCCGCATCAGTTCCGCAGGGGCCACGTCTTCCGGCCACGCGTTGCCGGGCTCGATCACGGCGTACGTCACGTCGTCACCGTCAACCGTTGCCCACGCGAAATGGGGAAAACCGCCATTCTGGGGATTGGTGTTAGGTCGGTCTACCACCGGGCCCTTGGTCGCGCCGACCACGAGATAGCGACCGTCCCCGCGACGTTCAAACGTCGTTCGGTGAATGTGGCCCGCAAGAACCGTGTGCGGGCGTCCCTGCAGCGCCTGCTCAATCCTGGCCCACGATGACGGTTGCCCACTTGCTTCGGCCTCGTTGTTGTTCCAGACAGGCACATGCACAAACACGAACGTGTGGCGCGCGTCGGCATGCTGCGAAAGTGTTTCAAGCGCCCACTCGACCTGCGCCTTGCCGAAGCCGTCCACCTCGACCGACCGGTCCAGGCCTTGAATCTCCGTGATGTTCAATACCAGGAAATGGCAGCCCTTGTACAAGAAGGAGTAGTAGGTCTTGCCCAGATTCTCCTTCCACCAGTTGTACGAACCCAGGCTGTAGATGTCGTGATTTCCAGGAATCAGCAACAGGGGAGCCCGAAGCTTGGAAGTGTGGTCGAAGAACTCCTTCCACTGTTCGGCCAACTCATCCGTGCTCTCGATGCCGCCTTCGACCTGATCGCCGACCATGATGACAAAGTCTGGATCGAGGAGATTGATTTCTTCGATAGCCCTGTCAAACACAGGCCACTCCTCCGAAGAGCCGCCTCGCCGATCCCCCAGAATCGCAAAGCTGAATTTCTCGGGATCGGAGGTCCACTCCTGGGACAGAATCGGCAGGCCCTCCACTACCGGACCTGCCTGAGCCTCCAGCGGAAGGATAAAGATGAATCCCGTCAAGAAAACAAGCATTACTAAGCCTGCCAACAGTGACCTCGCCCTGCCTGTCATACCATCATCTCCTTCTGGGCATGTAATTGACGTTGCCCCGTTCCGGTAGACTGAAATTCCACGCACGCGCATAAGGTTCGGGAAGATCAGATTCATCGTCTGCGCGTCAAGATACTTGGAAAACCCACGATTCCGGTTCAGCACCATGGATTGATCTTCGGACGAGCACCTTGGAGGGGTGTGGGCCTGTTGGCTCCGTGTGTTCTCGATGTCAGAACGAGACTCCAAACGTCAGCCCATTCCTCGGCGTACCGTCTTGAGGGGATCGCTCGATCCATACCGTGGGCACGCTACACCCCAACAACGCGTCATTTCAACTTCCCATCGCCGGGACCGCTCAGGCGAACGATCCCCCCGGCACGGCCAGTATCTTCAAGCCCCGTCCGATACCGGCGTCGCCGAGCCGGATTCTGCCTGCTCGCGCTCAGAGGCTGATGCCCCAACGGACGAGCTTGTCGTAGAGCGTCTTGCGGCTGACGCCGAGCACTTTGGCGGCCTGGGTCTTGTTGTTTGCGCAGCGCGTGAGCGTCCGCAGGATGTAGGTCTTCTGCACATCGTCGAGCGACAGGCCCATGGGCACGAACACACCGTCCGGACCCGCGTTGGCGGCGTGCGGGGCGCCGTCCGTCGGCGGCTCATCCGAGACATGCGCCTGGTCCGCCCCGGCGCTCCCCGCACACCGTGCAATGCGCGGCGGCAGGTGCTGGGGCGCAAGCCGGCCGTCCTCGGCCATCAGGCACGCCTGGGCAATGACATTTTTCAACTCGCGCACGTTTCCAGGCCAGTCGTAGGCGCGCAGACAGCCGATGGTCTCGTCATCCACCTCGGTAACGTCGAAATCGAACTCCATCCTGCACATGCCGAGAAAATGGCAGACGAGCGCGGGGATGTCCTCGAGGTGGTCGCGCAACGGCGGCAGATTGATACGAAACACCTGGAAGCGATGCAACAGATCGTCTCGGAAGCGGCCGGCCATCACGGCCCGCTCGAGTTCCTCATTGGTGGCGGCGATCAGGCGCACATCCGCCGTGCGGTCGCGTTTGGCGCCGATGGGACGAAAGGCGCCGGTCTCGAGGATCCGCAAGAGCGCCACCTGCATGCGCTCCTCCATCGTAGCGACCTCGTCCAGAAAGAGGGTGCCCCCGTCGGCTTCCTCGTAGTGGCCCTTCTTGTTCGCGATGGCCCCGGTGAACGAACCCTTGTTGTGCCCGAAGAGCTCGCTGGCGATAAGTTCGTTGTTCAGCGCCCCCGTATTGACCGCAACGAAGGGACCCGCACTCCGGTGGCTGCGCGTGTGGATCTCACGGGCAACCAGTTCCTTTCCGGTTCCTGTCTCGCCCACGATAAGCACCGGAATGTCGTAGCGGGCCGCCTTTTCAATCATTCCGAAGACGCGTTGCATCGCTGCACCGGCCCCGATGAGCGGACCGAAGGGCCGGGTGACGCGCTGACAGGCAACGATGTCATGCCATCTCACGTGGGTGCCTTTCGTTGTGTCCCTTATGGAAACAGTAGCAAGCGAATCCGTGGCTTATCAATATTTCTCACTTCCGTCCCGCCCTGTGGATGCCCGCGGCGGCCCCGGTTCACCGGCCACCATCGCCCTGGCAGCGGCAAAACGGTTGGCCCACAGGTACCACTCCTGCTCGATTTCCCGGAGCAGGCGCTCCCAACCCGACTGGTCGTAGTCGCTCTCACGCTCGTAGTCCGCGATGGTCTGCTCGTAAAGGCTCAGGGCCGTGTCGGCGCACACACAGGTCGAGAAGCGCTCCGCCGTGGCGATAGCGGCCGCGCGGGCCATGTCGCGCTGCCCGCTGTGCCACTGGGCGGTCTCGCCCAGCGCCGAGGCAAAGGCCTCCTCATCGCCGGTGTGCAGCAGCCGGCCGTTGCTGCCGTCCTGCACGACTTCGCGCGCCCCCGGCGCGTCCAGCGCCACCACGGGGACTCCGGACGCCATGGCCTCGATGAGGACCATGCCCTGGGTCTCACTCTTCGACGCAAAGGCAAAGACGTCCATCGCATGGAAGGCATCCACAAGCGCCTGTTCCGTGCGCTTTCCGGGCATTCTCAGGCGGTCCGCCACCCCGGCGCCCTCGAAGACACGGCGGACCTCCTCCGCCGAGGGTCCCTCCCCAACTACCAGAAAATGGGCGTCACGGTGCCGCGTCATGAATCGCGCCACGGCGCCCGCAAGCACGGACAGGTTCTTCTCGGGGGCGAGCCGCCCGACGTGGCCCACAACGAATGCATCGTCAGGAATGCGCAGCTCCTTTCGCACAGCACGGCCATCGCCGCGGCGAAAGGCTTCGATATCCACGCCCGTGGGGACCACGGCGACGGGGACCTGCACACCCCGGTCGCGGAGAATCCTGGCGACGCTCTCGCTTGGCGCGAACACGCGGTTGCAGCGGTTGGCGTATCCGGTGGACAGCGCGATCACGAATGCCTTGATTCCCTCGGCGTCCAGGGGTACGTAGTGGGTGTACTGTTCGTACATGGTGTGATGCGTGAAGACCAGCGGGACCTGGTGGACAGCCACCGCCCGCAGGGCCGTGTCGCCCAGCAGGAACGGGTGGTGCGAGTGGATGATGTCCGGATCAAAAGCCTCGAGTCTCTCGTTGAGCGATGTCGGAACGGGCAGGGCTACGGAAAAATCGCTGCCGTTGAAGCGCTGGATGGCGGGGATGCGGACGACATCCGTCTCGTTCCGGGGCATGTCGGCAAACCCGGGGGCTACGACCAGGACACGGTGACCGCGTTGACGGTAGGCGTCACAGAAACGCTGTACGGACCGGGCCACACCCCCGATGTGGGGGAGGTAGGTGTTCGTCATCATGACGATGTTCATCGGGCTCTGCCTCACCTGGGCCGCGTCCACGGACGGGGAAGCGTTGCTTCACCGGTCGCGGCGCCATTCTCTATTGTATACGTGCCTGGCCCTGTTCCCCCAACCCGAATGCGAGGCGGCCGGTCGCGCCACGCCGCCTCCCAGGCGACGTGCGGCCCCTGCTCACGGCCCGTCACCCGCACGGTCACGGCGCCGTAGGGGGTCAGCGCGGGACCAAACGAGGCCGTCTGGCCGTTGTCCAGCCATGCCGCAGGCATCCCCGAGGCGAGCACCAAGGCGTCATCTTCTTCGCGCACGAACATGTTGCGGATCATCGTCACCCACTCGGCGGCGGCCCACGCGTGCTGGCCGTCGCCCATGCACCCGCCCCCGGTGCGCGGGTGAACCGCCTCGGGCCACTGCCCGGTTGGGGACGCCAGCCGCGCGACCGCCTGTACCAGCTCGAAGAAATCCGGGTCCCCGGCCCGGAGCATGACCTGGGCCATGTGCAGGGTGAGGTAGACGTTGATGCCCGAGTGAATCATATCCTGGAAGAAGGCGCCGTGCACCATACAGTTCTCCCGGAGAAACCGGACGGTATCCAGCAGACGCGTATCCCCGGGCGCCAGCAGCCGCAGCGGGTACCCCGCCGCCAGCGACCCTACGGCGCCGGAATCGAGCCGCCGGTACGGTGACGCAGGCAGCCCGATGCGTCCGCGCCGGTGGACGCTGCGTTCCAGACTGCGTTCGATGGCCCCCATGAAGCCGCTGGCCTCGGCGTCAAAGCGCGCGGCGTCCTCCGTCCTGTCCCAGCGTCGGGAAAGATCCGCCGCCCCGCGCAGGCCGGCGACGCCCCAGAAGTCGTCCCAGTAATAGAAGTCGTTGTTGCCAAAGTGCTCGGCACTGAACCCGGCAGGCAGCAGTCCCCCATGGAAGCCGTGCGCATCGCCGGGAAGCCGCTTCTTGATGATCCATTCCGCGCCCCGATGTATGGCGGCGTGCCAGCCCGGGCCCAGGTCGCGCCCGGTCAACGCGGTGAACAGGTGGGCCATCCACAGCACCTGGCCGTTACTGTCCCACTCGCCGTCCTGCGAATGGAAGAAGCCGGTGAGGCTCTGTTTCTTCGGGAAAGTGTTCAGGCTGCGCTCGACCCGGTCCGTCAGCCCCGCACACAGCAGACTGTGCAGGATCAGCACGGCATCCCGAAACCAGAAGCGCTTGTAGGTGTAGGGCCCGGGATAGACCTCCAGCGGACTGTGCAGGACCAGCGTCCGCAGGGCCGCGTCGTAGAGGGACTGCACCTGCTCATCCGGCACGTGCAGCGCGGCGGCATGGGCCAAGGCGTCGCGCCAGGACCGGTTCTGCGGGCGGGGCGCGGGGAAGGCGCCCTTTTCCGGGTCCTGTTCGAGCGGCACCGCTACCTCCACCACTGCTTCCTCGCCGGGCGTCAGGTGGTACAGTGCCGCGGCCGCGGCCAGCCCCACCTTGCAGTCCACCCGCCGCGTGTCGTCGCCGTTCAGCACCCTGGCGAAGACCTCGCCGTCGTGGTAGTTCGACATGACCACGCGCGCCGGGGCGGGCGAACAGGTCAGCGCCGGACGGTGGTCCACGCTCCAGTTGACCCCTTGGGCATCCGTGCGGATGTGCTGGATGAAGCTGATGCCCTCGGGGTTGTGTGGACGCAGGGCCACGGCGAAGCAGGCGGGGGCCGCGGACAACGCACGGTAAAGAATGCGGCACTCGGGCCCCTGGGCGCCCTCGGCCACCCACACCGTGCTCGTCAGGGCAAATCCGGCGCGGTACACCGCCGTCTGGACCTTCACGCCGTCGGGTTCCGTCACCAGGTGCTGATCGGCGTCGACGGCCTCGGCGGGGACCAGCGCGTCGGTCACCGCCGTGCCGTCCGCCGCCACGATCCAGCCGTCCAGCGACCACCCATCGAAGAACGGGGTCACCATGCCGCGCGGGTCCACGATCGGCATGGAGGGATAGTCGGGCAGGCCCACGGCCGTCCAGTTGCGGTGCGTGAGGTTGACGTGGGTGATGCTGAAGGCCCGGGGCAGGAACGAGTCGCTGCGGGGGTCAAACTGGCACACAACCCAGAAGGGCCACTTCCAGTCGAGGTTCTGCTGGATGACTTTCGAGTTGATGAGTCCGCGGGCGTGAAAGACGACCCCGGCCCGCAGCAGTTCGATCGGGACCGCCACTTCGGACGGCTGCGCAAAGCCGCCCAGCCGCGAGAGCACCGCCACGGGGTCAATGAAGCCGTGACGGCGCGCGAGGTACCGCGCGATGGTCTTCCAGGGCAGCCACGCCGGAACCATGACCTCTCCTTCCTGCTGGGGACCGTTTCCCGTGTTTATGTCTGCGATCACTGATAACAGGCCCGGGTATGCATCCCCTTCCCTCCCAGGGCGCGGTGTTCGTCTGGCCGGCGCTTTTGTGCTTTGGGCGGACGGCCGCGCCGCGTTATAATCGTCGCCGGTGGACAACCGCCCGAAAGCATGGAGGTGGTACGTTTCGTGGAGACACGGCTTCATCTGGCCATCCAGCCCCAACCGGACGACTTTACCTGTGGTCCGACCTGTCTCCACGCTGTCTATGGCTATTTTGGCGACGCCGTCCCCTTGGAAACCGTCGTCGCGGAGATCCCCACAGTCGAGGGCGGCGGCACGCTGGCCGTGCTGCTGGCCAACCATGCCCTCCGCCGCGGCTATGACGCGACGATGTACACGTACAACCTTCAGGTCTTCGACCCGACATGGTTCAGCGAGCCGGTGGACCTGCGCGCCAAACTCCAGGGGCGCGCGGTACATCTGCGCGGGGAGCGGATCGAGAAGGACATCGGCGCCTATGTCGAGTACATCGACCTCGGGGGTGTGCTGCGCTACCGGGATCTCACCACCGCACTCTTGCGGAGATACCTCAAGCGGGGCATTCCGATTCTGACCGGGTTGAGCGCGACCTACCTTTACGGCTGCGCGCGCGAATACGGCCCCGACGACGACTACGACGATATCCGGGGGCATCCGTCGGGGCATTTCGTGGTGCTCTGCGGCTACGACAAGGAAACCCGCCAAGTGCTGGTGGCGGATCCGATGGAGCTCAACCCCGCCTGGTCGACCCAGTATTACGAAGTGAACATCGACCGTCTGGTATGCGCGATTCTTCTGGGCGTGCTTACCTACGACGCCAACCTGCTTATCCTGCAACCGCGCCAGAAAGGCAGCTACGAGTATCATGCGAACGTACATCGTCGTCAACAACCCCAAAGACTGGCCCCTGGATCTCCCGGGAGTGTCGGTCATTGAGGCGCGCCGGTATCTCTCTGGGGGGGAATACGCCACAGGCCGGGCCCGTGTCTTCAACCTGAGCCGGTCCTACCGTTACCAGACGCTGGGTTACTACGTCTCGCTGTTGGCCGCGGCACGCGGTCACCGTCCGTTTCCCAGCATCTCCACCATGCAGGACATGAAGTCGCTGACGATCGTCCGCTACGTCTCCGATGAGCTGGACGACGTCATCCAGCACAGCCTGAAGCCCCTCCAGTCCAAGGAGTTCACGCTGAGCGTCTACTTTGGGCACAACATCGCCAAGCGCTACGAGCGGCTCAGCAGCCAGTTGTTCAACACCTTCAACGCGCCCCTCCTGCGGGTGACCTTCACCCACACCGACAAGTGGGAGATCCAGCGGGTCTCGCCCATCGGCACAAAGGATGTCCCGCCCGAACACTGGGACTTCTTCACCGAAGCGGCGCGTGCGTTCTTCTCGCGGCCGCGTTTTACGGTACGCAAGAAGCGCACCGCGCGCTACGACCTCGCGATCCTCTACAATCCGCACGAGGCGATGGGACCTTCGAACGAAGCGGCTATCAAGCGCTTCCAGAAGGCCGCCCTGAGCCTGGAAATGGAACCGGAGATCATCACGCGGGAGGATTACGGGCGGCTGGCGGAGTTCGACGCCCTGTTCATCCGCGAGACCACCCTGGTCAACCACCACACGTTCCGCTTCAGCCGGCGGGCCGCGGCCGAAGGACTGGTGGTCATTGACGATCCGCACAGCATTCTGACGTGCACCAACAAGGTCTATCTCGCCGAACTGCTCGAACGGCACGGTGTGCGCACACCAAAGACCGTTATTGTGCATCGCGACAATCTCGATGCTGTCCTGGACGCCATGGGACTGCCCGTAGTGCTCAAGCAGCCGGACAGCTCGTTTTCCCAAGGCGTCTTCAAAGCGGAAACCAGCGGCGCATTCCATGAAGGCGCTCAGAAACTCCTCGACCGGTCCGAGCTGATCATTGCCCAGCAGTTTATCCCGACCGCCTTCGACTGGCGCGTCGGGATTCTGGACCGAAAACCGCTCTTTGTCTGCCGTTACCACATGGCGCACAAGCACTGGCAGATACAGAAGACCGAACACACGGGGCGCACAATCTACGGGAGAGTGGACACGCTGGCCGTCGAGGATGCGCCCGAGAAAGTCATCAAGACCGCCCTGCGCGCCGCCAATCTCATCGGCGACGGGCTGTACGGGGTCGACCTCAAGGAGACCGCGGACGGCCGCTGCTATGTCATCGAGGTGAACGACAACCCGAGTATCGACGCCTCGCTCGAGGATGCGGTGCTCAAGGATGAACTGTACCGTCGCGTCATGCAGACCTTCCTCAACCGCATCGAGCACAAGAAGGCGGTGTCCAGACCATGACCGGAAACACTGCCCTGCACCTCTTCCAAGGCCACGGCGTCGAACTGGAGTACATGATTGTCGCGGCGGACACGCTGGATGTGCTCCCGCGCACCGACGAAGTGCTGCGCGCCGTCGCGGGCGATTATGTGAACGAAGTGGAGCGCGGCCCCCTCTGCTGGTCGAACGAACTGATGCTGCATGTCATCGAGTTCAAGACCAACGGCCCGGTCGCGCGCCTCGCCGGACTCGAGAAACTGTTCGGGACGCACGTGCGCGAGGTGAACCGGCTGCTTGCGCCCCTCGGGGGACGGCTCATGCCGTCGGGCATGCATCCGTGGATGCTTCCCGACACCGAAGCCACCCTCTGGCCGCACGAGTATTCGCCCATCTACGCGGCGTTTGACCGGATTTTCGACTGCCGCGGCCATGGGTGGAGCAACCTGCAGAGCCTCCACCTGAATCTCCCCTTCGAGGGCGACGACGAGTTCGGCCGTCTGCACGCGGCCATCCGCCTGGTGCTGCCAATCCTTCCGGCCCTGGCCGCCAGTTCGCCCATCGTCGAGGGTCAGGTCACGTCGCACAAGGACCACCGCCTCGACGTCTACCGCTTCAACGCGGCTCGCATCCCGTCGATCACCGGCCAGGTCGTGCCCGAGCCGGTCTTCACGATCGACGACTACCACCGGGTCATCCTGCATCCGATGTACGGCGACATCGCGCCGCACGACCCCGAGAGTATTCTCCAGTACGAGTGGCTCAACGCGCGCGGCGCGATCGCGCGGTTTGAACGCAATACCATCGAGGTTCGCGTGATTGACGTGCAGGAGAGCCCGCGCGCCGACCTGGCCGTAGCGAGTCTTGCCGTGGCGGCCATCAGAGCCTGCGTCGAGGAGCGCTGGGCGGATTTCGAACGCCAAAAGGCGTGGCCGACGCCGCCGCTGGCCGCGCTCGTCAGCGCCTGCGCCGAAGCCGCCGAGGAGGCGCGCGTACCCGACGGTTACCTGGACATGTTTGGCTACGCGGGGACGCGGCCCGCCACCGCACGCCATCTGTGGGCGCACCTCTACGAAAGGCTGATCCCTGAACTGCCCGCCGATGAGCAGGAAACGGCGCGTCCGGCGGAAGCCATCATCGAGGAAGGGTCCCTTGCGACCCGCATCCTCGACGCGACGGGATCGTGTGTCTCCCGCGGACGGCTCCACGAGGTTTATTCACGGCTTTGCGACTGCCTGGAGAACAACGTTGTGTTCAGCAACCGCTGACGCCCTGCTGATCACCTGTGAGCACGGCGGCAACACCGTCCCGCAGCGCTATGCGCCGCTGTTCCGCGACGCCGCCTGTCTGTTGGAGAGTCATCGCGGCTACGACCCCGGCGCGCTGGCCGTGGCGCGCGTTCTCGCGCGCCGGTGGAAGGCCCCGCTGCATGCTTCCCGGACAACCCGTCTCCTCGTCGACCTGAACCGCTCGCCCGGGCATCCGCGCCTGTTTTCCGAGATCACGCGCGCACTCGACACGGCGACGCGCGCGCGCATCCTGGAACACCACTATTTTCCCTACCGCACAGCGGTCGAGGAAGATCTCCGCACACTGCTCGCCCGCCACGGCCGCGTGGTGCATCTGTCGATTCATTCGTTTACACCTGTCTGGCACGGCGCGCCGCGCACGGCGGACATCGGGCTGCTGTATGACCCGCGCCGCGGCGGCGAGCGCCGGCTTGCCGAGGCATGGCAGCAGGCGTTGCGCGACGCGGCCCCGCACCTGCGCATCCGGCGCAATTATCCCTACCTGGGCCGGTCCGACGGGCTGACCCGTCATCTGCGCACCGTGCATCCCGCGAGAGCGTACCTGGGGCTGGAGGTGGAGCTCAGTCAGGGTCTGTTCACGTCCACCGGGGCGCCGCGGGTACTGGCCACACTGCTGACAGAGACCTTCGACGCGGCGCGGCCGTGACGCCCTCCTACGCTCCGAAATCGGCTGGAAATTGCCGGGCAGTTAGCGTAGGCTTGGTTGTGAAGTCGTAACCTGGAAGGAGACCGCATGCGCATCACGTCATACGGCGCCGCCGAGGGCGTCACGGGAAGCAAGCACCTCGTCGAGATCAACGGCTACCGCATCCTCTTCGACTGCGGCATGTTTCAGGGACGCCGCGAGGAAGCGGCGGACCGCAACCGGCGTCTGCCCTTCAATGTGAACACGATTCACACGGTCGTGGTCAGCCACGCACACATCGACCACACCGGCACCCTGCCGATGCTGGCCAAGCTCGGCTACCGCGGCAAGGTCTACACCACCCACGCCACCCGCGACCTGTGCGCCGTGATGCTGCTCGACAGCGCGAACATCCAGGAGCGCGACGCGCGCTGGCTGTCAAAGAAACACCAGACCTTCATCCCGCCGATGTACGCCGAAGAGGACGTCCGGGAAATCGTGCGGCACTTCGTCAGCATCCCCTACGAAATGCCCATCGAGGTCGCGCCGGGCGTCGAGGTGACCTTTCACGACGCGGGACACGTCCTCGGCTCGGCCATGGTCGAGGTGGCCTACCGGGAGAACGGTTCCACCAAACGTTTCATCTATAGCGGCGACATTGGCCGCAAGTCCATGCCGATTCTGCGGGATCCCTGGGAGCCGAAAGACGCCGACGTCGTGCTCATGGAAAGCACCTACGGCAACCGCGACCACAAGCCCATCGAGACACTCGACGACGAGTTGTCGGACATCGTCAACCGCGTCCACGAGCGGGGCGGGAAGATCATCGTCCCCAGTTTCGCGCTCGAACGCGCCCAGGAGTTCATCTACGCGCTCAAGCGGCTGATGGCGGCAAACCGCATCCCGAACCTGCCCGTCTTCGTCGACAGCCCGTTGACCGTGAACGTCACCGAGGTCTTCCGTCTGCACACCGATCTCTTCGATGACGAGACCCAGGACCTGATGGAGAACGGCGGCGACCTGTTCACCCTGCCGCGCATCCGCTACATCCGCAGCGTCGAGGAATCGATGGCACTGAACAGCATTTCCGAGCCGGCGATCATCATCTCCGCCTCGGGCATGTGCGAATACGGCCGCATCCTGCACCACCTTCGCAACAACATCTCCGACCCCAGGAACGCCATCTGCATCATCGGATATCAGGCCAAGTACACCCTGGGCCGGCGCATCGTCGAGCGGGAACGCCAAGTCAAGATCTTCGGTCTCAAGCACGACCTGCTCGCGGAGGTCAAGGTGTTCAACTCCCTGAGCGCCCACGCCGGACGCACGGAACTGATGAACTTCGGCTGCCGTTTCAAAGGCCGGGCCGACCACATTCTGCTCGTCCACGGCGAAGACGAGGCGTTGCAGAGCCTCAAAGGCGGTCTCGAGGAAAACGGCTGCGCCAACGTGGCGATCCAGGAAGAGGGCGTGCCCTTCGAATACGGCGCCTGAGGCCCACGCCCGCGTCGCCCCCACTTTCGGGGCCTTCCAGAAATATCGAGACAACGAAGGGCCGCGGGTTATACTTCTCCGGAATGAGCATGCTATGTTCCATTGGGGCGGACGTTTTTGGCTGTGCCGCAAACCCAGTCTTTGCGGGTCCACGGGCGGCGCATCAGACCAACCGAGAGGAGGCCACCGAGCATGGGGAAAATGGAACGACGCTCGTTCCTCAAGCGCAGTGCCGGCGGGGTAATAACCGTCGGACTGGGCGCAGCACTGGTCAAGGATGCGGGGGCATCCGCCCCTGGGCCGCCGCCGCCGGGCATGGCGCGTGACGCAGCGGATTACCACGTCAAATTCTACCCATTTGTCGATCATCCCGAGAGCGATGCCTGCTGGTCGCTGTCCACAGGCCCGGATGGCCGCGTGTACGCCGCCGCCTGTGCCGAGTCCGTGCCCGGCGGCATCGTCAAGGTCTATCGCTACAATGAAGAGACCGACGCACTGGACTTCATCCTCGATGCCGCCACCGCAGCCGACGATCCGGGCGATTCGGGACGTGCCACACAGTGCAAGATCCACTATTCCTTCGCGCCGTCAATGCACGACAATATCCTGTACATGGCCACGCATCTCTCGGGACCGCCCATCGATCTCCCTGCCTATTCACCGTGGTATTTCTGGCATGATCCCGAGCGCTGTTTCAAAGGAAGCGCGCTGATCGCCTACGACACCAAGAACGACAAGGTCCTGTGGTCGGACACATTGATTCCTAAAGAGGGCTGCCGCTGTTTGCTGCATGACGAGGAACGCGGCCTGCTCTATGCCCTCGGCTATCCACGCGACCATTTCATCATTTATGACATCAAGAAGCGCGAGCGCCGCGACCTGGGCCGCATCAGTTCGGTCAACCCGCAGGCCTTGTTCCTCGACAAGCGGCACCGCGTCTGGACCACGAGCGACGACGGCAAGCTCGTGCGCTACGACCCGGACCGCGACCGGCTGGAACATGCCCCGGGCGTGCTGCCCCACAATCCCAACTATCAGACGGGCTGGCATAGCGTCTTCTATGATGTCGTCGCGCAGCCCGATGGCGAATGCGTCTACGCGACGACCTGGAGCCCTAACCCGTACCTTATACGCATCTGGCCAAATGAAGGCGACTGGCCCGTGGTCGAGGATCTGGGCCCGATGACGCAGGACCGCGATCAGACCATTCCCGAGAACATGTTCAGGGATCATGCGGGCGGGCTGGTGTTTGGTGGTGACGGCATGCTGTACGTGGTGGCGTCGCGGTGGCGCGACCCGGTGTACAACCCGCTGCCCCCAGAACACAAGGACCTTGAGGGCGTCGTCTGGCGAATTGACCCGAAGACGCTCCGGCGTGAAGAAGTCGCCGTGCTCCTGGAACCCTACCCTGCCCAATACGTGTCGCGGGGGGCTGTCGACCATAACGGCGATCTGTTCTTTGCACACATTGGCCCACGCCCGATGGGCATCTACAAAATTACCGTCCCCAAAAACCGCAGGAAACGCGACGCGCACCTGCCCATCCGAATGTGGGGGTAATCGACTATGGCCACACAACGCAAGAAATATGACATGAATTCGCCCGAACGCGGGCCGCTGACACACGAGATCATGCACGGGGCCTTCATGAAGGAAGGCATGATGGTCGCCTTTCCAACCTGTTTCCCCGGCACGACCGTGCCCATCATCGCCGATGAAAGCCTCATCACCGCCCTCGACATCACGGGCGCCGGAATCATCCACGGGGGGACCAGCGGCAAGAAGGTCCACCTCTTCGCGGGCGCGTTTCACGGCGTAAAAGGGGCGATATTCGACTTGGGCACGATCGACGGCGCGGAGGAGTGCGCCGCGGTCTGCTGCGGGACGGCCAACCTGATCGCCGCTGTGAACGGGCCAAACGGCGGGCGCGTCTTCCGCGCCGCCCTGAACGACATGGGCTCCGATATGATCCAGGAATGGGGCTTCAGCCGACCCGCCTTGGAAGACCTGGGACAGATCGCGGCGGGCGAGCCCATCACGCACGCCGTGGCTATCGGGGATACTGTTGTTGGCGTCACCACCCGTCACCTCTTTACCGTGAACACGGAATCGGGCCAGCCGCAGATCGTGGGGGAAATCAGTGGTGCCGGACGGCTCGGCGTCAGCGGGACGGGCGTATACGGCCTTGACGGCACGACGCATCTGTGGCGCTATGACTCGGTTAGGGGACAGATCCAGCGCCGTGCCGTGGCCCTGCCCGCCGGGGCGTGGGGTGGGCCGCTGATGTGGTCGCGCGGCGAACAGGGCGGGGTCCTCTACACCGCCGACGCCGATGGAGTGCTGTTTCGGTTCAGTGAAAAAGACGGCTTCAGCGATCCCCTCGGTAAAGCCCCGCTCACACCCGTCGGTCCCATGGCGGTCACCTTGGATGGCCGAATGTACGGCTTCTGCGGCTCGGAAATGGCCCGAATGTTTGGCTATGTCCCTTCAAGAAAAGAAGTGACGGATATAGGCGTCGCGCTGTCTGTGCTCCAACGTCGCCGCTACGGGTACACCTTTGCCGACGCCATCACCGGCCGCGACGGACAGATCTACTTTGGCGAAAACGACAACCTGGGGCACCTGTGGCTATACTTCCCGAGAATTGAGCCGCTGTAGGCCGGACGCATGGCCGGCTTAATTCACGGCCCTTACGTCACATCCATCCCCTTTACGCAAGGCCAGCTTGCGCCACGCGCTCATCAGCAGCACGACGGCGGCCAAGGTGATTGGCAACAGGATCGCCACGGCGGTGTAGTTGCCATAGAGCAAGAAGCCGACGCTGAAGAGGGCGCCGTAGACGGTGACGCATCCGAGCAGCATGCACAGGATGCCGATGGGCAGGTCCCAGCCGCCTTCGCCGGTGTCGATGAGGTCGCCGTCGGCGCGGGCCTGCTCGACGACGCGGCGCCAGCCGGGCCCGCCGGGTTGCACGTGGCGATAGAAGAAGCGGAGGCGTTCGGTGGCGGTGCGCGGGCCCAAGAAGGCGGCCGCCATCCAGGCAACGGTGGTGATGCCGACGCTGATCACGAGCGGGACGCCGTTCGGAAGGCCCCAGTTGCCGCCAACGGTGAAGAAGACGGCCACGATGAACGAAACGACCATCGCCACGATCTCGGCAGTCGCGTTGATGCGCCACCAGAACCACCGCAAGATGAAGAGCAGACCCGTCCCCGCGCCGATGAGCAGCAGGATTTTGAAGGCTTCGTAGGCGCTTTCGAGCCACAGCGCCACCATGCTCGCCAGGGCCATCATGACTACGGTGGATATCCGGCCCACGCGCACCAATTCTTTCTGCCCCGCGTCGCGGCGGATAAACCGGTTGTAGCAGTCGTTGACGATGTAGGACGAACCCCAGTTCAGATGGGTCGAAATCGTGGACATGTATGCGGCGATCAGCGATGCCACCACCAAGCCCCGTAACCCGATCGGAAGCAAGGTCAGCATGGCGGGGTAGGCCATGTCGTGGTTGACTTTCGCGGCGTTGGGGAAGGCCGCGCTGAGCGAGTCGAGGTCGGGAAATACGATCAGCGAGCACAGCGCGACGATGATCCAGGGCCAGGGGCGCAGGGCGTAGTGCGCGGCGTTAAAGAAGAGGGTCGCGCCGACGGCATGGTGCTCGTTTTTGGCCGCAAGCATGCGCTGGGCGATGTAGCCGCCGCCGCCGGGCTCGGACCCCGGGTACCACACGCTCCACCATTGCACGGCAAGCGGGATGATCAGTGCGGAGAGTATCAGTTCGGTGTTTTCGAAGTCCGGCAACAGGGAGAGATGCCCATGCACGGCCGGATTGCTCAGCATGTTGGACAGGCCCTCGACTTTGGGGTGCGCCAGCGCCACCCCTGCCGCCGTCAGCGCGCCCGCCATGGACGTGATGAACAGGACGAAATCGGTCAGCAACACGCCGCGCAAGCCGCCGAGTGCACTGAACACGACCGTGACCACAATCGCCACGAGAATCGTCTCCAAGGGCCGGAATCCCAGCAGCACGCTGGCTATCTTGATGGCCGCCAGCGTCACGGTGGCCATGATCATCACGTTAAAAAACACGCCGAGGTAGACGGCGCGGAATCCCCGGAGGAAGGATGCGGGCTTGCCGCTGTAGCGCAGTTCGTAGAACTCGAGGTCTGTAAGGATCTCCGACCGGCGCCACAGTTTGGCGTAGACGAACACGGTCAGCATGCCGGTCAGCAGAAAGGCCCACCATTCCCAGTTGCCGGCCACGCCGTTGCGGCGGACAATGTCCGTCACCAGCAGGGGCGTGTCCGCGGAGAAGGTCGTGGCCACCATGGAGGTACCCAGCAGCCACCAGGGCATCGTGCGTCCGGACAGGAAGAACTCCGAGGTGTCCTTGCCTGCCCGCCGCGCCACAGCGATTCCAATTGCCGTGACCACCACGAAGAATCCCGCGATAAACGCCCAGTCGACCAGCGCCAATTGCATGTATCTTCCTCCCCAGTCAACGGTCAGACGAACGCCAAAAAGGCAAAAGATTGAGACCCTCAACGATCCCCTGTTTTGCACGGGCTGCATCATACAGGGCGTACATGCCCTGATTCCGTCAAGAGTGTGCAGCACGATTTTGACGTGGTTGGAAGGAAATGTCCAATCGATGCGGCGCGCGCGCCGCAAGAGGTTCCGGCGGGGCAATCAAGGACCACTATTCATCCGGACATATCTTAAATTGCATGTTGCGTCGTATTGGCGACAATGCGACCCGTGAAATCGGACGCACGGAGTTGACGAACTTCGGCTGCCGTTTCAAAGGCCGGGCCGACCACATTCTGCTCGTCCACGGCGAAGACGAGGCGTTGCAGAGCCTCAAAGGCGGTCTCGAGGAAAACGGCTGCGCCAACGTGGCGATCCAAGAAGAAGGCGTGCCCTTCGAATACCGCGCCTGACGTCAATGACCGGAGGTCGAAGTCTGCTTCCGCCGAGTCGTATGGCCCCGGCGGCTTCACGCGTCTCCTGGTCAAGCTGATCACGATCGCTGCGTCCGGCTTGAGCAGTTCGAGCCTGGCATGGTCTGGCGCATCCTCGTGACCCTCCATGCTTGCAGCCGCCTCGATGTCATGGGCGCGGGCAATCGCCCGCACCACGGGCAGATAGCGGTACACAAGCATCCCAAACTGTTCCGAATGACCGGCCAGCACCATTGCTACAATCGATTCGTCGCGCTTGACGCCAATCCTGAACATCGTATCGCCCTTCTGTGTCACTATAAATGAGTTCCACAGAAGAAGAAATGTGACCGTAGCGACCGGAGAAGACGCCCTTCCATTTCGCGCGCATGCCCCTCCTTCTTTCGGCACGTAATTCAGCTTACATTTAAATACCTTGCGAGTACGGCGTGTCTCCACTAGAATACCATTCATACCTTTTCAGTTTTTTTCTGTATTCGCAGTCTTTCGGTATGTGTTCTTGTCTTGACAGGCGCGGTCGCGGGCAATCCCCGGTGCCCTTTGCCGCGGCTGGTTGCGGCCGGGTTGGTGGACCAGCAGACGACACGCGGATTCCCGTTGCCGGTCACCGGGCAATCCATAAGAAAGGAGGTGGCTTTGGGCGGCGTGCGCCCGGAGCGGCTCGGATGGGCCGCGCATACCCTGCGCGGCAGACGTGCAGTACCTGCCGAAGTGTGCAAATCACTGCAACAAAATCAGGAGAGGTACACCATGCGTACGAGATATTTCGGGGTTCTCGCCGTCCTGTGCATGCTGACGTTTGCAGGCGCGGCCCACGCCCAACAACAACTGTTCTTTGACGGATTTGAAAGTGGCGGGTGGACCGTTGGCGGGTGGATGACGAGCGGCGTCACCATCGAGGCCAACTACGTCTATGCCGGGGTTTACGCCACCAATTTCAATCTCACCGATTCGCTGATCAAGCCGCTGGATACCACCGGGTTCGAAAACATCACCCTGAGTTACTACCGGCGCACCCGCAACTTCGATCTGACCGGTGACAACTGGTACGTGGAGTACACAACCAACTATGGACAGAGCTGGACCCAGCTCGAACGGGTCACGAACAATCAGAGCTACGCCCTCAAGCAGTACGTGCTTCCCAGCGCGGCGGCCAACAACTCCCTCTTCGGCGTCCGGTTCCGCACCAGTTGCGGGAGCAGCGACCATGCCTATCTGGACAACGTAACCATCACGGGAACGTCCATGGGCGTTCCCCGGACCTTGACGGTCAACGTTGCCGGAAGCGGGTCGGTCGCCCAGAACCCGGCCCCACCCTATGTCAACGGCCAGACCGTAACCCTGACGGCGAATCCGGCCAGCGGCTGGGTCTTCAGCCAGTGGTCGGGCGATTTGACCGGCACCGAGAACCCGAAGAGCATCCTGATGGACGCCAACAAGACCGTCACGGCGACCTTCGTGGAAGCGCCCCAGGTCTCGCTGACCGTAAACATCATCGGCCAGGGCACCTACAGCGTCGATCCTCCGGGTCCCTGGATCGCCGGGACCACCGTCAAGGTGAGTTTCTCGCCGTCCACCGGGAACCAGTTCATCACCAAGCCCGATGTGCCCACCGTCGATACCAATGACCCGAACCACGGCTGGGCCTTCGACCACTGGTCCTACGGCGCCACGACGCCGCAGTTTGGCAACCTGGCCCTGGCCAACCCGGCCACGCTGACGCTGAACAGCAACACCACGATCTACGCCACCTTCCTCAACAACGGCACCGCCGCCCACCTCACGGCGACCCAGGAAAGCCAGTTGATGGACATCAGCCGCAACATCTGGAGCGGCTGGAATGAAATGACACAGACGCAGGCGAACGAGCTGTTCGTCAAGGCCGAGCTGGCCCTCGCGGAATACCGGAACAAGACCGAACGCTATGGTCAGGCCGCTTCGATCTGGTTCACGAACTTCGACCGTACCGAGGGCGGCCATGTCTACGACTACTGCGGCGAAGGCATGACATGGTCCGGCATGCATCTGGCGGCCCTGGCCATGAAGCACGCCGTCATGCCGTCGGACCAGCAGACGCTCGACGACATCCAGCGCGTGCTCGATGCCATGGACCGCAACACCACCATCGCGGGCAACGGCTATTGCATCCGTTTCTCGGCCCCGACCAACGACCCGGCCTGGCAGTGGTACTACCAGGCCGACAACGGCGGGGCCTACACGGGCCAAGCGCCGTATACCGACTACACCTACATCGCCACCACGACGCGCGACGTGCACACCGGCTACTTCGCGGGCCTGGCGGCGGTCCTCACCTACTGCGCGGATGTGCCCGCGCTGTACGGTCAGGCGGCCACGATCGTCGAACGGGTCGTCGACCGGCTGATCCTGGACAGTTGGCGGCTGAAGGACGGCCACTGCTCGCTGACGTGCGAGTTCAATAACACCATTCTCCAGCAACTGCAGAAGCGCTGCGCGTACAAGGCCAACCCGGTCAAGTACGCGAGCTTTGCGACCGACATCGCCAACTACACCCTCGACATCGGCACCCAGAAGACGATGTTTGACAGCGAATACTGGGTAGACTGGATGAACTGGGGACGGGCCATGGGGATCATCGACCTCGAGACCAACCCGACCAAGCGCCAGCAGTTCATGGCGCACATCAAGTCCAAGTACGACACGGTGTTCACGTATCAGAACGTGATGAACATCGCCGTGGCCAACTACTACGATCCCGGCACCATGCCCGCCTGGGGCCATGCCCAGGCACAGGGCCTGCTCCTGGCCTATCCGGACGGGATCAAGTGGCTCCGCAAGGTGGACCTGTTCCAGGACAACCGCTTCACCACACGCGACGCGACGTATGTCAACCAGGCGGCCCTGCCGCATCAGCGCGTTCGCGCGGACTGGGATCCCCAGCGGTCACCCGCCAAGGCCCAGGGCGGCGAGCTGAACTACGCCTACCAGTACACGAATATCGACCTGTATTTCGCCTACTGGATGCTGCGGCTTTCCGGCGACATCCCCGCCCCGCAGTGACCCACAGCCGTTAGCCCGATCGCGCCCCCGGACCTTCCCCCGGGGGCGCCCCCTTTTTTGCAGGGCGACGGCCTCCCCGCACCGGGCGAAAGTTGCAGAATGGCCCGCAGTGGAGTATGCTTGGACGGCGTTCGTCAGCCATGTGGAGAATGAAGGCGTTTTCACACGTGGACAGGTGCGGCAGAGGAGCGTCTAGCCCGGGGGCAATCGGCCCGGGGCACTGGAAAGCGGGAAGATCCGGCTCAGCGCGGACGATGGTTTCATCCCATCACGCGGCCATTCCCCTGAGTACATATCTGTACTGCACAGAGCTGTCCCCGCACACACAGCCAACTTGTTACGGGTGAAGAACGGCCGGACGCCGGTCATGGTAAACGGTTCGCCTGAAATGGCTTAGCGGCACAGCCCCCGTTCGGTGCCAGATGGCACCGAAGTTGCGTACTTGGCTTGGTGCCCACCTTGCGCACCTGAACACGGTCAACAAGCTTTCCGAACTCCCAAGGTACGGAACACAACAATGCCGGTAGCTGAATTATTCATCGCGGGCGGCGTCATGGCCGGGCTCGGCATCAGCCTGACCAGCGTATTGGCGCTGGCCAACCGCAAGCTGTATGTCTACGAAGACCCGCGCATTGATGAAGTCGAAGGGCTGTTGCCCGGGGCCAACTGTGGCGCCTGCGGCAACCCCGGCTGCCGCGCCTTTGCCGAAGGCGTCGTGGCGGGCAAGGTCAATCCCGGACGCTGCACCGTCAACAGCCCCGAAATGACCGAGGCCATAGCGGACCTGCTGGGCGTCGACGCGGGCGCCGAGGAAAAGCGCGTCGCGCGGCTGGCCTGTGCAGGCGGGAACCATGTGGCGTGGATGCGTGCGCGCTACGAAGGGCTTCGCACCTGCCGGGCCGCGGCACTGGTCGCCGGTGGCGGGAAGATGTGCAGTTGGGGATGCCTGGGCCTGGGCGATTGCTCTCAAGCCTGCGCGTTTGGAGCGATCCACTTGGATCAGCACGGCTTGCCGGTGGTGGACGAGCGCAAGTGCACGGCCTGCGGCGATTGCGTCGCGGCCTGTCCGAAGGGATTGTTTTCGATACATCCGGTGAGCCACCGGCTGTGGGTGGCCTGCACCAACCAGGCGGCGGGCGATGACGCCGAGCGCGTGTGCGAGGTGGCCTGCACCGGCTGCGGACGCTGCGCGCTGGCGGCGCCCAAGGCCATTGCGATCACCCGGAACCTGGCGGTGGTGGACTACAGCCAGAACGGCAAGACGCTCAAGGACGCCATCGATCGGTGCCCAACGGGCGCGCTGGTCTGGTACGACGAGAAGGGACGGGCAGCCAAGGGCGAAGCGGCCAGAAAGATTACGCGAAGGACCCCCCTTCCCCCGAGAGCCAGTTAGTCCGCACGCGCCGGTGCGGTTCGGAAGGATAAACCGAGGCGGTTACAAGGCTGAGTGGCGGTCGTTGACCGGGCACTGCAACACATAGAGGTTGGAAATGAAGGAAGAAACGAAGCAGTTCAAGTATCCGGGCGTACGTGAAGCGATGGACGGCAACACGGCCGTCATCATGTGTGAACGCGAGTCGAGCGACGGCGCGGGCGCCTACCCCAACACCCCGTCCACCCAGATGGGCGAGTACTGGGCCGAGGCCGCCGCGGCGGGCCACATCAACATCTCCGACCGGCCGCTGATCTTCATCGAGCCGGAAGGCGAGCATGCGGCCGCGGCGGTGACTGCCGGCCTGTCGATGACCGGCCTGCGCGCGTGCAACTTCTCGTCCGGGCAGGGCATCGCGTACATGCACGAATCGCTGTACGCCGCCGTCGGCAAGCGCCTGACCTATGTGCTCAACATGGGTTGCCGCGCCATGACAAAGTCCACCCTGAACGTGCACGCCGGCCACGACGATTACCACTGCGTAGACGACGCCGGTTTCTTCCAGGTGTTCGGCAAGAGCGCCCAGGAAGCGAGCGACCTCAACATCATCGCGCACAAGATTGCCGAGCTGGCGCTCACCCCTGCAATCGTCGCGCAGGACGGTTTCCTCACGACCCACCTTATCGAGTCGCTCATGTTGGCCGAGCGCGCGCTGATCGCTGAGTATCTCGGTCGTCCGGACGACATCATCGACACGCCCACCGCCGCCCAGCGGATGATCTACGGCCCGACGCGCCGCCGGATCCCCGAGCTGTGGACGGTGGACAATCCGGTGATGGCCGGTATCGTGCAGAACCAGGATTCGTACATGCAGAGCGTGGCCGCTCAGCGTCCGTACTTCTTCGATCATATCGCCGGTATCGCCGACCAGTGCTTCGAGGAGTTCTACCAGCTCACCGGCCGCCGCTACAATCGCATCGCCACCTACAAGATGGAAGACGCCGAGTACGTCATCGTGGGCCAGGGCAGCCTCATCGGCACCGCCGAGGCAGTGACGGATTACCTGCGCGCGACCCGCGGCATCAAGATCGGCGTGGTCAACATGACCATGTTCCGCCCCTTCCCGAGCGACCTGCTCACGAAGGTCCTCAAGGGCCGCAAGGGCGTGGCCGTGCTCGAGCGCACCGACCAGCCGCTCGCCGAAGACCTGCCGCTCATCCGCGAGGTCCGCGCAGCGGTCTCCAAATGCCTCGAAAATGGCCGCGCCGGAAAGGGCGCGCTGCCCTATCCGCAGCATGAGACCTATACGGCCGACAACGCGCCGGCCCTGTACTCGGGCGCGTTTGGCCTGGGCAGCCGCGACCTTCAGCCCGAAGGCGTGATTGCCGCCATCGAGAACATGCTGCCCAACGGCAAGCAGAAGAAGTTCTACTACCTGTCGATCGATTTCGTGCGCGAGAAGGCCTACACGCCCAAGCAGGAAATCCATCAGCAGGCGATCATCGAGGGCTATCCGCACGTCAAGGAACTGGCCCTGCGCGGCAGCGAGAACCCCAATCTCATGCCCGACGGCAGCATCACGGTCCGCCTGCACTCGATCGGCGGCTGGGGCGCGATCACCACGGGCAAGAACCTGGCGATGACCCTCTTCGACCTCCTCGGGTACCACATCAAGGCCAACCCGAAGTACGGTTCCGAGAAGAAGGGCCAGCCGACCACCTACTATCTGTCGGCCGCGCCGGAGCCCATTCGCATCAACTGCGAGTACTTCTATGTGGACTGCGTGCTGTCGCCGGATCCCAACGTGCTCAGCCACTCGAACGCGCTGGCCGGTCTGAAGAAAGGCGGCGTGTTCATTATCCAGAGCGACAAGGACGCGCAGGCCACCTGGAACGCGATCCCCGCGGTCTACCAGAAGATCATCATCGACAACGACATCAAGGTCTTCTTCCTGGATGCCTTCAAGATTGCGCGCGAAGAGGCCACGGACCTGGAACTCCAGTTCCGCATGCAGGGCATTGCGTTCCAGGGCGCCTTCTTCGCCGCGTCGGGCATCATCCAGAAGGCGAACCTGACCGAAGAGAAGCTGTTTAAGGCCATTGAAGAACAGCTCGAGCACAAGTTCGGCAGCAAGGGCCGCCGCGTCGTCGAAGACAACCTGCGCGTCGTGCGCCGCGGTTTCGACGAAATCGCCGAGATCACCGACAAGACCGTGACCGCCGGCAAGGCCGAAGTGGCCCGCAAGGAAGCGGACGTGCCCATCATGCTCAAGCGCATGCCCGCCAGCAGCGCCCCGTCGACCGATATCCACCGGTTCTGGGAGCAGACCGGCAACTTCTACCTCACGGGCAAGGGCAACGACAACCTGACCGACCCGTTCATCGGCATGAGCCTGATCCCGGCCGCGACCGGCGTGTTCCGCGATATGACGCAGATCCGCTTCCAGCATCCCGTCTGGGATCCCGATAAGTGCACGGCCTGCGGCAACTGCTGGACCATCTGCCCGGACACCGCTCTCCCGGCGCTCGTCAACACCTTCCAGGAGGTCTTCGAGACGACCATCAAGCGCCTCGAAGCCCAGGGACAAACCGTCAAGCACCTGCGCAAGGCGGTTCGCCCGCTCGAAACGCACCTGCGCGCCTTCATCGACGCCGGTACCGAGAGCGACAGTGTTGCCGAGAACATCTCGCGCGCCATCAAGAAGACGCTCGAAGAGAGCAAGGCCGGCGACGAGCAGGCTGCCGAGCTCAAGAGCGAGTTCGCGCTGTTCGAGCGCGAGATCAACGAGTTCAAGTTTGCTGTCTCCAAGCCGTTCTACTCCGTGCGCGAGAAGAAGGCCAAGGGCAGCGGCGGCCTGCTGTCCATCACGCTCAATCCCTACGGCTGCAAAGCCTGTATGGAATGCGTGCGCGTGTGCCCCGACAACGCGCTCAAGGTCGAGACGCAGACCACCGAGTCGACCCAGAAACTGCGCAAGAACTGGGAGTACTGGCTCGAACTGCCCAACACCAACCGCGACTTCATGAACATCGAAAGCCTGGACGAGCGCATCGGGACGCTGGAGCACATGCTCCTCGACCGCAACTCGTACATGGCCCTGATGGGCGGCGACGGCGCGTGCCTGGGCTGCGGCGAGAAGACCATCATGCGCCTCTTCTGCGCGACGGTCGAGGCGTCCATGCAGCCGCGCGTCCAGAAGCACATCGAGTACCTTGACGACCTCATCGCCCGCATGGAAAAACACATGCGCCTGAAGCTGGCCGAGGCGATGGACGTCAGCGATGCCGACGCCATCAGCGCGGCCCTCAATAACCTGAAAGACAAGGAGCTGACGCTCTCGAACCTCACCGGCGAGCTGGACAAGCAGAAGCTGAGCAAGTCGCTTGACAGCGACTGGCTCAAGCGCGCCACCCAGATGCTGGCGAAGCTCAAGCACCTGCGCTGGCAGTATGTCACGGGCGTCACGCACGGCGGCCGGTCCAAAATGGGCATGGTGAACTCGACGGGCTGCTCGTCGGTGTGGGGATCGACGTATCCGTACAACCCGTACCCGTTCCCGTGGACGAACCACCTGTTCCAGGATTCCACGAGCGTGGCCATGGGGCTGTTCGAAGGCCACATGTCGAAGATGGCCGAAGGCTTCCGCGCCATCCGCCAGGCCGAGCTTGAACTCGAGGGGAAATACGACGCCAGGAAGCACGACGAGTTCTTCCGGTACTTCAATTGGCGTCAGTTCACGGACGAAGAGTGGCTGTTGTGCCCGCCGGTGGTGGCGGTTGGTGGTGACGGGGCCATGTACGACATCGGCTTCCAGAACCTGTCGCGTCTGTTGATGTCCGGCAAGCCGGTCAAGGTCATGGTGCTCGACACGCAGGTGTACTCGAACACCGGCGGTCAGGCCTGCACCTCGGGCTTCATCGGCCAGATCTCGGACATGGCCCAGTTCGGCAAGGCCCAGAAGGGCAAGGAAGAAATCCGCAAGGAAATCGCCCTGCTCGGCATGGCGCACCGGTCGACCTACGTGCTGCAAAGCTCCATCTCGCACACCTCGCACCTCATCGAGGGCTTCATCGAGGGTCTGATGGCGCGGCGCCCGGCGCTGTTCAACGTGTACGCGCCGTGCATGCCCGAACACGGCATCCCCGACGACGTCGCCAAGGAACAGGCGCGGCTGGCGGTCGAATCGCGGGCCTACCCGCTGTTCACCTACAACCCCGACCTGGGCAAGACGCCGCAGGAGTGCTTCAATCTCGAAGTCAACACGGACATCGAGAAGGACTGGGTGTCCTACACCCTGCGCTACGTGGATGACTCCGGCAAGGAGCAGATGCTCGAGCTGCCGATGACCTTCGCCGACTTCGCGGTGACCGAAGGCCGGTTCCGCAAGCACTTCAAGAAGGCGCCGCAGGAGACGTGGAACGACGACATGATCCCGGTTTCCGAGTTCCTGGAACTCGCGCCCGAGGATCGTGAAGGCAAGTTCCCGTTCGTCTGGACGCTGGACAAGAAGAACCATCTCGGGCGCCTGGTCGTCGCGCTGCCGATTATCCAGTCCTGCGAGGAGCGCCGCGACTTCTGGACGATGCTGCGCGCCTTGGCGGGCGCCGGCCAGCAGACCGTGGACACGGCCGCAATCGCGACCCAGGCCCGCCAAGAAGTGATCCAGAACATCGCCAGCGGCCTCGCGCAGCTCGCGCAGGGCGGCAATCTGGCCGCGCTGGCGGCCCCGGCCGCTTCGGCGGCGCCGGTGGTCACGGCACAGGCAGCACCCGCGCAGGCAGCGCCTGCCGCGAGCGGCAACGGTGCCGCCAAGACTGGCGGCGCGGACGGCTACGTCGCCCCCTGGATGGAGACCGTCGAGTGCACCGCCTGCGGCGAATGTGTCGCCATCAACGGCAACATGTTCAAGTACAACGACAAGAAACAGGCCGAACTGGTTGACCCGAACGCCGGTTCGTTCAAGGATCTCGTGAAGGCCGCCGAGCGTTGCCCGTCCCGGGCGATTCACCCCGGACATCCGGGCTCAGCGGCGATGAGCGAGAAGGGTATGGACAAGCTGGTAAAGCGCGCCGCGAAGTTCAACGAGTAGCGCCTCCCTGCCAGTGTGTTGTTGTGACAGCCCCCGGAGGCTCGCGCCTCCGGGGGCTCTAAAAAAGGGCATGCCGCGCATGGATACAGTACTGGCCCGGTCGTCTCGCACCTTTCCGCACGGGGTGCACCCGCCTGAGCACAAGGAGGCCACGGAGGCCCTCGCCGTCCGCCGTCTTCCGTTCCCGAACGAGATGATCATACCGCTGTCCCAGCATATCGGCGCGCCCGCCAAACCGGTCGTCCGCGTGGGGCAGGAGGTTGTCCGCGGCGAGCCCATCGCCGAGCCCGGCGGTTTCGTCTCCGTGCCCATGCATGCCCCGGCCACAGGCGTGGTCTCGCGTATCGGCCTCGCGCAAGACGCCCGCGGCCAGATGGTCCCCAGCATCTGCATCAAGCTTTACCCCGGCTCCAGCCAGGCCGTGCTGTACGGCGCGCCCCGCGACATTGACCAGCTTTCCCCCGCGGAACTCGTCAAGGCCGTGCAGTCGACGGGCGTGGTCGGCCTCGGCGGCGCCGCCTTCCCCACGCACGTCAAACTCGCCGTGCCCGAAGGCAAGACCATCGACACGGTCATCATCAATGGCTGCGAGTGCGAACCGTACCTGACGACCGACCACCGCGTCATGCTCGAACAGACCGCGTACATTTTCGACGGCATCCGCGTCGCCCTCCGCGCCACCGGCGCCAAGGTGGCGCTGATCGGCGTCGAGACCAACAAACCCGATGCCATCGAGGCGCTGTCCCGGGCGATCCCGGCGGGCCTTCCCGTCCGTGTGGTCTCCCTGCGCACGAAGTATCCCCAAGGCGCCGAGAAGATGTTGAGCAAGGTGCTCGTTCACCGCGAGGTGCCCAGCGGCGGCCTCCCGAGTGACGTGGGCGTGGCCTGTTTCAATGTCGCCACCTTGGCGCAAATCGGCGAACTGCTTCCACACAGTCAAGGTCTCATCGAGCGCGTCGTGACCATTACCGGCCCCGGCGTGCAGCGCCCCGGCAACTACCTGATGCCTCTCGGCGCGTCGCTGCGTTTCGTCCTCGAACAAATCGGCTTCACCGGGTCCGCCAAACAAGTCATTCTCGGCGGGCCCATGATGGGCGCGTCCATCGCGTCGCTCGACGTGCCGATCACGAAGGGTGTTACCGGCATTCTGGTCCTCACCGAAGAGGAAGTGCGCCGGCGTCCGGACAAGGTTTACCCCTGCATCCGTTGCGGGGCCTGCGTGCAGGCGTGTCCGCTCTACCTGAATCCGAGCCGTCTCGGCATTCTCGCCCAAAACAGCCGCTACGCCGACATGGCCCAGCATTTCCATCTCAACGACTGCTTCGAATGCGGTTCATGCACCTATGTCTGCCCGTCCAACATCCCGCTCGTGCAATACTTCCGTATCGCCAAGGCCATGAACCGGGAGCGCCAGGAACGAGAAAGGAACGCCGCGAAGTGACCGTCGAGACGCAGCCGATCGAGATCCGGACCAGCCCGCACGTCAAGCGCGAGCGCAGCGTCGATACCATCATGGCCAATGTCGTGTACGCGCTGCTGCCGGTATGCTGCTTCGCGGTCTGGTCGTTTGGCCTGAGCGCGCTGGCCCTCCTGTTCACGACCACCGTCACCTGCGTCCTCGCCGAGCATCTCGTCTGCCGGATGGCCGGCCGCGCATCCACCGTCAACGACTGGAGCGCGACGATCACCGGTCTGTTGCTGGGCCTCACACTCCCGCCCGGCTTCCCGCTGTGGATGGCCTTCGTGGGCGGCGTGGTCTCCATTGGCCTGGGCAAGGCCATCTTCGGCGGTCTCGGCTACAACCCGTTCAACCCGGCGCTCGTCGGCCGCGCCTTTCTCCAGGCCTCGTTTCCGCTGGCCATCACCACGTGGGCGCCCGCGGGCGCGGAGGGACGCTTCGCCGCGTTCATCCCGACAACATTGACCTTCCCCTTCATGACACCGCCCTATGACGCCATGAAGACGTGGATCGCCGATCGCGCGGTAGACGGCTTCTCGGGCGCAACGCCGCTGTCGCTCATGAAATTCGAGCGCGTGTTCGCGGACCCGGCGCAGCTCTTTGTCGGCACGACTGCCGGGTCGCTGGGCGAGACGAGTGCCCTCGTCATCCTGGTGTGTGGGGCCTATCTCGTGTTCCGGCGCATGATGGACTGGCGCATCCCGGCGGCCATGCTGCTCAGCGTCGGCATTTTCAGCGGCCTGTTCTATTGGAGCAACCCCGAGGTCTACCCCACTCCGATGTTCATGCTGTTTTCCGGCGGCCTGATGCTCGGGGCGGTCTTCATGGCCTCGGACATGGTCGCCTCGCCGGTGACGCCGCTGGGCGTCTGGATCTACGGGGGCCTGATGGGCTTTCTCACCGTGATTATCCGGCTCAAGGGCGGATTGCCGGAGGGCGTCATGTACGCCATCCTGCTCGGCAACAGCGTGTCGTCCATCATCGACAACTACACCCAGCCCCGCGTGTACGGCACGAGCAGAAGAAAGAGGTCCAGCACAACATGAGCACGGTAGCCACCACACCCGTTGCGTCCCCCGCCGTGCAGCATGGTCCCGGCGTGGTCAAGATGCTGCGCGCCCTCGCGGGCATCGCCACGATTTCCGGACTGCTCCTGGCAGCGACCTACCAGGCCACCTTTGACATCATCGAGCGCAACAAGGCCGAACAGCTGCGCGGGGCTGTCTTCGAGGTCCTCCCCACGACGACCACCGAACAGGCGGCCTTCGAGGTGCTGCCTGACGGCACGCTGGCGCCGTTGTCGGGCGCGGGCACGGGCAATCCCAAAGTCTACGCCGGCTACGACGCCCAGGGCGCCCTCACCGGGGTGGCGATCGAGGCCAGCGGCCTCGGCTACGGCGATATCATCCGCGTGCTGTACGGGTACGACCCCGCAGCCCAGGTGCTGACCGGATTCAAGGTACTCGAGAGCAAGGAGACCCCCGGCCTCGGCGACCGCATCGGCAAGATGCCGTTTCTGGGCAATTTCCAGGACATGGCCGTGCCCTTGAATGACGCCCGGGACGCGCTGCTCCATCCCATCGAGACCGTGAAGGCCGGAACAAAGACGAATCCGTGGGAGGTCGACGCAATCTCGGGCGCGACCATCTCGTCCAACGCCGTGGGTCTCATGATCCGGCAAAGTACGGACAAGATGCTCCCGCTCCTCTACCGCGAGGCCGACACATTGAAGGGGAAGAACTGATGGCTTCATCATCCCGCACGCATGTCCCTTCCGACGCGGAGACCTTCCTGGCCGGTATCTGGCGGGACAACCCGGTGTTCGTGATGCTGCTGGGCATGTGCCCCACGCTGGCCGTGACCAACACCGTCATCAACTGCGTGGCCATGGGCCTGGCATCCACCTTCGTGCTGATCATGTCGAGCCTGCTCATTTCGCTGTTGCGCAACTTCATTCCCAAGCAGGTCCGCATCGCCACGTACATCATCGTGATCGCTACCTTCGTGACAATGGTGGACTACGGCATCCAGGCCATCAGCCTGGAACTGTACGCCAGCCTCGGCGCCTTCATCCAGCTCATCGTGGTCAACTGCATCATTCTCGGCCGCGCGGAAGGTTTCGCCTCCAAGAACACCCTGCGCAAGTCGGTACTGGATGCTGCGGGCATGGGCGTGGGCTTCACCTTCGCGCTGCTCTGTCTGGGCGTCGTCCGCGAAGCGCTGGGAGCCGGTACGCTCTTCGCCGGCACCCCCTTTGCCATTCAGCTTTTCGGTGACCACTTCGAGCCTTGGGCCGTGATGATCCTGCCCCCGGGCGGATTCTTCGTGCTGGGCGCATGGCTGCTCGTTTTCAACTGGCTTCGGGAACGCAAAAAAGAACGCGATCTCGCCACTGCGGCCGAAGCATAGGAGCATCAGATGGAACCCGGATCCCTGACCTACATCTTTCTGAACGCGCTCATCATCAACAACTTTGTCCTGAGCCTGTTCCTGGGCATCTGCCCCTTCCTGGGCGTTTCCGGTAAGCTGCAGACGGCCGTGCGGATGGGCCTGGCCGTGACATTCGTCTTGCTCGTCAGCTCGATGTGCGCCTATGGCATCAACGCGCTCCTGACCCATCCGGCCATCAACGCGCCCTATCTGCGGCTCATCTGCTACATCGCGGTCATTGCCTCCGCGGTGCAGCTCGTCGAGATGTTCATCAAGCGCTTTAGCCCGGCCCTTTTCAAGGCGCTGGGCATCTTCCTGCCGCTGATCACGACCAACTGCGCCATCCTGGGTCTCGCCCTCTTCCAGACGCAGAAGGAATACAATCTCGCGCAGTCGCTCGTCTACGCCATCGGCGCGGGCGGCGGGTTCACGCTGGCCCTCGCCATCATGGCCGGCCTGCGTGAAAACCTCGAACTCGCGAACGTGCCCAATGTCGTCAAGGGCGCCGCACTCACGCTCATGCTCGCGGGCATCCTCTCCCTGGCCTTCATGGGATTCGCCGGCCTCGGGGGTTGATGCCATGGCGCAGGCTTTTTTCGCCATTGCCGTCATCTTTGGCGTCTTCGCCCTCTGGGTAGCCGTCATGCACTGGGCACGGCGATCCGGACAGCTCCCCCCCGACTGCGACATGATCGGCGACACCGGCAAGGGCTGCGGCCATTGCGCCCACCGCGATGCGTGCGCGATCCGCGACGAGAACCATGCCGCCCTGCCGCCGTCCGCCTGATCGCATCAATCACACCTTGTGTTCCGCACCGGCCTGCCCCCCGACTGCCGAAAAAGCGTCTTTTTTGGGCATCTCCACCCCGGGTGCTATGATGGATGAGGTGTAGCATGCATTGCCCCCGAGAGGGTTATCCATGGGGGCGATGGTCATCTTGCAGCGGTGTTCGCGCCGGTTGCCGTACCGTCGCGGCGAAACCTTGGCCAATGCATGGAGAGGGAAGAACGATGAGACACCTTGCACTGATCAGCACACGGCGGCCTGTAAAAGCCCAAGGCACCCAGATCGAGCTGAAGGATGTCATTCTTGGCATCTTGCTGGGGGTGCCCCCGCAGATCATTGCCTTGTTCCGCAAGGACGATGGGAACGAGGTTAGCTGAGAACCCGCCTTGGTGAACGGCGCGGGCACATGTCCGCGCCGTTCTCGTTTATTTGCAGACGATGTCGGGCTCAAAACGCAGGTCGAGGTATTCCGTGCAGGGCGGGGCTTTGCCCAAGTGTTTCCAGAGGACATCCAGGCGGGCGAACTGTTCCTCGTAATTGCCGCGACCCCAGCGCACTTCGTACGGCAGCCCCTGGAAATACATCCGCAGGTCCTTGGCGTCGAGTGCGGCAATCTCCGAAAGGGTCAGTTCGCGACCCAGCACCGAACCCTCGAACACACGCCACAGCGTCAGCGCCTCGGCAAGGGCCGGCGCGTCCAACTGCTGCCCCACCTCCACAACGCCCAAGTCCGGCACTTCGGTGATCAAGGGTTGCAGCAACGGCTCCCCAAGCGCCGTCTCGCGTATCACATACGACTCGCCGTCCACCTCAAAGGCGCGGTTGCCATTCAACAGCGTGGCCACGGGCTGGCGCTCTTCCACCTGCACGAGGATCTCATCCGGAAACTTGCGTGACACCCGGGCGCGCTTGATCAATGGCAAGTCCTCGATCCGCTGCGCCACCGCGTCTGTCTTGGTGAACATCACGTTGTCCCCGACCGAGATCCCCGATGCGGCAACAATCGCCTCAGGCGTCAGCCGCTGCGCGCCCTCGACCAGCACCTGCCGCACGTGGTACTCGGGACTGACCAGCAGGTGCCGGTACACGGCAAAGCTGCCCCCGCCGACCACGGCCACAAACAGCGCGAGCTGAAACAGCGTACGCACCTTTCTCCAGCACCCCCCCGCGGGCGGATTCTGTTGTTCGCGACGCGCCATCACGCCTTCCGCAGCTCATCGAGCAGTTCGGCGCCAATGCGGTTGATATTGCCCGCACCCAGTATCAGAACCACGTCGCCCGGACGCAGATCCGGCGCAAGCAACGCCGGCACATCGTGCATGTCGTTCACCAACTCGACATGTGCCCCCCCGTCCGCCCGGGCGGCGTCCACGATGATCCCCGCGTCGACACCCGGCATCGGCGCTTCACGCGAGGGATAAATGGCCGTCACAATCGTGCGGTCAGCCCGGCTCAGCACACGGGCGAAATCATTGTAGAAAAACTTCGTGCGGCTGTACAGATGCGGCTGAAACACGCATATCACCCGCGACGCCTCGACCCATTGCACGGCATCGAGCGTCTTCTCGATCTCCGTCGGGTGGTGGGCATAGTCCTCCACCACCACGACGCCCCTGGCCTCGCCGCACACCTGCAGGCGCCGCCGGACGCCATCGAAAAGCCGGAGGCCTTCGGCGATGAGTCCAAAGCGCATCCCCAGGCACAACCCGACCGCGCATGCCGCGAGCGCATTGCGCACGTTGTGCAGCCCGAGGGCGTTGATGCGTACCTTTCCCAGGAGCCCCGTCACGCCCAGCCGATCGTCCTGGCTGATCACGTCGAACTCCGTGCACAGTTCGCTCAACTGCGCTGCCTTGGACCGCCCGGGAGCCGGGGCCGCCAGACGCACATTCACGCCGCGCAGGCTGACGTCCTCGTCGAGTCCGTAGGTCAGGCTGATGCTCTCGACCTGGGGCAGAATCGACCGCGTGTTCGGATCGTCGCCACACAAGATCGAGTAGCCATAGAACGGCACGGCATTGCAGAACTCGGTGAAGGCCCGTTTGAGGCGGTCCACGGTGCCGTAATACTCGAGATGTTCCGCGTCAATGTTCGTCACCACGCTGATCGTCGGATGCAGGCGCAGAAAGGACCCGTCATGCTCGTCGGCCTCGGCCACGAGAAACTCCCCCGTCCCCCAGCGCGCGTTCGTGCCGCTCCGGTGCAGAATGCCGCCCACGATGCTTGTCGCGCCGATGTTGGCCAAGTCGAGAACGGACGTGATCATGCTGGTGGTCGTCGTCTTTCCGTGCGTGCCGCCCACCACGACAGCGTTGGGCTTGAGCCGCATCAGGTCGGCCAGCAGATCGCTCCGGTGAATAACCGGGATGCCGCTGCGCCGCGCGGCGGCCACCTCGACATTGTCTTCGGCCACGGCAGCGGACACCACGACGATGCCCGCATTTCCCAGATGTTCCGCACAATGGCCTTCGTGGAACTCAAGGCCGAACAGCGCCAGCCGGTCCGTGATGTCCGAGCTTTTCAGGTCGGACCCGGACACTTCATACCCCAGATTCAGCAGGATCTCGGCAAGGCCGCTCATGCCGATGCCGCCGACTCCCACGAAATGGACCTTTCGTTTAACGCCGTTCACACAACCTCCTTTGGTTTCTGACGGAACATGATTATAACAAAGCGCGACGGCTGCCGCAGCGCGTTTCGCCGCCGCAGGACCGGCACCCAATTCCCCGCCCTCCGCCGCCTCCCTGTGGCGCGCTCCCCGAGGTTGCCTCGCGGCCGGTCCGTCGCTATGCTGTTTGGGCGCCAACAAAAGGAAACGCCATGTTGCGACGAATCATCGAGATGTTCGCCCAGGAACCGGGCCTTTCCCCCGACCGCGAGGCGCGCGTCCGGACGGCCACCTGCGTGCTGCTGCTGGAAGCGGCCTCGGCTGACGACGAGTTCAGCTCCCAGGAGCGCGCGCACATCCTCCAGACCCTTCGCCAGCGGTTCGCCCTCTCGGAACAGGAGGCCCTCGACCTGATGCAGGCCGCCGAGGAACTGCGCACCAACAGCGTCGACCATTTCGTGTTCACCCGCCAGATCAACGAGCATTGCAGCTTCACCGAGAAAGAGCGGATCATGGAAGAGGTGTGGCGCGTGATCTATGTGGACGGCCTGCTCGACGCCCACGAGGATTACCTGGCGCACAAGTTCGGGCGTCTTCTCAATCTCAATCATCCGCAGCTCATCAAGGCGAAGATGAAGGTGCGCGAGGAACTCAAACAGGGGTCCTGACGCGGCGCTACTCGGACATGACCTGGAGGACGTGAACGGCCCGCTGCGTCCGCAGACCGATCACCGTCCGGCCGTTCTCACGGACATCCTCGGCAAACACGACCGACTCGACGGGATCCGCGAACACACTCGACAGCACCGCGCCGTCCCCCTCGCCACTCAGCCATACCGTGTAGCGCTTTTCGTCATCGCTCGCGCCAATATCCGTGCGGCCGTCACCATTGAAATCCGCCAGCACCACATGGCGCAGCGGCATCTGTTCCTGACTGTGGATGAACCACCCTACCGGGACCCGGCACTCGAGAACCCGCTTCGGCTGTGCCTCGTAGCGTTGCCGTTCCGGGTCAAAGAGGTGCGCGGTCACCCGCAGCGGCCAGGTGCGGCCCAGCACGGCCCGCGTCAGCGCATCCACGGATACGCCCGGCTCGGGTGTGCTCCAGAGCAGGATATCGGTGAACCCGTCACCGTTGAGGTCGGGCAGCGCGTCGTCCGGCGGCAGGATGACCCCCGGATACCGCAAGGCGGGCGTGGTCCTCGGACGCTCCGCCGACACGGCGTCCGCGGAATCTTTCTGCACCACCACCAGGGTGTCGCTGTAGTGCGGCGGAGCCAAGGCGAAAAATACCCGGCGCTCATCCGCCTTCCGAACAGGAAACCAAAGCCACCGGCTGTGGTTCTCCTGGCCGTCGCCCGCGCGGACCACTCCTCGGCTGCGCGCGGCGCGCCGGGGCGGCACAACCGGCAGCACGTCCGCCGGTATGACCGGCTCATAGCTCGATATGCGGTTGATCGTCAGGTCGAGCCAAGCTTGGGCGCCCGCCTGCGGTGGCGATGAAACCCAGTAACTGAACGGCCGTCCATAGGTCACCCGCTGCGGGGCATCATCACCCAACGGAAATGCCTCCGCAAGGGTCCCGTCAAGCCGCCGAATCTCGAAGGCAGCCTCCGTAGGCAGTCCCAGCGCGGGCGCACCCTCCCACGGGACCACGAGAACGTACGGGAAGGCGCCGCGAGACGCCGAAAGCTGGGTGCGCAGCGAGAAGACCTCCTTGCCCGCCGCTGCCAGGGCCGCGAGCCCGTTCTTCGGGATGGGGTACCGCAGGATGCGATCGCCGGCGATGCAGACGACCTCGCTCAGACCGTCTCCGCTCAGGTCCGCTACGTCCACCGGGCCTGCGGCCGGATCCATGACGACCGTCGCTGCCTGCTCCGCGTCATCCAAGTCATAGAAACTCAGGCGGTTGCCCTCGAGCACGCACACCCGCGCGGGCCGCCGCGCCTGTGTCGCCGCAAGGAACACATGCGCGTCCGGCGCGCTGACCGGCACGCTCACCACGTCGAGGCTGGCCGCAAACAACGCCAAGGCAAGCACCCCGCTCATGGGCCGTCCTCCCGGTAGAGAAATACCCGCGAACGGACCAGCGCCTGATCTTCGGGCCCAGTGAGCCGCGTGCAGACGATGTCCGTGCGGCCGTCGCCGTCCACGTCGGCCAGTCCGAACTGCCAGTCGCCGATATCGAGGCGCACATCGGGCTGACGGCCGTGGTCGTGCCCCCGGGACAGGTAGATGGACAGCGTCTGCGGCCGTTCCCGCACGACGAAGTCCCGAAAGCCGTCCCCGTTGAAATCCCCGGTAAAGTTGACGAGTTGGGCGTTCTGGTAATCCTGGAACACGGGGTCATTGCGGAACGGCGGCTGGGGCAGATCGATGGTGAAGGTGCGCCGGACCAGGGGCTGCTTGGCGAAGGCGCCGTGGGCGTCCTGGGCGAACACGGACACCGTGTGCTGTATTTGACGCGAAGTCAACAATCGACTGATTATCTCGCGCGCCCCGCCGGTATACAACTGCGTTTCCTCGGTCACCAGATCCAGGCGCCCGTCCCCGTTCACATCCACAAACAGGGTGTGGGGCCGGAAAAACGCGGCGCGCCGGTGCTCAACGGTCTTCCCCCCGGTCGTGGTGACGCTGGTCGTGTGCACCGGCATGGGGATGGCCGATGCCTGCGCAAACTCCCACGTGCCCCCCGCAAAGTCCACGTCGCCATCCGCATTGAGCCGACAGGGCTGCATGAAGGCCGGGAAGGGCGGCGTGCGGGTGATCTGGACCCCCTCGGCATCGATCATGACGGCCGCCCCGGCCACCACCAGCGGGTAGCGGGCGACCTGATAGCGCACGCCATCGCCCGTCTCGCTTGCGGTTACGACGGACAGGACATTGGCATGCAGCATGGTCCGGCAGAACATCTCGCGCGCGGGGAAGGCAATATGGCGGTTGTCCGGCGGCCACAAGGTCTGACGCGGCAGATCCATGAGACGCATCGACGGATACACGTCCAGCGGGGCGCCCGCCTGGTATCCTTCGCTCCCCCGCACATAGACGTGGAGGCCTGCGGGTCCCGGGATCAAAATCTCGGGCGAGCCATCGCCGTCGAGATCGTGCAGGAAACGCGCGAGAACCCCCTGAACGACGGGCGAAAACGCGGCCCAATCGAGCGATTCCTCCTCAAAGGCGCCCGCGGGCCAGTCCATCTTCTGTTCAAAAACCGATTCCCAGCGCCCGTCGCGCCACTGAAAGGCCTGGAGACGGCCCGGCCACTTCCCGTAGACGGTGTCACCCCAGATGTCCACCGCCACCCGCTGCCGGGGCAGCGGCACGGCCTCGCGGCGCGCCGGGTCGAAGCCGCCCGCTGTCTGAAAGACGGCCACGATCGGTCCAGGTTCTCCCGGCCCCGCCGGAAACAGCAGATCGGTCCGGCCATCGCCGTCAAAATCAGCCTGACGGAAGTTGGTGTGCGCGGTGCCCGTGAGCGGATCGATGCCCCCGGCGCGCACACCGTCCAGCGGTTGCTCCAGAAAGGCCGCCGCGCCCAGGAGCAGCATCAGGGCCACGGTCATGCGTGGAGATTCCTGCGCGACAGCAAGGCCATCCCCACCGCGGAGAACGCGACAATCGCGACCAGACAGCTCCCCACGGCGTAGAACACCATCGGCGTCCAAGCCGCATCGAGCGCGAGCGCGCGGTGCGAGAAAACCGTCCAAGGCTCCTCGACGTAGGTGCTGAAAAGCAGCGGCGCGATGCCGAGAGGATGCTTGACCAGATTGATCACCAGCCACAGTCCAATCGTCGCGCCCACCGCGGCCGCCGCCGAGCGTGCCACCGCGGAGATCATCACCCCGAAGGCAACCGCGCCAAACTGGGCGAGCAGCCCCAGCCCCAGCACGCCGAGATAGGTGCCCGTCAGCGTGGTGCTGGTGTAGATGATCTCCCCGCCGTAGCGCACGCCGGACAGATCCCCCAGCAGGCCTGCCATGGCCCAGCTTGCACCCGCCGCGACGGCGCTGAGCAACACGGCGTAGGTCATTCCCAGGAACAGTTTGGCGAGATAGAAATCGCGCCGGAACACGGGCCGGACGAGGATCATTCTGACCGTGCCCCGGCTGATTTCCGTCGCGACGAGGGTTGACGAATAGATCAGCACGAGATACACGCCCACCAGGTTCACCGCCGTCTGTGTGGCGGTCGCAATGAAATCGTAGTCACTCGCGCCGTCGCGTCCGATTGCGTGATGCAACGGCGTCAGCAGTACCGTGGCCAACACCAGGAAGGGACCGGCGTAGGTGCTCTTCAGGCGAAAGGCCTTCAGCAGCTCAAACAGGTACACCGTCCAGAGCCGTTCAATCATTGCTGAGCACCTTGAGAAAATAGTCCTTGAGCGTGCGGCGGCGCGGCATGACGCCGCTGATCCGGAAGCCCGCGCTGATCAGGAACGTGTTCAGTTGATGCACATTGCTGTCCGCGAGCCGCACTTGCAGACGTCCCGGCACGATCGTGACGGAGTCGACCCACGGCTGCTCGCTGAGCTTCTTCGCGGCAGCCTCGTGGGCATCCACCAGCACTTCAACCTGGCTCAGGTCGTAGCTGAGCAGCGCGTCCGTGCGTTCGCAGGCGACGAGCCGGCCCTGGTTGAGGACAGCGACGCGGTCGCAGAGTACCTCGACCTCGTGCATCATGTGACTCGACAGGACAATGGTGACATTGGCCTCATCGGCCAGACGCCGCAACAGTTTGAGCACGTCCTGCGTGGCCTCGACGTCGAGGCCGTTGGTTGGCTCGTCCAGGATCAGCACCTCGGGCTCGGTCAACAGCGCCTGGGCGAGTCCGAGGCGCTGGCGCATGCCGTGCGAGAGACTGCCCGCCTTGCGCGAACCGGCGTGGAGCATCCCGACCATGTCGAGGATGCGGTCCACCGTCACATCGCGCCCGGCGAGCTGGGCCATCAGCAGCAGGTTTCTCCGAACCGAGAGGTAGTCGTAGAAGGCGGGGCGCTCGACCGCCACCCCCATCCGCCGGGCCACGTCCAGGTAATGCTTGCGGATGTCCTTTCCAAAGAAGGTCACCGTGCCCGACGTTGGGCGGACCAACCCCGTCAACATGTAAAGCGTCGTGCTCTTGCCGGCGCCATTCGGGCCAAGCAGGCCGAACACCTCGCCCTGTTCGATGTCCAGGGAGAGGCCGCTCACGGCAACGGTGTCGCCATAGCACTTGCTCAAATTTCTGAGTTGCAGACAGCTAGCCATGGACGGAATCGTAACATTTTTTCGTGAGACGTTGCAGCCTTTTGAAGCGACTGCCGGCGGCGCGGTTGTGGTCGCCGCGATGCGCCGTGTTCACGCCTTCGCACCTGAACGCGGGCCTGTGCTACACTCGCGTTTCCTGAAGACTAACGACGCGGTGATGACATGGACCCCCTGCAACAACACGTTCGCGCCGAGAAGGCCGAGTTGCGCCGGCGTATGCTGCATGAACGCAGTCTACTGACTGTCGGCGAAGTGGCGGAGCGCAGCTTGGCGGCCCGGCGGCGGCTCGAAGGCCTCGACGTCTTCCGGAACGCGCGCACGGTGCTGACGTATGTCGCCGCGCTGGACAACGAACTGGACACGAAGCCCTTCATTGCCGGACATGCCGGGTCGCGTTCGTTCCTGGTGCCGGTGATGGCAAAAGGCCGCCAACTGCGCTGGTCTGAAGTCCATGACGTCGATGAACTGACGCCCAACGCCTACGGTGTGCCTGAACCCCGCCCCGAATTCATGCGCGAGGTCTCACCGTCGCCGCATGCCGTCGTGCTCGTGCCGGGTCTGGCCTTCACCGCGATGGGCGACCGGATCGGTTTCGGCGGCGGCTACTATGATCGCTTTCTTGCGTTTCACCCGGGTCCGAAGATCGGCCTTGCCTTCGACTTCCAGGTGCTGCCCGCGTGTCCGCACGAACTGCATGACGTCCTCATGGACTACGTTGTCACGGAATCGGCGATCTACCCGTGCAAAGAAAAGCGGCAGCTTCCGTATAAGCTGCCGCGGGCGATCGGCTTGGGAGCCGGACTACAGCGTTTTCAATGATTCCATAGCCGCGTTTCTGGCGCGAATCCTCGCAGTCTGCGGCCAGAAACGGCTACAGTTCAATTGAAAACGGCCTAAGCCTGCTCCTTGTCGCGTGCACGTTCGCGTTGCTTGCTGAGCAGCCGTTCCACCATGAAGGGCGGACACGCATCGCAGCCGTGCTCCTGCCAGCATACACTCCTCGGAACGACGTGCGGCAGGCTCTCATCGTCTACAACGCGCTTCAGATCGCGCTCCAGCACACTGCCCAGACAGAATTTTTCATTCCCAAGCACCAGTCCGCACGTATACAGATGGCCCCTCGGGCCCACGCAGACCATGCTCTCCGGGTAATCGCACGGCGGCGTGTGGTCGTCGGCGGTCATATCGGCGATCGCCACCGAAATCCCTTCATCCTCGAGGTGTTTCAGCGCATCGAAGGCCTGACCGGAAACCAGCAGGTGGGTCTTTTCCGCTTCAAGATTCTGGATCGCCTTCAGATCATCATCCGACAGTTCGGTGTCGGCAACGTGGACCCCGACAAACATGTTGTGGCCGTTCTGGGCCCATTCTGCGATCTGCCACACCTCGGGATGGCCGGACAGCTTCGCCCCTACGCAGATAACGACCCATTCGGCCCCCAGCGAGGCCGCCTCGTCGATGACGTTGAGCCACTCCTCCAGGCCCAAGACACGATCCGGCTCGCCTGCGGAGACCGACACACCGCTGTCGCTCACGTACATCCACAGGTACTTGACGCGCTCGTTTCCGCGCCCCTGCTTTCGCAAGAATTCATGCAGACGTTTGGTGATACCCTGCGGCAACTCGAATGGATTGTAGCCAGCGTCCGCCTTTTCCCAATAGTTGATCGTATTCACTGTCCTACCTGCAACCTGTCGTCCCCTCACAAATGTCTGCACACACCACCGCATTCATATCGCACCCAAAGACAACAAAATGCCCTCGGGTTCCATTTCCGGGCGCTCCCCCGCCCCGCAAACCCCTCAGTGTTGCCCACTAATCAGGGTTAGCCGCAGACTATTCTGCGCGTTTCGCCGGCTGATGTCAACGTCGCGAATCGCGCCATCTAAAATCTTACCGGAGGACATATCGTCAAGACATTTGCGATCTTACCGGACCAAGAAGGTCAAGGGAGGTCGCAAGATGGCTGGGGAGCGGT
>JBPOJD010000024.1:0-17525 GCA_052033955.1 Candidatus Hydrogenedentota bacterium
TCTTCAGCGCCTTCTCCAACCGCTCCCCAGCCATCTTGCGACCTCCCTTGACCTTCTTGGTCCGGTAAGATCGCAAATGTCTTGACGATATGTCCTCCGGTAAGATTTTAGATGGCGCGATTCGCCGTATTGCGCCATCGAGCCGTGCACGGAGTATATTTGCTGGTTGTCCTCCCAGACGGCCAGCCAGTTTCCGCGGCCGTCCGTCTCAAGGTTGAGCAAGCTGCTGTTGCCAATTACTGCGCCTGGCAGGAACGGCGCAAACGCATGCGGCTCCAGCCAGGAGTTGCCTCCGTCCAGGGAGCGGCGCATCTTCAGGTGATAGCTGTCGACATAGGCCGCCAGCCAGTTTCCGTTTGCGTCCGCGGTGAGCGCCGCCAGCCAGGAAGGCTCATCAAGAATTCTCCGAGGCGAGTCCCACGTCTCGGCCAGGTCGCGCGTAATGAATGCGTCTGTGACCTCGTAAGCCCGCAGCGCCGCCCACTTCCCCCGGGTGTCGGTCGCCATTGAGGGACACACGCTGGACGCTTCCACGGGAGGCGTTGCTTCCGACCATGTTGCGCCCCAGTCGACGCTGCGCCTGAGATGGAACTGCATGTCCATTCCCGTCCAGCTCACCAGACAGCCGCCCTGTCTGTCGGAGACTGCCCGTACCGTGTCTCCTATGCCGGAAGGCCCAATCCAGACGGCGTCCTGCCAGGTCTGCCCATCGTTCAGGGACCGCTTTGCATACAGCCCGTCGTCGCCGAAAAACAGCATCAGCCAGTTGGCGCCGCCCGTGGCAATGAGCGCACGAGGAAAGATTTCGGGCGCGTGAATGACGGTCGGCGCCCCCCAGGATGTGCCCCGGTTTGTGGAGCGCTGCAGCACAATACCGTCGGGCGATCGATACGCCAGCAGCCATGGACCGCGCGGCCGGGCGGCGACGTAGGGTTTCGCGGCAGGGAAGGATCCCCTCGGAATGACGACCGTCGCGTTCCATGTGGCGCCGTTGTCGTCGGTCGTCCGCCACATGATCTCCGCCCCCTGGATCCACGCGACGCCCCACCTGCCCGTCCGGTCGCCGGCCAACATGGCATTCGAGGAACCCACGTCTCCAACAAGGACGGGCGGCGCCGAGGAAAGCGGCGGGTGCTCAGCGGGTTGCGGCGGCCAGTTGACGCCCAACGGATACCTGTCCTGGGCCACCTCCGCGCCGTCGTCCACGCCATCGCCATCCGTGTCCGGATTTTCGGGGTCCGTGCCCGTACTCCATGCACTGATGTAGACGCCCGTGTTCGTCTCGGCAAGGTCCGGCAGGCCGTCGCCGTCGGTGTCCACCTCGGAAAGGGAGCGCACCACCGCCACGTTGTTTTCGGTCCCGCCCGTGTACCCCACAAAGCTCCAGTGGCCGTCTGAATCCATGGCGACGTCAAGCCCCCACTCACCGACCAGAGGAAGTGTCTGCGCCGGCAGCCACGTATGCCCGTGATCGAATGAACGGCTAAATCTCAGGCTGCTGCCCACTCCCCACGCCAAAAGCCAGTTGCCCTGGCCGTCCGCCGCCGCCCAGCGCCGGAAGCCTTTGGGGTCTTCAATCTCGGGCGTCTCCCACAGATGACCGCCGTCGCGCGAAAACACACGAATCCCCTTGTAAATCCCGTAGTAATAATCCGCCATCCCGCTTGCCATCCAGTTGCCGAGACCATCCCCCGCCAACGCCCACCCGAAAAGGATGGAACGCGCACGACAGACGTGCGCCGTCGGCGACCAGGAGTCACCCATGTCAGACGAGCTGCGGGCATAGACAGGGTAATCATAGTCTCCGACGATGTCGATTCCTTGCCAGAGGATCACAAGGGTGCCCGCGCTGTCTGTCGCCAAGGCGAGGAGACGCTCCGGAGCAAAGGCTTCCGGTTCGCTCCATGTGGCGCCGTTGTCCGTGCTCCGCGAGGTGTGGACCCTCCGCACCGCCGGAGACCCCGTCCTGGCGTCCCACGCCGCGATCCATTGTCCACCCGGGCCTGCAGCTACCGCGTAGCGAACAATGCCGTACTCGAAGGGGAAAACCGCCCGATCCTCCCACGACGCGCCATTGTCCGTGGAACGCGTGAGCCTGAGCGACGACCCCAGGGCCGTGCATGCCACCCATGTGTTGTCCGGAGAGATCGCCAAGTTGGACCCTATATCCGACTGATATCCTTGCCCCAAGGAAACGGGCGGCGCCCACGAAACGCCGTGATCGACGCTCCTCGCCACAAACACCTCGCTCCCTGTGCCGGGGTCGCGTTTCGTCCAGAGCATGCCTTGAACCCCACCGGTGCCGACCGCCACAACTACAGTGGAGCCGAGCGGGTCACCGGACCCCACGATGGCCGGGTCGCTCAGCGGCACATAGCCCGGCGGATTAGACGCCACAGCGGCACTGGCTGCGGCCAGCAGTCCAACCAAGACAACGGCTCCGGAAAATCGTCGCCGACCCTGCAATGACCCGGTCCATGTAGCCATGGGATTCCCCCCCAATACGCTGTGCAGCCACCCCATGCAGCTCCGCAGACGCTATCATTGCGCAAACCCGCATTAGCGTCAATGCATTTATACGCTTACGCGGCTCGCGCCAAAAAACAGCACGCGCAGGCGCGATAGTCGCCGCCTGCGCGTGGGATAGATCTCTCGATGGGACGTCAGCCGAGTTTTTCCAGCGGCGGAACGTTCGGGCAGGAGTCCTGGATGCAGACCCGGGCCGCGCCCCAGCGGACGGCGTTGGTAATGACCCGCAGGACGTTGGCGTCGCGGTAGATGGGCAGGGTCTCGTGACCGGGCCGGAAGTAGAAGACCTTGCCGTGGCCGCGCTGGAAGGTGCAACCGGAACGGAAGACCTCGCCGCCCTGGAACCACGAGATGAAGATCAGCTCGTCGGGATTGGGGATGCCGAAGGGCTCGCCGTACATCTCGGTGTGCGGCAACTCAAAATACTCGCCAATGCCTTCGGTGATCGGGTGACTGGGGTTGACATTCCACAGGCGTTCCTTCTCGCCCTGCTCGCGCCATTTCAGGCAGCAGGAGGTGCCGAGCAGGCGACGCAGAATCTTGGAATAGTGCCCCGAGTGCAGCACGATCAGCCCCATGCCCTCCTGGACGCGCTTCTGCACGCGGTCCACGATCGCATCCTCGACGGCCTCATGCGCCATGTGCCCCCACCAGGTCATCACATCGGTCTCGCGCAGCACCTCTTCGGTCAGCCCGTGCTCGGGCTGGTCAAGCGTAGCGATGCGGGCCGTGATGCCGTCCTGCTTGTTGAGGTGGTTGGCGATGGCGCCGTGGATACCCTCGGGGTAGATCTTTTGGACGGCTTCGTGCTCGCGTTCGTGCACATTCTCGTTCCAGACAGTGACGCGTATCGGCTTGGCCATGACATGTTGTCCTTTCATTTGGTGAAAAACCGGGCCTGACGGGCAGCCAAGCTACCCCATCAGGCCCTGAATGTCAACAACTCGCGAGAAGAGACTACGGTTTGCTCAGCACGGCAATGGCGCGCGCGATCTCATCGCGCCGCGCTTCGATGGGCGCCGGGTCGTGCGTGAACTCCGTCATTGAGGCGGTCACACTGTCCGGCACGTCGAGCAGGGCCTCGTATTCTGCCCGCCGATGGGCGTCGAGGTCTTGGCGCTCACCCAACAGGCGCTTGAGCATGGCGTGGTACTCATAGTCCTCGATGCCGTCGCGCAGCATCTCGATGCGGATGGTTCCCACAGGACCATCGAGCACCGGCTGAGACGGATTACCGTCAGCGGCGGCCTCGGGCGGGTAGATGAGACGCCCGTCGCCATTGCCCCACGGAACACGCTGCCCCGGGCCGATGTCGTAGCCGTACATCCAGCTCATCGGATCGCCGTAGGGGTTCTGCGGCGCATCCGGGTAGGCCGCCTCGCTGGTCCAGCAGTTCGTGATCCAGATCAATATCCCTTCGATATCGCGCTGCCAGGTCTGCCACAGCCATACCCGCATTTCGGTGGCGGGATGATCGATGAACAGTGTCGCGTAAGGATACTTCGGCTCGGTGCACACGTACCACCAATGCTGCTCACCCGCTTCGCGGCGCTCGTTGGCGCGATCCCACTGGAAATTGTGCGACGTCGGGCACCATAAATCCACCCCGCCAAGCAGAGGATCTTCCACCTGCTCGGTGAGCATGCGGCGCAAGCCCGGGGCGGCCTTCTTCAGGCGCATCATGCCCTCCATGACGAAATCGTAGTCCTTGGGTTCGGGCTCATCGAACCAATAGACATAGGCTTCGTCGAGCCACCCCTTTTCGCGCAGATGCGCTTCAAGCTGGCCGGCATAGCTTTCGAAGAGGGCCGTGAAGATGGGGTCCGGCGGCTCAAAGCCCAGCAGTTTGCCGCTATGGCGGCTGAGAAACGTGCCCCCGCCCATACCCCGCACGGGCACATTGACCGTGTTGAAATGATACTCGCGAATAGCCTTCTCCATATCCGCGTCCCATGCAGTCCAGTCGAGGGTGACCTGAAGGTCTTCGGGATCGACGTCATCGCCCGGCTTGATGTCCGGCCACGTTACGCCGATCCCGCTCAGGGGGGCCGGATTGTAGGGAGAGATGTGGTGGTCGCTCAAGCACTGGAAATACCTGCCCAGTACTTCCCTGCGCTGTTCCGGATCCTTTAACTTCTGATAGCGCCAGATGTTCCCGGTATCCAGACTCATGGCCGTCTCGAGTGTCATGCGGTCGGGCAGGGTGAAATCATAGACCTCGACGCGCAACGGCACGCTGGCGGCGTAGCCTTCGGCAGCGAGTTCAATCGTACCTTCGTACACGCCCGCCTTCGCGTCCTTCGGCGGCTTGACGCGCACCCAGAGCGGCTGCTGCTTGCCCGCCTCGAGATCGAGCGAATGGAACGGCGGGAGCGGATCCGGCCACTCGGCGACGACTCCGCTGATGTCGGTGGGCAGCGCCACGGGCACATAGCGAACCGTGAGGATCTCGACCGTCTCCGCGGCGAGCTCCGCGCCGTCTTCCGCCTTCAGATCCGTGGCGCGTACTGTCAAGCCCTGCATTGCCGCACGCGGCCGCAGAATCAGTTGCGCCGCCTCGGCCTCGTTGCGCGCGGTGCGGAGGTGCACCGCCCCTGTGGCGGCCTGCGGCACCGGGCGATCGCGCCAGATCTTCCAGCCAGAGGAGGCCGTCCACAGCGCCACGTCTTCCGTCGATCCCGGCAACTGCGCACCGTAGGTCACATTGAAGAGTTCGGATACATACGTCCTGCTCTCGGCGCGAAAGCCGCCCAAGCTGACTTCCAGTGTCTGAGGACCCGGAACGGGAAATGCGCAGGCAAGCTCGACGTCGTTCCATCCCGGTTCGAGCTTCACGCGTTTCCGCGCGCGCGCAGGCCTGCCGTCGCCGGTCTCCGTGGTCACGGTAAGTGTGCGGCGAAGCCCTCCGGACGTCGTGTTGTTCACGCGCAACCGTACCGTGCTGTCCGGAACGGCCTCTTTGACGGGCAGGCTTTCGATGCTCACATCGAACCCGTCATCCGCCTCAAGCACGCTGGCGTAGGTAGTCGTGCCGTCAATCGCCGGCACAGGCGGACCGTCTACTTCCGCCTCATAGAAATAGCTTCCGACGGCGAAGCTGCCCATATCCGAGAACGTGTCGAGCGAATCGTCGCTTTCGGCGCGTACGCGAATCCAGATCTCCTTCGCAGGAAACATGTCGTCCGGGACAACCGCGCGAACATTCCCCTGCGGCGTGTCGACGCGGCCAAGCTCGACCCAGTCCGTGCCGTTCGTGCTGGCCTCGACCACGCAGACGCCGTCAAGAAGGTAGGCCACACCGACGGTTACGTTGGCCGAGCGTTGCATGCGCCCACCGATTGTGTGGCGCATGATGAAGTAGTTGTCCTTGCCGAAAACGAAGCGGACCGTGTTGAAGAACGCATTGTGCTCGGCCAGCGGCCGCGTGTGGTTGATCAGCGAAATGCCCCAGGGGGCATTGAACGCGTAGCGGTTGCCATCGATCCTCTCGCCCGCGCCCAATTCCATGTCATCGAAACGGCGGTACACCGCCTGAGCACGCGTGAGACGCGGCGAGTCGTAGGCAATTGCGCCGTTGGCATGCCAATGCCCAAAGCGCACCCATGCCGCGGCCGGATCGATCACCGCCGGGGTCATGAACGTGACGTCCATGTCATGCCAATCCTGGTCCGTGACAAACTGATCCTCATTGGCAAAGACGGGGCCGCTGATGAGCGCGCCCTCGGTGGCGGACACGCGTTTTCCCCGGAAACGGAGGGTATAGAGCGCAGACGGCTCAAACGCGAGCGCACCGCTGCGCCAGAAGCCGGTTGCGTCCGGCGCGGCGTCGACGATCAGTACCTTGCCTTCGGACCCGGCGATGGCTTCGTGGCGCCCGGGTATGTTCACCAGTTCCCACTCGTCTCCTTCGGGAAGGGAAAGGGTCTGCGCCACGGCGGCGGGCACAAACGCGGCGACGATCACGGCAATCATTGATAAGAGACGTTGCACCTTCGAGGAAAGCATGTTGATTTCATCTCCCGTGTAGTCCAAAGGAAAGCGGCCCAAAAAAAAAGACCGATCCGCGGACGGGCTGAGAATAGCAGAAATGGGGCGTCGTCTGAAGTAGCGGCGGAGACTTGGTGCGAAGACGTCGCGAAAGAGGTAGGGGCGGGTTTGAAACCCGCCCCTACTACAGCCGTCTTTTTCTGCGCAGACTATGGCTGCTGTACGAGCCGCGGCAGCCCTCGCCGGATCACCTCGGCCAAGTCGGTATCGGCCATCTCCAGGCGATCATTCCACTCGAAGATGTGCGTGAGAAACGTCCCCGCTTGCCAGAAATTCATCACAAATGTGTACGGACCGTCTCCGGCGTCATCCGCCAGCACCACCTCCGGCACGGCCGGACGCCTTCAGCGAATTCTGGTAACCCCTGCCGCAGGGTGTCGGTCTCCTCCGAAAGACGTGCCCGCCCCACCGTTTCCGGTATTACGTCTCCACCGGCGCCGCGTTTTCAGCCGGCGTCTGGACGGTGGCCGCCCGGCCCGATTCAATAAAACCCCGCACCGGCTTGGAGAAAACTCTTTACATCGGGTAAGATTGTGGTACGATCGCCCAGGGGACCGCGCAACCTGCCACAACTGTGTCCAGTGAGGGTGACTGTTGCCCATGAATGCTGCCGAAGTTCAGGAAAAATACCTTCAATCGAGCACCTTTTTCGCCGAGGCGAAGTATGTCGAGGCGCTGACGACCATTGAACAGCTCGAGCCGCTCCTGCCCAACAGCCTGGGGCTGGCGCTGCTGCGCGCGCGCACGGTCGCGGCGCTGGGCCGCAGCGACGAGGCGGAGGCGGTATGCCGGCGCGTGGCGACCCGGCTGGCCGAGGCCCGGCGCGAGGCCAATGCCATGCGGCATTCCCTCGGCGACGAGTATGGGCAGCTCAAGCGCCTGCTCGATGATCAGGAGCGCGAATACGGTGCGCTGAATGAGGCCGTGCAGGAGGTGCTGGCGCGGTCCCGCAAGCAGGCTGCGACGTTGACGGGGAATCCCGAGGCCACGCCGCCGCACCCGGAAGTCGAGGAGTTGCGTGCGCGCCTGCGCGAGCGCGAGCGGGCGCTGCGCGATGCCGAGGGCCGTCTGAACGATCAGGAGCAGGCGATCACGGGCCTGCGCAGTGAGGTCGCGGCATGGCAGCAGCGCCTCGAGGAGGCGGCGGCGGCCCGCGGTGCGCAGACCAAGGAACTGGAGACGTGGCGCCTGGCGGCCGAGGACGCGCAGGGCCAGCTCGACCGCATGCGGCACGCGCTCGAGGAGCGCCAAGCCGCGCTGGACGCGTTGCAGACGCGCGCACAGGATCGCGAGGCCGACCTTGCGGAACTGCACAAGCAGTTGGGCGCCGCCGAGGCGAAGGTCGAGCACGCCGCCGGGAAAGAGAAGCGGCTGGCCGGGGAAATCGAGAGCCTGGCCGGGCGCGAAGCCGAGAAGACACAGCGCCTGAAACAGATCGAAGAGGAAGCGCACGGGCTCCGGCAGGAGCTGGCGCAGCGCGAGAGCCTGTTGCAGAAGGCCGTTGTGCAGCATCAGGAATCCCAGCAGCGCGAGGAGGCCCTGCGCGCCGCCCTCGACGCGGCCCGCGCGGACGTCGAGCAGGCCGCCGCGCGATCGGTGGACCTCGAGTCCCGGCTCAACGCCGAGCGCGCCCGGGCGGCCGAGGCCGCTGAAACCGCGCGGCGCGAGGGCGAACAACTTCAACACGCGCTGCGCGAGCACGGTGAGCGTGAGACCGGACAACGCCAGCAGTTGGAGGCGTTGCAGCAAGCGCTGAACGCGGCACGCGCGGACGTGGACGCGGCCGCGCGCGATGCCGCCGACCAGGCGGCCGCACAGTACGCGCAGATCGAGGCCTTGCAGCAGGCCGCGCAAGCCGCCGAAGCACAGGCGCTTGAATTGCGCGCGCAACTCGCCGCGCGCGAGGAACAGGTCCAGGCTGCCGAAGCACACGCGCTCGAACTGAGCACGCAACTTGCCGCACGCGAAAAGGAACTCCGCACCACCGGGGAGGCCCACGCACGCCAGGAGAAGCTCGTCGAGGACCTGCGCGCGGAACTGGCCAGCATTCAGGCGCATTCCGAGCAGGCTGCGGATTCGTTGAGCGCCCGGATGGACGCGCTGCGCGCGGAGTCGGATGCCGCACGCGCGGCCGAGGCGGAGAGTACCGCGCGCGCCGGCGCCTTGCAGGAAGCCTTGGGCGAGCGCGATGCGGCCCTGGCCGCGCTGCAGGCCGATCATGCCGCGCTGCTGGAACAGGAGAAACAGGCCGTCGCGCTCGCAACGGCGGCCGAGTCGGAGCAGGAACACCTGCATCAGGCGTTGGCGCAAAGGGAACGTCTCCTCGCCGACGCCGCGGGCCGTGAACAGACCTTGGCGGCCGAGTTGGAGCAGTTGCGCGCGTCGCTCCGCAGCGGCGCCGATGACGAACAGGCCCTGAATGCCGAACTCGACCGCCTGCGTCAGGCCGAGGCCGCACACACCGCCGAACTCGCACGCCTGCGCGATGAGACCGCCCAGGCGGACGAAGCGCACACACACGCGCTGGCCGCCCTTCGCACGGAATTGGATGCCGCCCACGCGCGGAGCGAACAGACTGCCGACGCCCTGGCACGACTGGAGCGCCAGGAGGAGGCGTACCGCCTCCAGACGGCGGAACTTGAAGCGGCACAGCAGGAGATCGCGGCCCTGCGCGCCGAGGCCCAGACGCAACGCAACGATATCGAGGATATCGACGCCGTGCGCGCCGAGATCGCGTCGCTGCGCCAGGAGGCCGAGGCCGCCCGCGCGGCGCAGGGACAACTCGATGCGGCCCTGCGCGATATCGAGACATTGCGCGATGATAACGACCGCCAGAAGGCGGCTCTGGCCGAGGCGCAGACCGCGCTCGCCCGGCAGTCGGAACAGATCCTTGCCGCGGGCGACGCCGACGAGTTGGCGAAACAGCTCGATGCGGTCCGCGCGGGGGCGGCCCAGGCCGAAGCGGAAAACAAGAAGCTCGCGCACAAACTCACGCTGACCGAGGAGGAGGACAAGCTGCGCGGCCGCGCGCTGGACCAGGCCCATGCGGAAATGGACAAGCTGCGCCAGGCCTTGGCCAAAGCCGCCAAGCGCCGCGGCGCTGCGAACGGCCCCCGGTCCCGGCGGAGTCTGGTCGCAGCCGCCGTCCTCGGCGCCGTGGTGGGCGCGGGTGCGCTCTTCGCGGGCATTTCGACGGGCATCGTCCCCGCAGACACGTCCAAGACTGCCGTCGCCGACGCTGCCGCGCCCGTGACGCTCACGTTCCCGCAGACCGCCGCAGGCGAACTCTTCCAGCGGCCCGCCACGGACGACAACGCCGCATGGACCGCCCTGCAACCCGCGGCGGGAAGCGTCAGCATACCGCCGGGAACGCAGGTGCAGTTGAGGGCCGCCTCCGTGACCGCTGCCGTGGATGCCCTGCCGTCGCTTCCCCCCCGTGCGCTTGCCTCGCTGTGGCTGCCGCAGCCGCCGTCAACGGGCGAGTGGGACATCGTGAAGGCCCAAGAGGGACTGCGCGAGGTCCGCGTTCTGAGCGGCTACGTTGGCCCCGCAGACGCCACGGCACTGCAAATCGCCTTGCCGGAAGCAATCCTCGTCGTCGATGACGAGGCGCGCCTTGCCGCGGTACTGCAAGCGCCCGGTCCACGCACGGTGTCGTTTGGCAACCAGAATCTGGGCAGGCTCTTCGTACGGCCGTGGGATTCCACCGACGAGGACGCGTGGAGTCCGCGCGGCAATGCCGCCGGCGACATCGCCCTCCCCGCCGCGACCGCGCTCAAACTCGATGCCGATTACGACCAGGGACGCGACCTGAGCGCCTTGGCCAGACTCGATGCCAACGCCTTGCAGGCGCTCCGGCTGAAGGGCAAACACATCACCGACGAGACCCTCGCCCATGTTGCGAAGCTGCACGGACTGCGGTCGCTCGAGGTCGTCGGCACCAGCATGACCGAGCAGGGACTGCAACACCTGTCCACGCTGTTCGCGCTGCGACACCTCAACCTGAACGGCGCCGACATCGGCGATCCGGCGATGGCCGTCGTGTCACAGTTCGGCAAACTGGAGGAACTCGACCTGGCGGGCACCCGCATCAGCAACGAGAGCATCCAGAGCCTCAAACGCCTCACCAGCCTCCGCCGGCTCAACATCGCCAAGACCCGCATCAGCCAGGAAGGCAGCCTGATGCTGTCCTACGACCTTTCCGCTGAAGTGCGGCACTGACAACGCGAGCCGTGCAGCACGCACGGTGCGGCGTCGCGCCGACCCTTACAGCGGCCCCGTCTATCGGAGTCGGCAGACAAACTGGTAGGAGCCGCTTTGCAGCGCGTACCGGCATCCGTCTGCATCCACACCTTCGAAACTCACCCCTTCGGATTCGGCGGGCGCACCGCCGCTCTCGCGCACCAGGCCGGGGTCGGCCACGGGAAGGTGCAGCACGGCCTCGGTGCTCACCGGGATCGAGACGGCAACACGCAGTTCGTGCTCGTCGCGTTCCCAGCGGCTGGTAATGGTGCCGCGGATGCTGTCATACCGGGCCTCGGCCCAGGTAAGCGTGCCGCCGGGACGCGGCCGGAGCACGATCCGGCCGTAGCCAGGCTCCTCCGGCGCGGCGTCGATGCCCGCCACATTGCGGTACATCCAGTCGCCAACGGCGCCAAAGGCATAGTGATTGAAGGAGTTCATGCCTGGATCCTGAAAGCCCCGGTCGTGCGTCCAGCCGTCCCAGCGCTCCCAGATGGTCGTGGCGCCCTGTTTGACCGGGTACAGCCACGAGGGGTACTCCTCGCTCTGCAGCAGTTCGTAGGCCACGTCGAGTGCGCCGTTCTCGGAAAGCGCGTACATCAGCAGCGGACACCCGACAAACCCGGTGGTGAGGCGCGTGCCGCGCCGGCGGATGTTTGCCACAAGGTGCGCCGCCGCCTTGGGCCGCAGGTCGCCGGGCAGCAGATCGAACACGAGCGCCAGCGCGTACCCCGTCTGGGTGTCGCCGTGCACGCGTCCGTCGGCGTCCACATAGTGCGACACAAAGGCCTCGCGGACTTTCGCGGCGAGCGCGCTGTAGCGCTCGGCGTGGGCCGCGTGGCCCAGGATTCGCGCGGCGTCCGCCACAAGCTGTGCACTGCGGGCGAAATAGGCCGTCGAGATGACGTCCTTCGGGGTGTCCTCGCCGACAGCAAGCCAGTCGCCGTAGTTGGCGCCGACGCGGTTGATCCAGCGGTGATCGGGGTTCTCGCGATCGGCGAAGTCCACCCAGCGCGCCATGGCGTTGTAGTTTTCGGCTAGCAGGGCGGGGTCGTTGTACGCCTGGTAGATTACCCAAGGCACAATGATCCCCGCGTTGGCCCAGGCGGGCGCGCCGTCGGGTCCCGCGAGCACGCGGGGAGCGACGTCCGGGAAATTGCCTTCGGGAGACTGGCCGTCGCGCACGTCGCGCAGCCATTTGGTGAAGAAGGGCGCCACGTCCATGTTGAAGCAGGCCGTCGGGGCGAACACCTGGGCATCGCCCATCCACCCGAGGCGCTCGTCACGTTGCGGACAGTCCGTCGGCGCCTCGAGGAAGTTGCCGCGTTGCCCCCATAGGATGTTGCGCTGAAGCTGGTTGATCCGCTCGTCAGAACACGCGAAGGCCCCGGTGATGGGAAGGTCGTTGTGCACAACGATGCCCGTAACCGCTTCCAGCGGAGGAACGCCCGGGCAACCCGTCAATTCGACGTAACGGAATCCGTGGAAGGTGAAGGTGGGCTCCCACACCTCCTCGCCATCACCACGAAGCCAGTACTCATCCACGCACCGCGCACCGCGCAGATTGCGGACATAGAGCGTGCCGTCGGGGCTGAGCATCTCGCCGTGGCGCAGGCGCACGCGCGTTCCGGCAGGTCCGGAGACCTTCAGGCGCACCCAGCCGACCATGTTCTGCCCCAGGTCGAAGATGAACACGCCCGGCGCAGCTTCGGTGCATTGCAGGGCGGGCAGCTCCTGGATCCGCCGCACCGGAATGCCTGGATAGGCCTGAAGAAGGGGCGGTGCTCCAGAGGCATCTACCACAACCGGGCGCCATGCCCCAGCGTCGTAGCCGGGCGCGTTCCATCCCGTCATTTCCTGTTGCGCGTCGTACAGGCATCCCCGGTAGAAGTCGCTGCCGAGGATGGGGCCGTAGGAGGCCCGCCACGCCTCGTCCGTGGAAACGATCTCGCGCGTGCCGTCGGTGTACTCAATTTCCAGTTGCACCAGCGCCCGGGGATCCTTGCCGTAGTGCCCGCGCGTGAAGGTGTCCCAGCCAATGTACCCGCTGTACCACCCGTGGCCGAGCATGACCCCGGCGACGTTTTCGCCCTGCCGCACCGCGTGCGTGACGTCATAGGTCAAGTAGTAGACGCGGGTCGTGTAGTCGGACCAGCCGGGAGTGAAACAGTCTTCGCCGGCCTTCTCGCCATTCAGGTAGAACTCGAAAACGCCCAGTGCGCTTGCGTGGACGGTGGCACGGGCAACCTGTCTGTCTACGGAGAAGGTCTGGCGCAAATATGGACACGGCGGGTAGTCCGCCGGGGCCGTGAACAGCCTGCCCCAAGGGCCTTCGCCCATCTTGGCGACCGGCACGGGGTGTTCCCAGGCCGCGTCGTCAAGATCCGCCGCCTGCCAGCCGTCCGCGGGATCCCACGCGGCGCGCCACGCCTCGTCGAGACGAAGGACCTGTGTGCTGCCGTCCGGCCTTTCGATCTCGATCTTGCCGATCAGGGCAGGCGCGCACGGCACGAGTTGCCAGTGGACCACGCCAATGACGTTGACGCCTTCGTGCACCCAGGGAGACAGGTCGAAATACCGGGGAAACATGTGTCTCCCCGTCCCCTCCTCGCTTTCACCCACTAAGACGCCGTTAACATGGAGCGTGAACTGGTCGCTGGAGGACAGGGCCATGCGGATGTCCGCGATATCGTCCAGCGCCGGCAGGGCGATCGTCCGCCGCAGCACCATGCAACGACCCGGCTCGATGGCTGCCGTGGTATCTGCGTGGAGGGACATCCACGACGCATCATCCAGGGCAATGGGTTTCTGCCGCTGCGCCGCGCGGGGAAACGGCTCGTCAAAACCGATCCACTGCGCGCGCCAGTCCGACGCGTCGAGCAGCCCCATCGTCCAGTGTGCGGCTTCGCTCCAGGCGCCGGGGCGGTCCTGCTCGTCCCACACCCGCGCCTTCCAGAAACACTGCATGCGCGAGCCCAGGGGCAGCCCGGCATACACGATCTGGGCACATTCGGCGCTGGCCACCTTGCCGCTGTCCCACAGGTCACCGTTGTCGGCCGCCAGGTTCTCTTCGGACGACGCCACCAGAATCTGGTAGGCCGTCTGGCGGCGTCCGCGCCCCTCCGCCTCGACCAGCCAGCTCAGACGGGGATGCGCGGCATCAAGCCCCAAGGGATTCTGCTTGTACTCGACACGGAGATAATGCGGGCGCAGTTCGCTCATTTTGAGTCCTTTCAGGGGAAGTCGGTGTACCGCACGATTCCTGAGCCGCAACTGGGCATTTCAGGACCCGGTAATGATGCGCAGAAGCGCCGGCGTTATGCAAGAACTCTTGCGGAGGCAGAATCTGGATCAGCCGTTCCCCTCGCCGGAATCACTTCCGGACGGCGCGTGTGTCGCGGAATCATGCCACACATCCAGCCCGGCCCGGATGTCTTTTCGGAAGTCGGTCGGCGTGCGCTGCGTATAGCGCTTGAATGCCCGGCTGAAGGCATAGACACTGTTGAACCCCGTTGCGTTGCCAATCCCGGTGATGCTCATGTCGGTCGAGTGAAGCAGTTGGCCCGCCCGGTGCAGCCGTCGAAAAAGGATGTGTTGGCCCAAGCCGGCACCAGTGGCCCGGTAGTACAACCGGCGCAGATGTCCCTCGCTCATGCAAAGCCTTGCGGCCAGCTCCGCGATAGTGGGGGGATCATGAAGACGTTCGTCAATCAACTGCAAGATCTGCTTCAGGATGGGGACATGCTCGCCGTGGGAAACGGCTCCAGCAAGCTGCGGCTCGACACAGGCGGCCAGGATCTCGAGAAGGCTGGCCAACGCAGGACCCACACCCGTTGTGCAGACATGTCGCTGTACAAGCATTTCCTGGTAGTGTTCGGCAACCGCGCAGAGAGACACGTAGGCTGCCTGGGGCAGATCCACCACGGTGTCGCGCAGACGTGCCAACGGCTTGGCATCGCCGATAACGAAACTTGCGAAGAGCCAGAGGATCGCTTTCGCGTCGAAGTGATCGAAACGGTAAATCTGATCCGGAAAGACGAGAAGCCCGCGGCCGGGCGCGAGCAGAAAAGGTCTGCCGTCGATCACCGCCGTGGCCCCTGCCTTCAGAGGAATGCTGAGCAGGAATCTTGGACAGACGTAATCTTCGTGGGCAACGGCCTCCACATGACGGAAGAGCAGGATGTCCTGCGGCAGCGTGGTCAGGCGGCCGGGGTATCCGCTCAGGTAGTCCGTCGCCCAAGGCAGGGGCTGCGCCAGTCTTGCCAGTTTCCGCGCCGCCTGTCCGGCGATCGGATTTGTTAAATCCTTGTTCGTCCGCGCCATTTCCTTTTTCTGCCCCGCCTGCTAGGTTGTACCCGTTGGGTAGGCGTCTGCCCGGCCGGACAGACAGGAATCCTTGTGTGTGCCTGTGTTCTGCCTGGTATCCGGTTGACAGCATCTAGCTTAGTCGAGACCGGGAGGTCTTGTAAACGCCGAAAAGGAGAAGATCCCGTGTTCATCAAGAGGACGATCGGGTTGTACCGAGGTCTCTGCACCCTTTTAACCTTCGGGCTACTGTCCGTTTCTGCGGCGTTCTCCGAGGCACCGTGGCTGGCCGCCGATGGCTTCGGGTCGGTCCTCCTGGTTCAAGCCGAATCTGTCGGCGCCGCAGAACGGACGGCGGCGGCGGAAATTCAGAAGTACTGGCAGCAGGTAACCGGGTACACCCCGGCCATTATGCCTGCACCGTCAGCGGATTCCGTGAACCTTTGGGTAGGCCCAGCAGGCGTCCCCGAGGCGTGGCTCGACCAGGCCACATTGGCCGGACTTGGCGACCAGGGAATCCTACTCAAGACGATCGACGCCGCGAACGCGCTCATCGTGGGCGGCCCCGACCATGGCACATTGTATGCCGCATACCAGTTCATCGAGGACGCGCTCGGCGTGCGTTTCCTCGCGCCGGACTACACGTACATCCCGGACATGCCCACGTCGATCCCCCGAGTGAATCACCGTTTCGTCCCGCCGTTCGAATACCGCTACACGACCAATATGAACCGGGAGCCCAACGTCTCGTACTACTGGCAAGCCCTTCGGTTCAAGGAAGGTCCTGGTTTCACATGCCATACCTACTACCACTTGCTTCCGCCGGAGGAGCACTTCAAAGAGCATCCGGATTACTACAGCATGGTCGGCGGAAAGCGCATCGCGCCGGAAGGGTTCAACTGGCGTGATTTGGCGACGACTCCAGGCGAGCTCCAGCAGCTCGGCCAGCTCTGCATGACCAATCCGGCCACGATCGGGGCGCTCACCACAGCCATTATTGAGCAGATCGACAAAGACCCCTCCAATAAATGGCCCCATATCAGTCAGATGGACTGGGAGAACTGGTGTACGTGTGATACCTGCGCGGCGATCGATAAACGCGAAGAGTCGCACATGGGCGCCACGCTCTACGGCATCAACCAGATCGCCGAGAACGTGGAGAAAGCCCGCCCGGGATACGGTATCGAGACACTCGCCTACACATTCACGCGCAAGCCGCCAAAATACATGAAGCCGCGCGCGAATATCGCGATCAAACTGTGCAGCATCGAATGCGATTTCTCGCGCCCACTCAACGACCCAGGTTCCGAACTCAACCGGGAATTTGCCGCCGACATCGAAAAATGGTCCAAGCTGGCTCCCCGCTTGCACGTTTGGGACTACACCACGAACTTCCGTAATTTCCAGTCGCCATTCCCCAACTTCCAGGTACTGCAATCCAATGTCCAATTCTTTCTCAACCACAATGTGAAGGGCATTTTCGAGCAGGGCAGCATTGACCGTGGCGGCGAGTTCGCGCCGTTGCGGGGATATCTGCTGGCCAAACTCATGTGGAACCCGGATGCGGACGTGAAGGCGCTCATGGACGAGTTTCTTCATCTGTACTACGGCGAAGCGGCGCCCTATATCCGCGAATACATCCAGTTGATTGCCGATACGCAGAAGGCCAAAGGCGGCGTTCTCACCTTTGCCGATCGTGGTTCCTGGATCGATAAGGAGATGGTCGCCAAGGCCGAGGCCATCTTTGCCAATGCGTTCAAGGCCGTTGACGCATCCCTCCGCGCCCGCGAACTGCGCCCGCGCGTCGAGGTCGTCTATCTTCAGGTCCAATACAGCGCACTCACGTGCCCGCCTGAGGTGACGATCAACGAACGGGAGTTGCTGCTTACGCGTCCGCCGTCGCTCTCGCTTGAAGAATACGTGGCCACCCTCAAGAAGCACGGAGTGAAGCACCCGCTCGATGGCCAGAATTTTGACGGAATTTACCGGCAGATCGGCACGGTTACGCCCGCGCGCACATTCTCGTCGACGATAAAGACGATCGCCAATGATCGGTACGAGGTCTGGGTGGCGCCCGAAGCGCAGGGGACCGTTTTGCGTTGGCGCGACAAGAAGCGCGGCATCGAGCTGATTCGCGGGTATGAAACCTATGGACGGGGGCCGGGACTTTGGCAAGACTGGGCCCTCGGTGGCGAACTGGCTGAGAAACCCGCAGCGGACGCATACGCCGTGGTTAACCACACGCCGGACTCGATTACGCTTCGCGCCACGCTGGCAAACGGCGTGGTGCTGGATCGCGTGATGACGTTGTCCGGCGACGCGCTCAATGTCGCGCTTACCTGCACGAATCCGACGGCCTCGCCACAGACCGCCGGGGTTAAGATGCATCCCGAGGTTTGGAC
>JBPOJD010000032.1:0-68151 GCA_052033955.1 Candidatus Hydrogenedentota bacterium
CACCCCTCCCCGCGGGGAGGAGTGTGCCAGGAGAGCCCTCATGAAAAGGTCAAAACATCCCTCGGGTAAGATCGCAAATGGCGCGACGAAAGCCCCTCGGGTAAGATCCACAAATGGCTTGACAGGACGGTCCTTTTGGCCCCGACGTCCCGGCCAACGAAGTGCCCATAGGCGGTCAGGCGGCGTTGGCCGTGCTGGCCGTATTCGTGACGGTTACAGCGAGTCTGGCATTGCGTGGCAGACCCAAGAGGCGACCTCAGGTGAACTGACCAGCGTTGGCAGTACGATTCGTATGGCGCAGGGACATTCGTCCCTGCGTTTTGCTGTCTAATCAGGGCCAAGCTTGCTTTTTTCGGCCAAAGCAAGTACGTTTGAGTGGATATTGACGACGAATGAGCATTTTGTCGTTGTTTCGTGCTGTTTTCCGCTACAAGATACCCGCCAGGAGCAAGACATGCCGCAATCTCAGCATGAAATCATGACCCTGGAAGAGGTTGCCGACTACCTCCGTGTCAGTGAGCGGACGGTGGCGGAGTGGGCGCAGAAGGGTGAGCTGCCGGCGGGCAAGCTGGGCACGGCGTGGCGCTTCAAACGGGCCGACGTCGAGCGATGGGTGGACAGCCGGTTGCGGCCGGCGGGGCCGCGCGGCACGGCCAGCGGAGTAGTCCTGCCGGATGTGTTGCCGCGCGACAGGGTGCTGATGCTCGATGTTGCGAGCAAGGAGGAGGCGTTGAACGCGCTGGTCGATGTGCTGGCGGGGGCGCCGGAAGTGAGCGACGCCAGCGAACTGCGGCGGGAGATCTTTCACCGCGAAGCGCTGATGAGCACGGGGATCGGGTTTGGCGTTGCGGTGCCACATGTGCGGTTGGCATCGGTGCGGGACCTGGTGATGGCCGTGGCGGTCACGCGGCAGGGGCTGACGGATTATACCTCGCTCGATGGCACGCCCATACGGATCGTGTGCATGGTGGCGGCGCGCGCGGATCAGCACGCGGAGTATCTGCGTGCGCTGGCGGCGGTGAGTGCATTGCTCAAGGATCAGCGCCTGCGCGTGGCGCTGGTCGCTGCCGACAGTCCCGCGACGATCCACGCCATGCTGACCAAGGAGTCCGTCTGATCATGTTTTCCTGGGACATCGGCGTCCTGCTCATCCTCGGTTTCAGTGTCTTCGGGGGCATTCTCGGGGCAAGCGTCTTTCAGCGCCTGCGCATTCCGCAGGTGGTCGGCTACATCGTCGCCGGGGTGGTGCTCGGCGACACGGGCCTGGGGGTCGTCGCGAAGGAAGATATCGCCGCGCTGTCATCGCTGAATCTGTTTGCGCTCGCGATCATCGGGTTCCTGGTGGGCGGCGAACTGAAGACCGAGACGTTGCAGCGCTACGGCAAACAGTTTTTCGCGATTCTGGTCGGTGAGGGTCTTGCCGCCTTTGCGCTGGTGGCGATCCTGACCGGCGGATGCGTGTATTTCGTTACGGGCAGTGCCCAGGCGGCGTTGGGCGCGGGCATCGTGCTGGGCGCCATCGCGTCGGCGACCGACCCCGCGTCCACGATGGACGTGTTGTGGGAGTATCGCACGCGCGGCGTGCTGACGACGACGCTGGTGGCCATTGTTGCACTGGATGACGCCCTGGCCATGGTGCTGTACGGCGTGGGGACGGCCCTGGCCCAGGTCATTACGGGCGGGGGCGCATCGATTGGTCGCGAGGCCGCCCGGGTCGTTGGACATCTGGCGGGTGCGTTCGCGCTGGGCGGTGTGGCCGGGCTGCTGTTGACCTATGTAGTGCGTTCGCTGCATTCCATGGAGCGGTCGCTCGCGCTGACCATAGGCACGATTCTCCTGATCATGGGCGTGGCGGTCCGTTTCGAGATGGACCTGATCCTGGCCGCGATGACGGCGGGGCTTATCCTGGTGAATCTTGCGCCGCGACAAAGCCAGGAACTGTTCAGTGTGGTCCGGTCGTTTTCGGCGCCGATCTACGTGTTGTTCTTCGTACTGGTCGGCGCACGGCTTTCCCTCGGGGCCATGCCGCCGTGGTTGTGGATCGTGGTTGCGCTCTATGTCATTGGCCGCAGCGCGGGCAAGATCGCCGGCGCCTGGTACGGCGCGCGGTTGAGCGGCGCCGAGCCGGTCGTGCAGCGCTACACGGGCACCGGGCTCTTTGCCCAGGGCGGCATCGCGATTGGTCTGGCCATCATGGCCAGCCATCACCTCGGCGATATCGCGATTGCCGGCGGCATGATGCTGGGCGACATGATCATCGCCACCGTCACCGCTACCACACTGGTTGTGCAGGTGCTGGGTCCGCCGTTGATCAAGTGGGCCGTTCAACGTGCCGACGAGGCCGGACGCAATGTGACCGAAGAAGATGTAATCGAATCGCTGACCGCAGCAGACGTCATGCGGCGCGATTTCGTGCAGGTCGACGAAAACATGCCGCTGACCGGCGTGTTCGACATCCTGTCCACGCACGATCAGCTCATCTACCCGGTGGTGAACCAGAAGAATCACCTGACCGGCCTGATGGCATTCGAGGGGCTCAAGGATGTCGTCGCGAGCCAGGACACGTGGCCGTGGCTGGTGGCCGCCGACGTGAAGCTGCCGGTACGCGACAAGGCATCGGCCGCCGCGCCGTTGCGATCCGCGCTCGACTACATGCACGACGTGGGGATCGAGCAGATGCTGGTCGTCGACGGGCAGGCCGCACCGGTCCCCGCGGGCATCCTCGACCTCCGCACCGCGCGCCGTCGCATCGGCGAGGAACTCCTCCACCGGCAGCAGGCCGTGGCGTGATCAAAGCAAAGGAGCCCGCTGACACGGGCTCCTGTGTGTGTTCATGGTGTCGGGCGCACTGCCTCCCATCTTCCCGCATCCTTCGACGTGTTCAGGACTCACGGAAAGGGCGTTGCGCGGACTAACCTACTCGGCGGCGGGACGGCCGCCGGCGCCGAGGTTCTTGCTGCGCTCGATGGATTGCAGCGCCAGATACTGCTTGCCGAATTTCTTGAGGTTCTCAAGCTCGGTGTCGTACTGGTCGTAGTGGCGCTCTTCGTCGAGGACGAGCTGCTCGAAGAGCTTCTTGGTGACCGAATCGGCGTTCGCGGCGCACTCGTTGGCCCACTTGTTGTAGTCCTTGGCGCTGCCTTCTTCCATCGCGACGGCCACCTTGAGCATTTCTTCCACATCGTGGATCTTCTGCACGTCCCCGGCGACCTTCATCTCAATTTCGCCCTTCAGGAAAAGAATGCGCTCGGAAAGGTGCTCCACATGAAGCATTTCCTCGATCGCCGTGCGTTTGAAGAGGTTCGCGAGCAGGTCGAGCCCCTGATCGTCGCAGCGGAAGTGGAAATACATGTATTGGTGCACCGCCGCGAGCTCGTCCGCAACGGCCTTGTTGAGCAAATCGATGCTTTTCTTGTGCATGGCAGTCTCCTTCGGTGTGTTGTGATTTCCCCGCATCTATTGTTGAACGCCGCAGGTCTGGATGTCAACGGCACCCGCGATCGTCAGTCGCCACCGCGAAGGCCGCCGGCCACCGGGTACCCTATACAGTGACACCCCTTGCGCGCAGGGGCGCGCGTGCCGCATACTCGCCTCGTGGGAGATCCAATGGGGAATCCGTGCGCACCACCTTCTGAGCCCGCGAATCTGCCGGCGTGCGGTCTGCGGCATCCGGAAGCATTTGCCGCGATCCTGACTGCCGATCCGCGGATGCTGGAGCTGTTTGGGTCCGCCGAGGCCGTCGCGGCGGGCGACCGGCCCGTGCTCATCACGGGCGAGACCGGAACAGGCAAGGAACTGTTGGCGCGGGCCGTGCACAGCGCAAGCGGGCGGCGGGGCCGCTACGTCGCGTTGAATGTGGCGGGGCTGGACGACGCCATGTTTGCGGACACACTCTTTGGGCATGAGCGAGGGGCCTTCACCGATGCCGGAGCGGTCCGCAAGGGGATGATTGCGCAGGCCGCTGGCGGCACCCTGCTGCTGGACGAGATCGGCGACCTGTCGCTGACCAGCCAGGTGAAGCTTCTGCGGGTCCTCGAAGAGCTGACCTATTTCCCTCTCGGAGCGGACACGCCCGTGGCCGCCACGGCACGCTTCCTCTTCGCCACCAATCGTGACCTGCGGACCATGGCGGAGACCGGGGCCTTCCGGCTCGACCTGTTCCACCGGATACAGGGCCACAGCTTGCACGTGCCGCCGCTCCGCGAACGTCTCGGGGACCTGTCGCTGCTCATCGAGCATTTCACCGCCCGAGCCGCGCGCGAACTTGGGCGTCCCAAAACGTCCATCCCTCGCGGGACCACCGCGTTGCTGAAGACCTGCCCTTTTTCCGGCAACCTCCGCGAACTCGAGTCCATGCTGTTTGACGCGGTCAGCCGGTGCCGGGGGCGTGCGTTGTCGCTTGACGGCCTGCGTGGGGACGTCGCCAGGCGGCATCGGGAGGCGCAGGAGCAGATTCGCGATGCCGACAATCCGTTCGCGCACCTCCCGGAACTGCCCACCGCACGTGCGGCGCAGGCGATGCTCCTGGCCGAAGCGCTCCGCCGCGCGGGCGGCAATCAGAGTGCCGCGGCCCAGATGCTCGGGTTGACCCAGTCCGGGGTGTCCAAGGCTCTGAAACGGGCGCGCGGCCGTGAAAGACGAGCATGACAAAAGTCATGTCGTAAACTTCTCTTCACCTCGTTTCCTTCTTTCGCGTCAACTTTTCTTTCGCACGCCGACCGGACGCGTGTCTTGTGTTGATGGCGTGTATTTGTAAGTTATTTATTAACATGGTGTTAAGCGCGTCAACCCGGCTTATGTAATCTTTGGCACATTTATTTCTATACACCTTGTCAGACCGCCGTGTCGGCGGGGTACAAGCACCGACAACACTGGGGAGACGGTTAATGAACACAGGGTGGACCATCGGCAAGAAGCTCATCGTATCCTTTATCTGTGTGGCGGGAATCACACTCCTGCTCGGTGTCGTCGGATTCTACGGCGCGGTCAAGAGCAACCACGCGATCGACGAGATCGCCATGGTGCGGCTTCCGAGCGTGGACAGCACGCTCGAGATTGAGCGGGTCGCGGAGAGCCTCCGGGGCACCCTGCGCACGCTGGCTGTCCCGGGACTGTCCCGCGAGATGCGGGAGCAACAGTACGAAGCTGTTACCAAGGCGCGCGAGGAAAATCAGCAGGCGCGGGATATCTACGAGCCGCTGCCGCAGACCGAGGAAGAGGCACGGGTCTGGAGTCAGTTCGTGACGGCGTGGGACGCTTTCCGAGCCGAGAACGACCGGGCACTGGAACTGTGCAAGGCCTTCGATCAGCTTGGAATCGCCAACCCCTACGTGCTTAAGCAGGACCTGGCGACCTTTCGCGGCGACCACTACGCCGTCCAGGCGCAAACGCTCCAGCTCGTAGCCCACGGGGACCAGTTCGAGGGCGGTGAAAGTCACACCGGGTGCAATTTCGGTCAGTGGGTGGGGTCGTTCGAGACCGATAGCAAGGACATGCAGCAGCACGTGGCGGCCACGGCGGATCCGCACCGGCAGTTTCACGAGGCCGTGGTAAAAATCAAACAGCTCGTCCGCGACGGGCAGTCGGAGCAGGCGTTTCAGGTGTACAAGGCCGAGATGGCGCCAGCGGCCGAGCAGACCTTCGGGGTCTTCTACGAGATGATAACGGAGGCGGACGAAGCGCTGGCAGCGCTTACCGCGACGGAGGAAGTGCTGCTCGGGGCCGCCGCGGCCCGCCAGGAAGAGGCCATGACGCTGTTGAGGGAGGTAGTGACGATCAACCGCGATGTTGCCGCTAAGGAGGCCCATGCCGCTTCGGGTATGGCAACCTTTCTCGAGGTCCTCAGTCTGACAGCGATGATCGTCGGCGTGATCACGGCGCTGGCGTTGGGTATTCTCATTAGCCGGAGTATCAACAACGCGCTGCGGCGAATCGCCTCCAGCCTTGGCGCCGGCGCCGAGCAGACGGCCTCCGCGGCGGGTCAGGTGGCGCAGTCGAGTCAGACGATGGCCGAGGGGGCGAGCGAGCAGGCATCGAGCCTCGAGGAGACGTCGGCGTCCATCGAGGAGCTGACGTCGATGACGCGGCAGAACGCGGAGAACGCGAACCAGGCCAAGGTGCTGGCCGGGCAGGCGAACACGAGCGCCGAGAAGGGCGCGCAGGCGATGGGCCGCATGAGCCGGGCTATCGACGACATCAAGAAGTCCAGCGACGAGACCTCGAAGATCATCAAGACGATCGATGAGATCGCGTTCCAGACCAACCTGTTGGCGCTGAACGCGGCGGTCGAGGCGGCGCGTGCGGGGGATGCGGGCAAGGGCTTCGCGGTGGTGGCGGAGGAGGTGCGCAACCTGGCGCAGCGCTCGGCGGAGGCCGCGCGCAACACGTCGGCCCTGATCGAGGGGTCGGTGAGCAACGCCGAGAATGGGGTGCAGATCAGCCGTGAGGTGGGTGACGCGCTCAACGAGATCGCCGAGAGCGCGCGCAAGGTCAATGCGCTGGTGAGCGAGATTGCCGCGGCGAGCAGCGAGCAGGCGCAAGGCATCGAGCAGGTGAGCGTGGCCGTGGCGCAGGTCGACCAGGTGACGCAGTCCAACGCCGCCAGCGCCGAAGAGTCGGCGTCCGCGGCCGAGGAGCTGAGCGGCCAGGCCGAGGAGATGAACCGGCTTGTGCGGGAACTCGTGGCGATGGTGGGCGGCGCCGGCGCCAACCAGTCCGCCGCGCCCCGAACCGTGCGGGCCGCCACGCCTCCGGCGGGTCCTCGGCCGAGGAACGGCAACAGCAACGGAAACGGCAACGGGCATCGCGCCGCGTCGCCGAAGGCGCTTCCCGCCAAGGCCGGTGCGGCCGCATCGCACCGGGAGTTGCTGCCCGAGCAGGTGATCCCGCTCAGCGACGATGAACTGACGGATTTCTAGCGCCGGACTTTCGCAAAGGACTGACGAGGGTGGAGGCATTGGTCTCCACCCTCGCAGTTGTTCAACCCACTGGTGATTGCCATGCGGGGTTTCCCCTTCTCTTGCGGTGCGTGCCAGCGGGGGATCCGTGTACTGCGGTTTCTGGCGGAATCACTTCCTGTCGCATCATCGTCTCCAACGGTCGGCATTGCCTTTCCGTGTCGCACCACGCTTGTACAGGCAGCGACAGCCAAGTGTCGCCGACGGGACTCATGTATACCCTTAGGCAAGCTGGCGCAGGGGAAGCCCACGGCAAGGGCTCGCATCCAGAGTTCCCCCGGAAAGAAGCGAGACCGGCGGCATCACGCCGCCGGCCCGTTGCCGTGCACGGATGTCCCTCGCGTCCGCGCCGGACGCCGACTGTGGCGTCGGCGACCCAGCGCGCGTTCGCGTGAGTACGTTAGTCCTTCCTGCGCCGCATCCGCCAGCCGAGGCCCGCAAGGCCCAGCCCGAGCAGCGTCATCGACGCGGGCTCGGGGATGATGGGACCGGTGAGGTAGAACGCCATGTCCGCCGTTTCGCCGTCGCCGACCTCGTAGAGGGTCCACGGCCCCGCATCGCCGTAACGGTAGTGGGCGTTACCCTCCCCGACGACCGACCAGTGCCAGTCATACTGCATCTGCTGGGCCGGATCCGGAGGCGTGTTGTTGAAGATCGAGATCCAGTAGACCGTATTCGGCGTCAGCACGATCGGCGCGGTGTCCACGTAGTACGAATACTCGGTGTAGGGCGTGGACAGGAACTGACCACCCGCGGTCCGGTTGGCGGCATTGCCCACGGCCAGCTCGTAGAAGGGCGTGGCATCCGGCGTGCCGCCCGCGTCCGCAAACAGGCGGATGACGAAATCGTCATCGCCTATCACGCCGCAGGTGTTGTACACCCCGCGCCAATGGATGTCCGTGATCGTGTACCCGACGTCCGGACTGAGCATGAAGTTGTCCGCAAACTGGGTCTCGTACCAACTGAGGTCGGACGGAAGCGCGTCCACCGTGCTGCCGCCGTTGTCGTAGATGATGTCTGCGGCCGCGGGCAGGCTGAACGCGACGGCCAGACTCCATGCCACGGCAAGTGCCACAATCCTTGGTCTCATGATGACGGTTCCTCCCCACGTGATTGCCTCGGGTTCTGAAAAAACTAAGCATATTGTGCGCCAATGCGAAAAACCCTTGGCTACGGCGCGTATTCAATAAATTCACGTGGGTTCTTGCGGAGGATTGCGGACTGTTCGTACCGCAACGATTACGGTATGCTCCGGCGCCGCAGGAAAGGTTAGCAGCCGTGACAAAGGTTTGCGGGAAGACGAAGGGGCCGGCGGCGGATTCCTGCCGCCGGCCTCCGGGTCGTTTGCGTTGGGGTTACTCGACTTCCGTCCAGGCCGCCCGCGCCTGTTCGTCCGTGATCATCCCGTAATAGCGGGCCAGCCAGTAGGCCTCGATGTAGTCTGCGGGACCCGTCTGGATCTGTTGCAGGCCATAGAATTGCGGCACGAGATTGCCCCGGTTCCAGGTCGCCCCGTGGTCGCTGCTCCAATACAGCCCGGAGCGGGTCCCGGCGTAAACGCGGCCGGTCACCGGACACGCCGTCAATGAACCCACCGCCGGGACGTCGATTCCCTGCTGGGACTGCTCGAAGGTTTTGCCGCCGTCGCGGCTGACCCACAGCCCTTTCTCGCTGCCGACATAGAGCACCTGGTCATTCGTGGGGTCGAGGACGGCCGTGCCGATATCCACATCCGCCAGCGTCCCAGGTTCGCCGTACCAGTAGATCTGGCGGCCGACCGGCTGCCATTGGGCGCCGTCGGCAACGCTGAGCGCGACGGCATTGGCCGCGGGTGCGAGCGCGAGCATGCTGCGCCCCGCGCCGGTGATCAGTGAGAATGCATAGCGGCCGCCGAATGGCCGCTCGGCCAGTTGCCATTGGACGGCGTCCGGCCGCGACTTCCAGAGGCTGTTGCGCTCATCCTGCGCGAGCAACACGATCCCGCCTTCCTGACGCAGCACGAAGTACTTCGTGACCGGCAGCGGGGGGCCCTCGCCGCCCGTCCGGGTCCATGTGTAGCCCCAGCTCTCGCTGTCAAACCGTGTCGAGCGGTAGATGCCGTCGTCCGTAACGGCAAAGGCCACGCCCACATCGTCCGGGTCGCCTGCCAGCGCCGTCGCACGGTGGTCCAGCACAGGCGTCCACGACCACCCCGCATCGCGACTGCGCAGCACGCCACGATCGGTCGCCACAAGGACGACCTCGACCTCCTCCGGCGACGGCAGCACGCTGTGGACAAACGCGCCGTTCAGACCATGGAAGCTGTCGGCCCAGGTCTGGCCGCCGTCGAGCGAACGGTAGAGATAACCCTCGTCGTCGCAGGCAAACATCACACCGGGATCGACGGCAGCGGCCGCCACGCCCGTGATGTACCGTGCTCCCCACCCGTCGAGGCGGTACGGATCACCCTTGAAGTCGTACTCGTTGTCAAAGGGCCGTTCGCTCATCGGCAGGGGCTTCTCGACGGCGTCGATGCCGGGCCGGACGCTGGCCATGCGCGGCTGGAAGACCTTGTTGACAGGGTAGTGCTGGAACCACCAGAGCACGTCATCGGCCCGCGCGTCGTTGCCAGTCACAGCATGGTAGATGACGTTGTAGAACGGTTGCTTGTCATCCTTGTGCTTCAGCCAGAGCGCCTCCGCGAAGTTCTTGTAGAACTGCCGCAATTCCTCGTCCTTCTCCATCTGCATCATCGTGTCAAGGTGCTGGAAGCAATGCTCGGCGTCGTCGAAATCCTTGCCGAAGTTCGCCGCAAGGTCTTCGGGCGGCCGGTTGGCATACTCGCGGTACTTGAGCTTGTCCACCCATTGGTTGTACAGCGCCGCCGCACGCGGATCGCCGAGCACCTCGGCGGCAACCTTCAGTTCCGACGTCACGAACAGCGCCGACATCATCGGCGGCCCGTCGTAGTCTGGCCGGAGAAGCCGCGCAGTGACCTCGCCGTCAAAGTCGCGGACCACCATGTCGTTTTCATAAAACACCCGCTCGGTGACCACGCGCACGTTTTCCGTCACACGCGCGCGAATCGCTTCGTCGTCCTGGAACACGAGCCACGCCAGACCCATCGCACGGTAAAATCCGCTGTGGTTATGGTGGCTGGGATTGGCCCGCCAACGGTAGTTCGCGTACTCGCCTTCCCCTTGGAACCAGCGTTCCTGGCCGCGGCCGTGTCCGCGCCGCTCTTCGTAGCTTGGACCGCGCCCGTAGACATAGCCCCGTGATATCACGCCCGGCACGCCGTTGATCCGCTGGCACCGGTCGATCGCGTAGAAGAGCTCCTTAGCGCGGTCGAGCGCGGCCGGTTCCCCCGTCGTCTTCCAACGATAGACCTCGCCCACGAACAGCGCCGTTGTCCAATTGATGGAGTGGGAAATGTCCGCGTGCCCCGAGGTGGTCAGGTTGGCCCGGCCATCGATGAGCGTGACCTGGGACGGATACAACCCGTCGATATCATGGTTCTCCTCAATCATCGTCTCGAAGAGTTCCGCCTTCTCCTGAAGCGGTCTCTTCCAGCTCCCGTCGTCATAGGGAAATGATACCGGCCACGTGGTCGGCGTGATGGGGAAGCCGCTGACGAGCAGCGCCAGGGTCATCCCCGCGGTCAAGACAGTCATGATGCTTCCCTCCTGTTTGGTCTGTGCCAGTCATCAGTATGAGCGCAAATGTAATGTCATTTCAATGTCCGGACTTTCTGCCGCTGCCGGGAGGAAATCCGCCGAGGGCGCGTGGTATACTCGTGCTTCCTGCCTGGCGGTTTTCCGCCCTGGACACTAACCGGCGACATCTGAAGTGAAGGAGAACTACAGTCATGGCTTCGATTGGCTTGTTTTACGGCTCGACCGGCGGCAGCACGCACCGCGTGGCCAAACTGGTCAAGAGTGCCTTTGGTGACGGCGAGGTCGAGCTCCACAGCGTCGAGTCGGCCGACCCGGAAGACCTGGAACAGTACGACCGGCTCATTTTCGGCGTCTCGACGTATGGAAAAGGCAGTCTCCAGGAGTTCTGGGCGGATTTCATCTGGGAACTCGATGATGTGGATCTTGCGGGCAAGAAGGTCGCCATATTCGGGCTCGGCGACCAGGTGGAGTACCCGGAGAGCTTTCTGAACGCGATGGGCACGCTCTACGAGAAGGCCTGTGAGCTGGGCGCCGATGTCGTGGGATTCTGGCCCACCGAGGGCTACACCTTCACGGGATCGACTGCGGTCACGGACGGAAAGTTCGTGGGGCTGGCCATCGACGAAGACCGGCAGCGCAATCTGACGGATAAACGCGTCGCGCAGTGGGTCGCGCAGCTCCAGCAGGAATTCTCGTGATGCGCAAGCTGACCGGTCAGGAACGCAAATACCTGCGCGGGATCGCCCAGAAATACGAGCCGGTCGTGTATATCGGCAAGGCAGGCCTGACGGACAGCGTTGTGGAGGCCGCCGACGAGGCCTTCATCGCGCACGAGCTGATCAAGGTCCGCTTTATCGATCACAAGGACGAGAAGGATCCCATCGCCCAGGAACTCGAGGCGCGTACCAACAGCCAGATCGTGGGCCGCATCGGCCATGTCGTCATCCTGTTCCGCCAGAACGAGAACGAGGAAGACCAGAAGATCGACCTCGACAAGATCTGACGCGGCAGACCGGTCCGATGGGATGATGGGGTTCGCCCCCTTGTCCGTGGTTGGCGGCACGCCACGTGGGCAGTGTCCTCCGCGCCGAACTCCACGATTGGCCCTGCCGCGCGTGAACGTTTTCCGCTTGCATCGGGCGCAGCAAAGGTATACGCTTTCGTCCAACCTCCTGACGCTTTCCGTGCGAATCCTGCCAGGAGCAGTGCATCATTCGCTTGCAGTCGAGGAGGACGGTAACCATGCAATTCTCCAAGTATCTTGGTCCGGCTCAGGTGTTGGTGGATGTCCAGGCAGCGGACAAGCGGGCGCTTCTGGAGAAAATGGCCGACGCGCTGATGACCGGTCATGCCCTGAAGAAGCAACCCCACATCACGCGCAACATGGTGTTGGACGCCGTCCTGCAGCGCGAGCAGGAGCGTTCGACCGGGATGGCCGACGGCTTTGCCTATCCCCACGCGCGAATTCCCGGATTTCAGGGCATTGGGATCAGCGTGGCGCTGCCCGACCCACCGGTCGACTTCGCGTCGCTCGACGGGAAGCCCGCGCGCCTGGTGGCGATGGTCGTCGTGCCCGCCGAGCATCCTCAGGTGGCGCTGAAACTCATGAGCCAGTTCGCGGGTCTATTACAGGACCATATGGCCATGTCGGTGCTGACGAGCGTCAAGGACACCGAAGCGCTCAGCACCTTCCTGGCTGAACGCACGCTTCAGACGGAGTTCACGATTACCGCCAAGGACATCATGCGCGCGCCCTTTGCTGATGTCTATCCGGACACGCCGCTCCAGCAGGTGACGCGCCTCATGCTCGAGCACCTTCAGGACTCGATAGCGGTCATCGAACACGACGGCACACTGGTCGGCGAGATCACGTGCGACGGCCTGTTCAAATACGGGATGCCGGATTTCTTCGGCCAGTTGAAGAGCGTGTCGTTCATCAACCGCTTCGATCCCTTCGAGAAATACTTTGAGCAGGAATCCCAGGCGCTGGCCCGGGACGTCATGTCGCGCGACTTTTCGGCGATGACGGAGTCGGCGACACTTCTGGAAATCGTGTTCGAGCTCGCCGTGCATCACCGGATGAAGATCCACGTCGTCCGCGACGGTAAGCGCGTGGGCGTGATTGACCGTATTGCAGTGCTGGACCGGGTACTGAATCTCTAACCAGGGCGACCAGGGGCGTCGGCCCCTGCTATCGCCGAGCGGACTGCTTATGATTGGGGCTCTGATAATTTTCGCCGTTGTCTACGTGCTTATCGCCTTCGAGATCGTCGACAAGACCGTCGCCGCGGTACTGGGCGCGGCGGCGGTGATCGCGCTGCGCTTCGTCCCCTACGACGAGGCGCTGCGGCACGTGGACCTGAATGTCATCTTCCTCTTGGTCGGCATGATGATCATTGTGCATATTCTGTCCGAGACGGGGCTTTTCGAGTGGATAGCCGTGGTGGTTGCCCAAAAGGCCAAGGGAAACGGACCGGTGCTGCTCGCGGAAATGGTAGTGGTGACGGCGGTCCTGTCGGCCTTTCTGGACAACGTGACGACGGTGCTGCTCATCGCGCCGATCACCATTCTCATCACGCAGATCCTCGAGATCGAGACGGTTCCCTTCCTGATTCTCGAGGCGCTTTTCTCCAACGTGGGCGGCACCGCGACGCTGATCGGCGATCCTCCCAACATTCTCATTGGATCGCAGAGCGACCTGACGTTCAATGACTTCGTCATTCACCTTACGCCCATCATCATCATTCTCATGCTGGTGCTGGTGCCCGCAATCGTGTGGCTGTTCCGCTCCGCGATGCACGTCGCCCCCAACTGCCGCAGCCGCATCATGGAGGCCCATCCCGCCAAGGCCATCACCGACCCGGAACGCCTGAAGCGGGCACTGCCTGTCTTCGGCGCGCTGCTGCTTGCGTTGTTCCTGAGCCACTACATCGGCGTCGAACCCGGACTGATCGCGCTGGCAGGCGGGCTGGTCATGGTGCTGGTATGCGGCGTCGACCTGCACAAGGCCATGGGCCGGGTCGAGTGGAACACCATCTTTTTCTTCATTGGGCTCTTCATGCTGATCTCGGCGCTTCAGCACAACGGCGTCTTCGACGGCGCCGCCCGGGGGCTTCTCGCGATGACCCAGGGCAATCTCCTGCTGACCTGCGTGCTCGTGCTATGGGCAAGCGCCATCATCTCGGCCATTGTTGACAACATTCCCCTCGTGATCGCCATGCTGCCACTGATCGAGAACATCATTCCGGTGTTTGCCAAGCAGATGGGCTATGAAGGCGACCCGGCGCTGACCATGGCGCTGGTCGCCCAGCCGCTGTACTGGTCGCTCGCACTCGGCGCGTGCCTGGGCGGAAACGGCACCCTGGTCGGCGCGTCGGCCAACGTGGTGGTCGTGCAGATCGCGCACAAGAACCGCTACCCCATCACCTTCATGCAGTTCACCCGCTACGGGTTTCCGCTGATGATCGTCACGATCCTTGTTTCCACGGCCTACATCGTCGTGCGGTACTTCGTGCTTCGGTAAGAGAGGCCGGGCCGGCAGCAGGTCTCCCGCTAATCCTCGACGTGCATGAAGAAGCCCGTGAAAGCGAACACGCCTTCAATCGTCTCTCGTGGGTACAGACGCTCGCCTTCGAGTGGATCGGCGGCACGAAACACGCCGTCGCGCTCATCGAGTATCGCAATGAAATGTCCGACGGCCCCCATGCGCACCCCGGCAATGCACGGCGTTGGAATACCCCGCCGGGGCATATCCGTGTAGAAACGCGTGCGCAGGCCCCGCCTCCGGAACGCGCGCGCCAAATACCAGTTCTCCGTGCCAAGCCCGTAGGTGTAACACTCGTGTGCAACCGCTGCCTCAGTCACATCAAAGCCATAGTGGCGAAGGATGGTGGCGGTGCTTGCCGCGCCACAGGAGTAACCAGTGCTCTGGCGGCAGGCGGCGCCGTCCCAGCGGTCCCTGAAGCGGGACAAATCGGCGGGCATGAACAACGGCTTGGCATGTGGGGCAGCGATGGCGCCGGTAAGCGCCACGATCATTACCGCAGGCGCGAGCCATCGCGCTCGTGACAGCGAGCCCCAGCACGAGATCGCCCCGCAGGCCAAGCCGAGCCCCCCCGCGGCAAGCTCGCTTCCCGGCAAGCTCCGGAACTCGTAGAACAGGCGCCAGGAATCAAACAAGTGCAGGTAGTACACGACCATCAGGGTGCCCGGCACGGCGAGCATGCCCGCTACAACCATCAGCAGCCCCCGCTGCCTGGGAGATCTGGCCCGCCGGGCCCACCCATGCCCCACAAGGAGAAGGGCGTACCCCAGCCCGAGGGTGGGCAGGATCATCGGATTTACATTCATGCGCAATCACCCCCCGACGTGCCCGGACAGCTCCGCAGGCTCTACCCGAAATGAGCGGCAACCAAGCGCGTTCTGAAGCGACCACGCTCGGGAAGCCTCATCCGGCACCTGCTTCTCCGACGGCAACGATTCCTTTCCGACGACCGCTGCCCGCGTGGCGCTATAACTTCCTCACGCCGAAGCCGCCGCCGACCTCAAAGACGCCGCCGGTCGCATAGGCGAAATCGCCGCGGGCCAGTGCGGCCACGGCGCGTCCGATGTCCTCGGGACGGCCCCAGCGGCGTTGCAGGAGCAGTCCCTGATCGATGAGCGCGTCGTATTTGTCGGTGACGCCCGCGGTCATGTCCGTCGCGATGATGCCTGGGCGCACTTCGTAGACCAGCACGCCATCGTCGGCAAGCCGGACGGCGAAGTTGGCGGCGGCCATGCTCAGGCCGGCCTTGCTGATGCAGTACTCCGCCCGGTTTGGGCTGGCGGTGTCGGCGGAGATGCTGGTCACGAATACGATCACCGGTGGCGGATCATCCGGCGCGTCCCGGCGCTGCTGCACCATCTGGCGCGCCACGCGCTGGGTGAAGAAGAGCGGTCCACGCAGGTTGATCGCCATCACGCGGTCGAAACTCGCGGTGTTCATCTCGAGCACGTCCCTGCGCTCGAGCGGCGCGACCCCGGCGTTGTTGATCAGCACATCCACGCGCCCGAAGCGGTCGATCACCGCGTGAAGCATCGAGATGTGGGCGTCTTCATCGGTGATGTCGCCGGTGACGGGAAGAAAGGCGCGTCCCAGCTCCTCGACGCGCGCCTTGACCTCGTAAAGGCCGGTTTCCTTGTTCGCCGGATCGGCCTTGGTCGCGGCGCCGGCGATGTCAAAACCGTTTTCGGCAAGCGCCAGGACGATTCCCCGGCCAATCCCGCGACTGGCGCCGGTCACCAATGCCACACGTGCCATTTGTTTGTCTCCCCCGGTTTACAGCGCCGGAACATCCAGCCAGCGGCGTTCTTTCCACGATTGGAGGCCCAGTTCGGCCATCTGCACGCCCTTGGCGCCCTCCTGGAGGCCCCAGCGGAAGGGTTCATCCAGCACGACATGGCGCAGGAAGAGTTCCCATTGCGCCTTGAAGGCATTGTCGTATTCGCAGGTGGTGGGCACCTCCTGCCAGTGCTCGTAATGATTGATTGGGCTGTCCACGTCGGGGTTCCAAGTGGGCCGCGGCGTCATCGCATCGTGCTGGATCCAGCACTTGCGCAGCCCCGCCACGGCGCTTCCTTCCGTGCCGTCCACCTGCATCACGAAGAGGTCGTCGCGCCGCACGCGCACGCACCAGGACGAGTTGAACTGGCAGATGACGCCCTGATCGGTGATGAAGGTCGCGTAGGCGGTGTCGTCCGCGGTGGCGGCGTAGCGCCTGCCCGCCTCGTCCCAGCGCTCGGGGATGTGGGTGGCGCCCAGGCAACTGAGCTGGGTGACGCCGCCGAACAGGTTGTCCACCACGTACCGCCAATGGCACAGCATGTCGACGATGATGCCGCCGCCGTCTTCCTCGCGGTAATTCCAGGACGGGCGTTGTCCCGGGCGGTGTTCGCCCGTGAAGACCCAGTAGCCGAATTCGCCCCGGACGGACAGGATCTTGCCGAAAAAGCCGGTGTCGATGAGGTATTTCAGCTTCATCAGGCCGGGCAGCCACAGTTTGTCCTGGACGACCCCGTGCTTGATCCCCGCCTTCTGCGCCAGGTGGTACAGTTCGAGCGCTTCCCCGGACGTGGTGGCAACAGGCTTCTCGCAATAAAGATGCTTGCCCGCCTCGATGGCCTTCTTGACAGCACCAAAACGCCGCTGGGTCGTTTGCGCGTCGAAATAGACCGGATACTCGGCGTCGGCCAGCGCGCCATCGAGGTCGGTTGTGAACGGGATGCCGCCTCCCAAGTCCGACAGGTGCTGGAGCTTGGCCTCGCTGCGTCCTACCAGCAAGGGATCGGGGACGATGACTTCGCCATCGCCGATCCGCACCCCGCCCTGGTTGCGGATGGCCAGGATCGAGCGGATCAGGTGCTGGTTGGTGCCCATGCGCCCGGTGACGCCGTTCATGATGATGCCGACCCGGTGTGTCTTCATTTCAGCTCCTCGTGATGGGGAATACAGGCGATCAACTACAGGGACCGTATACTATCGGCCCGCGCCGAACAGGTCAAACGGAGGTTGCCCGGACCCACCGTGGCGGCGATAATGGCGATGCCCAGGCGGCAGGAGGTGGACGATGGAAGACAGACCGGTGATCGTGGGGCTCGGCGAGGTCCTGTGGGACTGTTTTGACGACACGCGGCGGGCGGGGGGTGCACCGGCCAACGTGGCGTTTCATGCGGCACAACTGGGGGCAGCGGGCGTGGTGTGCTCGCGTGTGGGCGACGATGAACTGGGGGACGAACTGCTCGACTTTCTGGCGCAGCACGGGTTGGCGGTGGAGACGATACAGCGCGACGCCGCACATCCGACCGGCACCGTCACGGTGCATTCCGGCGGCGGCGCGGGACCGGCCTATACCATTCACACGGGCGTGGCCTGGGATTTTCTTGAGATGACGCCGCAATGGCGGGACGCATGCGCCGATGCCGCGGCGGTCTGTTTTGGGACCTTGGCCCAGCGGTCGCCGCAGTCGCGCGCGACGATTCGGGCCTGCCTCGACGCGGCGGACGACGCCCTGCTGGTCTACGACGTCAATCTCCGGCCGCCGTTCATCGAGCGCGCGTGGATCGTGGAAAGCCTCGAATGCTGCGACGTCGTGAAGCTGAACGCCGACGAACAGGCCGTGCTGACCGGTCTGCTGGACCTGGAACCCATGGGGCAGGCGGACTTCTGCCGGGCCTTGATCGAGCGCTGGGGGCTGCGGGCGGCATGCATCACGCGGGGCGCTGACGGCTGTCTTGTGGCTACGGCCGATGAAGCGGTCGACGTGCCGGGGGTGGCGGTTACCGTGGTCGATACCGTGGGCGCGGGAGACGCGTTTACGGCTGCGCTGACGCTTGGGTTGCTTCGCCAGCGGCCGCTCAAGGAAACGGCGGCCTTCGCCAATCGCATCGGGGCGCTCGTGGCCTCGCACGCGGGCGCGATGCCCGTACTACTGCGCGGCAGTCTTGAGCATTTTGCGGGCGCGCAGGGTGACCAGGGTTGACACGCCAAAGGCGACCAGCAGGCCGACGTAGAAGAGGCCCTGGTGCCAGCGATTGCGCTCGATTTCCCCGGCGGCGACGGCGGTGAGACTGCGGGCCGTGCTGCCGACGTACACGAACAGCACGGTTCCGGGCAGCATCCCCACCAGCGTGCCCAGCACATAGCGCCGGAAACAGACCTTGGTGATGCTCAGGACGTAGTTCATGACGTTGGCGGGAAAGAGCGGACTCAGGCGCACGAGCACGACCACCTTGAAGCCGTCGCCGGCGATCGCATCGGCGGTGGCGCGGAAGGCGGGCTTGCGGCCGATCCGGCGCTGGACCCAATCATGTACCACCGCGCGCCCAACGAGAAAGGCCGCCGCGGCGCCCGCCGTGTTTCCCAGCATTGCCACAAGGACGCCTTTCCACAGCCCGAACAGGAAACCGGCGCTGAGCGTGAGCAGCGAGGCGGGCAGCAGGAAGACGGACGCTGGCATGTAGGCGAGTCCCACGACAAGCATGCCGGGCCAGCCCAGTCCGCGGGTCCAGTAGAGCACGGCGACCGCAGCGTCGGTCAGCTCGATCTGGTAGCGCAGCAGTGCCAGGCCCATACAGGCCAGTGCAATGATTGCCGCGATAGCTCGTGTTCGTATGCTCATCCATCCTCCGGCGCCCGGCCACAGTCCGTGCCCATACGGTCACCGTGCGGGTCACGCGCGGATTCCGGGAGGATTCCCATGGAGGGCAACGCTGCGAACGACCGGCGTATTTTACGCATTGTCGCATGGGATCGCCACGTTCACGCCCCCGAAACGGCACGCGCGATAGGCCGGGCAGGCGCGGCGGCCAGCATGCTATGATGGGCAGCATGAGTGTTGGCGTTACAGAGCGGTTGCGCGCCCTCGGCGGGTACTTTGGGCTGGCGCCGCTGTATGCGCTGCGACCGCGCGGTGGCAGTAAGTTCTCCGAGCAGCATCTGGCAACGGCGCTGGTGCTGGCGTTGTGCGTGGTGGTGCAGGTGGGCGTCTTCATGCTGTTGCTCGTGCTGCTGTCGCTGGCGATGGTCTTCACGCGCAGGTTCTTCGAAGCGCTGCCGATGGAACGGTTGGCGCTGGATCTGTGGGGTGCACTGTGGCTGTTGTGGGGCTTTGCGTGGCTGCTGGGCGCTTACCGCGCGTGGCGTGGGCACGATCCGGCGGTGCCGGTGGTGGAGCGTGTTGCCGCGCGCCTCGCCACGCCGGGCATGCGGCGTGCCGTCGCGTACGCGGTACTGGGATGCTACGTGGCGCTGGTGCTGACCGCCGGGGCGGCGCGACACGCATCGGTCCTTGCCCGGCACGATCCCTCCGACGCGCCGGTCCAACTGCTCTATGACGACATGGACCTCGTGCCGCGCTGGGTATTTGCGCTGGGGTTCTACCGCATGTCGCTCGTGGCGGCGGCGCGGTGGGGCGCGGGCGCCAGCGCGGTATCTCCGCTGACCCAGGAGAACCTCGAACTGGCCCTGCGGCATGGGCGGTGTGTGGTCATCGCGAGTCACGGCGACGCGACGGGCTTTTACAACCGGCAACGATGGTTCACGCCGGCCGATGTGGCGGCGATGGAGCGCGGACCCAGCCTCGAGTTTGTCTACATTACCGGATGCGACACCGGGGCCCTTGCCCGCCAATGGGAGGCTATTTTTGCGCCGGCGGAGGTCGTCACCTTTGACCGGCTGTCGGCGACCCTGGAACACGCGATCTGGCTTTGGCTGCGGGGTCCGGCGCTGCTGGCGGCCTTGCCGGGTGCCGGTTGACGCCTGCGGCGCGGGGGATTAGACTGACGGCGGGGATCGCGTTCCGGCGCGGCGAAACCTGCACGCGGCGGCCGTGGTCATAGGAAGGCGTCTGGGTTGGTGTACCTGCGGGAGGAGAGCATGAAGAGTCGTCTGATCGTTGGGGTGCTTGCGGTTGCCTGGCTTGCGGGCGCGTCCTGGTGTCCGGCACGGGCACAGGACGAGGCGGTTGCGGCGGACTCGGTCGTGGAAACATTCGAGGTGTCAACAGAAGACGTCGGCGGGTTGACAGAGGCCGAGAAGCAGGAAAAGCTTCGTCTGATGATCAATCTCGAACTCATTGATCTGGACCGCCTGCGCCAGGCCGTTGACCAGAGTGTTCCCCGCGAAACCGTGGCGTTGAGCCTCGCGGACACCGTGCGCATCGCCCTGGAGCAGAACCAGGACATCGAAGTGGTGTTGTACGAGCCCATGAAGGCCTCCGGCGATGTCCTGTCCGCCCGGGGCGAGTTCGACCCCACCCTTTCCGCTACCACCACGTACTTGCAGGCCGCCCAGTCGGTCTCGTCGGACGTGCGCACCTTCGGCGGGATCTCCGCCATCAAGAACTACCGGACGACCGGGCAGACGGCGGTATCGGGCAAACTGATCACCGGCACGCAGTATCAGGTGGCCTTCAACGTCAACAAGGAAGAAACCACCTTCAACGATTTCATCGAGGAGTGGGAGGGGCACGTGACCCTGTCGCTCACGCAGCCCCTGCTGCGCGGCTTTGGAATTGGCGTCAACCGCACGCGCATCCTTGCCGCCCGCAACAGCCAGGCCGCGAGTCTCGAACAGGTCCGGCGCACCGTGATGACCACCGTCAGCGACGTGATTCGTGCGTACTGGGACCTGGTCGGCGCGATCGAGACGCTGCGCGTGCGCGAGGAGTCACTGCAAAATGCGGAACGGCTGTTGCAGATCAACGAACGGCGCTTCGAGATCGGATCCGCTGCGGCGATCGAAGTGCTCCAGTCCAAGGCGGGGGTCGCCACCCGTCAGAGCGACCTGATCGCCGCGCGCTCGATGGTGTCGGATCGCGAGGACGTGCTGAAGCGGCTGCTGTTCCTGCGCGACGGCGAAGGGTTTGCGAACTTCCGCATCAACCCTGTCGATCGCCCCAGCGTGGCAGGTGCGGAGGAGGCGATCGTGGCGGAGTTCGAGTCGGCGGTGGATGAAAGCCTGAGGCGGGCCATGGAGAATCGGCCCGAGCTGGCGATGGCTCGTCTGGATATCGACACCGCCGGGCTGCAACGCCGCCGTGCGCGCAACGACATGCTGCCCCAAGTGGACGTCGGGGGGAGCGCCAGCAGCGGCGGCCGCGACCATTACGTAAGCCGCATGCTGACCGGTGTGCGTGATCGTGACGATTACACCTACTCGGTGACCATCCAGGGCAGCATGCCGATCGGAAACCGCGCCGCCCGGGGCGCCTATCACCGCACCGAGATGGAGCTGCGGCAGGCGGAGCAGCGCTACCAGCAGCGCGTGCAGGAAATCGAACTGGACGTGCGGCTTGCCGCGCGTAATGCCGTGACCAACAAGATTCTCGTCGAGAGCAACCGTCAGACGCGCGTGTTGCAGGAAGCCAACGTCATCGCCGAGGAACGGCGGTTGCAGTTGGGTGTGACCACCAGCTACCGGGTTCTCCAAGTGCAGGAAGACCTCACCGCGGCGCAGACCCAGGAGGTGCAGGCGCTGGTGAACTATCAGAAGGCGCTCACCGACGTACTGCTGGCCGAGGGTACCATCCTGGATGTCTACGATGTCGAAATCGAAGTGCCGGAGAGCGCGCCCATCGGCTATTTTGAGAGTCTCTGGCCTTTCTGAGCGGCGCTGGAGGGCCGATGAAGACATTCCGCTACGCCTCGCGCAAGCGCTGGTTCAAAGGCAACACGCATCTGCACAGCACTGCGTCCGACGGCGCGAAGACATGCGCGGAAATTGCCGCCATGTACGTTTCCACCGGGCACGACTTTCTGTTTCGCACCGACCACTGGGTCGCGTCGGACGTCGCGGCGGACCGGGAGGAGTATCCGCTGCTGTGGCTGGACGGCGTCGAGCTTGACGGGCTCGACCACAAAGGAACGCCCTACCATGTGGTGTGCCTGGGCCGCGTCGAGGGAATCTCGCGCGCGGACGGGCTGGTGGCGGGACTGCGTGCCGCCCGCGAACAGAATGCGCTGCTCGTGCTCGCCCATCCCCACTGGTGCGGCAACACCACGGACGAGGTGGTGCGCTGGGGCTTTGACGCGGTCGAGGTTTACAACCACGAGTGCCACTGGCTCAATGGCAAGGGAGACGGGCTGCCCCACTGGGACTACGCCTTGCTGGCCAACGCGAATACCGTGGCAATCGCCTCGGATGACGCGCATCTCAGGCCGGAGCACCTCAGTTGGAACCGGGGATGGATCATGGTCAACGCCGACGCATGCACGCCCGGCATGATCCTCGAGGCCATCCGGCGCGGCGACTGCTACGCCAGTTGCGGGCCGGAGATCCTCTCCATCACCTGGGACGGCGCGAGCGTCCACGTTTCGATGTCGCCCGTGCGTTACGCGCGGGTCGTGGGGCAGCAGGCCCGCGGGGTGCGTCGCGGCTCGCCGGACGGCGATCTGCTGACGGAGGTTACGCTGCCGGTGCCCGATGACTGGGCCTACGCCTACCTCGAGCTCGAAGACGATGCCGGACGCCGGGCGTGGACCAATAACCTCTTCGTCGCCGATTCGCCCGAATGATCCGGGGTCCCTTGGCAGGAGGCCCGTGGCGCTTGTTCCGCTGTTCTGCGCGCGCCGTCTGCAGCGTTTTCAATAATTCCATAGCCGCGTTCCGCCGCGTTTCTGGCGCGGATTCTCGCAGTCTGCGGCCAGAAACGGCTACAGTTCAATTGAAAACGGCCTAGGAGGTTGCGCCGAGTTTGCGCAGCACCGCGAGCGCGGCGTCGTGCAGCAGGCCGTTGGAAGCACACACGCCCCGGTTGTTCGTCAACCGGCGTCCGGTCGCGAAATCCAGCGGGTTGCCGTCGAGATCGGTGATGCGTCCGCCCGCTTCCTCGAGCACAATCGAGCCGGCCGCCTGATCCCAGATGCACTCGCGGTAGTCGGGGCGTTTGGGCGACAGGAGCCGGAACAGCAGCTCGCCGCCGCCTGAAGCCAGCACGGCATACTTCGCCTGGCTGTCCATCCGCACGGGATCGGCCTCGATGCCCAGCTCCGCCACGACGTCCTCGATAAGCCCGGCGTTGGTATGTCCGGCCTCGTAAGACCGCAGCACCCGGGCGTGAGTGGTGTCGGACTGGGCAGAAACGCGCAGGCGCGAGAAGGCGCCGTCGCCATCGAGTCTGGCGCCCCACGTGCCCTGTCCACGCAGGGCCGCGAGCACCATGCCTCCGCCGTCCGGGACGGGCTGGCAGGCGGCGTTCAATCCCGGACAGCCAAGCACTCCCAAACGCACGCGCCCGTCCTCGATCAGCGCGAGGGCAACGGCGTATTGGTCGCCGCGCAGGTAACCCTTTGTCCCGTCTATGGGATCCAGCGTCCAGAAGCGCCGCCCCGGTTCAGCGGCGCCGCGATCGATCCAGAGGCAGATCTGCTCCGCCGTCGCGCCCGGGACGCACTGTCCGAGATACTTCACGAGCAGGTCCAGCACGGGCCGTCCCGCATCGGTCTGGAGCAGGTCGGCCCGTTCCTCGCCCACGAGGACGTCGTCGGGAAACGCCGTCTCCAGCGCACGGGCGACCAAGGCCTGCCCGGCGAAATCCGCCACCGTCACCGGGGACAGGTCGCTTTTCTCGACTCCCTCGACGGCCATTTCGGCGCGAATCCGCCGCGCCAGGTGTGCGGCGTCGCGTACGGCTTGCAGCGCGAAGGCCAGTTCGGTTTGTGTCGTGTCAAACGCCATGGCGGTCTCCCTGAAGTCAATGGAAAGAGGCCCGAGGTCAGTGCGTGACGGATTGCGGATCGCCTACCAGCTGCGCTTGCCGCGGGCGAGTTGGCGGTGCGCGTAGCGCAGAACCTTCTCGGTCTCGTCCCAGCCGAGGCAGGGGTCGGTGATGCTGACGCCGTATTGCAGGTTGCTCATGTCCTTGACGGGCTGACTGCCGCAGCCCAGATTGCTCTCGAGCATGACGCCGATCAGCGCCGAATTGCCGTCCTGAATCTGCTGGACGACGCTGCGAAGCACATGAGGCTGCAATTCAGGGCGTTTGCCCGAGTTGGCGTGGCTGCAATCGACCATGATGACCTCGGGCAGGCCGCGCTTGGCCATCTGTTCGCGCGCCACGGCGATGCTGACGGGGTCGTAGTTGGGATGCTCGTGGCCCCCGCGCAGGATCAAATGGCCCAAGGCATTGCCGCGCGTCTCGATGACGCAGGTGCGGCCTTCCTGGTCGATGCCGAGGAAGTGATGGGCATGCTGCGAGGAGTACATCGCGTCGATGGCGATCTGGAGGTTGCCGTCGGTGCCGTTCTTGAAGCCGACCGGCATGGACAGGCCGCTGGCCATCTCGCGATGGGTCTGTGATTCGATGGTGCGGGCGCCGATGGACGCCCACGTGACGAGATCGGCCAGATACTGCGGCACGATGGGGTCGAGCATCTCGGTGGCGGTGGGCATGCCCATCTCGCCGATCTCGAGGAGCAGTTCGCGCGCCACGCGCAGCCCGGCGCTCATGTCGCAGGTCCCGTTCAGATACGGGTCGTTGATGAGCCCTTTCCAGCCGATGGTGGTGCGGGGTTTCTCGAAGTAGGTGCGCATGACCACGAACAGGCGGTCGCCGAGTTCGTCGCGCAGGGCGCACAGCCGGTGCGCGTAATCGAGGGCCGCAGCTCGGTCGTGAATCGAGCACGGGCCCACAATCACCAGCAGGCGCTTGTCCTCGCGGCTCAGAATGGCCTTGATTGCATTGCGCCCCGCATACACCGTCTCGCCTGCGCGCTCTCCGAGCGGCAGGTCCTCCTTCAGTGCGCGTGGTGTAACCAGCAGCGTCGCGGCCAGGACGTTGAGGTCCTGTGTCTGGCGCGTGCTCTGTGCGGTCGTATGAGGCATGGACAAAAATCCTGAAGACATGAAAAGGTGATACGGCACAAGTATATGCGACAGCGGAAAACCGTTCAAGACCCGGGTCTATTCCGCGAGGGGCGCGACGGACGGTCTTATTCCTGGCCGGATTGCCCTTCTTTGCGCGCTACGTCCTGCTCGAGCACCGTCACGACGCTGCGAAACATCCGCTCGTTGTCCTCGCTGAGTCCGATCAGCGTCCGGTGGGCATCGAGCACCATCTTCGCCTCCTCCAACTCCGTCCGTTTCGGACTGGGCAGCTCACCCAGGTTGTCGAGGGAGATGTCGGCGCTGGGCACGATGACAAACTCCTCGTCAAAACAGATCGTGCGGAGGATGCGGTTGATGTTCTCGTGGTTCGAGACGATTGACGGCTTGCGGCCAAAGGTGTTCTGCATGTAGATCGACAGCTTCGCGAGCAGCCCGAGGTTGGTGCTGTCAATACTCTCGGCCTCGGTCATGTCGATGACGATGTTCTGAAAATCGGCCCGCTCGAAGATGGCGGCGACGAACTGTTCCAGTGACCGGCTGATGGCGTAGGAGGCGCCGGGGGTATAGCGGATGTGCCCGATGAATTTCAGTATATACGTATCGCCGTCTTTTGCGTACAAAACCTTGCCGGAACACATATCAACTACCTCGTTTCTTCATTAGGACCAACGTGATGTCGTCTGGCGGCGCGTCCATGGTCTCGAGCCCGGCCCGGCCGGCGACGGCTTCCAGGCTGCCGTCCATGTCGGCGACCAGCGACAGAAGATAGCGTTCTTTTTCGGCGATATCCTGCTGCGGCAGCACGTCCAGGATACCGTCCGAGAACAGGGCGATGGCGCAGTCGCCGGGGAGGGGGAGGGTCGTTTCCTCGTAGGTGGCGCCGGCAAAGAGGCCGACGGGGTGGGTTTTGCCCTCGAGAAAGCGCACGTCGCCGCCGTTGTTCAGAATCGGCGCGGGGTACTGTCCGCCGTTGCTGTACGTCACCTCGTTGGACTCCAGATCGATCACCGCATAGAACATGGTGAGATACTTGCCGAGATCGCGCTGGAAGATGTCCGCGTTCAGGCGCGCCAACACCTGGGCAGGCCGCAGGATGCAGGGATCGCCCTGGTCTTCGCGCGCATCGATGAGCTGTTGCATGAAACTCTTGAGCAGCACGGTGACAAAGGCCGATGACACACCATGGCCCGAGACGTCGGCAATATAGAAGCCGAGATGCCGTTCGTCGATGGCGAAGTAGTCGAGGAAATCGCCGCTGAGGTAGGTGGAAGGAAGCACGAGCGAATGGAACTCGTAGTTGCCGAAACCGGCCTGGCGCTCCGGGAGTAGCTGGAACTGAATGCGGCGGCCAGCCTCGACCTCCTCTTCGAGCCGGCGCAGGCTGCGCAGGAGTTCTTTGTTCATGGCCTCGAGGTGATCGCGGTACTCGCGGTTTTCGCGCAGCAGGTTGGCGCGTTCGAGGCACTTGACCACTGCATGTTCGAGGACCGCCATGTCTTCGACGGGTTTGGTGATGAAATCCCACGCCCCGAGTTTGAGCGCCTCGATGGCGTCGGCAATCACGCCGGTTCCCGAGACGATGATCACGGGAGTCTCGGGCATTTCCCGGGTGACTTTCGCCAACACCTGGAGGCCGTCCACCTCGGGCATGCGCAGATCGCACAGCACAAGGTCGGGCCGGTCGCGTTCCACGCGTTCGATGCCGATACGGCCGTTCTCGGCCTGGAGCATCTCGTAGCCGCTGTCCTCGAGATAGGCGACGATGCTCTCGCGCACCATTACCTCGTCCTCGATGGTCAGTATGCGAATGGGCTTATGCATGGCTGTCCTTCTGCCGCGCACTGGCGACGACCTGGCGTATGGTGGCGGCCAGCGTGTCCATGTTGCCCAGCGGCTTATAGAAGATCAGGTCTCTGGGCACTCCCACGCCCTCGACTTCGCGGCGCAGCGTGGGAGAGGTCGATCCGGTATGGATAATATAGCGCATTTTCGGCGCGATACGGTTCATTTCCTCGATCGCCGAGATACCGTCCATGCCCGGGAGCCGGATATCGACGATGGCGATGTCGTAGACCGCGCCATCCTGAAGCAATCCGATGGCCTCCTCGCCGGATCCCGTCACCGTGACGTCCATTTCCTCATCTTCGAGGAAGGCGGCGAGGTTTTCGCTCACCGAGGCCTCGTCCTCAACTATCAGCACGCTGAGATTCATCGCTGTCCTCTTGCGTGAAGGGAAGCAGCACCACGAAGCGCGCGCCCTGTCCGGGCTGCGACTCGACGGAGATGTGGCCCTTGTGCTGTTCGGTGATGATGAAATAGGAGACGGACAGCCCCAACCCGGTCCCCACGCCCACCTCCTTGGTGGTGAAGAAGGGCTCGAACACACGTTTGCGCGTTGCCTCATCCATGCCCGGACCGTTGTCGATCACCTCGATACGGGCGAAATCGCCGTCCCGGCGTGTGCGCAACGTGAGCTTCGGTCTTGCCGGTCCGCCTGCCATGGCCATGGCCTGCGCCGCATTTTTGACCAGATTGAGCAGCACCTGCTCGATCTGGGTCCGGTCGCACAACACCTTTCCGAGGTCTGCGTCGTAATCGCGCTCGACCTCGACCTGTTTGAAGTCGTATTTCTTCTTCAGGTCGTAGTCACTCGCCGCGAGACGGATGGCGGCGTCGGCGAGTTCCATCAAGTCCACGGCCAGAAAACGCGAGTCGCTCCGGCGGCTGAAGTGAAGCATATCGGCCACGATCTTCGCGGCCCGGCCGCCTGCCTCGCGAATACCGTCGATGAACCGCAGGATTCCGCGGTTGTCGAGGTACTTGTGCATGAGATCGAGGTCGATGCCGAGCTGCTCGGCGACCTCCTGGTTTTTCGGGAGGTCAGGGGATACGCGCCGTACGATGTTCTGGCATCCCTGCAAAATCGCGCCCAACGGATTATTGATCTCGTGCGCCATGCCTGCGGCAAGGCCGCCGACGGACATCATCTTCTCCGTCTGCACCATCATTTCCTCGATGCGCACCCGCGAGGTGACGTCGTCGACGCGGATCACTGCCCCTTCGACACCGTTGGCGGTCAAGGGATACACAATCACGTCCGAGAAACGCGTCTCGCCGCCACGATCCGTTGTCAGGCGCTCGGTCTTGATCGGCTCGCGCCGCGCGACGGCCTGCCGCACCTGCTCCATCTGCTGTTCCAGATGCGGGAACACCGACTTGAACGAGCGGCCCTCGACCTCCTCGGTGGCAAGCCCGGTTACCCGTGCCGCTTCCTTGTTCCACTGGATGATGTGTCCCTCGGGGTCCACCGCCACGAGCACCGAGGGCATGGAATCGATCACATTCTGGAGGTAGCGCCGGACGCGGCGGGTCTCATCCTCGGCGCGCCGCCGTTCCTGGGCTTCGAGCGCGAGCGCCACGATGGCGACCACCGCGTTGACGAAGTGCTCCTCATCGAGGGCCCACTGGCGCGGCGCCCCGGTGTGTTCATGGCTCACGAAACCGACCGTCTCGCCACCGATGCGGATCGACGCGTCCATCAGTGCGAGCACGCCCAGCGGTTCCAGGTACGGGGTGACCAGTTCGAGGGTGCGCGGGTCCGTGCGGACATCTTCGACGGCGACCACGCGGTCGGCGTCGAGGGCGCTCACGAAGGCCGGACAGTCCGCCACGGCGAGTTCATCGCGCTGCGGCGAGGCGCCACTTTCGGCGTCGTACGCGGCCACGCACTGCAGGCGTGAGCGGTCCTTGTTGAACAACCAGATGCCGCAGCGGGCGACATCGAGAGTTGTGGCCGCCGCCTCGACAATCTGGTTCAGGGCGGCGTCCACATCGCCCCGCTCGGCGGTCTTGCTGCGGGCCAGGTCCATCAGCACCGCGTTCTGGCGGTTGACGCGTTCCTGCAGCTCGATCTGGCGTTCCATGCGCCCGATACGCGCCTCGTACTCGGCTTGCAGCGCCTCCCAGCTGTCGCGCTGGATGGTGATCGGCAGGGCGGCAGGCGTATCCGAACGGACGAGATCGCGGTTTATCGCGTAGACCTTGAAGACATAGTTTCCTGGGGGAAGCTCCTCGTAACGGACCGAATTTTCCCAAGAATCGTGCCAGCTGTCCTCGAAGCCCTCGAGCTGATAGCAGTAGCGCATGCGGTGGGTGCCCATGCTCAGCCCCTGGAACGAGATGCTCACCAGTTGCGCCTGAAGCGTGGTCAGGTCCATCGCGCCGGGAGAATGGTAGACGCCGTCCGCGACGGCCTCGACAATCTTGATCTTCGGCGGCAGGATCGCCGTGGGCCGGTAACGCACGATGCCGCGGTAGGTGGCGATGATGACGGTGCCGTCTGCCTGGGGCAGGATGCCGGTAATGCTGTTGCTGGGCAGGCCGTCCTTCGCGGTCAGCCACTGGAAATGGGTGCCGTCGGTGCGGTAGATGCCGCCGGTGAGCGTGCCGAACCAGAGCTTGCCCGCGGCATCGCGCGCCGATACCTGGTGGTGCAGGCTCGCCATGCCGCTTGGCGCCCCGTATGTAGTGAACGACCCGTCTTCCAGACACGCCAGACCGTGCTGCGTGCCGACCCACAGCCGCCCCGCGCCGTCTTCCACCAGCGACTGCACCTGGTCGTTGGGCAACCCGTCGCTGGTCGTATAGCGCGTGAAGGTCCCGTTCTCGTAACAGGAAAGACCGCCGCCCTCGAATCCACCCATCCAGATGCGGCCCCGGCTGTCCTCGAGCAGGCGGAACACCGCGGGATGGGCCGTTTCCATCGCCTCGAAGCGGTCACCCGCCAGTCGGCATAAATACCCGGGACTCTCCCCGCCCACCCAGGGCATGGCCGTTCCCGCCCAGATGGTGCCGTCGCGTCCCTGGAGCAGCGAAAGCACCCGCAGGCTGGGCAGTCCTTCGTCCTGCCCGTAGTGCGTGTGACGGTCGGCCCACACGTCTTCTGCGGAGTCGTACCGGTAGATACCCTCGCCGTAGATGGCAACCCAAAGCCGCTCCTGGGCGTCCTCCATCAGCGCGAACACCGACTGCGGCATGGTCTTCGTGTGGAGCTTGCCCTTGTCCAGGCAGCAGAGCTGGTTCTCGTTGCCAAACCACAGGCGCTTGCGCCGATCCTGCATGATGGATTCGGACACGGGCTCATTGGTGAGCGTGGTCCACGTGAGCGGGTCAAAACACGTGAGGCCGGCCAGACTGTGGCTGATCCAGAGGTAGCCCTCGCGATCCTGCCACAGATCGCTGACGTGGTTGGCGAGCAGCCCGTCCTGGGCGGTATAGGTGGCGATATGGTTGCCGTCGAAACACGAAATGCCGCCGCCAACCGTGCCAAACCACATGTAGCCGTTGCGGTCCTCGCAGAGGGCCCGGACGCTGTTCTGGCCCAGTCCTTCGCGAGTGGTGTAGTTGGTGAAACGTTCGCCGTCGAAGCACGATACGCCGCCGTCGCGCAGTCCGATCCAGAGGCGGCCGCGGCTGTCCTCAAACAGGCTGAACACATTGGGGCTGGGCAGGCCCTGCTCCACCGAGTAGTTCGTGAAGCCCTTGCCGTCGAAGCGGCTGATGCCCTTCCCGAAGGTGCCGATCCAGATGTCGCCCGTGCGCGAGACGCACAAGGCGCGGGTCACGTTATGGCTCAGGCCGTCCTCGGTGGTGTAGGTCTCGAAGCCGATTCCGTCGAAGCAGGAGATCCCGCCGCCCAGCGTGGCAAACCAGATACGCCCCTCGAGATCCTCCCGGATCGACCACACGTTGTGGTGTCCCAAGCCGTCCTCGGTGGTAAAGCAGGTGAACCGTCCATCCTGGAGGTAGCAGACGCCGTTGTCGCGCGTGCCAATCCACAGGCGGTGCTGCTGGTCCTCCCAGAGGGCCTGAACCGTGTCGCCGGGCATGCCGTGCTCTTTGGTGAAAGTGAGAAAGGAGTTGCCGTCGAAGCGATAGAGGCCCGCGCCGGTGCCCAGCCACAGATAGCCCTGGTGGTCCTGGAACAGCGTGCTGGCCCCGGCGGCCAGCCCGTCCGTGACGTCGTAGGTGCGCCACGTGCCCGCCCGCTGAGGCGCGGGACTGCACGATTTGGCCTCTGCCGCGATCCACTCATCCATGGAGCAGTTTCCTAGGCTCGAAGGACTCCCATCCAGACACGCATTTGACCGCCACGACGGACCATCTGTGGCCGAAACGTTAGTCTAGCGCCCAGTCCGGCGACATGCAAGCCGGAGACGGGGAGTACCCGCCGGAACGGCGCCTGGGCAGGCAGGCGGGCGCGGTTCAGTGGGTCATGACATACATGGCGAGGTTGATGCCCATCTGGACGGCCTCGTCGTAGGTGTGCGGGCCGAAGTTGCCGTCGCGGAAGCGGGTGCGGGTGCGGTCAACCCAGCCGCAGTGCAGGTCAATCGAGGAGAGCAGGACCGCCAGGCGCCCGTCGATGAACACGCCCCGGGCACCATGGTTGGCGCCTTGGAGGTAGGGCAGACCGATGTCGCGCAGGTCGTAGACGTTGTGGAAAATCTCGTGGTCCTCCGGAACCGCCTCGACGGCCCCTTCGCCGAACAGGTCCTCCAGCAGGAGATATGCGCACTGGTAGAAGAAGTCCTGGGTGCCGCGGTCGGCCACGCAGTCATCCATGAGCACGAACCCGCCGGCCTCGATGTAGTGCTTGAGGTTCGCCTTCTGCTGAGTATCGAGCGAAAAACACCCGTCTGACGTCATCAGGAGAAAGGGAAATTCCCGCAGTTTCCCGGGGGAGTACAGGTCCACCACGCCGTTGAAGAGACTGTCTTCGCCGGTCCATGGGTCCCGGCTCTGGCAACCGTCGGGCAGGTGGACCCGGCACCGGACCGAACGGTCCACTTCCTCGATGAGGTTCCGGTCCGCGCCCGGATAGAGGTTCCACGGGTTGTCGTCGCGGTTGTCCGATGTGAACTGCACGCGCGCCATGAAGAAACCACAGTCGCGCAGGAGCCTTTCGGGGTCCGCGTGGGCGGCGTCCCCGGCCGCCAGCACGGCCACCAGCGTGGCGATCAGGTATCGGCAAGGCATGTGGAATGGTTGCTCCGTTCTTCTCCCTGATACTATGGCCCAAAGACGTCGCGCGGATCATCCCTGCTGGCCGGCGGCGCCGGTGCGGGCGGCCGTCTTTTCTGAACGGGGCGAATCGGCTACAATACGCGGACCATGACGCTGCCCAAACAGGACATCTGGACCGTTTCGCAGGTCACCCGCCGCGTGAAGACCCTGCTCGAGAGCGAGGTGGGGCAGGTTTGGGTGTCCGGCGAGATATCGAACTGGCGGGTGTCGCCCTCGGGGCATGCCTATTTCACGCTCAAGGATCCGGACAGCCAGCTCGATGCGGTGATCTTCAAGGCGCGGCTTGCCCGGGTGCAGTTCGAACCGGACAGCGGACTTGAGGTGATCTGCCACGGGCTCTTGAGTGTCTACGAGCGGCGCGGCGCTTACCAGATCGTCGTGGACGAGATGCACCCCAAAGGCGTCGGGGCGCTGCAACTGGCCTTCGAGAAGCTCAAGAAGAAGCTCCAGGACGAGGGGCTGTTTGACGAGGCCCACAAGAAGCCCCTGCCGGTGCTTCCCCGCCGGATCGGCATTGTCACATCGCCGACGGGCGCGGCCATTCGCGACATGCTCAATGTGATCGGCCGCCGCTTCGCGGGTGTACACATTCTGCTCTATCCGGCGCGGGTACAAGGGGACGAGGCCGCGCCGGAGATCGTTGCGGGCATCCGCGCGCTCGACGCCATGAAGGTGGACGTCATCATCATCGGGCGCGGCGGCGGGTCGCTCGAGGATTTGTGGCCCTTCAACGAGGAGCAGGTGGTGCGCGCGGTGTACGAGGCGCACACGCCGATCATTTCGGCCGTTGGGCACGAAGTGGATTTCAGTCTGTCGGATTTCGCGGCCGACCTGCGGGCGCCGACGCCGTCAGCCGCTGCCGAGCTGGTTGTGCGCGAACAGGAGGCGCTTTGCCGGCAAGTGGACGAGCGCCGCGAGCGCCTGACGAAGGCGATCGGGCGCACGCTCGAGCGGTTGCGGCATCGCCTGGCGGTTGCGCGGTCTTCGTATGCCCTGCGGCGGCCCGAGGAATTGCTGCGCGAACGCCGGCAGGCAACCGACGAGGTGCGCATGCGCCTTCGTGACGCGATTGACGAGATGGTGGACCAGCGGCGGCGGCGCGCGGACACGGCACGGCAGGCGCTGTTGCTGCTGTCGCCCACCGCGCAGGTCGCGCGTGCGCGGCAGCGGCTGTCTGATCTGGCGCGGCGCGTGCCGGCCGCCGGGATCGGCTGTGTCGAGCGGAAGCGCGCCACGCTGCGGCCCGTGCTGGCACGTCTGGACGCGCTGAGCCCGCTGGCGGTCCTGTCGCGCGGGTACGCCCTCGTCCGGCGGCTCCCGGACCGCGAGGTGGTGCGGTCGGTTCGCCAGTTGACGCGCGACAGCGCGATCGAGGTGATGTTGGGAGAAGGAACGGCCTTCGCCCGGGTGGAACGGCTCGAGGAACAGGAACATGGCTGAGTCCAATTTTGAAAAAGACCTGGAGAAACTGGAGAAGCTGGTCGAAGAGCTCGAAGCGGGCGGTCTGACGCTCGATCAGAGCCTCAAGCGCTTCGAAGAGGGCATCAAGCTGTCGCGGCGGTGCGACCGGGCGCTGTCGGCGGCCGAGAAGCGCATCGAGATCCTGGTAAAGAATGCCGACGGCGATCTCGAGGCCCAGCCCTTCGCGGAGGCGGGTCCGGCCCAGGCGTCAGCCGATGCCACGGGCGCTGGTGACGAGGACGAAGAAGAGGACGAAGACGGCGAGGAAGACGAGGAGGACCTGCTGTTCTGATGGATGCCCCTACCTTTCTTCAGGAGAAGGCCGCGCTGACGGAGCAGGCCCTGCACGCCCAAATGGATCGTCTGTCTGATCTGCCGCCGTCCTTGCGCGACGCCATGGGGTACAGCCTGTTCGCCGGCGGGAAGCGGTTGCGTCCGGCGCTGGCGCTCGGGGCCGCCGAGATTGTGGGCGGCGATCAGGGAACGGTAATGCCCTTCGCCTGCGCGCTCGAGATGATCCACACCTACAGCCTCATCCACGACGACCTGCCTTCGATGGACGACGATGATTTCCGCCGCGGCAAACCGACCTGCCACCGGGTCTTCGGCGAAGGTATGGCGATTCTTGCAGGCGACGCCCTGTTGACGCTGGCCTTCGAGGTGGCGGCACAGACCGGCAACGCCGCCGTGGTCGCCGAACTGGCCGCGGCCGCGGGCGGCGAGGGCATGGTCGGTGGCCAGGTCATCGATCTCGAGAGTGAGAATCAGACCTTGGGCATCCAGGAACTGTCGCGCCTGCACGGGATGAAGACCGGCGCGCTTATTCGCGTCGCGGTGCGCGGCGGCGCCCTGCTTGGCGGGGCGGATGCATCCGCGCTGGCGGCGCTGACGCGCTATGGCGAACACCTGGGTCTGGCCTTCCAGATCGCGGACGACATCCTCGACGTTACCGGTACCGACGAGGCGCTCGGCAAGCCCGTCGGCAGCGATGAGGCCAACAACAAGTCAACCTACCCCGCGCTGGTCGGGCTGGAACGGGCGCAGGAGCTGGCCTGTGAGTCGGTGGACCGCGCCTTGGCCGCATTGACCCAGTTCGGCACCGAAGCGGGCAACTTCCGGGCCTTGGCCCGTTACGTCATCGAGCGGCAGTCGTGAACCGCGGGAGAACGCCATGATGCATCCCGCCGGCCTTCGCGTCGTCTTCGCGGTGTGCCTCACGCTGCTCGCGGGCGGTGTGCACGCAGGCAGCCCGAATTTTGGCGCGGTGCGCACGCCGCAGGCTCCCGCCGCCCGCCCGGAAGCGCCGTCGCGCGCGCAGACGGTGTGGGAAGGCGGCCTCAATGCCTATTTTGGCGTCTCCTTCACGGCCCCCTCGCCGGCCGCTCTCCTCGACGCGCTCGCGGCTCATCTGAACCGCCGGACCCTCGATGGTATCCCTCCGGCCACCGAACGCACGCGTTTCGGTGATGTCGCCAAGGCGCTTCGCGGGCAGCAGCGGAGCTGGCGCGATGAGATTGGCGCCGTGGAGCGGACCTACGGCGTGCTGCTGGATTACCTCGAGTGCGAGGCAGCCTTCCATGCCAAGCGCGATCCGGTTCACCTGCGCCGGTTGGCGGAGATTGTGACGGCCTACGCCGCGCTGACGCCCGAGTATCCGGCGGAACGCGCGCAGTACGTGGCCACCACGATACGCGCCGAACAGCGTTTCGCCCCGGCGAGCGTCGTGTTTGGGGTGGCGCTGCTGCCTTGGCGTCCGATTGGGCTCGCACAGGGCGAGCGGCTGCTCGAGGCGCCGGTCCAGCCGGACTATACCGACGAGCCCGACCGCGCGCAGGCGCTTATCGAGTTGGGATGCGCGCCCGGCCCCGTCCGGCGGATCGATTTTGACACCGTGGACGCGCGCCGCGTCGAACTGGCCGTGCCCGAACCTGCGGGTGGATACCGCCGGGCGGCGCAGGTGGAGTCCACGGGACTGGGCGGGGTGCTGTCCCCGCTGCTTGTGCCCGCCGTGTCCGCCGACACGTTCCGCGTGACGGTCTGGCCGCAAGGTGACCGGCCGGTGCTCCGGAATGTGCGTCTTTTTGCCGCCAAACCGCGCCCGCAACTGGACCTGCGGCGCGGCATGGCCTGCATGATCGACGGGCGGCCCGACGAGTCGCCGTGGCCGGATTTGACGTGGTCCGGGGGATTCGTGCTGCTCGGAGAGCCCGCATTTGCGCTCAGCCAGACGCGTTTCGCGGCCTTCCACGATCAGGAGGCCCTGTACATCGGTGTCCGGGCCTACGAGGCGCGAATGGACACGCTGGCCGCCCACCGGCGGGGCCCGGACGAGGCGTTGTGGGAGGAGGAGGCCATCGAGGTGCGGTTGCAGACCCGTCAGGGGAGCTTCCGTTTTCTGGTAAATCCCTCAGGCGCGATGACCGACGTCCGCGGCGATGACCTGGCCTGGAACGGTCTGTGGCGTGCGGCGGCGGTCCGCAGTGACGGCCAGTGGCAGGCGGAGTACTTCATTCCGTGGGAGACGCTGGGCGTTCAGGGGCCGGACGGCGTGGCGATGAATGTGCTCCGCTACCGGCACAACGTGCGCGACGAACGGAGCGCATGGGCCGTCGACGGGGCCGGCCGGGGCGATCCAGACGCATTCGTGCCGCTCACGCCGCGCTGAAGAACCCGCCTTTGTTTGATTCCCCTGTGCTCGCGGTGGTGAAATAGGGAAGGCGGACCTGCCGTGTCCAATGATCCGGGCGGCCGGGAACCTTCGAGGGAGCGACGTGCATGCGAGCGGTGGTTTTTGACGGTAACGCGAGAGTCTGCGATATCCCGACACCACTGCCGCAGCCGGGCGAGGCGCTTGTCAAGGTGCTCGCGGCGGGCATCTGCAACACCGACCAGGAGATCCTGAAGGGGTACATGGGGTTTCACGGCGTGCCGGGGCACGAGTTCGTCGGGATCGTCCAGGAGGCGTCCAACGAACACCTGCTCGGCAAACGGGTGGTCGGCGAAATCAACTGCGTATGCCAGCGGTGTGAGTATTGCATCCGCGAGATGCCGGGGCACTGCCTCAACCGCACGGTCCTCGGCATTCAGGGGCGCAACGGCGCCTTCGCCGAATACCTGACGTTGCCCGAGAAGAATCTGCATCTGGTGCCCATCTCGATACGCGACGATGTCGCCGTGTTCACCGAACCCACCGCCGCGGCCTTTCGCATTACCGAGCAGATCATGCTGTCGGACGATGACCGGGTGATTGTGCTGGGCGACGGCAAACTCGGCCAGCTCGTGTCGCAGGTGCTGTGGATGTCCACCAAGCACCTGGTCTGCGTCGGGCGTCACCGGTGGAAGCTCGACCTGCTGAACGCGCTGCATATTGCCACCGCCCACGTCGACGAGCCGGTCGAGCCGGGGGCGGATTTCGTCGTCGAGGCCACCGGATCGCCCGAAGGGCTGCAACGCGCCCTCGAACTCGTGCGTCCCGAAGGCACCGTGCTGTTGAAGACCACCATCGCCGCGACCGAGCCGCTCAACCTGGCGCTGCCCGTGGTCAATGAAGTCAAGATCATCGGGTCGCGCTGCGGCCCCTTCCGTCCCGCGCTCGAGGCGCTTGCCATGGGGAACGTTGAAGTGCGGCCCATGATCAGCGAATCCTTCGCGCTCAACGACGCGGTCGAGGCGCTGCACCGCAGCATGCATCCGGACGTGATGAAGGTGATCATCCATTGCTAGGCCGATGAGATCCTGCGCGGCAGCACATCGTACGCTGGTGGTACATGCGGGCGGCATCGGTGATTTCCTGCTGACGTGTCCCGCGTTGTCGCAGCTTGCCGGGCAGGGACCGCTTGACCTGGCCGGGCGCGCGGAACGGCTGCAGCTCGCGCGCGCCGCCGGGATCGCCGGCGTCGTCCACAGTCTGGACGACATCGGGTTCCACACGCTCTTCTCCCAACCCTCCGCGCGGCTGCACGACTTCCTGCGGTCCTATGCCCGCGTGATCGTGTGGATGCGCGATGACGGCACGCTCCGGGCCAATATCGAGCGTGCGGGGGTGCCGGCAGTCGACGTCTTCCCGGGCCTGCCGCCGCCGGCGTGGACGCGGCACGCCTCGGACTATTATCTTGACTGCCTCGGATTCACGCCGCGTCCCTTCCAGCTCGCGATCCCGCCCGCGGGACCGCCGTTGGACGTCGTGATCCATCCGGGAAGCGGGTCCGCGACGAAGAATTGGCCTTTTTCCCGTTTCGAGGCGCTCGCCGCCCGCCTGACGCAACAGGGCCGGCACGTGACGTGGTGTCGCGGCCCGGCCGAGGAAAACCTGACGGGCATTCCGCAAACCGATGTCTTGGATATCACCGATCTGACAGCGTTGGCGGGCCGTCTGGCCGCTGCCCGGTTGTACATCGGCAACGACAGCGGCATCACGCATCTCGCCGCAGCGGTGGGATGCCCCACCGTGGCGATCTTTGGCCCGACGGATGCCCGCGTCTGGGCGCCCCAAGGCGGGCACGTGACCGTGGTCGAAGGAGAGCCGTGGCCGGCGGAGAGTCAGGTACTCGATACGGCCTTGGGGGTTGTCTTGGGCAATCCATCGCGTGATGCGAGATAGTCCGCGAAGCCTTCGGCGTAACGCTTGTTGACCGGAGAGGCACGTTGATGGCGTGGGATTTGTGGAAGCACTGGACGTAGGATACTGGCCGAACCCACCATGGCATTGCCCTCGGGGATTGTCTGGCGCGCCGGGCCCCTTCATGTGACGCGGACCCAGGACTGAGAGCGGCAGAGAGGGTTGCGTCCGGGGCAGGGGGTGGGCATACTGTGCGCCGCAGTTCTGGGCCGGTGTAAACCAAGTGGAAGGATTTGGATCATGTCAGACGACCGTCTCCCTGCCGCGCCGATCGGCATCAACGCCCTGCTCCGTCTCGAGGATTTGCCTCTGCTGCGGCGCGGCACGTGGCTGGTTGGTGAAGACAGCCACGATGTCGCGGGATGGAACAACGACGGGTTCAATGCGACGTTCTCGTATTTGTACAAGGACGGCGACGAGTACGTGCTGTTCGAGGAAGAAGGCCCCGGGTGCGTCTACGTGATCCGCACGATCGGGCACAAGGGCCGTCTGCGCGTGTACCTGGACGGCGCAAAGGTTCCGCAGGTGGATCTGCCGTTCCAGGAATTCCACGAGGGCGTTCACGCCGCGTTTCCGCTTCCCTTCGTGGCGAGAGAGGAGGCCGCGCACGGCTCGTCGTGGTGCTACGTGCCGATCCCGTTCGCCACGTCCTGCAAGATCACCACGGACGAGATGGAGGCGCCGCATTTCTACAACATCTTCGCGCACCGGTATACCGCCGGTACGCCGGTGGCGTCTTTCGATCCCGGCGCGGATCTGTCCGGACTCGCGGCATGGTGGCGGAAGCCCGAGCAGCTTCCCGGTGCGGCGAAGCTCACGACGCTTCGTGGCACCGTGCGCGTGGCGCCGCGGCAGTGGGCGGCCGTGTTGGACCGGGCCGGCGCGGGGTCGATCCGGAGCCTGCGGCTGCGCGTCGCGGGAGGCGACCTGCACGCGGCAGCGGCCCTGCTGCTCCGTGGGTACTGGGACGGCCACGTTCTGCCGGACATCGATTCGCCGGTAAGCACGTTTTTCGGTGTGGGGTGTCCGCCCGCGGTGACGGCGCTGGACCATCCCGACCCGGAGAAGGTCGATTGCGAGAAGTACCTCTGTGGCCGCATCCCGCCGCGGTCGCTGTTCATCGGTGAGGATGACGACGGCTGGCTCTACTGCCACTTCCCGATGCCGTACTGGTCGGAAGCGCGACTGGAGCTGTTCAATACCCGGCTCTCGGACGAAATCGAAGTGGAATATGAAATTGGTCTGAACGGGGAGGCCTATCCGGACAACGCGTGCTGGTTCCGTGCGCTATGGCGCGCCGAGGGACCGCTCCGGCCCGGCGAGGACTTCTGCGTGCTCGATGTGCGGGGCGAGGGCCACTACGTCGGGTGTGTGCTGACCTTGGCGAGCTATTACCAGTCGCCGCGCGGCATTCCCGAGATCGACCGGGGTTTTCTCGAAGGCGATGCGCGCTTCTACGTGGACGGTAACCGCACCCCCTATGTGGCCAGCACCGGCACCGAGGAGTACTTCAACTGGGGCTGGTACGACATACGGCCGCACGATACGCCGTTCGTCTATCCGACGCACGGCTACCCGCTGCACATGGTTGAGTGCCACGACACCAGTGTCATGTACCGCTTCCATTGGGGCGACGTGGTCCCCTACAGCCGCTCGTTCCGCTTTGATCTCGAGCACGGACCGATAGGGCAGACCCTGGGAAGCTATTCCGGCACGGCGTTCTTTTACGAGAAGATCGCCCGGCCGCGTCTGGTGTTGAGCGACGAACTGGACGTCTGCGATGCCCGGTCGGAGCAGGAGCATGCCTACACGTGTACCGGCGAAGTCCTTGTGGAGCGGCACACGCTGCCCTACGAGGGAAGCTATCAGATTCCGAAGCCCGAGGATGCTCCCCTGGACAAGGACCACGTTCCGCAACTGGAGCTGGCCCCGCGCGACCGCCCGGGCGCCATCAAGGATGCCGGTCGCGTGTGGAGCGGGTCGGTGACCTTCACGCTTCGCCTCGATCCGGAGAATGCGGGCGCCCGGTTGCGGCGTCGCAGCTACTACGGCTTTGGCGCGAACGGCGAGATGGGGTCGATACGCGAGACGCCGAATCTCACTCATCCGCAGCGCGTGCAGGTGCTGGTGGACGGCGCCAGCGCGGGTGAGTGGTACATCCCGTCCGGCCACGGACGCGAAACCTGGCGCGACACGGACTTGGAACTGCCTGCGGCGCTCACGGCCGGGAAAGAAGCCGTTACGATCACGTTGACGCCGGTCGGCGAGACCCTATGGGACGAATACACCTACTGGATGTTCTCGTACCGGCCGGGGTGAGTGTGGTGTCGCCGCTAAAAGCACGTTCAGGAAGTGCTCCGAATGGTGCGCGCGGACATGCCGAGGTGGCGTTTGAGCGCCCGCGAGAGCTGGTACTCGTCGCGGATACCGACCCGTGCCGCGATGGCCTTCAGGGGCAGGTGTGTTGAGACCAGCAAGCGGCGGGCCTCCTCGATGCGGATGCGCCGGAGATCCCGCATGGGTGTGAGCCCCGAGGTCTGGCGGTACATCCGCACGAAATGATACTTGGTCAGCTTGGCCACTTCAGCAAGGTCCGCCAAACGCAGGTTCTCCTGCATGTGCGCGTGCATGTGACGGCGAACGGACTCCACCAGCGGTTCGGGGACGCGGGCCTCGATGCGCTCGCGCTCGGCCCAAAGCGCGCGGACGATGGCGCTGCGGAATGCCTCGGCTGCTGGGCCGTAGGCATCCCGTTCCGCATGAAGCCACGCGACCATCTCCCGCATGCGGCCGTCCCGGTCGTAGCCATGGCAGATCAATTCGCACGCGGTCGCGTATTCGAACGACACATACCAGTCCTCCAGCGGCATGGCTTGTTCATTCCGCTCGGCATGGGTTGCGCCCGGGGGATAGATCAGAAAGCTTCCCGGTCCGGCTTTGATCGCAACGCCGTTCGCGTATACGGTGTGTGTGCCTGACCGGACCAGCAGCAGCTCCCAGAACGGGTGCTGATGGGCATCAAGCGCCCAACCCGACGGCATCTGGAGCAGATGCACCGCCAACAAATGGGGACCCTCGGATGTAGCAGCAATTTTCTGCAAAAGAAAGCAAACCCTGCCATTGGTCTTGGGCCGGATACGCCCTATAGTGATACGGGCCAAGGTGATCATAACAGGTTTTGTGCGCTGTGTGTACAGCAATTTTAAAGGGAGAAGGCCATGCCGCTGAAGTTTCGCAAGGTGTTGATAGCCGACGAACGCTACGAGTCGGCCGGGATTTTTGATGTCAACAATGACGGCATCCCCGACATCGTCTCCGGGGCGTATTGGTATGAAGGCCCCGACTTCCGGACGAAGCATTTCATTGGCGAGGTTGCCCCGGCCGGCGAATACTTCGACGACTTTTCGACGATCCCGCTCGACATCAACGGCAACGGCCGTCTCGATTTCGTCACGGGGAGTTACTTCGTGTTCACGCTGCGCTGGAAGGAGAACCCCGGCGACCCAGCCAAGGAGTGGCCGGTGCATGAGATCGCCGAGGTGGGGAACATCGAGACCACGCGCGCGTGGGATATAGACGGGTGCGGCACGGTCGAGATCGTGCCCAACACGCCCGGGCATCCGCTGGTTGTCCACAAACTCGTGCGGGACGCGCAGGGGCGCGGCACGGGCACGTTTTCCCAGCACGTCATCTATCCCAAGGAACAGGGCCATGGTCTTGGCTGCGGCGACATCGCGGGCAACGGCCGCATGGACCTCGTAATGGCGCATGGATGGGTGGAGGCGCCCGCGGACCCGCTCGCCGGTGAGTGGACGTACCACGCTGACTTCGATCTGGGTTGCGCAAGTGTGCCGATCCTGGTGGCGGATGTGAACGGCGACGGTCTCAACGATCTGATCGTTGGTCAGGGTCACGGCTATGGGTTGGATTGGTGGGAGCAGCGTCGTGATGGCAATGGCAGGCGTTCGTGGGTGAAGCACCCGATCGATCCCTTTAACAGCCAGTACCACGACATGCGCTGGATCGACATCGACGGCGATGGTCAGTGCGAACTTGTGACCGGGAAGCGCTATCGGGCGCATTGTGGGCACGATCCCGGCGCGTACGACCCGGTGGGCATCTACTACTTCAAGTGGACTGGCGAGGGCTTCGCCAAGCAGGTGATCGACTTTGGCGAGATCCGGAAGGCCACGGGATGCGGCATTCACTTCGATATGGCGGATCTGACCGGTAACGGACTGCCCGATATCGTGGCGCCGGGCAAGGACGGTTTGTACGTCTTTTACAACCAGGGGTTCTAAGGTCGGCAACAGGAGAAGTGTCATGGCGAAAATCGCGATGATTGGTGCGGGCAGCCTTATCTTCTGCAAGACACTCGCGATGGATATTCTGGCCACGAAGGCGCTGGACGGGTGTGAGTTGTGCCTGATGAGCCGGACCAGACCCAAGCTGGACCGGATGGAGCACTATCTCAAGCACGTCATCAGCGAGAACGGCCTCAACGCGTCGGTGTGGTCCACGGTTGACCGCCGCGAGGCGCTCAGAGACGCCGACTATGTGATCTGCATGGTTCAGGTGGGCGGGGTGGAGGCGTTCAAGCTCGATTACGAGATTCCACTGCGTTTTGGCGTCGATCAGTGCATCGGCGACAGCCTCGGTCCGGGTGGCGCGTTCCGGGGCCTGCGGACGATCCCTCTCCTGATGGATATCGCCAAGGACATGGCCGAACTGTGTCCCAACGCGGTCCTGCTCAACTATGCCAATCCGATGGGCGCCAATTGTCTGGCGCTTGGCGAAGTCATGGAGAACGGCCAGTTCATCGGACTCTGCCACGGAGTACAGACCACGCTCGACCTGATAGGGCGATACGTGGACGTGCCCAAGCAGGAGATTGACTACCTGTGCGCGGGCATCAATCACATGGCTTGGTTCCTGTCCCTGCAGGACCGGCGCGATGGTCGCGATCTCTACCCTGTTCTCAAGGCCAACTGCGAGCGGCCCGAGTACTACGTGAGCGAAAAGGTCCGCTGCGAGGTTATGCGGCACTTTGGCTACTTCATGACGGAAAGCACCGGGCATCTGTCGGAATACGTGCCCTGGTTCCGCAGCAGTGAGCGCGCGCTTGAAGAGTACTGCGACCAGCCCGATTTTGGCGGCGCGTCCGGGGCGTACTTCCACTACTGCACGATGATCGCCGAGAAGTATGAACAGACCGACTACCTGGCACTCGAGAGCACCGAACTCGGCGAGCGCAGCAATGAATACTGCAGCTACATCCTTGCCGCCATGGAGACCGACCAGCCGTTTCGCCTGAATGGCAATGTCCGCAACGACGGCTACATCGACAACCTTCCCCAGGGAAGCTGTGTGGAAATACCGGTGTACGTCGATGGGCAAGGACTGCACCCGCTGCGCGTCGGCAGCTTGCCGCCCCAATGCGCCGCGCTCAACCAGAGCAACGTGACCGTGCAGAGCCTTGTGGTCGAAGCGGCTCTCACCGGCGACCCCGAATATGCGATGCACGCCGTCGCGATGGATCCATTGACCTCGGCCTGCTGCACGCTGGCGGAGGCGCGCGACATGACCCGGGCCTTGTTGGAGGCCCAGCGGCGATGGCTTCCCCAATTCGAAGGCGCAACGTTGCGGGCCGCCCCACGGATTTCGATTCCGTCGAATGTTGTGGCCGTGGATGTTCCCCTGGATCCGGCCCTCGCCATCGCCAACCGGTTTGGCAAATTGGCGCAACAGCAGGTCCCTCAACGCAGTGAGTAAGTACCCATGATTGAGAAGAAGGTTCGTGTCGGTTTCGTCGGAGTCGGGAGCATGGCGCAGTGCGCCCATCTTGTCAATTACTCCGTGCTTCCCGATTGTGAGGTGGTGGCCCTGGCGGAGTTGCGCCCGGAGTTGGGGCGGCGTGTCGCCGAGCACTATGGCGTGCCGCGCGTGTACGCCAGTCACACGGAGATGATTGCAAACGAGCAACTCGACTGCATCGTGGCCTCGCAGCAGTTCCAGATCCACGGCCGACTGGTCCCGGAGCTTGCCCGGGCGGGCGTGCCCATCCTGACGGAGAAACCCATCGCGGGGTCTCCGGAGGGCGCGCGGCGCATCATCGCCGCGCTCGATGAGCACCGCACGTGCATGATGGTCGGCTACCACAAGCGGAGCGATCCGGCGGTGATGTATGCCAAGGCTGTTGTCGAAGACCTCAAGACATCCGGAGAACTGGGGCGGCTTCAATACGTGCGTATCGTCATGCCCGGGGGCGACTGGGTCGCTGGCGGGTTCTCGCACATGATCCGGACCGACGAACCCATGCCGGAGCTGGTGTACGAGGAGTGGCCCGAGGGCATGGACCAGCCGACCACGGCAGCGTACCATTCATTCACCAACTTCTATATCCATCAGGTCAATTTGATGCGGCATCTGATGGGCGAGGCGTATTCGCTGGATTACGTCGACCCGTCGGACAAGGTGCTCGTCATGCACAGCGCTTCGGGGGTGACCGGCACGCTCGAAATGGCCCCTTATTGCACGACCCGCGACTGGAACGAGGAGGCGTTCGTCTGCTTCGAGCGTGGCTACGTCAAGATCAGCCTTCCCGCGCCTTTGGCTGTCAACCGGTGCGGGCAGGTCGAGATCCTGCGCACCCCCGAGGGCGACGGTTATCCCATCACGACCCGTCCGACGATGCCGTGGGTACACGCCATGCGCCAGCAGGCGATCAACTTCCTGCGTGCGGTCCGAGGCGAGACGGCTTCGTTGTGCGGTGCGCCGGAAGCGCACGAGGATCTGCTGGTGGCCAGGGAATATATCCGGCTGAAGCTGGGACGGTAGCGCCAAAAGGAGAGGCAGGAGCGCGACGGTATCGAAGCGGTCGAGTCGGACGAGGTCCGCGACCGGTTGCGCTTCGATCTGCTTTCCATTGAGTACGCCGCCATCGTCGCCGCCCCGAAGACGCACGTCGACGGCCGGACCTTCCACCTCGAATGGCCCGGGGCGTTGGCCTGCCGCGTGCCGGGCAAGCTCGCCCTCGGCGGAACGCCTGTCCTGAAGGGCGACTACTACGCCACGGAGGAAGCGCCGGACGACCTCTCGTTTTGATGACTTCATCTATTATCGTGGATGTCCCCCATTTTGAAGTGAAGGAAGAATCTGCTCACGCGGAGCCGCGGAGGGCGCGGAGAGGATTGCGAAGGAGTCCTCTGGTGGACGTGTGGGGTACATGCGCAGAATCGCCTCTGCTGCCGGTGTTCGCTGCCGTCGTGGCGCGGGTGGTGGCTCGGCGGACCGGTCGCGCGACGACCAGAAAAAAAGAACGCCCCCGGGGGGTCCGGGGGCGTTGGGGTGTCCGCAGGAATTAGTAGCGGCGCGGGGGGCGGCTGTCGCGGGTCGCTTCACGAGGACGCGCCTCGTTGACCTTGATCGTGCGGCCCTGGAGGTCGGTGCCGTCGAGCGCGGCAATCGCCTTGTCGCCGGCTTCCTTGCTGGCCATCTCGACGAACCCGAAACCCTTGGAACGGTTCGTGTCGCGGTCGATGATCACGCGCGCGGAGTCCACGTCGCCGAAGGCCGAAAAGGCCTGTTCGAGGTCGCCGTCGCGGGTGTCGTACGAGAGGTTGCCTACGTAGATGTTCATCATGCTCTCCTTTCGAGGAGGGTGGTGGTCCTGTCACAGGTTCCGGGTCTGACCAGTCCAGAAGAGCATGCAATCAACAGGATTCGAGCGCTTACCGGGTAGCTGGAGCCATGGTACGAGTCACAAAACCGGACTTAAACTGCCCATAGTGTACAGATAATCCGGTCAATTCGCAAGTCTTGCTTTTCGGCGCGGGCGGACGGCCCCGGCGCGGGCGCCCGTCCGGCGGAAATGGGGTGGAAACCGGGTTGACTTGGCGGCGCTTCAAAGGGCATACTCTGCACTGCACGCGGGGGAACCGGTGACCCATTTCCAGGGCCTTCTTGTTCCGCCGCAGGCAAACCATAACCGTAACGTATTCCCCCGGACTGCCTTATGCGGCGCCCGCGCGGGAATCGGCTGCCCACGCAACCCGCACTGGAGGATGACCCATGGCGCGACTTTCCGATTACGACCGGTCCACCGCTTTCAAGGCGAAAGTTGTCAGCAACGAGCGCATCACGGCGCCTGCGTCCAAGGAAGAGGTGCGGAACATCGAGCTGGAGCTGGTCGACGGCCAACTGAGCTTCGTCGAGGGGCAGAGCGTGGGCGTTATCGTGCCCGGTCCCCACGAGCACGGCGTGAAGGAGCATTTCCGGCTGTACTCGATCGCGAGCACGCGGCAGGGTGAGAACGGCAACGCGTCGACCATTTCGCTGTGCGTGCGGCGGTGTTTCTACATCGACGACTACAGCGGCGAGGAATACAAGGGCATCGCCTCGAACTATCTGTGCGACCTGGGCAAGGGCGACGAGATCACCCTGACGGGTCCGTACGGGCGCGCCTTTGTGGTGCCGGGCGACAAGACGTGCAACCTGCTCATGGTGGGCATGGGCACGGGCATCGCGCCGTACCGCGCGTTCGTCAAGCACATCTACGAGACCAAGGGCGGCTGGGAAGGCCAGGTGCGGTTGTTCTATGGCGCGAGCACGGGCATGGAACTGCTGTACATGAACAACGAGCGCGATGATTTCGGCCAGTACTACGACGAGAAGACCTTCAAGGCCTTCAAGGCCCTGAGTCCCCGCCCGGCGCTGGGCGCGGATGTCGCCCTGGACAAGGCCATCGAGGAAAACGCCGGCGAGGTGTGGTCGTTGCTGCAGGACCCGAAGACCTATGTCTTCGTGGCCGGTCTGGAAAAGGCGGGCGAGCAGTTTGACAAGGCCATGAGCCGTGTCGCGGGCTCGCCGTTGCAGTGGGAGCAGAAGAAGAACGAGATCAAGGGCGCGAACCGCTGGTTCGAGCTGCTTTACTAACGCATACTCGGTACAAGTCTGGGCGGCGCGGCAGGACGATCTGTCGCGCCGCCCTTCTTTTTGCGGCCGGAGGCCAGAACGCTACGTGAGGAAGAGTTCCAGCACCGGCACCACGACGTCCGGCTTGCGGACGGGCAGATCGAGGATCAGATCGCCGGGGCCGACCTGCGGGTCGATGGCGGAATGCACGTCGACGGCGTCGGTCTTGACGGCCAGTACCTCGGACGCATCGTTGAGGAGATGGGCGTAGGCGACCTTGCCCGCCAGTCCCTTGAGGACGAGCTGGCGGAAGGGCCAACTGTAGACGTGGACATAGAGCCGGTTGCCGTTCTGGGTGAGGCGGCAATCGCGGGGGGCTTCAAACTCGCTTTGGGTGCAGCCATAGATGGCGCGGTTGTGCAGGCGCATCCAGTCGGCGTAGGCGCGCAGCGCGGCCTGTGCGCGGGGATCAAATTCGCCGCGCGCGGTGGGCCCGACGTTCATCAGGAGGTTGCCGCCGCACGAGACCGAATCGATCAGCAGCTTCACAAGCTGCTCGGCGCTCTTCCAGGTCGTATCCTCGCCCCGGTGGTAGCCCCAGGACCAACTGAAGGTGTGGCACGCCTCCCAGCAGACCGCTTCACCGTTGATGGTCAGGCATTTGTGCGGCTGCACCTGCTCGGGCGTGTGGAAATCGACGCCCTGCGTCGCCAGATCGAGGCGGTTGTTCACGAGAATGCCCGGCTGCAAGGCCCGCGTCATCTCCAGGAGCGCCTCGCTGCCCCAGTCCTCGCGTCCCTTGCCGCCGAGGCCGTTGTGCGTCATCTGCGGATACGAAAAGTCGTACCAGATGACGCTGATCGGCCCGAACCCGGTGAGGAGTTCGCGGACCTGGTTGTGCAGATACTCGCGGTACACGGCGACGTCGCGCGTCGCGTTCAGCTTCGCGACATCCGGGTGGTTGCGCAACGGATGGATGGCGTCGATGGGGAAGTGGGGATGGTGCCAGTCGATGAGGCTGTGGTAGAAGCCGATCTTCAGGCCCTCGGCGCGGAAGGCATCGACGATCTCCCGGAGCAGATCCCGCTTGCAGGGCGCATTCGTCGCCTTGTAGTCCGTGTAGGCGCTGTCCCAGAGGCAGAAGCCCTCATGGTGCTTGGTCGTGATGACCACATACTTCATCCCCGCCGCGCGCGCCTGCCGGGCCCAGTCCGCCGCATCGAACAGGTCCGGATCGAAGTGGCGGAAGTAGTTCTCATACGTTTCCGGCGCGATCTCCTCCATGTTCATGATCCATTCCTGGCGGGCCGGCGCGGCGTAGAGGCCCCAATGGATGAACATGCCGAAACGATCACGAACGAACCAGGCGGTATCGCCTTGGGACAGGGCGGGCGCGGGAGAAGTCATGGGTGATGCCTTTCGTTAGTGGTTCTGGGGCGGAAGTATACCGGATCCGGTGCGCCGGGTATATGATGGACGGCATACACGATCAGCCAGGGGATACCCCCCGGGGGAGATTGCCAGCCATGTCCGAGTCCCATGCGGCGCTGTGCCGCCACTGCCGGCGCGCCGTTGACGCCGCCGATGCGTACTGCCGGTACTGCGGCGCCAGACAGGCGCCGCGCGACTCGTTGGTCTACCATCCGCTCGTCATTATGGTGCTCGCGGTGACCGTACTGGGTCCCTTCGCGCTGCCGCTGGTCTTCGTGAGTCCGCAGATGACACGGGGGGCCAAGACGGGGATGTCCGTGGTGATCGTGGCCTACACGGGGGTGGTGCTGTACCTGACATGGGTGATCGTCGCGGCCATCCTGGGGCGGTGGCAGGAGATTGCCCGGACAGGCAGCCAGCTCTGGCCCTGATCCCAGAGCCCGAAGCCGGGACTTGACAGGCGGGCGCGAAAAGCGTATAATCGCATGCGTAGATGCGATTAACTGGCAGGGCCCGCGGAGTGGGCCGCGCCGTGAACCAGAAGGAGAAGTTGCATGACGACGATGGTTGCGCTCGACAAGACGGTGGGCGAATTGGTGGTGGAGAGGCCGGGCCGTTCGCGGGTTTTCGAGGCCTTGGGCATCGACTACTGCTGTGGCGGCAAGAAGCCGCTCAAGGAGGCCTGTGCCGCGCAGGGGATTTCGGTGGACGAGGTCCAGGCGCGCTTGCAGCAGGCGGACGCCGCGAACGCAGGCGAGGCGGAGGTGAATCCCGCTGATCTGAGCTTCGAGGAGTTGATCGACCTGATCGTCTCGACCCACCACGTGTACCTGCGTCGCGAGTTGCCGCGCCTGGAGGTGTTGCTGGACAAGGTCGTGAACGCGCACGGCGAGCGCGATCCCCGGTTTCGCGAGGTCTCCCGCGAGTTCGCAGGGCTGCACGTCGAGTTGATGGCACATATGCGGAAGGAAGAGGGCATCCTGTTTCCGCTGATTCGCCGGCGCCACGAGCCGGGCGTTCCGTCGGTGGCCGGACCGATCGCGGTCATGGAGGCCGAACACGACGCGGCAGGCAACGCGCTCGAGGCCATGCGGCGGCTGACGGACGGGTACCAGCCGCCGGAGTGGGCGTGCAACACCTTGCGTGCGCTGCTGGACGGTCTCGACGAACTCGAGCAGGATCTGCACGCGCACATTCACAAGGAAAACAACATCCTGTTTCCGAGGGTGCTGGAGGCCGAGCAGGCAGGGATCTGATTCGCCGGAACGGGTCAATGAAAGCAGGCGCGCCATCGCGGCAAGCGGTGGCGCGCCGTGCTTGCGTCTGGGTGCGGACGGGGCGATGTCCGGATGGCGGCCGATGGAAAACGTTGCCCAAATTGTGAAACGATACACGTAGCTTGAAGGCGGGCGGGGAAGCAGGGCATCCACCAGTATTGAAGACCGGGAGGCCGGGGGAGGTTCCAGACAGTGAGAGCGGGACACGGTGTTGGTGTGGCCTTGATGATGCTGAGCTGGTGCGTGAGCAGCCACGGAGCGGCATCGGAGGATGTCGGGCCGCAGACCGGCGCATGTACCCAACCCGGTTGGCCCGCAGGCATCGTCGAACTCGTTCGTCACGACGCGCGGGTGTATTCGATGTGGGTAAACGGCCGGGAGACCTTTTACTATGATGCCGACCCCGATCAGATGAGGAAGCTCATCGCCCTGTTTTCGGCGTCTCGCATGCGGGACCATCGGCTGCAGATCAAATTTGGTACGAAAACAACAAGATCGTTCAGTGGTGTTGACATCTCCTATAACGTGGCGCTGACGGTTGAAGGGGTGAGTGTGCGGGCGCAAGCTCAGCTGGATGAAAGCAGGGATACGCATGAACCGGCCATGACCATTTACGTTGACCCCGCGAAGGATTCGGCCGTTCTGTCATACATTCAGGCGCTGTCCAACATCACCATCCATATGGAGACCGCAGCGTGGCCGTTCGAGGAGAAGGCCTCTCTGCCAACGCGCGAGGCATGGTGCGCCCGGGTGCAGTTCGACGACGCCACGCCTGCAACGGATCTTGAGCACGGAGTCCATACAAAAGTGACGCTTTGGGAGCAGGGCTTCGAGGAGGGCATACTGCTCGGGTACGTGTGCGGCGACGGCGTCTTCTGTGCCGGCTTTTCAGAGCAGGAACTTGCGGCGCTGAAATCGGGTGCATCCTGGCTCACGCTGACCACGGGCAACTGGACGACCGACGCGAAGAAGGACGACCCAAGGCTGGATCCCGAGGACCTTGCACGGGATCCTCAGGATGCCGGAACGGTTAGCATCCCCAACCCGGCTTTTTACTACGGCCGCCTGCTATTCGAGGACGGTTCGCCTGCGCTTCTTGACCCGGCACCCGGGCCGCACGCGAAAATTCAAGTCAACTTCCCGTACGCTGGCTCCGCGCACCTCGATTCCGAGGGGTATTTTCGGGTCTATTTCACGCCGGAACAGTACGAGGCGGTCCGGATGGAAAAGGCCCACAGAAACATCTACATCCCAAGCTATGAACGGAAGGGGAGCGCGTCCGCCCTGTACACATTTCCCGCAGCCGACCTGTCGCAGGACAAGAGCAAGGCCGGCGTAGTACGGATTCCGCGGCCCAAAGAGATGATTCGCGGGCCCGGCAGCCCGCTGCGCTCGAGCTGATGGGCTTGCGGGTGGCGGTTGCAGCCGGGGGGGCGGGCGCGTAGAATAGGCGGCCAACCCCAACCGGAAGGATGCGTCTTCATGAAAATCCCGGCCTTTGTCCGCGGGAGCATTGCCCCCACCTTTACGGTGTTCAACGAACAGCTCGAAATCGATGAAGCCGGGCAGCGCAACCTGCTGGACTACTTGCTTTTGTCTGGCGCCATCAACTGTTATTTCATTCGCAGCGGACTCGGCCAGATGTACACCTTTTCGCTGGAAGAGGTGAAGCGGCTTGCGAAGCTGACCTGCGAGCATCTGGCAGGCAAGGCGCCGGTATTGGTCGGGTGCAACGGCATCTGGGATCGCAACCGGGACCGGCGTCCGGATCCCGCGAAATTCCTGGCCGAGGCCGTGGAACTGAGCCGGTACGCGGAGAGCATTGGGGCCGCTGGCGTGGTGCACACGATTCCCGAAGCGATTCTTCCGGGAGAGGGTGAGAGCGTCCGCGACGTGTTCATGCGCTACTTCACCGCGATCAACGACGCGGTGAACCTGCCGGTGTTCGTCTACCAGCCCCCGGGCACCGATGCCAACTATCGCATGACGCCGGACCTGGTCCGGGCGGTTGCCGCGATACCGAATTGCGTGGGCGTCAAGGTGTCGAACAGCGACGGTCACTACTTCTTCGATGTCTGCCGGGCTGCGGTGGAAAGCAACTTCGCCTGTATATGCGGGGCCGAGACGGCCTACTACGCGGCGCTGATGGCCGGGAGCCCGGCGGTTATCGGGCAGGGTTCGACGCTCAATCCGGAGGTCCTCAACGCGATGCAGGAGCGGTTTGAGGCGGGCGATCTGGCCGGTGTGATCGAGGCCCAGGAGGCGACAAACCGCCTTGTGCAGGGCATCCATAATCCGGTGAACTGGTTCAAGCGGTACATCTCCGAGAAAGGCTATGCGGTATCCGGGCATTTCCGCCGAATGCAGGATAATCCCTATGTCACCGATTATGTGCCGATATCCGACGAGGACTACACGCGGTTCAAACGAGTCTATGAAGAGGAAATGGCGCGGTTTTGCTCACCTGCCGTCTGAGGCGGCTTTCTGGGTGCATCAAGAAGGGAGTTCTGTTTCATGAAAATCCCGGCCTTTGTCCGCGGGAGCATTGCCCCGACGTTTACGGTGTTCAACGAACAGCTCGAAATCGATGAGACCGGGCAGCGCAACCTGCTCGATTTCATGCTCCGGTCCGGGGCCATCAACAGTTACTTTGTGCGCAGCGGCATGGGCCAGATGTACACCTTCTCGTTCGAGGATGTGAAGCGGCTGGCGAAGATCGCGTGCAGCCATCTGGAAGGCAAGGCGCCCGTTCTGGTCGGGTGCAACGGCATATGGGATCGCAACCGCGACCGGCGCGCGGATCCGGCGGTCTTCCTCGACCAAGCCGTGGAACTGAGCCGTTACGCGGAGAGCGTGGGCGCGGCGGGCGTCGTGCACACCGTTCCCGAAGCGATTTTGCCGCGCGCGGGCGAAACGGTGCGCGATGTCTTTCTTCGGTACTTCACCGCCATCAACGACGCGGTGAATATCCCGATCTTTCTGTATCAGCCCCCAGGAACCGATACCGACTTCTGGGTCACGCCGGAACTGCTGAGCGAAGTCGCGGCCTTGCCGAATGTCGTAGGCATCAAGGTGTCCAACCGGGACGCGGGCTACATTTTCTCGTTGTGCGCCGCGGCAACCAGCGGCGGATTTGCCTACATCACGGGCGATGAAACGGCGTTCTACGCGGGCCTGTATGCGGGCAGTCCGGCCAGCATCAGCCAGGGGACCATTCTCAATCCACAACTCATCAATCTGCTTCAGGAACGCTTCGAGGCGGGCGACCGGGCCGGGGCGCTGGCGGTGCAGGCGGCGATTATCCGGCTCGTCAAGGCGTGTCACAACCCTGTCACGTGGTTCAAGCGGTACGTGACCGAAAAGGGGCTTCCTGTGCCGGGTCACCTTCGCAGGATGCCTGACAATCCCTATGTGACCGACTACAAGCCGGTTTCGGACGAGCAGTACCTGGCATTCAAGCAGGTGTTCGAGGCCGAGATGGCCCGGTTCTGTCCCGAGGCCATCTGAAGGCCCGTGACACGGGCGGAGGCGCATTCGATGGAGACACCGGTCCGGCATGTGGCCGTGGATATGGGCGCCGAGAGTTCGCGGGTCATCCTGGGGACGCTGCGCGGAAACCGCCTCGAGATTGAGGAACTGCACCGGTTCACCACGCGGAACACGGAGGTGCTGGGCACCCGTTACTGGGACGCGCTGTTCCTGTTTGCCGAGATCAAGGCGGGGCTTCGCACCTGCGTCGAGCGCCACGGTCCCCGGATCGACGGCATCGGCGTGGACACCTGGGGCGTAGACTTCGGTCTCCTGGGCCGCGACGGTGGTCTGACGGGCAACCCCGTCCATTACCGTGACCACCGCACCGACGGCATCGCGGAGCGCCTGGGCGATGTGATGCCGCACGCCGAGATCTACGGGTGCACCGGCATTCAGTTCATGCCCTTCAATACGCTCAACCAGCTTTGGGCCGTGCAGCAGCGCTCGCCGGCGTTGTTGCGACAGGCCGGAACTTTGTTGTTCATGCCCGACCTCATGCACCACTTCTTGTGCGGGTCCCGGGTCGCCGAATACACCATCGCCAGCACGTCGCAGCTTGTCGATGTGCGCGAACGCACGTGGAGCACGCGACTGCTCGATGCCTTTGGCATTCCGCGGGACATCCTCCCGGCAATCGTGACGCCCGGCACCCGCCTGGGCGCGATCGAGGCGGGTGTCGCGAGTGAAACCGGGCTTGACGCGGCCACGCCGGTTATCGCGCCTTGCGGCCACGACACCGCGGCCGCTGTTGCGGCCATACCCGCCGAAGGCGACGACTGGGCCTTCCTGTCCAGCGGCACGTGGTCGCTCATGGGTATGGAACTGCGCGAGTCCATTGCGACCGAGGAGGCGCGGGCGCTGAACTTCACCAACGAGGGCGGCATCGGGGGCACGATACGCTTCTTGAAGAACATCATGGGGCTGTGGGTGCTCCAAGGGTGCCGCGCCGCGTGGGCCCGGCGGGGAGAGTCGTACGAGTACGCCGATCTGGCCGCCCGTGCCGAGGGAGCCGCGCCGTTTGCGACGGTGATCGACGTGGATGACCCGGTGTTCTACAATCCGCCCGATATGCTCGATGCCGTGGCGCATCATTGCCGGGCAACCGGGCAGCCGGTGCCCGGCTCCGTGGGCGCGACCGTGCGCGCGGTGCTCGAAGGGCTGGCCCTGCGCTATGCCACGACCTTGGATCATCTGGAGCAGGTGACCGGGCGCACGGTGACACGGCTCCATGCGGTCGGCGGCGGCATTCAGAACACCTTGTTGTGCCGCATGACCGCCGACGCCATTGGCCGGCCGGTCATCGCCGGGCCGGTCGAAGGGACCGCGATGGGGAACGTCATCACCCAGATGCTGGGCACGGGTGCGCTGCCAGACCTTGCCGCGGCCCGGCGGATGGTGGCACACTCGACTCCGGTCACCGTCTACGAGCCTGAACATGCGGCGGCCTGGCGGCCGGTCATCGAGGCCTTCCGCCGCCGCGCCTAGCATGCGTCCGCCGAGGGGCGCGGGAGCGAATCGCTTGCGGGTACTGCACTGTCTGTGGAAGTTTTCCGGACTCTCGGAGACGTTCATCTACAACTGCGTCGTGGGCACCCAGGAAGCCGGTATGGAGACGGCCGTGCTCACGGAGGAACGTCTGCTCGCCGAAGACCGCCCGTTTGAGTCCGTTCACGTCGTGCCCCGTCCGAGACGCTTGGCGAAGCTTCTGGCTCATGCCGGGCGGGACCGGGCGCCGTTTCTTGGCCGCGCGCCGCACCGGCGTGTCATCGAGGATTTCCGGCCCGATGTGCTGCACTGCCACTACGGCCCGTTTGGGTGGTACATGCTCCCGCTGGCGCGGGCCCTGCGGATACCGCTCGTCACGACGTTCTACGGGCACGACATCTCACGTCTGACGCGCCAGGAGACGTGGCGGCGCCGCTATGCCGAGCTGGCCGCGCAGGGGGCGGCGTTTACCGTCCTGTCCGACGAGATGCGCATGCAGGCGCTCGAACTCGGGTTTCCGGCCGCGCGACTGCACGTGGTGCATCTGACGGCGGACGCGCGGCGGTTTCCACTGGTCCTTCCTTCCTCCAAGACGCCTCCCAACCCCGTGCGAGTGCTGTCTGCCGGACGGCTGGTGCCCAAGAAAGGATTTGAGAACCTGCTGCTTGCCGTGACGGGGGCACTCAACGCGGGGCACGACCTGCGTCTGACCATCGTGGGCGACGGCCCCTTGCGGGCGCATCTGCTCCATCTGCGGGATGAACTGCGGTTGCACGACCACGTTGTCTTTGCGGGCGCCTTGGAAGGCCACGAAATCGACCGGGCGTTTCTAGAGCACCACGTGTTTGCGCTGGCGAGCACAACCGCGCCGGACGGCGACCGCGAGGGCACGCCGACGGTGCTGATCGAGGCGTTGCTGGCCGGACTGCCGATCTGTTCGACGCGTCATGCGGGGATTCCCGAAGTGGTGCCGGAGCCGTACCATTGCTGGCTCGCGGCGGAAAACGACTATAGGGGGATGACTGCCTGCCTCGCGGATCTGTTGCGCCGGCGTGCGGACTGGGATGCCGCGGCGACGGCGGGCCGCAGGCACGCGGAAGCGCATTTCACCAACGCGACGCAGATACCGCTCCTGCGGAAGGTGTACGAAGCGGCGCTGAGCGAGGCCCCCCGTGCTTCATGACGACGACATACTGGTCATCACGAACGGTTTCTGGGACGAACCCAAACGGGTGCGCCACAAGATGCCCCTGGCCTGGGCATGCGAAGGGAACCGCGTGCTCTGGATCGAGCAGCCCCCTTTTCCCCCGCACGACTGGCGCACCGGGGACCGCCTGCGCAACGCGCTGAGGGGCCGGCTTGAAGAGGTCGCCGAGCGTCTGTGGGTGGGCAGTGCGCCGCCCGCGTTGCCGGGTCTGCACCGGGGCGGCGCGACAGGAAGTCTCCTGCGCATGCTGCACCGGCCTTGGATGCTTGGGCGCATTCGCGGGTACATGAAGCAGCTCGACTTCCGTCCGCGACTGCTCGTGCTCTTCCAGCAACCCTCGCGGTGCGACCTCCTGGCAGGGCTGCCGCACGAGCTTTCCGTCTACTATTGTTACGACCTCTACGGTCACGGCAACGCGGACGCGGCCACGGTCGCGCTCGAGAAATCCTGCTGCACGCGCGTGGATGCGGTGTTCACGACGTCCGCCGTACTGAAGGATAGTCTGCAAGCGTGGAATGCCATGACGGGCCACGTGCCGCATGCGGTCGATGTGACCTGGTGGGAGGCAGGCTGGGACCGCGTCCCGCCCGAGTACGGCGTGATACCGCATCCGCGCGCGGTGTACACAGGGGTGCTTCAGGAGAAGATTGACTGGAAGTTGCTGTGTGAGCTTGCGACGATGCGGCCAGCCCTGCAGCTAGTGCTGACGGGCCCGGTCTTGACGGACCATGTCGAGCGAAAATGGCTTGACGAGGTCCGATCGCTCGAGAACATCCACTTGCTTGGGCCGCGTGATGTGAAGGTCCTGCCCGGATTCCTCGCCGGTGCGGACGTGTTGCTGCTGCCCTATGTGCTGGACAGCAACCGTCGATCGGCTGGTCTGGCCCTCAAGTTCTACGAGTATTTCATCAGCGGGAAGCCGGTTCTGGCGACGCCCTACACGGACTTTGAGCTGGGGGAGAGGGACCTGCTGTATGTCGAGCGTGACGCGGCATCGTGGGCGGCGCGGATTGACGATATCCTGGCCCATCCGGAGCGCGAACAGGAACGGAGTGAACGCCGCGCCGCGCTCGCCCGCGCGAACACCTATGCGCACCGCGTGGCGCAGCAGCGCGCGATACTCGAGGGGATCAGCGCCTCACGCGCAGGTGGTTGAGGCCCCCACGGGCCGCGAGGAGCAGGGCGCGCAACGCGGGGGCCGGGAGGATGCTCAGCGCCAGCGTGATCCATGCCTCCGCGGGGGCATTCCCCGCGCGTACCGCGTGCCACAGCGCACCGCGAAACGGCGCGCGGAGGTGAAACAGATTGTCCTTGGCCTGTTCGTAGTACAGCGCGGCGCGTTTGGCGGCCATCTCTCCGGGCCGGAGCAGTCCTTTCTCTTCGAACACTTCGAGGATCCGCCAGCCCCGCTCGTTGCGCGCCTGCACGTGGCGCGCCGAAAGCGACGGCTCGTCCGCGACGCGGTAGTGCACCAGAATCTCGGGGATGCGGTCGACGCGGTACGCGTTGAGCAGCCGGGCGAAGTACTCGTAATCCTGTCCTGACCGCAGGCGCGGATCCTCATCCATCCCGCCCAGGTGGTGATAACACTCGCTCCGAAAGGCAAGCGTTGAGGTCTGGAAGGGACAGTTGAGGATCATTTCCTCGCGCCGGACGGTGTGGTTCGCGGTGAATCGCTGCATGGCGCGCTTCCTCTGCGCGGCCTCGCCCTCGCCGAACACCCGGTGCCAGGTACACACGCCAGCACTCTCCGGGTGCGCGCCGAGATGGTCCACCTGGCGCGCCAGCTTCTCCGGCAGCCAGAGGTCGTCCGCATCGAGAAAGGCAAACAACTCGCCGCGGGCCGAGGCCATGGCGGCGTTCCGTGCGCGCGCGGCATTGCCATTTGGAGCCGGAACCTGGACGAACCGGATGCGCCCGTCCGTGCGCGATGCCTCGTGCACGACGGCAGCGGTATCGTCTGTGGACGCATCGTCCGCAATAATCCACTCCCAGTTCGTGTATGTCTGCCCCAGCACCGACGCGATCGTCTCGGGAAGACAGCGCGCGGCGTTGTGGGCGGGGGTAATAATCGAGACCAGCGGTTCTTGGGGCGGGGCATTCATGGCGCGAGCCCTTTGAGCAATTGCCGGTAAAGATCGCCCGTGCGCGCGGCCATCATGGCGGCCGTAAAGGACCGTCGTACATGCTCCTGCGCGGCCAGACCCAGCCTGCGACCGGTTTCCGGCTCCAAGGCAAGCCGCCGCATCTGCGCCGCCAGGTCGTGCGGATCATTGGGCGAGAAATGAAGCGCGGTGGTGTCGTGGACGGAGATCTCCTGCGCCCAGGGCAGTGCTGGTACGACACAGGGCTTGGCCGCGGCCATCGCCTCGATGAGGGCCATGCCGAAGCCCTCGCCCGAACTGGGCATGATGAACATGTCCATGGATGCCAGCCAAGGCGCGACATCTGGCTGATAGCCGGCGATCCGCACCTGATCCTCGAGTCCGAGAGAACGGACAGTCGTGGCCACGGCACCGGCCTCTGGACCGTCGCCGACGATGAGGGTCAGCAGTCCCGGGACGTCGTCCCGCAGCGCGGCCGCGGCCTGGCAGAGCAACGCATGGTTCTTTGCCGGCGTCACTCGGCCAACGGCGCCGGCGATCACCGACTCCGCCGGGAGGTCCAGTTGACGGCGGGCCGCGTCCCGGTCCGGAAGATGTGCCAGAACGTCGAGCGTCCCGACGCCAAGGCCGTTGTAGACGACGACGCGAGGCGTCGGCCCGGCGGGCAGACTCGCGAGTGTTGTCTGGGAGGATGCCACCACGGCGTCGACCCGGCGATACAGGGCCGTTTCGAGCAGGTTCTGATACCCAAGAGGTTCGTGGCGACGGTACAGGTTGTGCACGTGCGCGACCAGGCGTGGGATGCCGATCCCTCGGCGCAGGGTCTCGCACACAAATGTGGAAGGAACCAGGTGTGCATGTACGAGGGCATAGCCTTTCGAGCGGACAATGCGGCGGAGACGCAGCGGAATGCGCGGATCCCATTTCGATCGTGCGAGATGTATTGGCGAGAGTCCAGACTGCTCAAATTCGGCGCTCAGCGGCCCGGGGCCGTGCAGTACGGCGACGTCGCAGGCGAAATCTTCCGGATCCATCGCCAGGAGCAGGTGCAGCAACACGCGCTGTGCGCCACCGGGGTTCATGCTGTCGATGACATGGAGTACCCGCACCGGGCTCATTGGTGTGCCGCCGTCTTCAGGAGATGCAGATAGCGCACCCCAATCGTCCGGGCGTCGTACTCGCGCAGGACGCGTTCGCGGCCGCGCTGTCCGAGTTCGCGGCGGAGATCTTCGGAGCCGAGCAGGCGCGTGAGCGCGGCGCGTATCCCGTCGATGTCTCCCGGCGTGACCACGAGACCCGCGTCGCCCACGACCTCGGGGCAGCCCGACACATTGGACGTGATGATCGCCGTGCTGGTCAGCATGGCCTCCTTGAGCGAGACCGGCGAATTCTCCTTGCTCGAGGTCAGGCACATGATGGCAGCGCGCTCGAAGAGTTCACGAAACGCGTCCGTGCCCTGATCCAGCCAGCCATGGAATACCACCGGCATGCGCAGCCGCTTCGCCTGTTCCTCCAGTTGCGCGCGCATCGGGCCGTCGCCCGCGATGTGTACGGTGAAATCCGTGTCCAGCCCTTCCAGGGCCGCGAGCACATGCTGAAACCCCTTCCGCGGCAGAAGCCGCCCGGCCAGGAGGATGCTCTTGTCCTTTTCGCGGGGCTCGAACGCGCCGACGTCGATGCCCAGTGGCACGTGGTCCACCTCAAACGCCCCGATATGCTCGCGGATGAGGTTCTGGAGATAGCGGGAGGGCGACGTAAGCCCCGCGGCGTTCCGCGCGATGGTCCGCAGCAGCGGCGTCATGAAGCGGTGCTCGAACGTGAAGCGGTCGGGGTTGTAGCCTGGGACGTCCGAGCCGTGGGCCGTCAGGACATAGGGAACGGACAGGCCGCGCGTGGCGAGGTAGGCGAGGAGGCCGGTCGGCACGATGAAGTGGCAATGAATGACGTCGGTCTGCTCGCGTTTGAGAAATCGCCGCGTGTACGGCAGCGCGGCCGCCACGAAGGACATCATCTCCGGCGTGCTGCACGTGGCCTGATGCCGCCGCCACGCGCGGATGCGGTGCACCCGGACCCCGCCGGCCTCCTCGAAACGCGGGAGCCCCCGGTAGTGCATCGTGATGACGTCCACGCGATGACCCTGGGAAGCAAAAAAACGCGCCAAGTCGCGCGCAATCGGAGCCGCTCCGCCGCCGAGGGGCGGATATTCATAATTGAGCACCAGAATATTCATGGGGCTTCAGTGTACTGAAGGGAGGGCACGTGCGCAAAGGCCGTGTGGACATCCGGAGCGGCGTGTCCTATAGTGGCAGCAAGGGCAAACAGGGGAGAGGCCATGAGCTACGGGGACAATCCGCAGGCGTTCCGCATGGATGCGACGGGGGCGTTGAGTCTGGCCATCGAACGGGCGCGCCTCATGCTGTTTCGCCCCTTCGACCTGGCCAAGTGGCTCTCGCTCGGTCTGATCATCCTGCTCGACGTGCTGGTTTCAGGCGGCGGCACGTCCAACTTCAATTTTCCCTCGGGCGACTTGAGCGCGTTTGACTGGGCGCGGCAGGACTGGGCGCAGATCTGGCCGGTGGTAGTGGGGATCGGCGGCATGATCGTGGCCGTCGTCCTGGTGATAGGTGTCGTGCTGACATGGCTGAGCAGCCGCGGACAACTGATGTTCACGCGGGCCGTGGCACTCGATGACGTTTCCATCGGAGACAACTGGCGCGCCAGCGGCAGCCGGGGGTTTTCCCTGTTTCTGTTCCGGTTGGCCTTCGCGTTTGTTGGGCTTCTGCTCGTTCTGCTGCTGGTCGCGGCCGCCGTCGCGGCGGTTGCGGTGGCAGGGGACGTCTTCCCGACGGTGGCCGTGGTCATCCTGGCCCTGGTGATTGTTGTGCCCGTGGTGGTGGCGCTCCTCATCGTGCAGGTGCTGCTGCGGGCGTTCGTCGTGCCGATCATGTGGCGTTACGACCTCCCCGCGATGCAGGCGTGGCGCGTCTTCCTGTCCATCCTGCGCATCAACAAGGTGCCCGTGCTGTTGTTTCTGGTGATCCGGCTGGCGTACGCGACGGTCTTCGGCATCACGGCGATGCTGGCCGGATGCCTGACGTGCTGTCTCGGTTTCCTGCCCTACATCCACCACGTGCTGTTTTCGCCGTACTACGTCTTCGACAGGGCGTACAGCCTCTACATGCTCGAATCGCTTGGGCCGGACTATCAGATGGTCGCCACCCCGCCGTGGGGATCCGCCCCGGTGGGCGAGGCGCCCGTGCCGATGAGTGACCTCGATACGGCGGAACCGGCACTGGATGAACCGGACGAGTACGACGAATCGGACCTTTCCCCGGAAGACGGTGAAGGCGGCGAGCCCAGCTTCTGAATTCGCCGGGCTGTTTCCTTAGGTCCCTTCTTCGGCCAGCTCCTCGGTGTACTCGCATCCGGGCACGGGGCAGGAGCGGACGCCGGGGTTGCCGCGGCTGCGGCGGACGGCGGTCCATGCGTTGCCGCACGTGGGACACGGAGTCGCCTTGTCGATGGTCCCGAAGAGGGTGAAGTCGCACGCGGGATAGGTGTCGCATCCGACGAAGCGGCGGCGCTTGGCCATCTTCTGCACGAGCTGGCCCGAACACCCGGGGCGCGGGCAGGCGAGGTTGAGCTCCATCGGGCGCGTGTGCTTGCACTTGGGGTACTTCTCGCAGCCGTAGAACTCCTCACCGGCGCGATTTTTCCGGATCAGCAGAAACGCGCCGCAATCCGGGCATTTCTGGTCGGTCTTCCGGGGCGGTTCCTTCGCTGGCGCGGCGACCTTGTTGCCCTGGTCGTCGACATTGTGCGTCGTCTTGCACTTGGGATAGTTCGAGCACGCCATGAACCGGCCAAAGCGGCCCACGCGGATGACCATCTTCGCGCCGCAGCTCTCGCACAGCTCGTCGGTTTCCTCGACGGAACTCTTCTCGATGCGCCGGGTGGTTTTGCACTCGGGGTAGTGCTTGCAGGCGACAAACATGCCGAAGCGGCCTTCACGCAACTCCATGGGCGCCCCGCAGGTGGGGCACACCGGGTCCTCGTCGACCACTTCGCGCACCATCTGGTTCTGTGCCTTCGACAGGTCGGCGTCGAATTCCTGGTAGAAGGCGCGCAGCACGGCATGCCACTCGCGCTGGCCCTCCTCGACGTGGTCGAGGTCCGCCTCCATGCGGGCGGTGAAGCCGAGATCGACGATCTCGGGGAAATGATCGCGCAGGATCTTGTCCACCTGCTCGCCGAGTTCGGTGGGCGTGAGGCGTCCCTGTTCGCGATCCACGTAGCCGCGCTCGCTGATGGTGTTGATGGTGGGTGCGTAGGTGCTCGGACGGCCGATGCCGTTCTCCTCGAGTGCGCGGATCAGGCTCGCCTCGGTGTAGCGGGGCGGCGGCTTGGTGAAGTGCTGCTCGGGGTGCCAGTCCGACCGGGCGAGCGCGGTGCCTTCGGCGACATCGGGCAGCGTGTTGCCCTTCGCCTCGGCTATGGCGTCGCCGTTGCCGTTCGGGTCGTCCTCGGTCTCTTCGTACAGCTTGGTGAACCCGGCGAACTTCATGATCGAGCCCGTGGCGCGGAAGACGTGGTCGCCCGAGGCAATGTCGATGGCGGTCTGATCGTAGCGGGCCGGGGCCATCTGACAAGCCACGAAACGCTGCCAGATGAGCTTGTAGAGCGCCTGCTGATCTTTGTCCAGGTACGGCGCGACGGACTCGGGCGTGCGCGCGGTCTCGGTCGGGCGGATGGCCTCGTGCGCGTCCTGTGAGCCCTTCTTGCTCACATAGACGTTGGGTTTCTCGGGCAGCATGGCCGCCTCGAAATGCTTGGCGAGGTAGCCGCGCACGTCGTCGAGGGCCTCCTGTTCGAGACGGGTCGAGTCGGTACGCATGTAGGTGATCAACCCGACGGTGCCGTCGGCGCCGATGTTGATCCCCTCGTAGAGCTGCTGGGCCACGCGCATGGTCTTGCGCGGACTGAAGCGGAGCTTGCGCGAGGCCTCCTGCTGCAACGAACTGGTGATGAACGGCGGATAGGGCCGGCGCTGGGTCTCCTTTTTCTCGACCTTCTCGACGGTGAAGGCACCCTGTTGCAGCGCGGCCATGATCTCCCTGACCGCCGCTTCGTTGGGCAGGCTGGGTTTCTCGCCGCGGACGCGTGCGAGGCGCGCCTTGAAGCCCTGCTGGCCCGGCGTCAGGAAGGTCGCATCCAGGGTCCAGTATTCTTCGATGATGAACGCGCGGATCTCGTTTTCGCGGTCCACGACCATGCGCACGGCGACGGACTGCACGCGCCCGGCGCTGAGTCCCTTCCGGATGCGCCACTGGAGCAGCGGACTGAGCTTGTATCCGACGATGCGGTCAAGGATGCGGCGGGCCTGCTGGGCGTTGACGAGGTTCTCGTCGATGTCGCGCGGCTTGCCGGCGGCCTCCTTGACATTGCGTTTGGTGATGGCGTTGAAGACGATGCGGCGGATGGGCTTGTTTTCCTTCTTCAGGATCTCGGCAATGTGCCAGCCGATCGCCTCGCCTTCGCGGTCCGGGTCGGTGGCGAGCAGGATGGTGTCGGCCTTGGCGGCGGCCTCCTGGATGGCCTTGATGGCCTTGGACGAGTCGCGCAGGCGGACGTACTTGGGCTCGAAGTTGTTGTCGAGGTCGACGCCCATTTCACTCTTGGGCAGGTCGCGCACGTGCCCCATGCTGGCGCGCACCAGATAGTTCGGACCCAGAAACTTGTTGATCGTCTTCGCCTTGGCCGGCGACTCGACGACCACGAGATATTTGGCCATGAATCCTCCTCAATAAAAACAGAAAAACGCCGCATCCCTCGGGGACGGGCGCCGCCGTGGTGATCCTGGACCGGTCAGTGCAGCGTGTCGTCCTTGTTTTCCAACACGTTGTACAGGGTTTGCTGGAACTCGACGTCGCGATTGGGCAGCACGACCCATGCGAGGAGATAGTCCAGCTCCGCCAGGCCCACTTCCCCCTCAAACGTATACAGCCGGTCGAGGATCATTTCAAGCTCGAACGGCTCCAGCAACTCGTATACCGCGAGCCGGACCAGCGCATTCCGCGCCTCCGGCGCCAGTTTCAGGTCCTCGAGCGCCGAGAACATGCGCAGGGATCGCGGGCGCTCCTCCACGTGCGGCGCATCGCTTAACATGCGTGGCTTCACCAACTTAAGGGCGGCGTCGATATCGCCTTTCTTGTACCCCTGCCGGATCAGCCACGTGCGCAATCCGCGCTCCGTGGGCGGCTGTTCCGGATGTTCCCGCAGTTTCTGCAGGATGACATCCACCAGCTCTACCAGTGATTGCTTCATTCAGGACTCCCGCCGCCCGTGCGGCACGCCACTATCGCCGCCCGCATCCTATTGTATAGGGCCGAAGCGTGTCAACTTGGGGTTCGCGGCCCGCGAATGGCCGGTTCAAGCCGGTATGCCCGCTCAGGCGGTCCTGCCGAAGACGAGTCGCGCGATCCGGCTGACAACAACCAGCATTCGTGTCAAGAACGGGCGCCTTTCGTCCTGAACCTCGTGGAATGCGCGCACCTCGTCCACCACGGCGGGAAAGGCCAGCAGGTCGCGCAGGCCGAACACCTCGCGTCGGCCGACGGCGACCCACAGCTTGCCAGGCACGCCGTCGGGGTGGTACGCGACCAGGTAACAGGTGCCCGAGACGGGCAGGGTCACGGTGCGGCTCAACAGGATCCACGACGACGTGCCCGTGAAATGCTCGTCGAAGTACTCGCGCCCGGACGGATCGATCTCCAGCGGCAAGGCGCCGTAGCCCGGGGGAAGAGCCGGCGCCCCCGGCGGTGCGGGCGCGCCCCCGCCCGGAACGGCCAGCAAGAGAGCGGGCGTGTAGTCCTCAAGCCCGTCGATCGCCGGAACACCGAGCTGCACATATTGGTCAGCGCCTTCCTCGGCCACGAAGGTCATCCAGAGTTGAGGGTGGTCCTCTGTCAGCGCGTGATACACGACCTGGGAAATAGTGGGATCGTCTATGACCAGGGCCTGTTCGGGGGCGTCGTGGGTGCCATCGTTTGCCACCAGCCGGTGCGCGTGGGCTGCCGGGGCCGCCAAGGCCACAACGAGGAGACCGATGAACAGGTTCTTCATGATGCCCTCCCTTCCCCTTTCATGATAGCACGTGCGCGGGTGACGCCTGTCCTCGAGCAGGGTCACGGTGCAGGCCGCAGGCCCGCGCCGGCGGTCCCAAAGGTGCCGGTGTCGTAGCCGGGGCGGTCCGACCAGAACAGGGTGCCGCTTCGGGTCCACGTCGTGCCCCAGAGCGGGCCGATGAGGCTGGGCACGCCCTCGTCCACGACGGCGTTGAGCGTGTAGTGGCGGACGGGCAGTGTCCCTTGAAGGGGGAGACTGAACGCGCCGTCGACGGTCACGTCGTCGATCGGCACGGACCAGATGACTTCGAGCAGGGCATGGTCCAGCGCCAGCGCGGGGACGCCTGTGAGGGCGGCGTACTGGCCCGGCGTCCTGGGATCGGGCTCCCAGGGCAGGTCCCGGCCGTCCAGTCTCACCGATTCCAGGGTTGCTCCCGGCTGCGCCACGCGAATTGGCAGCGACAGTACCGTGGGCGGGTATTTGGTCAGCACTGTGCGGGACACCATGCGCAGCCGGTTATCGGCGGTGATGTGCGCGTTGGCCACTTCCTCTCCGCCGAAGTCTTCAAAGGAGTAGGGGTACTGCGGTCGCAGGGAGGAGTATGCGAAGGAGGTGGCCAGCGGCACCGCGACGAAGACTGCGGCGAAGATGAGGGCCGCCGCCCACGGCGGCATCCCGTGGGTGCGCCATGAACCGACGGATTCCGCGCCCCCGGTGGCCGCGGCGGGCGGCGTCTCCCTGGAGGTCAGGAAATCCAGGCGGAACAGCCGCACGTCCTTCGAAAGGAGCATGATCCGGACACTCAATGCATGCAGCCCCCACACGGCCAGAAGAAACGCGGCCCCAGCGAGGTAGAGCATCCCGTAGAACCGCGCGTGTCCGGCGTCCACCGCCCCGGCCCATCCGAGTGCCGCGAAGCAGATCAGCGCCGCCACGGGGACGGATCCGAGGGCGGCCAGGAGGAATTCCAGCCGCATGTGGCGCCGGTAGACGCCCGTCGCCTTCTCGCGCACCTCGCGCGCCCTGTTCAGGTCGAAGTCATCGTAGCTCATGTCATGTTTCCTCCAAGAGGCTGCGCAGGCGCTGTCGTGCCCGGTGCAGCCTTGATTTGACGGTTCCCGTGTTGACGCCAAGAATCCCGGCGATTTCGGCCACGCTGAAGCCCTCTTCGTAGCGTAGCGAGACCAGTGTCTGTTCCGGCGCGGGAAGTGTCCTCAGCGCGGCCTGCAGGTCCAGCGCCGTGACAGGGTCGACGTCCTCCTGTCCTGCCGGTTGGTTGACATAGGCCTCCATCTTGAGGCGGTGGCGGTGCGTGCGGCGAAAATGGTCGCGGCACTTGTTGGTCGCGATACGGTAGGCCCATCCGGGGAAGGCGGCAGGGTCAATCAGAGCGCCGACGCCGCGGCTGATGGTCATCATGGTTTCCTGCAAGACATCCCACGCCGCGTCGGCGTCGCCTGTGATGCGCACAGCGTGCCGCCACAGGCGTTCCTGCCAGCGTCCCAGCAGCGCATCGAGTGCGGTCTTGTCGCCTTCCTGGCAGCGCACAACCAGGCATTGGTCGACTATCTGGTCCCGGTGATCCATCTTGCAAGTATAGACGCCGGGCGGCCCAGATTGGTTCGCTCACGTTGGTGCGGGTGACGGGATCAGTCGCGAGGACCGCCGATGGACAGCGAGAGGCCTTCTTCGCCGGCCGTGGCGCGTATCGCCACGTCGGCCGCGCGGGGCGTCTGCGGCAGGTTCTTCAGAATGCCGGAAATGAGCACCACGATCACGGCGAGCGCGATCAGCAGTGTGGTCCACGCCGCGGCATTCTGCCGCATGCGGCTTGCCCAGGCCTTGGCTGAACTCAGGCCGATGGCCAGCGCGAAGATCGCGAACGAGAGCAGCACCTTCACGCCCCAGAGGATGTGATAGACCGGCTGGTCCGGGTGGACGAGCCGGGTCACGAACAGGTAGTTGTAGAAGCCGCTGACGAGGAAGAGCAGGATGGTGGTATGCACGACCATCCGCCACCGCCGCATGATCGCCGCACGCAGTATCTCGGGCTGGCGGTCGGGGAGTGTCTGGGCCGCGACCGGGGTCAGCAGGAAGAAGATGAAGAAGATGCCGCCGACGGCCGTGATCGCGGAAAAGATGTGCGCCCAGCGCATGACGACCGCAATGAGAAGTGTCCAGTCCATCCGCGTGTATCCCCGTAGTGTGTTGCGGTTTCAAGACATGGAACGCGGGGGGCCTGCGGCCTATTCCGCCGGCGAGACACGGGTGGTCGGGGGAGCCGGGCGGCTACTCGCTGGTTTCGTCGTCCTCGATGGCCTTGAAATCAAACGTGCGGCGCTGCTGGAAGAGGTCCACCACTTTGATGTTGGGGAAATCGCCGGACTCGATCATGCGGCTGAGTTCCGGCCCGGAGATCGGGCGGTCGTCCTCGGTGTAGAAATAGGCCCCGCCCAGTTGGCGCGCGGCCTGGATCTCGGCCACGGCCGCCTCTTTCTTGGCAACCTGTTCCGGTGTCAGTTCCTTCGCGCCGGTCTCGGCGGCCGCGGGAGGCTCGTCAACGGGTTCCGGTCCGGGTTTGCTGGAGGGAAGGTCCTTCGGATCCTCTTGGCGAGCTGCGGTTTCCGCCGGTCGTGCGGAACGGTCATGGTTCAAGAGCCGCACCTGGCGGGGCGTATAGTGCCGGACCGTACCGTCCGGATCGGTGACCGTGATGCCCGTAGGCGTGCCGGTGATGGTGAGCGCCTGGTCGTCGGACGCACCCAGTGCGGCGCCCGTGGCGCATGCAATCAGCAGAGCAATAGTGGTGATCATCGCAGTAACCCGCCGCGGTTTTGTCAATAGTATACCATCTTCCGCCCGCTCGCGGGGGATTCTCTGAACGGGGCGGGGGGCCCCGCCGGGCGGACCCCCCCCGGGGGGCGCCGGCGGGCCCCAC
>JBPOJD010000005.1:0-121378 GCA_052033955.1 Candidatus Hydrogenedentota bacterium
GAAGAGGCGGGGCGTCATACAAGGCGCCTCGCCCGTCATCCGCTCATCGGATGATAGACCTGCTATGCCTCAAAAAACGCAAGAGATTTCACTGCAAACCCGTGTCCAGGGAACCGGGCGCGCCACACCAGGATGAGATTGGTCTGCGCCGCGACCTTGGCCCGCGCCGCCTCGTCTTCTACAACACCCAGCACGCACGCGTACCCCAAGAAGACGCCCGTGTAGATGTCGCGCGAGCTGTTTCCCAGCCAGACATAGTCGGTGTAGGGTTCCACGCCGCGCCATGCCCACGTGCCATAGCCCGGACGCTCGGGATCTTCACCGCGCCCGTAGGACTTGTAGTAGGGAATGTAATAGGGATCGTCGGCCTTGCCCGCAAACCGGACGATGTAGCCCTCGTGACCGCTGATCCGGATCAGCATGTCGTACACGTCGAGCACGCGGTGGATGTCTGCCAGGGTCTTGGCGTCTTTCGTCACGGCATGACGGAAGGCCAGCCCGGCCAGGTGGTACCCCAGCCACGTGGCGCTGTCGCCAATGTGCTCGTAGCGTCCGAGCTGTTCGCGGCCGTAGTCGTTCCACCACATGTCGGCATGCTGGCCGTACGGCTGATGCTGTTTCTGGTAGAGGTCCAGGAAGAACTCGGCCTTCTTGTACAGGGCCTCTGCCTGCGTGGCGTCGAGATCCTCCCACGCCTCGATCGTCCCCGTACGGGCGATGGTGCGCAGCGCCTCCCGCTGCTCACTTCGCAGCAGGGGGTTGTGCGGGGTCGGATGCGCCGGGGACTCGGCCCATGCGGCCAGCCCCAGTCCCAGTACGACAAACGTCACAACTACTCGGTAACCGGCAAGTCGCCTCATGTCTTTCGCCGCTCCTTGAAAGGTTGGCTGGTCCTCGGATTGTAATGCCAATACATCGCTACCCTAGCCTTTTGGCCGTTCATGGCGCAACCCGGCCCTTCCCCGGCGCTTGACTCCCCGCCCCGTGTGCGACAAGATGGGCGCGCCGAAAGGAGCTCGCACGCGATGAAGGGTCTGTTTGCCGGTATCCTGGCCGTGTTGGCCGCGCTCTCGGCTGTCGCCTGGGTGTGGCAGCCGCGCACTTCCGACGACCGCATCGATCTGGTCTGGGTGACCGGCGACAGCAGTGTTACCCGCGAGCATGCCGCCCTCTTCAATGCCCACAGCGACCGCTACCGCGTCCGCATAGACCCCCAGAACACCGGCCTGGAAAAGGTCATCGTACAGACCGTCGCCGGGGTCGGGCCGGACCTCTTCGATGCCCACACGGCGGGCGTACTGGCGGCATTCGTGCAGACGGGCGTCGCGCAGGACGTGACCGAAGAACTCCGCGCCCGGGGCATCACCACGGATGCGATGTGGCCCTGCCTCGAACCCCTCTACGCCTACAACGGCCGTCTCTACGGGCTGCCGCCCAATACCCACGCCCCGGCAATCTGGTTCAACAAGGACCACTTTGACGAAGCCGGTCTCCCCTACCCCACCGGCGACTGGACCTGGGACGAGTTCATCGCCGTGGCCCAGCAACTCACCCGGTTCAACGCTCAGGGACGGCCCGAGCGTTTCGGCTTCATCGGTCCGTGGGACGCCATGCTGTTCTATCCCCTGCTCCGCCAGTGGGACGCCGCCATTTTCAATGAGGAAGGGACACGGTGCACGCTCGATTCGCCGGAAGCCATCGCGGCGCTTCAGTTCGGCCAGGACTTGATCTACACGTATCAGATCATGCCCACCCCGGCGGATGAAAGCAGCATGGCCACCTCGGGTGGCTGGGGCCAGGGCGCCATGACACTGTTTGGTAGTGGCCGGGGCAGCATGGCGATAGGCGGCCGCTGGTGGCTCGTCCGGCTCCGCGACGAGAGCTTCCGCCACCTGCGCCTTGGGGCCGTCGAACTCCCGCGGGGTCCCGTGGACCGTAATTTTGGCGGCGGCCGTGCAGTCATTGTCAGCGCGCGCACGCGCCATGTCGAGGGCTGCCTGGAATTTCTCGAGTTCATGCATACCCGGGAATACAACGATTTCATCAGCCGCGTCGCCGATGGCGTGCCGCCGGTCCGGGAACACAGCTATTCAGAAGCCTTCGCGCACAACCCCGACTTCCCCCACGAGGACTTCCACGAGGTGTGGCGGCAGGCAGTTGAAGTGGCCGAACCCATGGAGAGCAGCATCTACGGCAACGGCCTCGCCATCGAACAGATGCTGCTCAAGCAGACGAACATGATACGGTTCAACATCAAGACCGCCGAGCAGGCCCTCCGCGACGCTGCCCGCGAGATCAACGCCTCGATCGTCGAGCGCCTCAAGGCCGACATCACCTTGCATGAGTCCTACAAGGCCGCCTTGGCCCGCGGCGCGGAACCGGCGTGGGATCGTCCGGAGGACACGCCCTGGTAGCTCGTCGATTGCTCCGTTGTCACAGATTGCTGACCTCAGATCCCGCTGCCTTCCGTTTCACCCGAAGCTCACCCAGGTTGAGCACGCCGTCGGCCGGCAGCGTCACTTCGGCGGGCGCCGTTTCTCCCCACCCTTCCAGACGCACGGTCAAGGTTCCGGTCGTTGCTGGAAGGCCGAGGCTTGTGAAAAAGCCCTGGGCGTCCGTTGTATCTGTCCGTTCCCAAGTGCGATAGCCGTTGTCAAGAACGACCCGCACCCACACCCCGGCAAGCGGTACGCCCTGTGCCTCGACCAAACGCCCCTCAGCGCCGCTTTGCTCGTACATCACCACTGTTTGCTCCGGCAGCATCTTCCCTGACTCGCCGATTGCGGACTCCGTCTGCACCGGCAGCCAACCATCCTTGGTGACGGAGAACCATATGGGGTCACCGGGAGGAAACCCACCCCAAGACGCGTACCCATCGGTGTCGGTGAACAGCGGCTGTGCGTTAGGGGAGCCACCTCCCACCGTCCCGCCGGTACCAGTCCGGCGCACCAGTCCGACTCTCGCCGCCTCCACTGGCATGCCGTCGCTGTCGACCACGCGCACAGACGCACCGACCGGATCAGGCAGGCGCAGCGTAAGCTCATACAACTCCCCGTCCGCAACATCGAGCGTTTGCGACCACCCAGTGTAGGCATTGACATCGCTGCCATGCACTTGGGCATACGACGGCTGAAATCGGTAACTGCCCGGCTCCTGTAGCGCCACCTCTATCAGACCTTGACGATCGGGATGTGCCCGAGTGCTGGTGACCTCACGGCCATAGTCGACGCACGCCCCCGGCACCGGATCGCCCGTTCCAGCGCCTACAACCCGTACGTACACCGTTGAGCCCTCGCCGATCACGAAATTTTTCACGGCCGTGCCCCCCGGCTCAAGTTGGCCTATGTCTTCCTCCGTGCTTCGCGGTTCACGGCCCTCCACGACCTGTGCCATAAGTACGCCGGGTGGAACGCTCTTTACTTCGTACGAGCCGTCCGCTGTCACCAGACCAGCCGCCACAGGCACTACGCCGCCCGTCCCCGACGAGTGTGTACCCTCCGCGTCAAGCCACGCGAGATCCCATGGCTGCCGGACAAGCACCACCATGCCTTCGGCGGAACTCCCGTCGCTACGCTTCACGCGCCCCTTGACGGTGCCGGGCTCACCAAGCCGCAGTTCGACGGGAGGGGCGTCACGACGCACAGGGAAGTCGTTGAACGTTGTCGTTGCCCCAACCTTCGAGGTAATGTGCAACACAACAACTCCCTCCCGCTGAAAACTCAGTGTAAACTGGCCCTGCCCGTCGGTGAATTGCATCAGATTGCCCCCGCCTATGGAAATGGACTCGCTGATGAAGCCGCCAACACGTACTATCGCGTCGGCCACGGGATGCCCGCCGTGATCGAGCAACACACCATGCACGTCGAACCCCTCCAGGAGGGTAATATCAGCGCGCACCGTTTCGCCTGCAACAAGGCGCACATCCTGCAAGTCGTTCGCGGCATAACCGGTGGCCTGCGCGTACATGGATGCCACGTCCGAAGAAAACGCCAGGTCTTCGATAAAGTAGTAGCCGTTCGCGTCTGCCGTGGCCGTGACCGGAGAGTGCATAATTTCGGACATGTGCCCAACAAACAAAGACTCACGCAGTGCCTCCCAATCCGTCGTCAGCACCAACACGGTTGCGCCCGGTATCGGCAGGGCATCCTCGTCAAGAACATAGCCCTCGATGCCCCCATGCATCACGTTAATCTGCGAGTCTTTTGGGCGCTCGGCAGCAGGCGCCGTGGCGGGATCCCGCTGATTGCCCTCTAGGAGTGCAGACCGCGAGGCGGTCTTCGATGTGTCCGGCATCCGGGTCGAGCCTGTGGGAACAGTAGCGACTCCCGTGGGTCCTGCACCTACTGCTGCGGCAGGCGTTTCAATCGGCGCCTCCTGCTGTAATCCGTTGAGCCACCACCCCGCGCCGCCCACGGCCAGCGCGGCGATGATTGCTACGGTGGCGATCTTCAGAAATACACCCGCGCCGCTCAGGGCACCTGCCCCGCCGGTCAACCCCTTGGCTGCCGCACGCGCGGCCTCTGCTCCAACCTGGGACAGGGCCGGGCCGATAAGCAGCGCCCCCATCACCTCCCCGCGACGCCTCTGCGCCGTTCTCGGCGGCAGCAGGTCAGCCACGCCCGCCGCGGCCATTGTTTCGAAATGCAGGCGCATACGGTGCCGCGCCTGATACAAACGCGACTTTATGGTCGTCTCGGTCGTTCGCAGAATACGGGCGGTCGCGGAAACGGACTGGTCCTCGAAGTAATAAAGCACGACAGCCTCGCGCAGACGCGGCGACAAGCGCTCAATCGCCCGCGCCACCGCACGCCGGCGTTCTTCGTCTTCCACGGTCTGCGCCGCCTCCGGCTCGACATGGGCCTCGTGCACGGCGCGCGCACGGGCCTCTGCATACTTACGCCGCACATTCGCAGAGCGATGCCAACTCCGGGCCAGATTTCGCGCGATCTGCCGTACCCACATGCCGAATGCCTCCGGGTTGGCCAACGTCTCACGCTGGCGCCATGCCACCAGAAAGGCCTCCTGCGCCACGTCATCGGCCGCCGTTGGATTGCCGGTGACCGCGAACGCCGCAGCCCACACTCGTCGGTATTCGGCCACCACGATCACGCCGAAAGCCTCGCGCGAACCACCCAAAGCCGCCCGCATCTGCTGCAAAGTATCGTCTGCCATCCGCTACACCCTCTTCAGGTTGTCGATTATACAGCCAAGACGCCTGGAGACCGCCGCCGGTCGCAGAAAATAACCCACGCCGCGTTTTGCGACAGCATCCGCCGGTGTTTCATAACTAAACGTCACGTCCCCACCTGAAACGCCCCTCGGAAGGAGACGCGGTGTAAGTCGTTGTTTCGCAGGATCTGACCGTTGGCATGCGTCTTGTTTTTCATTGTATGGTGTTCGTTCAACTGAGGAGACCCACATATGCGTTTAGACAAGCTGACCATCAAGGCACAGGACGCCCTGTCGGAGGCGATGGACTTGGCGTCCCAACGCCAGAATCCGGAGATCTCCTCCCTTCATATCCTCCAGGCGCTGCTTGATCAGGAGCAGGCGGCCGTCGGGAGCATCCTCCAGCGCCTTGGTGTGTCCAAGGGCCAGCTTTCGCAGTCCATCGAGCGCGGCCTCAGCCAGCTCCCGAAGGTGTCAGGCGCAGCCGGCCAGGCTGGTCTCGGCAACGAGGCCAATCAGGTACTCGAAGCAGGCTGGAAGAGCACCCAGAACCTCAAGGATGAGTATCTCAGCACCGAGCACATCCTGCTCGGAATGCTCGAGGTGCGCGGCAGCAAGGCCGGCGAGGTATTGAAGACCGTCGGCGTCACGACGGATGCCGTGCTCGCGGCGCTGAAAGAGGTGCGCGGCTCGCAACGTGTGACCGACCCGAATGCCGAGGCCACCTATGACGCGCTCGCGAAATACAGCCGGGATCTCACCCAATTGGCCCGCTCGGGCAAGCTCGACCCGGTCATCGGGCGCGACGAGGAGGTCCGGCGAGTGGTTCAAGTCCTCAGCCGCCGCACCAAGAACAACCCCGTGCTGATCGGCGAGCCGGGCGTCGGCAAAACGGCCATCGTGGAGGGGCTGGCGCAGCGTGTGGTCGCGGGAGACGTGCCCGAGGGGCTCAAGAACAAGCGCATCGCCGTGCTCGACATCGGCGCGATGCTTGCCGGGTCGAAGTTCCGGGGCGAGTTCGAGGACCGTCTCAAGGCCGTCTTGCGCGAGGTGGGCGAAGCCGGCGGACAGATCATCCTGTTCATTGACGAGTTGCACACCATCGTCGGCGCAGGGGCCGCGGAAGGCGCCGTGGACGCGTCGAACATGCTCAAACCGGCTTTGGCGCGGGGCGAACTGCACTGCATCGGCGCCACCACGCTGGATGAGTACCGCAAGCACATCGAAAAAGACGCCGCGCTGGAACGCCGTTTCCAGCCGGTATTTGTCGGCGAACCGAGTGTGGAGGACACGATTGCCATCCTGCGCGGGCTCAAGGAGCGCTACGAGGTGCACCACGGCGTGCGCATTCAGGATGCCGCCCTGATCGCCGCGGCTACACTCAGCCACCGCTACATTACCGACCGTTTCCTGCCGGACAAGGCCATCGACCTGATCGACGAAGCGGCCTCCAGGTTGCGGATCGAGATTGACAGCATGCCGTACGAAATCGATGTGCTCGACCGGCGCATGCGCCAGCTCGAAATCGAGCACCTGGCGCTGAAGAAGGAAAAGAACAAGGCAGGCATGGAGATGCGCGAGGGCATCGAGCGCGAACTGGCGCAGCTCAAGGAGGAAATCAGCGCCAAGAAGTCCAAGTGGCAGGCCGAGAAGGAAGCGATTGAGGCGCTTCGCGGCGTGAATGCCCAGATCGACGAGGCCCGCCGCCAGGAGGAGATCGCCGAACGCCAAGGCGACCTGAGCAAGGTCGCGGAACTGCGCTACGGCACGCTCGCCGGGCTCCAGAAAAAGCTTGAAGAGGGCAATGCCCGTCTGGCGGAGCTGCAGAAGGACGGCGGTTTTCTGCGCGAGGAGGTCACGGACGACCATGTCGCGAAGATCGTCGCGAGTTGGACTGGGATCCCCGTGGACAAGCTCCTGGAAGGCGAAATGGAGAAGCTGGTCCACATGGAACAGCGTCTGAAGGAACGCATTGTGGGCCAGGACGACGGCCTGCGGGCGGTATCCGACGCAATCCGGCGCGCCCGGGCCGGGCTCAAGGAACCCGAGCGTCCGATTGGCTCCTTCCTCTTCCTCGGGCCGACTGGCGTGGGCAAGACCGAGCTGGCCCGCACACTGGCCGAACAGCTCTTTGACGACGAAAAGGCCATGGCGCGGCTCGACATGTCCGAGTATATGGAGAAGCACACGGTCAGCCGCCTGATCGGTGCGCCTCCGGGGTATGTCGGCTACGAGGAGGGCGGCCAACTGACCGAGGTCATCCGGCGCCGGCCCTATTCCGTTATCTTGTTGGACGAGATTGAGAAGGCCCATCCGGACGTGTTCAACGTCCTCCTCCAACTGCTTGACGACGGGCGGCTTACGGATGGGCAAGGCCGGACGGTCGATTTCCGGAACACGGTCGTGATCATGACGTCCAATCTGGGCAGCGAGGTCTACGGCCAGACCGGCGGCAGCGAGGACGAGAAGAAGGAACAGGTGCTGCACGTGCTCCGGCGTCATTTCCGGCCCGAATTCCTCAACCGCGTCGACGAAGTGGTGGTCTTCCACCCGCTGGGCCGCGAACACATTCGCGCCATCGTCGACGTGCAGTTGAAGCGCCTCGGTCACCGGTTGACGGAGAAGAAGCTCACGCTCGAATTGAGCGACCGCGCCAAGGACCTCCTGGCGGACAGGGGCTTTGACCCCGTGTACGGTGCGCGTCCCCTGAAACGGACCATCCAGCAACTGGTGCTGGATCCCCTGGCGATGCAGATTCTCGAGGGGAACCTATCCGAGGGCGCGGTTGTTACAGTAGATACAGAGGGTGACAGGCTGGTTTTTCATAGCCACATTCCTCAAACGGCCTAATGTGGCGTATGACCAGGGCAAGACACCCCGTGTTTCCCCGACACGGTCTTGCCCTTCCCTCCCCGGGGTCGGGTGCGGTCCCCAGCGCCCGGCTCCGGACGGACTCATAGGGATGGCGGCGGCGGGTTCGAAAGGGCCTGCCGCCTTCCGTTCTGGGGATGCCGGTGTCGGCCTTTGACCGGACATGGTAAGTGGCGGACGGCCTTGTCTACCGATCCTTCCTCTCCAGTGCCAGCGATCGAAGCAATTCGTAGACCTCTTGGGGTTCCGGGATATTGGTCAGTGTAATCTCTCGATTGGTGAGTCCGCCTTCTCCCCGCGGTACGAGATGCTGCGTTGTGAGGATTATCGACCCGGCGTTCTTTGTCCGTTGAAGGACGCCTTCCGAGCGACGGATATCGATCACCTGATCGAAGACCAGCGTCCGGTGGTGCTTGTTTGCAAAACCCTCATCGTATTCCAGCCGATCCCTGTATATCGCATACTTGGTACGCTTGGGTTCAACGAAGGCTTTCACATAGAGCAATCCCATGACCAGCACAAAGGCGATCGCATATGCGACCACGCCATAGACGATGATCGGGCCATGAAATCCAAGCCCCCTGGAGATGCCCCATATCATGTTGCTGATGATAAAGGTGAAGAACCCTGGAAATATGCTTATGAAACCTGCCACAGGCACGCCCAAAACCAAATACTGAATTGGGATGACCACAGGCCGGACTTCACGTAGAGCTGTCTCGTTCAAACCGAACCTCCATTATTGAAATCCGAGGAAATAGTCTAGCACCAAACGTCATACCGCTGGCGCGGCAGAATATTCATATGTCAAAACCAACTCCCCTGATGGCGAGCCCCGTATTCCTGCTCCCCTTCCCCGCCCAGCACGCAAAGCCAGGTGAGCATACCATAGCGTCGTCCGACCCGCCCAAGGCCTACCTACTGCGTGCTTGCAGTCATCCAGGAGTTCCTGCATAATCAAGCCCAAATCACACTCAGGAGGAGCCATGCGTACTATCGTGTTTCTTGCGGGAGCAGTCTATATGTCTATCGTGGCACAAGCGGAAGTCTGGATTTCCGCTGAGGATTATAGGGCCGTGCAAATCGTGCAGACCGACGCCGCGGACGCGCAAGCGGTCGAGGCCGCCGACCTTTTTGCGGAATACTGGACTAGATGCACCGGTGAAGAGGTAAAGCGCGGCGCCGAGCCCCGCAGCAAGGGCGTCAACGTTTGGATAGGTACAAGCACAGTACCCGCAGCCCTTCAGGAACAGTTCGCGCTGTCCACGCTCAAGTGGGACGGCGTTGCGATTGAGACACTCGCCGACGGGTCACGCAAGGACCTTATTCTGGCCGGAGGCCCGGGGCGCGGCACGGTGTATGCCGTGTACGAGTTCTTCGAACGCGCGTTCGGCGTGCGCTGGTTCGCGCCCGATGCGATCCGGATTCCGGACGCCCCGGCGGGACTCGCCGCGATGAATGTGCGGTATGAGCCGCCCTTCTACTACCGCGTAACCGGCCTGCCCAGCGGCGCCAATGCCGACGCCTACCGCAACGCGTCCAAACTGACCTACGGCTTCCGCGGGCATTCGCTCTACGACATCCTGCCGCCCGAGGAGTACTTCGCCGATCATCCCGAGTACTACTCCGAGTTGAACGGCAAGCGTGTCTCGCTCGCGGGCCTGGACTGGCATACGCCGTCCGTTCCCAACGAACATCCCGAACGGGCCGGGCAGTTGTGCATGACCAATCCGGCCACAGCCGAGGCCATCGCCCGTGTGCTGCTCGAACGTATCCGCAAGAACCCCGAGGAGAACATCCAGTCCGTGTCGCAGATGGACTGGGGCGGCAACTGCACCTGTGAGGTGTGCCGCAAGGTCGACGAGGAGGAAGGTTCACCCTCTGCGTCGATGCTGATCGGCGTGAACCGCGTCGCCGAACTCCTCGAGCAGGAGGTTCCGGGAACCTATGTGCAGACCTACGCCTACACGTGGACACGCAAGCCGCCGAAGACCATCCGGCCGCGCCACAACGTTATTATCCAGCTTTGCACTTTCGAGTGCGACTTCTCGCGCACGCTCGACGACCCCGCGTCCGAGGTCAACGCCGCGTTTCTCCGCGACCTGCGCGGATGGCAGGCGCTGGACACGCATATCCTCTTCTATGATTACCCGAACAACTGCGAGGTTCTGGCCCGGCCCTACCCGAACTTCCACGTGGTCGGCCCGTACATCCGCACCTTCGCCGCGAGCGGCGGCATTGGGGTCTACGAGCAGTGCACGCCGGGGCGCATCTGCACCTTCGGCTACCTGCGGCCCTACCTGCTCAGCAAGCTCATGTGGGATCCCTCGCTGGACGCGGATGCGGTCATCGACGATTTCCTGGCGCATTACTATGGCAAATCCGCGCCCTACCTGCGCCAGTTCATCGATCTCAGCCGTGATACGCTCGTGGCAAGCGAAATGCCGATGTATCTCTTTGACCATTGCGCCTGGATCACGCCCGAGTACGTTCGCAAGTCCGACGCGCTCTTCCAGGAAGCCCTGGCGGCCGCCGACAACGACGTCATCCGCGAACGGGTCGATCTGGCGTATTTCCAGGTGGAATACGCAGGCTTCCTGTCCAAGCCCGTCGTCGAGACGACCGGCGACGCCCTGCTCGTGTCGCTGCCCGTCACGATGAGCAAGACGGGGCTCTATGAGCGCCTCACGGCCCTCGGATTTGATAAGGAATGGCCGCGCCACTGGCCCACCATTGAGAGCATGTTCAACCGCATCCTCGATGTCGACGGACCGGAGCCCATGCGGGTGCCGCTGGTCACCATCCAGAACGACCGATACACGCTGTCCGCCATTCCCTCGGTCAGCGGGTCCATTGTCCGCTGGTATGACCGGCAGCTCGACGCCGATTATCTGAAGGGGTACGAGTGGGCCGGTATGGGCCGCGGCACATGGCAGGACTGGGCCGACCGCAATACCGCAGGCGAGAGTCCGGCCGCCGGTTCCTATGAAGTGATCGAACACTCCGAGCGCCGCCTCGTCCTTGAGGCAACGACGGATGGCATGCGTATTCGCCGGGTGATGGAACTCGGAGAAGGTGACGGCCCCCTCGAAGTTACCTTGACGGTAACGAACGAGTCCGATGCGCCCACCCATATCCGGGTCAAGAGCCATCCCGAGTTCTACTGTCAGCAGCGGCGCAGTCTGCCCGAGATCTGGATGAATACCGATGGCGAATGGACGATGATCAACGCCGATAACCGCGGCACGTTGGCAGCGGACTTTCTCGCTGCCACCCCGCCCCTCGAGTGGGCCTTCTTTGTGCCCGAGAAAGGCGTCGGGATCAAATCGGCCGTGGCAGCGGGCGACGTGGGACGCCTTCTCTATTTCCACGACACCAACGCGGGCGTCGAGCAGGTCAACCTGGAGCTTCTTCCCCCGCGCGAGATGCTCGGGGCCGGCCAGACGCGCACCATGCACGCCACCTATGAGGGAATCGGCAAGCGGCCGGAGTGACGAAGGACACACAGGAGCAGCAGACAAACACGGCAGGTTCGAAAGAACCTGCCGTGTCATTTTGTCACCCCCCAAGATCCTCGATAAACCGTGTGTCTTCCCGCACTTCGTCTTCCCTGACACCGAATGTGAGCACGATCTCGCTGCGGATGCTCAGGAAGAGATCCTGCTTGGAGGGCATTACGCCCGGCGCGTACGCTTTCTCGTAATTTGTGCCGGACACCCGTCTGGCCAAATCTCCAACGGTGACTAACTCGGCAGGAATTCGCGTGCCGTACGGCGCTATCCGCATCATGCCAAAGAGAAAGACGATCCATAGGACCAAGACTGCGAGACCAATCCCTATTGGCGGCATGAGATCGTAATGCACACTCATCCCCGCGACACATCCACTGAGGAGCCCAGCAGCAGTGAACGCGAAACGCGATGCTTCGAGCGGCTCTATCTCCCAAGGCCCCTCCCGCGACAGCGCATCCCAGACCCGCCGCAGATCTCTTGCCCCAATGACCGCGCGAAGCGGCGTGGATGGACCAATAGACTCTTCCTCCAGGCCAAGAAGCCCGGCTATTCTTGATCGCACGTCAAGAAACACCCCAGGCGTGGGACACCCCTTATTATGGGTGTAACGCACGCGCGCCGGCAGCAGGCTGCCCAGCATTTCCGGATGCTTCTCCACCCGACACCCGATCTTCTGAAGAATATAGTCTCGAAGCTCTCCCACGGTCTTGATGTCATTGGCGCCGTCGTCGATCTCAATGCCAAATTTGTCCTCCAACCTCATGAACAGCTCATTGATTTCGAGTCCCATATCGCTGCTCCCCTCTCTTACCCCTTGGGTAGCGCCAAGCAGTATATCAGAGAACCGTGCCCTTCGGGTCGATGCACCCGAGGATGTTGTCGCCCATACCTGAAAATGTTGGCCCGATACCTGCGCAGGGCTCGCCAAGCCAAGGCGTACCAGCGCGATTACTCCGTCCGGTTCCCTGCTTGGCCTGACACGCTGCCGTGTGTCACAATGCGGCCTCATTCACAACAAAGGCCGTATTTCGTGGAACGACTGCACGCCATACTCAAACAATACTGGGGTTACGATGACTTCTTGCCGCTCCAGCGCGAGGCGATGGCCTGTGCGATGGAGGCGCGGGATTCCGTAGTCGTGCTGCCGACGGGCGGCGGAAAATCGTTGTGCTTCCAGGTTCCTGCGGTGGCACGCGACGGGATGGCGGTCGTGGTGTCTCCCCTGCTCTCGTTGATGAAGGACCAGGTGGACGCCCTGCTGGCGAACGGAGTGGCCGCGGCGAGGATTGACAGCACCATTTCGCAGTCCGAACGGCGTGCGGTGCATGAGGCCATCTGCGAGCGGCGTCTCAAGCTGCTGTACGTTTCGCCCGAGCGCCTGGCGCAGCCGCGCTTCCTGGCTTACCTGCAGGATGCGGGCGTTTCGAGCTTCGTCATCGACGAGGCGCATTGCATCAGTCAGTGGGGCCATGATTTCCGCACGGAATACCGCGAATTGCGCCGCCTTCGCGAGCTGTTCCCAGACAAGGCCATTCACGCGTTCACGGCGACCGCAACCCCTCACGTTCGCGACGATATCATCCAGGAGCTGGCCCTGCGCGACCCGCAGGTCCTCGAAGGCTGCTATGATCGCCCCAACCTCACCTATCGCGTGCGTCGCCGCGCGAACGGCTATGAGCAGATCCGCGAGGTCGTCGACGCGCACCCGGACGAGGCGGGCATCATCTACTGCATCCGCCGCGCGGATGTGGAATCGCTGCACGCACGTCTCCAGCGAGACGGATTCAAGGTGCTGCCGTACCACGCCGGGCTGGACGACGCCACACGGAAGCGCAATCAGGACGCGTTCAGCCGTGACGAGGCGGATATCGTGGTCGCGACGGTGGCCTTCGGCATGGGTATCGACAAATCGAACGTGCGCTACGTGATCCACGCATCCATGCCAAAATCCATCGAGCATTACCACCAGGAAACGGGCCGCGCCGGCCGCGACCGCCTCCCCGCCGACTGCCACCTCTTCTACTCCTTCGCGGACTTCAAGATGTGGGAAAGCATCATCGACAAAGGAGACAACGAGGCGGCCGCCATCGCCAAGGACAAGCTGCGCGAGATGATCCGCTACTGCGAGCAGCACGCATGCCGTCACAAGGCGCTCGTAGCCTACTTCGGTCAGGGCTACGCGAAGACTTCGTGCGGCGCCTGCGATGTCTGCCTGAGCGAGACGGACGTGATGGAGGGCGCGGAACCGGTCGTTCAGGCGATTCTCGAGTGCGTGGAAGTCCTCGGCGACGTCGCCGGGCCGTCGTACACGTCCCTGGTGCTCAAGGGTTCGAAGGAGGAACGCGTCGTCGCGAAGGGACACGACCGGATCGACAGTCACGGCGCGCTTTCCGGTTACGCGCCGGACGCCATCCGCGACTGGATAGAACAGCTCGTTCAGCAGGAGTATCTGGAGAAGACGGGCGACTACAACATCCTCCGTCTGACGGCCACGGGCCGCGAGGCCCAGCGCGGCGAGAGAACGCCCCATCTGGCGCGCGCACAGGAAAAGCGGTCCCAAAAGGCCGTGACGAAGGCAGGACCACTCGGCGCCGACGGAAAGGCGCTGTTCGAGGCCCTCCGGCAGGTGCGCCGGGAAAAGGCACAGGAACTCAACGTCCCCCCCTACGTCATTTTCAGCGATGCCACCTTGCGCGACATGGCGCGGATCAAGCCGGACGACCTGAAGACGTTTCTGACGGTCAAGGGCGTCGGCCAGCGCAAGTGCGAGGCCTTCGGCGAGGAGTTCCTGCGGGCGATCCGCGCGTTCAGTGAATCGCTGGGCGAGGAAAATCAACGATGACCTGTCTCCCGCTCGGGGCTTCTTGACCAGAAACGTGCCGCAAGGCGCGGACAGACCCGGCCGCTCCTTCGTCGCTGGGTCAGTCCCGCCTTGCTGGGCCATATCACATGCACTTTTTTCCAGTAGGACCCCGTGCGTCATTTCCTTACCCTGTTGTCATCCCGAGTCCAAAGCGGCGCGCCGCTCAGTGGGCAGAGAAACCCTGTGGGACATCACCTACCCCTATTGTCATCCCGAGCGAAGCCGAGGGATCTCCACACCGCTGCCCACACAGGTCTCCCTCGTAACAGCAGCGGAAGAACCCGTCTATTTCAACCCACGTGGGGCGTCGAGATGCCTCACTCCGTTCGGAATGACATCCGGCAGGGTGCGATGGATTCGGGGGGCAATTGACTCTGGAATCGCGTCCGGTTTATCGTCACACTCATTGGTGGAAGTCAGACTGATGTACTCGAACCAAAAAAGGGGGAATTCCAATGCCATTCACGAGACCGCTCCACGCTCTCCGGAGAACGCGACAGGCAGCAGCGTTCGTGCCCCTGTCGCTGCTGTTGCTGACCGCCCTGATATCGCTGGTGCACCCGGCGCGGGCAGAAACGACCAGTCTGGAGGAGGTAATCCGAGAGATCGAACGGCAGATAACCGTCTTGAGGAATGACCCAAACGCCCCGGAGGAGTGGCTCGAACTGCAGGAAATAAATAAGAACTTCGACCGTATCAATGATCGGCATGCTAGTGAAACCGATCCGCTCAGAGAGCGCTTGCATGAACTCCGACAAACGGAAGCTGTCCAGGAGCATCAACGACAGATCGAGGAGTTACAGGTGACTCTCGAAGACGCCTATGAACGTCTTCATGAGACCCTAAATGAGGAAGGCAGACGACAGCTGCAAGAGCGTATCGCGCAACTGGAACAGCATACCGCATCCGAGACGCCGCAGGCATTGGCCTTGGGACTTGATGTGCTGTCGTATCCACGCGTGGAGGGGTCTACTTCCACGAATCCTCTTGCCGTTATCATCGCCTGCAAGGCTACAGGTACACCATACGTGTGGCGAGACCGCACGGAACGTCGGCAGGGCCGCTTCGCGCCCATGAGGGTACTCAACTGGGGAGCGGCATCGGATTTTGGGTCACGCACCGCTTTGGCGCTGCGGCTTGCAGGATACCGGCCGGAGGCCGTGCCCGCCCACGACGGGACCAGCGCTCAGCGTTCGGCCCTGCTCATCAATCGCGAGCTGACCAATCACTCCGGTACGCACGAAGCCTATGTCAGCATCATCCAAGGCGAGTCTGACATCGCGTTGATCGCGCGCGCGCCGTCGGACGAAGAGCGCGCGTTGGCGGAGAAGCATGGCGTTTATCTGGAACAAACACCCGTCGCTCGCGACGCCTTCGTGTTCATCAACCACGTCAACAATCCCGTCTCCAGTCTAACCCTCGACCAGATTCGCGCCATCTACAGGGGCGATATTGGCAACTGGAACGAGGTCGGCGGGACCGATGCGAAGATCACGCCCTACCAGCGCGAAGAGCAGTCCGGCAGCCAGGAATTGATGAAGGAACTGGTCATGCCAGATCTGAACAGGCCGAAAGAACATTCCGCTTCGGATAACGGCGAGGATCGCATGACGCCGCGAGCGCGCCAGCTATTGGTGGCAGAAAGCATGAGCGGGCCCTACTTCGCCCTGACACACGACGAGAACGGTCTGGCCTATTCGGTCTACTACTACGCCTACTACATGATTGGTAGTCCGCGCACCAAGCTGGTCGCCATCGACGGCGTAATGCCGGCGTACGACACGATCCGCGACAAGAGCTATCCGCTGACGGCGGACGTGTACGTGGTGGCGCGGAAGGATCTGGCCGAGGACAGCCCGGCGGGGCGTTGGCGCGAGTGGTTGCTGTCGCCGGAAGGGCAATCCGTGGTGCGCGAGAGCGGCTATGTGCCGGTGCTGGAAACCCTGGACTGACGGACCGCGATCAGAGCGGTAGAATTGGCGCGCCCGGACAGCGTATTCCGCCGTCCGGGCGCGTGATTTCAATGCGAGCGGGCCTGTAAGCCGAGTTCTGTCTGGAGGCCGAAGCCCCGAGGCGGTCATTCATCTGGGACGCACGTCACCGTGCGCCTCTAGCTGCCAACCCGGACGCGGCGCGGGCCACGTCATAGCGTCCCTATTTGGCATTGCTCCAGGTGGGGTTTGACTCAGCCGCCCTGTCACCAGGACGCTGGTGCGCTCTTACCGCACCATTTCACCATTGCCTGTGAAGCGCCGAAGCGCGACCATCGGCTGTGTCGTTTCTGTGCCACTTTCCGTCGGGTCACCCCGCCTTGGCGTTACCAAGCACCCTGCCCTGTGGAGCTCGGACTTTCCTCGAAGTCACAAGGACCCCGCGACCGCCCAGCCTGCTCGCAAAAGGTAGTATAGCGGTTCGCAGCGCATTTTGAAATCTCGCGCCTCCCATCACTCGCATGTGTCCCATAGGATCGACGGGAGGCGTCGAAGAAAGAGCGAAGTGCTACTCCGGCAGCGGCCGGTTTCCGAGCATGACCAGCTTCTTGCTGGTATAGGCGGATGTCAGAACCTCGGCGGGGGTGTCTTCCGGGACATAGTCGAGAAACCGCTCCCGTGTGATGTAGAAGTACGGTTCGGGCGACGCCATGCGCGCGGCGACGGCGCCCGGATCGATTTCGACCGGCACGTACTCCTCCGCGTAGAAGGCAAACGCCGGGTACGTCTTCACGGCTTCAACGGGGTATCCCGCGCGAATCAGGTCGCCCGTCAGCACCGCAATCGCCTTGGGCGACCGCTCGCCGGTGTAGTAATGGCTGCGGACGAGCAGAAACAGGAGCACGGTTGCAAGCATCATGACGCCGACGCAGGCCGTTCGGCGCACGGGAACGCGCCGGTACATCACGGACACGATGACCACGAACGCGGCAAGCGCCCAGACTTCGGCAATCAACCGGGCGTGCGGGTGGACCACGGTGGCGTAGCCCGCGCCCCCGAGCGCGCCCACCAGCGCGAGCACGAGCATGATCCGCTGCCACCAGCGGCCCCAGAGGCGCATCCAGCGGTGTTCGAGTCCCGCAGGCAGTTCATCGACGTGAAAGGCGATGCCCATGAGCAGGAACGGCACGGCGGGAAGGATGTATTCGTATTCCTTGCCGGCGATGAGGCTGAACACGAGCACGCTGACGCAGCCGCACGCGACGCTGAACCGGTAGAGATGACTCCCGCGTTGCCATGTGCCCGGCGCAAACAGAAACGGCAGCAGAAATCCCCACGGCGCAAGCATGGCAGGCAGCGCTTGCACGAAGTACAGCGGGCTGCCGCTGTTGATGCGCGAGGCCACGTGGGTGCGCTCGACGACCTGTTCATGCAACAGCGCGGAGATGGACGGCCAGCCGATCTCGGAGACGACCCATATCGCCCAAGGGGCCGCGATGGCCGCGCCCGTCGCCACCGTGACCGCCAGATGCACGAGACTGCGTCCGAGGCGCGTTCCGTACCACCATGCCACGGCGGAGAGCGAGATCATGCCGAACGCGAGAGCCACCGGGAAGGGGGCCTCGCGCTGAGCGGCCACTTCGACCAGGGTCACCGCCAGGGCCAGGACCAGTGCCGCCACGCCCCACTTGATGCCACTGCGAATGCTCTTGGCATGGGGTTCACCCTCGACGAGCAGCAGTGCCGCCCAGGCCGCCCACAGGAACAGCAGCGGCACCGGACCCTTCAACAGTATGGCCGCTCCCAGGGCAATCCCGCTGTAGAAGGCCAGCGACAGGGCTCTCTTGGGACACGCCGCCCGGTACGCCCCACGAAAGGCGATGATCATCAGAAAGCACGCCAGTGTGAGAGGCGGATCGAGGTCCGCCCATCGCGCGCGTTCGAGCAGGTACGGCGCGGACAACGTTGCGAACGCGGCCCAGCGGCCCGTCATCTCGCCTGCCTCCCGCCGGGTGTAGAGGTACACGGCCACTACCAGCAGGATGGTGCAGACCGCGGTCGGGATACGTGCGGTGAAGGGACTGATCGTGCCCGTGGCCTTGTAGACCCCGGCGATCGCCCAGTAGAGCAGCGGCGGTTTGGCGAGGTAGGGCTGGCCGTTGAGCGTGGGAATAAGAAACTCGCCGGTACGCAGCATCTCGGCCGGCGGGGTGGTCCGCTGGCCTTCATTGTCGTACACGACGTCCATCCGGCCGAGTTCCAGAAACAGGGCTATGAACGACACCAGCAACAGGATTGGGAGGAAATACTTCGACACGCGGGAAACCTTCCGTTGGACAACAGCAGTGCCGCACACCGTGGCGGAATGCGGCACATAATACCAATCCGGCGACGGCGAACGCTAGCGGTAGGGCTTCAGCAGATCGCCACGCCCAGGCTCCGCGGCGTTGACGGTTGCCCGCGGACCAATGTAGCTGGCCTGTGCGCGCTGGACGCGCTCGCGCCGGGCCTTGCGCTGGTTGATGACGTCCCGGCGCAGTTCCGGGTTGACGGGGGCCTGGTCAACCACCTTCTGCACGGCCATGGTGCCCAGCACAGGTCCGCCGATGCTGGACCCACCGGCCACACTGTACACCCCGGCGTACGTGGCGGCGTCCGCCGCGTGCCGCAGCACCGGATCGCCTTCGATAAACAGGTTTGTCGCCCCCACTCTGTCATAAGGGCGCGCGTGGGACCCTGCCATGGACATGTACGTATGGGAGAACAGCTCGATGCCCCCACGACGCACGCCCCGCAGGACTTCCACGCTGCCAATCAGCGGGAACTTCGTGTTCCCCTCCACCAGAGCCGCCCTGCTCTGAAACCCCAACGCTTTCGTCCCCTGCCAGAATCCCTTGAAGGGTCGCAGAGCCGGTTCCTCAATCCGCACCCAGTCCGGTCCCATCGTGATCCGGGGTTCCACCACCTGGGCCCGTGCGGTCGACGCGGTCAGCAGGACCGCCAGGAACAGTGACAACAGCCTGGACGTACTCATGGCCTCCTCCCTTGCTGCACATGGTTCACCATACCCGAGCGAACACGGCCCGCGGACCGGGGTATTCCGGCCGGTTTCCTTCTGCCTTGCAACTCGCGCGCCCCAAAGGGGATCATGATGGAAACGCACCGTCGAGCCATGACTGCCACCAAACGACTACTGGAGGCTCATCTTGCTGAATCCGGGTACTCACCGACGCCTTCTTCCGGTGTTCGCCCCATTGCTTCTCCTGACCTTTGCGGGAGGCATGGCCCACGGACAGTTGTACCGGCCGGACCGCGACCTCCGGTCCGTCAACACAGACCGCTACAACGTGGCCGTGCAGCGAAACGGCCGGGTGAACATCCGGGACGTGGACGGAGGGTCCATCTTCGCTGATGCGCACCCCCTGGTGTGGCTGGACGGGGCCGACCGGCCCCAGCCCCTGCCCTTGGACGGCCACCGGACCGGGCGCGTCGCCGTCCACGATGCCCTGGGCGAAGGGCAGGGCATGCTTTTCCGCCACCGGTCCGGAGAATGGCTGATTCACACCTACCCCACGCAGCCGTACCTGGTGGTACAAGCCGGGTATACCAATACAGGCAAGAAGCCGGTCCGCATCAGGGCCTTGGCGCCGTGGGGCGTGGCCGGCACTTCGAAGGGGGCACGCGTCCCGCTTCCACCGGAGCCGGCGCCCGAAACCGCCTTCTTCGCATTCCTAGATGCCCCACGTTACGTGGTTGCGGGCTTTCTTTCGGAGCAGCGGGCGCAGGGCGTTATCGCGACCGGGACCGGGGGCGCGCTGGCCGCCTGGTGTATCTACGATCCTCCTATCGAGGTTCAACCGGGCCAGACCGTGACGTCCGAGCGGCTCTACCTGTCCGTCGCGGAGACGGACGCAGCGGACGCCCCGCAGCGTTACGGACACGCCATCGCGCTCGCGCACGGTGTTGTTGCGTCCCGTGCCGCACCCCGGCACGGCTGGCAGATCGGGTCGCTGGAGAGTCCGCCAGACCACCTCCGAACCTTGGCTGCTATCGAGGCCCTCCGCGACCTGCACCCCTTTGGCTGGCGCGACGTCACGATCGGACCGGGCTGGCGCGCCCCGGGAAGTCAATGGACTCCCGACCCCGCCCGGTTCCCGGAGGGTTTCGGTCCGCTCACGCGCCGCGCACGCGAGCTTGGATTCCGGATGCACCTCTGGGCCGACCCCTTCGTTGTCCCGGAGGAGGACCCGCTGGCCGGTGAGCACCGCGAGTGGCTGCTGGAAGTGCCCACGGATTCCGGCGGGGCGCTCCTGGTGATGGACGTGACGCGGACCGAGGTCCAGGAACACGTCCGCGATGCCGCGCGGCGGGTGGTCGAGGACTGGGGTTTCGACGGCCTCCTGTGCCCGCGCGCACCGCATCCCTTGCTGCAGATTGACCCGCCACGCGACCAGCCCCTGACGCGAATCGGCATGCTCCGTATCGGTTTGCAGGCGCTGCGGGACGGGCTAGGCCCGGATGCCTTTCTTGCCACGGCCGCGCCCTTTCCCGCCGCGGCCGGACTCGCACAGGGGCACGTCCAAGGCACCCCAGAGGGGCTTCCCCCGCTCTGGTTCATGCAGCCCTGGGTCTTCACCTCCATTGCGGAACCGCTGCGCGCAGACATGGATACGGCGGACATCCAGGTTCGACTTTTTGCGCGCGCCTTGACGGGCGGCTCCGTGCTGCTCACCGGAGACCCGGCTATCGTGCCGGCGGACACGCAGCGGCTGCTCCGGGTCATGCTTCCCCCCGCCCACTATGCTTTCCGGCCGGTCAGCGAGACCGTTCTGGCCTTCCGGCATGCCCCGCCGAGATCTGGGATTGTGGCGGCCGTCCTCCCCGGCCCCGGTGCCGCTCCCCTGCTCGACCTCACGAGGCTCGGCGCAGCCCCGGGCTATCACCTGGTCTACGCGCCCGCCACCGGCGCCTACCTGGGCCGGGCCGCAGGCATGCTGTCGCTCCCCGTGTCGCCGGGTGTGCAGGTCGTCGGCCTCCAGCCCGCGACAGCGCACCCGTCCGTACTCGGGTGCAACCGGGGCATGACCGGGGGCTACCCGGCGCTGGTTGAGGGAGAATGGAACGCCGCGCAGCGGCTGCTCGCGGGAACGGTGGAGGCGGTCGCCGGTTTCGCGTGCCGGATCGACTGCTTCGCTCCGGAAGGCCATGCGCCCGCCGAGGCAGAAGCCGACGGAACGGTGGCGACAGTCACCCACGAGGGGGCGCTGGTCACGGTTTCCTTTGTGCCAGAGCGGACGGGCCGTATCCCCTGGCGCGTGCGGTTCTAGCGCTCGATATCGAGCCGCGACAGGCTGGGGAAATCCCGCTGCAGACGCTGGGCCAGCGCTTCAATGTGCCCCTTCTTGCGCGTGGTGATCTCGTACGAAAGAGAGACAAGCTGTTTCTCGGAGGAAATCTTCAAACCGGATTTGACGACGCGGAAGCCCTCGTCCCGAATGACGCGTTCGATCCCCTCCGCGGCCGTTAGGCCGTCCGTTGTGCGAAGCTCAAGTTCGTAGAAATTGACTGGCGAGAGGAAGCCTTCGAATAGCTCGAGCACCAGCACCGTGCTGAGAATCAACGCCGTGGCGAGAAAACCGATGACGAGATACCCGGCCCCCACGGTCACGCCAAGCGCCGCCACGAACCAGATCATCGCCGCCGTCGTGAGCCCGCGTTGCGCCGCACCGTCGTGAATGATCGTCCCCGCGCCGAGGAATCCCACTCCCGTAATGATGCCCGCCGCGATGCGCGCCATGTCAATCCGCACAGTCGTGTCGGCCGTACTGACAAATTCGGCGGCCATGATCTCGCCCACGACCATCATCAGTGTCGCGCCAAAACACACCAGTACGTGCGTTCGGAGGCCCGCCGCGCGCCCCTTGCGCTCGCGTTCGAGCCCAACCAGGCTCGACAAGACCAGCGCCACCGCGAAGCGCAGAAGGACCTCATCGAGTCCCAATGCATGAAGACCATGCGCGTTCATCGTCTTCTCCCGTCAAATTGTGTCCCGGTCCTAATCAAGCCGCTAGCGGATCATCGGGACAGCCTCGCCCCCGCCGCCCACCGCGCCAGCGCTCTGCAACCGGCGAAGCATTTCGCCCGGCGCGCCACGGCGTTCTGCCTCGCGGACGTGCCGCCCGGCCTTGGCCGGGTTGCCCTGTGCTAGTGCGTTCTCGGCCAACCGCACCCACGGACGGTAGTCCTGTGGGGACTGTCGCGCAGCTGCTGTGAGGTACTGTTCGGCGCGTTCCGCCTGACCGAGTTCGAGCGCCAGCTCACCGAGGACCAGTCCCGCGTTCTCATCCGGCGCAGCAGCCTCGACCACCTTCTCCGCGGCGTCCCACGCACCGCCGAAGGCGGCCTTTCCTGCGAGCAGGCGCCACGCGGGCGGCGCGCCCGCCGGCGTGGCCGGCGGCGGCACCTCGCGCGCCAGAAACCCATCAATCTCGCCCATCCGTGTCTTTGCCGCCCCCAGGCTTACCCACGCTTGCCAGTTACCGGGCTGTTCCTGGTAGACGTACGACGCCTTGTACAGGGCCTGCAACGCGCGGTGCCGCAGTTCGTCCCGCTGGGATTCCAGCAGGAGCGCCTGCAGGGGATCCCGGCCGCGCGCCTCGGCCGCCCGTTGCTGGAGCTGCGTGAGAGCCTCGCCAATCTGCCTGAGTTGCGCCGCGTTCGATGCCAACGCATCCTCTCCGGTGATCCGCGCAGCCTCATCGAGCGTATCCGCTGCCTCCGCGAAACGGCCTAGCGCTGCCTGGACATTTCCGAGCAGTACCGCGGCACCGGGCTCAAGCGATTGGGCGGCGCGTGCCATTTGCAGGTACCGCAGCGCCTGAACCAATCCGCGCCGGTCGTTGGCTTCCAGCGCCACGCGGGCCGTGGCCTCACCTGCGTACACAAGAAGGTCCGTGTCCACTGGACGCACCCGCAGTGCCTCTTGAAACGCCGCGAGGGCCGCGGCATCCTCGCCCTCGCGAAGCAGATGTACGCGACCAAGACCCTCATACAGATCCACACTCTCGGCGCCGAGTTCCGCCGCGCGCATCAGATACGTGTGCGCCGCCGTCTGCGCGGCCTCAATCGCCGCGTCGCGACCCTCGACGTCCGTGAGCGCAATGGCTTCGGACCGGTTCAGGTACAGCAGGCCGAGCCGTTCGTGCGGGGTTGCCGCGTCCGGATTCAGCGCAACGGCCGCCGACCAGAGCCGCACGGGGTCCACCCAGGTGTTCGCGCGAACGAACGTTGCCCCGCCCAAGAAGAGCGCCAGGACGGCTACGGAGATGCCGGCGGCGGCCCGTGCTCCCGCAGGCCGGATGAACTCTAATCCCCATGGCACAAGCAGACAGGCGCCCGCCAATGCCGGATAGGCCAGTTGCTCGCGCAGGCCCGCGGGCGCAAACCACAGCGCCGAGGCCAGCAGCGCCAAGCTCCACAGCACCGGAACCGCGCCGGGCGACCGCCGCCATGTGAGCAACGCCGCCAAGACGGCTGCCAGCGTCAACCCACCAATCCCGAACAGCGCAGCAGACGCACCGGGTACCGGATAGACACTCAGATGCACGGGAAGCAGCATGCGCTGCACCAAATAGCCCGCGCCGGGCCACCCCCACGCCCCCTCGGACGCGGGGCTCACCGGAAGGCTCCCGGTCGCACCCCACCACAAGGCAATGTAGAACACCGCGATCACCCAAAATGTCGCCGCGCGCCGTACGCGCCTCCCGGGCGCTACCCATTCGAGCACCAATATGACCAGCGGAAGGGCCAGCGCCGCGGGATGGGCCGCCAGCGCGAGCACAAACGCACTCAGACTGGTCACGATGCCCGGCCCGAATCCGGAAGCCCGGCTGCCCAGGAACGCGTAGACACTGGCCAGCATGAACACCGTGCCGAGAATCAGCGGGCGCGCGGCCGCGTCCACCACGGCCTCGGTCACGAGCGGGTGCAATGCGAACAGCAGCCCGGCCAACATGGCGACGGGCTCGGGAATATTGCGGTCAACCTGTGAGAAGAGCCGCCGCGCGATGCCATACAGCAGCATGCCGCATGCGGCGTGCAGGAGGAAATCGAAGATGTGAAACGCCGCCGCGCTGTTCGGGGCGATCCACCAGTTTGCGGCGAGCGCCAGCATGCCCAGCGCACGGTCCGGCGCTTGGCTGATCCCCCCCGCCACCGTGGCGATCTGGTGCAGGGCCGTGTTCTCGACAACAAGCCGCGCGGCATCGAAAGAGAAGGGCGAAGAGAACGCCGTCGAAAACGCGAGAAACGCGGCAACCACAATCAGAAACGCGGCCATGGCAGCCTGTGCGGTGTCGAGGCCGGCATGCCCCTTCAGAATGCCCTCGGCCAGGCGCGCATCGAGCGCGGCATCGCCGGAGGATTCCGGGTCCTGGTTGACAGACGGCGGCTCGGGGCGGTTGTGTTCGGTCACGGACGGTTCCTTCTCAAGTATTGCACACGGCGCGGCCTGCCAAGACTTTACCCTGACCTCCAGGGCGGTTGCCAGTTCATGGCATCGCGCACCAAGATGAGCAGGAAGATCGCGCCCCCAAGTCCGATGCCCACTCCCAGCACGCGCCATGCGTTGGGGCTCACCGCGACGGGCTCGATCATCACCTGCGCAGCTTCAAGCCCGCCGGCCGACGGCGGCAACGCCGTAACCCGCCACGCCTCGACCCGTACGGCCGCCTGGTCCGTCGACAGCACCATGCGCCCCGCATCCTCCCCGGCGCCCTCGCGATGGACATCGAGGGTGTAGTCCCAAGCGGCGTCCAGTCCCTGAACGGCGACCGTCACATCGCCCACGCGTCCGGATTGAAGCTCGCCGATGGCGCAACGCCAGTCAGGATCGGTCAGGAGCACGCCCAGCGGACCGGCGTCCTCCGGGTACACGGGAACGGCCTTCGGCGCAAGACCGGCAAGCCAGACACGTGCAGGCAAACACGGCGCGGACCACGTGCGTCCGACGGCGAGTTCCGTCTGCCCCACCCGTTTTCCGCGTTCAAAGCACGTGACAAGGGCCGTGTTCGCGTCCCATGCGTCCACGACGACCGTGACCGGAACCGCGGTGAGGTTTTCGTAGCGCACAAGCGGGTCGGCGCCGGGCACGTTCGCCGGAATTGTCCGTTCCTCGCCACCTTCAGGACCTATGACGACAACACGAATCGCCGCCTCACCGTCCACCCTCTCCAGCAGCACCACCTCCCGCCCATCGTCGAGTTCAAGGCCGGTTCCCGGCGTGAAGGCGCTGAACCAGTTGATGCCGCCGCCTTCGATAACGCCCCAACGCGCTGGATGCTCGTCCAGGTGCAATCGTTGGGACGCGGAACGCGCGGTCTGCTCGTCGGCGTGCCAGATCAGCAGCGCCCTGGCCCCCGTCGTCAGCGTCACCCATTGCCCCGCCGGAAGGAGGATGTTCGAGACCCCGTCGTCCACGTCGAGACAGAGGTGTGCCATGGGCACGCCGTCCGGCGCATGAAGGAGACCAGTCCACGGGGCGATGTCCGCGACGACAAGACGCAGCCCCCCCGCCTCGACCTCGTCGCCCGGGGTCACGGTGAGGACCTGCTCCATCGCCCCTTCCCGCAGAACAAGCCGGGCACGGGGACGCGGGACGGCTTCGTGCAAGCGAAGGACAAGGGGCAAGGGCCCGACAACGGGGTCACCGGCCAAGTTCCGGACAGCCAAAGGGGTGTCGCGCCCCTCGGTCAGGAGAACGAGAAACCCCTCGGAATGACGAACGAAGGTCTGGTGCAGGAGCAGTCCGCCCCATACAGCCAATGCAGCCAGCAGGACTGCCGCCATGGCCCGCCGCGTCGTGGGCCGGTTCCGCCGGATCCAGCGCGTTGGCTGCGGACGCCACTCGGCCATGGCCAAGCGCGTGTTACCTTCCAACCAATCCAGACCAGGTGCGGCTGAACCAGTTGCCGCGATCAGCGCCCGGGGCCATGCGCGGCGGCGCCGTCTCGACGGGTGCCCACCCGCTGGCGGTCTGCTGTTCGGTGCGGTCTACCAGAAACAGGCTCCCTGAGCGGACCCACCGGCCGTTGCGGTATTCATAGCTGAGCACTTCCGTACCGGTTTCCCGCAGAAAGGTATCGTCGTCGCGGGCGGCCTGCCTGCTGCGATGCATGACCGTAGCGATACGTTGCCGCGCGACCCGCACATCCGCCGCGTAGGGCGCCGTCCGCGCCTCGGTCTCGCGGATCTCGAGGGTGTAGCCGGCTGCACCGCCGGGATAGACGTTGTATCCCTTAAAATAGTAGGGGTCGTAGCTCTCAATGCGCGCGTCCGCCGCACTCTTGCCCGCAAACTTGGCGAGATACTCCTCAATCTGCGCCCGCAGTTCGCGCTCGAGCCCTTCACGAGTTACGCCGGCCGGCCGTTCTCCGCCGCCAACAGCGGGGGACGGACGATCACGAAACATCGCGCACGCACTTAGCGGGAGGATCACCACCAACGTCAACAACAGCAGGCTCATGTGTTTCATAGCAGGTCCTTCTCCGGCTCATTAGTGGGCAAACAGATTAGCATGGCGAGGGCACGTGAAATCAAGAACCGTGCGCGGGATTGCGGGATCATTGGACGCCGGTAAGGTCAACCGTGACCGTCCGCGGGCGGCCGTATTTGGCATCGCGTTGCGTGTCCTCGAGTGTGACGCGGCCGCCACGAATACCGCGCACAATGAATCGCCCGTTCACGGTGTCGCCTATGACAACGCGTATCCGCTCCCGCCGGCCATCCCGGGCGGTGATGTTCACCACTGCCGCGCCCGCATCGTCCTCCGTGCTGACGACGTTCATCTGGTACATGAACACCTCTTCGCGCGCGTTCTCGCGAATCTGGCGCGTCACCGTACTCGGGTAGAGGTCCGAGGCCTGGTGGGCGATCTCGCTGGCCTCGCGAAGGTTGCCCGGCTGCCAGTCGGGGTCTTTCAGCAACTTCTCAACCTGCTCGGCGACCAACTGGGCGGCCCGGTCGAGAATCTCCTGGTTGCGGCTGGTCTTGTCGTGGGTAAGCGCCTCCGCAGCCGCCCGCAGGGCTTCGAGCGGCGGGCCGCCGCGCTCCATGATACCGGGAGCCTGGTTGACAAACCCGCTCGGTCCCGGTCCCTCGTTTCTGCCCAGGAAATCCTGTACCACGGCCAGAACCTGGAACCCTCCCAGGACCAGCAGGACCGATACGGCAACAAACGAACCCAGAAATGCCATCTTCCGCATCCACGATGGCTGCGCCGCAGAAACCGGCGCGTGCGTCCTGGGGCGTGTCGTTATGTCAATCGATCCGAGTGTGTCCGTGTCCGGTTGCAGCGACAGTTGCGGGTCGCTCCGGTGCGGTGCGGGCGTGGTTTTCTGCGGGGTGCGCCGTCCGAACAGCCCGGGCCGCGACTGCCGTCGCGCTTCCTCAGCGGCCTCCTTCTCGGCCTGCATTTCGGCCCGGTAGGCCTCCAGCGCGTCGATTACGTTGCCGGAAGGCGCGTAGTGCGAAACCGTTTCCCCGCCCAGATCGTCAATGCTGAGCCGCCGCGACTCGTCACGGGGACGTCCCACTTCTTCGCCGCAGAAGCGGCATTTTACGGCGAGAACCGGAATCTCCATGCGGCAGCTTGGACACAGCCGCAATTTCTCCTGACCATTCGGTATCTCTGGCACTGAGTACCCCCAACCATTCCGCCGCTGTCGCAGCGCCTGCGTCCCGCCCCCAAAGACCTCGTGCGCGCTGAGCAGCGCCGTTCAGGGTGACGCTGCCGATTGGCACCTAGTACAAACGTCTGCCACAGTCTATTCGTATACACTCCATGCCCGTATGGTACCGGAAGCGGGAACGGTGCGCAAGTATTCTGAATAAGAAAACTGCAAGCGACGGGATACTTGTGAAGAGTTATGCAAGGGCGAATATCGCCAAGCAACGGGACGCCAGACAGATGCGATCCGAGAAGTTTACGTCGTTACTCTCCGCCATAACCAAGTAGTTTGAGTGTTTCCGCAACCACTTGGTCCAGGCGGGTCTCCTGTTCCGGCACCCGTGCCGGACTGGCCCCCGGCGCGCCGCCGTCGCAACTGCACGTGTAGGCCTTGCTCGACCCCGCGCCGTACTGACCGCGAACTGTGGCCAGCTTCTGGACCTCCTTCGGATCGAGGCGCCGCACCTTGCCGAGCAGATGGGCCGTGAGGATGGATTCCGCGGCGTGCTCGATCTTCTCCATCTTGAAGTAGGCGTCGTACACGTCGCGCCCGACGGTCACGGCGCCGTGCCGGTCCAGCATGACCGCATCACACTGGCGGATGAGCCCCCGGATGACCTCGCTGCCCTCGGGGGTCGCCGGTGTGGCGTACTCGGTTGTGGGAATGCCTCCGATGGTGCAGACAACTTCCGGCAACACGCATTCGGCCATGGATGCGTCGGCAAGGGTGAAGCCGATGGCCTTGGGCGGGTGGGCATGGACGACCGCGTTGATCTCCGGGCGTTCCTCGTAGCAGGCGATATGGGTGCGGAACTCGCTTGTGACCTTGCCCTGGCCGGACAGTTTGGCGCCGCGGCCGTCGCAGACAATCATGTCGTTGGGCTGCATCAGCGCTTTTGACACGGCGCTGGGCGTGCAGAGGTAGCGGTCCGGCCCCAGTTTCACGCTGATGTTGCCGTCCGTGGCAGCCACCAGGTTCTTCATGTGCATCAGGCGGCCGATCTCGCAGATCGCCTTGCGAATTTCCAGTTCCGTCATGCCTCGATCTCCACGTGGTCCACGATTCCTACAATGACGCTGCGCATGGGCGCTTCGGGGTTGTCGAACATCAAGCGGGCCGAACTTCCCTCCTGCATCAGCAGCACCGTGTCGCCAATGCCCGCTTGCACCCGATCCACCGCAACAAAGGTCGACCCTTCAAAGGCGCCGTCCAGCCGAAGCGGTTTAACCAGGAAGGTCTTCACCCCCCGGTATGCCGCGCTCTTTTGGGTCGCCACGACCTGTGCCACGACCTTCGCCAGCTTCACGATGTCACCTCGTCTATGATCGCAATAATGGTCATATCGGCCGGATTGAATGGATCGGGCAGCATGACCGTCGCCTCGCGTCCCTGGGCCATGAAAACGCGCTCGCCAACGTTGGCCCCGATCGCGTCACACGCCACCACCGGCGCGCCCGCAGGCTTGCTGTTCTCGTCGATCGGCTGAACGAGCAGGAACTTCACGCCCCGGAAGGCTTCGAGCCGTTCCGACGGCACCACCCGTCCTATCACTTCACCCGGTATCATGGCCTGTTCCCGCAGGTTCGCCGCTCGCTGACCAGATCGTCAGCCACGAGTCGTTCATAGATCTCGCGGTACGGGTTGGCAATCACGGTGGTCTCCACCAGGGCCGTTCCCGCCACGGCTGCGCCGGCGTCCACGGCGGCTTCCACATCCGCCACATCGCCCACCACGATCGCGTAGCCCTTTCCACCCAGATGAAAGGCCAGGCGGAGTTTCACCAGGTCTACGGCGCTGGCCTTGCACGCGGCATCGGCCGCCTGCACGATCGCGGTCACCGTGGTGGTCTCTATGACGCCGACCGCGTCGCGATCGCGTTCCGGCGCGGCGCCACGCAACGCCGGAATCACCTGCGCGTGCAGGTTCGCCAGCACAAACCACTGCACGATCCGGTCCGCTCCGGCCTGTGCCACCCCTGCGGCCACGGACGCTTCGACCGAGGCCACATCGCCCGTAACCAGCGTCATGTACTTCCCTGGATCGATGGGATGGGACGCAAGCACTTCGACCGGAGCGGCCTTGACCATGGCGTCGCTCGCCTGGATGCCGCGCGCAATCGCCGCGAATTCCACCATTCCCAGTACGGACACGGGTTATCCTCTGCGCAACGCGCTATACGATGCGGAAGGCGTCGACCAGGGTGCACCGGCGCTCGCGGGTAAAGCTGATGGCGGTGGTCAGTCCCTCCCCCGTCGGGCTGGCGATGGTAAACGAGGTGTAGCCCTCGCCTCCCATCCCAAGACCGGCAAAGGTGGGGCCGTTCTTGACAAATATCGAACAGTTGATGCGCCGCGCCATCTCGCTCAGCTTGTTGATGTTCGTCGAGTGCATCGTGGCGGTATGCCTCCGCCCGCCCTCGTACTGCACGGCGAGATCAATCGCGTCGTCCACGTTGGGCACCCGCACCACGGGAAACACGGGCATCATCTGCTCCGTCCACGCGAGCGGATGATCGCGGTCCACTTCCATGATCGCGAGGCGGGTCTCCGCGGATGCCTTGATCCCGATCTGTTCGAGAATGCGATTGGCATTTTTGCCGACCCATTCCTTCCGGACGACGCCGTGATGGCCCTTGACGGATTCGAAAATGACGTCGCACAGCCGGTCGATGTCGCGCCCTTTGACCTCGACGCAGCCCGCGCCGATCATGTGGCGCTTGAATTCGTCCGCCACGCAGCCAACCACGACGGCCTCCTTCTCGGAGGTGCAGATAATGTTGTTGTCGAGGCTGGCGCCCGCAGTGATGTCCCGAGCGGCCTTCTCGATATTGGCTGTCACGTCCACCACGGCCGGCGGGTTGCCCGCCCCGGCGGCAATGGTCTTCTTGCCCGAAAGCATCGCCGCCTTGACCACGCCCGGCCCGCCCGTCACGCACAGGAGCGCGATGCCGGGGTGAGTCATCAGGGCCTGGGCCGTCGCAACGGTCGGCTCCTCGACCGCGGCAACCAGATCGGCGGGACCGCCCACCGACATGATCGCCTCGTTCAGCAGGCCGACACAGTAGTTCGAGCAGCGCGCGGCACTCGGATGCGCGTTGAAAACAACGGCGTTGCCGCCGCTGATCATGCTGATCGCGTTGTTGATGACCGTTTCGGTCGGGTTCGTGGTTGGAATAATCGAGCCGATGACGCCGTGGGGAGCGCGTTCGAGCAGCATGATGCCGTGATCGCCGCTTCGGGCGCGCGGTTCGAGAATCTCGGGTCCGGGCGTCTTCACCGCAACGAGGAGATTCTTCTTTATCTTGTCCTCGACGCGCCCAAGGCCCGTTTCGGCCACCGCCTGCTCGGCCAAATCCTTGACGTTTTCCACGGCCGCGTTCCGCATCGCCGCGATCATGTTGTGGCGCGTGTCGAGACTGAGCCGGTTGAGGGCTTCAAATGCCCGTTGGGCGCGCGCGACGGCGCTGTCCACATCAGCCGATGACGGGCGGGCGGCCTCTGGCTTTGCCGGTGCCGGCATCGACGCCATGACCTGGCGAACGACCGCCTCGATCTTTTCCCTGTCCGCGCTCATCGTGCCTCAGTCCTCCGGGCCGTTGCCGGCGATCATGCCCTGTCGTCCGTCTTGCGGTACTTGGTGGTCCCCTGAACGTCCCACGAGTCCACGATGGCCGCGATGACCGCGTCGCTCGGGCGATCCTTGGTCGCGGCCGTCAAGCGCGCACTGCTGCCGCCAGCGACCAGAACCACGTCGTTCATGCCCGCGCCCACCGCATCGATCGCCACGACATACGCGCCCGTTTCCTTTGCGTCCGTGTCCAGCGTCCGCACGACCAGGAGCTTGCGCCCGTCCAGGCTCGCCTCCTTGGCTGTCGCCACCACGGTACCGACTACGCGCCCAAGATGCATACCCTACCTCCCGGCCGGCGCACCGGATTCGGCACTGCCAGACGGCATGTTCCGGCGGAACGGCCTCCGCCGGGCCTCATCTGCCAAACGGTTACTTCGCGATCTCTTCCGCGGCTTCCTTGGCGCGTCCCAGCGGCAGCGCCAGATCGACATTCGCGTGCGGCCGCGGAATGATGTGCACCGAAACCACCTCGCCTACGGCGCGCGCGCCACGTTCGCCGGCCTCGCACGCCGCCTTGACGGCCGCCACATCACCGCGCACCACTGCGGTCACGTAGCCCCCGCCGATCTTCTCAAAACCGACCAGTTCCACCTTGGCCGCCTTGACCATGGCGTCGGCCGCTTCGACCATTGCCGCAAACCCGCGGGTCTCGACCATTCCGAGCGCATCAGACATTACCGGTTCTCCTTTGCAGCCTGCTGGCCGCGTCCGTTAGCTTCACCTCGGCCACTGCCGGGGATTATCAGTCACTGCTCCGGTCCGACTCGCGCCCTGAGAGCGCTTCGATGGCCTTCAGGGCGGCCTCGCTTCCGACCACGACATCCGCCTCGTCGCCGCCCAGATACAGACGGCCAAAGTTGCCGAAGAGGCGCACATCGACGAGGGTCACGCGACTGGCCTTTTCGGCCTCGTTGGCCGCGTACGCGGCATAGGCGGCCGGTTGGGTTTCGATGATGAACAGGGTCTGGTTGCCCAGGAGCATCGAACCCTTGCGGCTCTGGTTCACCAGCGCGGCGTGGTAGGGGTCCACGTTGCGGATGACCGTCGACGAGGCCACGCGGGGCTTCATGCGGTCGGCTTCCTTCTTGCCCAAGGCATCCAGGATGGCCTGACCGGCCTGACGCACGTCTGCCTGCGAATGGGAGTGCACCTCGAGGGTGCCGAAGCTGCGCTCGACGACCTGGATCGACGGCCGCACGTCGGTCGCCTTGAGCGCGACATCGAGCAGTGGCACGATCTCCATTCCCGGCGCAACCTCGACGAACAGCGACGTCATGCCCGCGACCGGCAGGTAGCCCTGGGTGTTGGACCCCAGGAATGCCGCCAACTGCTCTTGCAGGCTATCCAGTACGATGTAGGAACGCAACTCAGCCATGCGATACGCCTTCCGCGACGGTTAGAACACCGGCGTCAGCCAGTGCCGGTACTTCTCGACCTTGCCCTGAACCACGTTGAAATACAGTTCCTGGAGCGCCCGCGACTGCGGCCCGGGCTTGCCCGAGCCGATCAGGCGGCGGTCCACCGAACGGACCGGGGCCACCTGGGCACCTGTCCCGGTAAAGAACAGTTCGTCGCACACATACAGTTCCGTGCGCGCAATCGGCCGCTCGACGACCGTCAGCCCGAGCTCCTTCTCCGCCAGCTCCATGACCGTGTTCCGGGTGATCCCGACGAGGATGTCCGACGTCGGCGGCGGGGTAATCAGCTTGTCCCCGGTAATCATGAAGATGTTCATCGCGCTGCCCTCGGCCACGGTGCCGTCTTCGCGCAGGAAAACGGCCTCGTCAAATCCCGCGCGCCGCGCCTCGGTGGCCGCCAGGGACGAATTAATGTAGCTGCCGGTGGTCTTCGCACGGCTCGGGATGGCGTTGTCCGAAAGACGCCGCCAGCTCGACACGGCCACATCCAGACCGGCCTCGATCTCGCAGTAGTCGCCCAGTTTGATGATATAGCAGCAGAAGCTGCTCTTCACACCCTCGACCTTCGGCCCCAGCGAGAGTTCGCTCTTGTAACAGACCGGGCGGATGTAGACCCCCTCGCGGAACCCGCTCTTCCGGACGAGTTCAACACAGACTTCCTCGATCTGCTCGCGGGATTCGGGTATTTCCATGCACAGGATGGCAAAATTCCGCACAAAGCGGTCGATGTGCTCCGCCAGCCGGAAGATGAAGATGTTGTCCTCGGCATCCGAATAGTATCCCCGGATACCCTCAAACATGCCGGTGCCATAGTTGAAGGCATGGGTCAAAATACTGATCTGCGCCTCCTTGGTCGGCACATAGGCCCCCTCAAAGTACGCAAATTCTCCCGGCTGCATGGGTACTGCCATCACTGCTCTCCCGTTCCTGTTCACGCGCTCTGACGGCGCGGACGTCCGTATACTTTAGTCACCGGCGAAAGCCCTGTCAATGAAGCCGCCGTCGCTGGAATCTTCGACCCTTCAGCGCTACACTGGACGCAAGACCGGTACCCTGTTGACTGAAAGGAATGCCATGCCTACCGATACCCGCGCGCCGCTGGCGATTCTGGGAGGAAGCCCTCTCCGCCCGCCGGACCGGCCATGGACCCCGTGGCCCATCTTCGACGACGCCGAGCGCCAGGCCCTCCTCGATACCCTCGACAGCGGCAAGTGGTTTTACGGCGAACGTGTGAAGTCCTTCGAGACCGCCTTTGCCACCTTTCAACAGGCGAAGCATTGTGTCAGCGTCACCAGCGGCACCACCGCAGCGGAGATCGCCGTGCAGGCGCTCGGGCTCGCTCCGGGCGACGAGATCATTGTCCCCGCGTACACCTTCATTGCCACCGCGACCGCCGTCGCGCGGATGGGCGCGATCCCGGTCTTCGTCGACGTGGACGATTCGTGGTGCATCGATCCCGCTCTCGTCGAGCAGAACGTCACCCCCCGCACCCGCGCCATCATGCCCGTGCACTTCGGCGGCCGTATCTGCGACATGGATCGCATCAACGCCCTTGCCGCACGCCACGGATTGACCGTGATCGAAGACGCCTGCCATTCCTGGGGCGGCGCTTGGAACGGGCGCGGCACGGGCACCTTGGGCAAGGCGGGGTTCTTCAGCTTTCAGGCGTCAAAGAACATCTCCGGCGGCGAGGGCGGCGCGATCGTGACCGACGACGATGCCTTTGCCGACCTCTGCCGGTCGCTGACGCATTGCGGGCGCATGGCGGGCAAGGCGTGGTACGAGCACTACACGATGGGCACCAACGCCCGGATCACGGAACTGGCCGCCGCCCTCCTGAGCGCCCAGTTGGGCCGTGCGGATCAGCAGACCGCGCACCGCATCGCCGCGGGGGCATTCCTGAACCGGGAACTGGCTGGCATCGAGGGCGTGATCCCCCAGCCGGACGATCCCCGTATCACCCGGCGCGCCTATCACCTGTTCTGCTTTCGGATGGACCCCGAACGCTTCGGTTGTTCGCGGGCCCAGTTCCTCAAGGCGGCCGAGGCCGAGGGCCTCTCCTTTTCGCCGGGCTACCCGATGCCCCTGTACCGCCAGCCCGTCTTCCTAAACCGCGAAGGCGGCCCGGACTACGCCCGTGTCCGATGCCCGCGGACCGAGGACCTGTGCGACCGCAGCGCCGTGTGGCTGCACCACCGGTATCTGCTTGGTCCGGAAGAGGACTGGGCGGATGTTGTGGCGATCATTCTCAAGATAAAAGAGAACGCCGACAGACTCGGCGCATGACATGCTGTAACCTTGTCGGATCAAGAAGAGAGGTTGGTACCCATGGCCGAACTCCAGCAGATCCTCCAGTACGCTGTCCAGAATGGCGCCAGTGACGTCCATCTTACCGTCGGCAGCCCCGCCGCGTGCCGCATCGACGGGGAAATCCGGTTTTTCGGAAAGGAGGAACTCGGGCCGAAGGACACGGTGCGGTGTCTCGACGAGATCATGTCACCTGAGCAGAAAGACCAGTTCATGAAGAAGGGCGACGCCGACTTGGCGTACAGCATGCCCGGGTTGGGGCGCTTTCGTGTGAACGTGCTGCGTCAACGGGGTTCCGTGGGCATCATCATGCGCCACGTGCGCGGCAAGATTCTCGATTTCTCTACCCTGCACCTGCCGCCTGTCATGGAGAAGATCGCCAACTACCGCCGTGGACTGGTCCTCATCACGGGAACCACCGGCAGCGGCAAATCCACTACCCTCGCTTCCATCGTCGACTATATCAACCAACGCCAAGCCGTCCATATCATCACGTTGGAGGATCCGATCGAGTTCCTTCACCAGAACAAGAAGAGCATCGTAACCCAGCGCGAGATCACGATAGACACACGTGATTTTCATGTGGCCTTGCGCGCGGCCATGCGTGAAGACCCGGACATCATCCTCGTCGGCGAAATGCGTGACGCGGAAACCTTTCAGGCGGCGATTTCTGCAGCTGAAACCGGCCACCTGGTATTCAGCACCCTTCACACGACCAACGCCATGCACACAATCGACCGCGTCATGGACATGTTTCCGTCCAGCCAGCACGACCAGGTGCGCTCGCAGTTGGCCCTGCAGCTCAAGGCGTCGGTGGCGCAACGGCTTCTACCGGCGGCCGACGGGAAGGGGCGCGTTCCGGCCATTGAGGTCATGCTCACCAACCCCGGCATAGCCCAACTCATCAAGGAAAACAACCTCAAGCAGATCCCAAATGTCATCGCCGGATCAAAGGAGGACGGCATGCAGACCTTCAACATGAGCCTGACGACACTCATCAAGGAGAAGCTGATTTCTGAGCAGGAGGCCATGCTCGCCTCCGACAACCCCGAGGAGCTGAAGATGAACCTGCAGGGAATCTTCCTCAGTCAGGGCCGGGGCGGGATTCTGAAGCGATAGGAGGCCGGACCTCAGGGGTCCTGGTGCGGGAATACCGATGGCAGCACGACGATCTCCGTGGTGAGACCGTATACGCCGAGCGGGCCGCGCGGGTAGCGCACTTCGATGTACCAGGCCCGCCACCCCTCTGCGGGCGCGTCGAGACCGGCCACGGCGCGGCCAACGCCCTCCAGTGGCTCATGCGACCACTCGGCTTCCCGAAAATCGCGGTCTTCGGACCACGCGGACCACAAATACGCCTTGCCATCGCCCTCGCTCCACGTCACGGCAAGCTCGTTTCCGTCGCGCTCCCACATCAACGCAGGCATCATCGCGCTGGACGTCATCGCGGCGTAGAAGGCGGCCAGTGTCCGCACCGTCGGACGGCCCAGACCATGCCCGGCGTTGGCCTCGTAGTGCAACCACTTCGGCCCCGGGAGTTCCGGCCAGTACACACTCGCCGCATCCACCGTCCAGAAGGGGTCATTGGTCCCCAAGAGCACGAGCTTGGGCATGGTCAGGGCGTGGCGGTAGCGATAGGGATCCACGCGGGCCAGGAGCGCCTCCCCCTCGTCGGACTCCATGCGTTCCTGCAGTCCCCGCTCGGTATAGTCGCTGATCTGCTCGCTGAATCCGCCATAGGTCCAACGCTGCCGCCGGATCTGCTCGGGCATGTTGAGCATATCGATGACCATCGGCGCCATGGCGCGCACCCGGGCGTCCGCCGCGGCGGTCAAGTAAGTCGTCCAGCCCCGCTTCGATGCCCCGGCCACGACGAACCCGCTGAGCGCGGCGCCCGCATGCCGCAGGGCGATCCCCTGCACCGCGTCCATCGCCGCGACAGCGCTCCGCACCATGGGAAACAGCAACAGCCGCGTCTCGTCGCCCTGTTCCAGGTATTCGTCGAAGGTCAGCGCGATGATCTCGTCTTCGACCTTGCCGCCGAAAAGGGGCTGATTGGGCACCTGCTCGACCATCGCGGCGATCGACCCCGTCGCTTTGGCGAGGTCAAGCAGCGTCCGCCCCGCTTGCGTCAGCCCGGGGGCCGGAACCGGCTCCACCACGCCGCCCCCGATGACCAGCAGGGCCGTCTGCCGCTGGCGTAGCTCGTCGGGCACAATGAGGGTCACCCAGTGACGCCACGGCTCCCCGGACCACACCTGAGAGGTCATATGGACGTTGTACACGGTGGCCTCTTCCGTACGGTACGCCGACGCAACGCTGTACTCGAAGGCCGGGTCCGGCGTCGCGAGAAACTCCGTCAGTCCGGCCGCCGCGAGCGGCGCGTGGCCCGCGCCGACAATCAGCGCGGCGAGACTAAACATCCGGGCAAGCGTCATGATCCTTCCTTCCGCACGTACCAGCCGATACGTCAATACTCAGCGAGAGTTCTCGCCGGCTTCCTCGTGCTCCGCGAACTGCCAGTTGAACTCCACCGGGATTTCCTTCAGCGCCTCTTCAACAAGCGCTACAAACGCCGCCTGTTGTTCTGGAAACAGCACGCGCTCCTCGATCCGGGGCCGTACCTCCTCCAGCGACAGGCTGCGCGGGGGCCGGCGTTCGGTCACCACGACCAGGTGCCAGCCGCTGGGGCTCCGGAACGGCGCGATGGGCTCGCCAATTGCGCCTGCAAACGCCTTTTCCTCGAGCACCGCATCCACACGCCCGCGCACGAGGAGCAGGTTTTCGGCCACGTGCGCGTCCGGGAGCGCCACGACGGCCTCGCCCGCGGCCTCGGCAAACGGAATGCCTTCTCCCAGCTTGGCGAAGGCCGCTTGCAGCACGGTCTCAATGCTTTCCTTTTCTTCCCCCTCGGGAAGCGGCACGAAAATCTGGTTCAGGGTCGCCGACTCGGGCATGTCAAACGCCCCCAACCCCAGCAGTTGCTGGTACTCGGCCTTCACCCGCGCCTCGTCGGCCCGTAGATCCTTCGTGCGCGAGTCGATGAGCTTGCCCACGAGGAGCCTTCTCGCCACACGCGCCCGGACTCCCTCCTCCGTCAGCCCCTGACGGGCCAGGCTCTCCTGGTAGGCGGCCTCCGTCGGGAAGGCTCCCTTGCCCCGCTCCAGGGCCTCCTCCAGCTCCTCTGCGCTCACCTCGTGGCCGAGCTTGCGGGCGTACTGGCCGAGCAGTTCGTTGTCGACAAGCGACTGCGCAAGCCGGAGGCCCGCCTCCTCGTCAAGTTGGAAGGTTGCCGGGACGGGCTCCCCTGCCTCGGCGGCACGGACCTCGACCGCCGCCCGCGCCAGCGCCAGCTCGGCCAGGAACGCATCCCGGGCAATCGTCACTTCGCCGACGCGCGCCAGGACCTCGGGCAAGCCGTCGCGCCAATCGCCCGTCGGGGACGCCGGGGCCTGGGCAGGCGCCTCGTCCACCACCTCTTCCCCGGTATTCTCGACAGCCGGGGGACCGGACGGCGCCTCGACCTTGGTGCAGGCCGATACCAGAAGGGCCAGAATGAGCAGAACGCCCAGATAACGCATGTTTCGTCTCCATTGGCCCGCGCCACCGCCGGACCCGTTTGGAGCGCCACGATACCCGAGCGAGACCAAGGGGCGCAAGAGGCCACTTTTTTTCGAAAAATGGCCGGATTTGTCTTGACAATGCCGTGCCCGTGGTCTAGCATGTCGCGGGTATTTTGGACACACCATGAATATCTCAATCCATCACAATCGTCGGACGAAGGGCGTTTTTCCCGGGCAAGAGTGCCTTTTTTTGCCCTAGCCTCACAGCACCCCGATTGCCTCTGTCACACATCCCAATTCCACAGATCGCATGGCGGAAACGGAACCAATGGATACCAATACAACACCTGACGTGTTACCTGTTTTGCCCGCGCGCCTCGAACGCTCCCTCGGGGACCATGGCCTGACCCCGGACGACCTGCTGAGTGCGGCGCGCAGCGACCTCGATATCAGCGGCGACTTCGCCGAATCCTGGGTCCTGGTAACGCAGGACCGCGTCCTCGTCTTTCTGGTGGACCACGAGGACGACCGCGCGCTGCTTCAGCGGGAAATCCCCGTGCGGGACATCAGCGCCGCACGCACGGACTCACGCGTGGGTTCGGGCTTCCTCGAGATCAAGACGGACTCGGTGTTTGAGGAACTCGCGCGGTTTTCGAACAAGAACGCGGACAAGTTTGCCAAGGTGGCCGCGCAAATCAAGCTGCTGGCCGAGGGCAAACCGGTCGATCAGCTTCCGCCCGTCCCCGAAGAACCGGACGACCCGCTCAAGCGCCACGGCATCGAGAAGCCGGCCCAAGGCGCCGTCTTCTTCCGCTTTCTCGCCCGCACCAAGTCGTACTGGCCCTACACGGCCATGGCCATGGTCTTTGTGGTGACGACGATCCTGCTCCAGCTCGTCCCGGCGCAGCTGACGCGGATTCTCATCGACAATGTCTTTGGTGACCACCCGTTGCCCCCCTGGTTCGCGACGCTGACGACCATGCTGGGCGTGGAAACGCGCATTGGCTGGCTCGTCGCGCTGGTGGTGTTCCTCGCCGTGGTGATCCTCATCACCGCGACGGTCGGCGTTTTCCGCGAACGCCTGTCGGTCAGCATCAGCACCCGCCTCGGCTACGAACTCCGTCGCGACATGTTCATCAAGCTCGAGGATCTCGCGATCCGCTACCATGACACGCATCCCGTGGGCCGGCTGATGACGCGCTGCACACAGGACGTCGAGACTCTTCAGACATTCATCCCGCAGCTCACGTCCGGATTCGGCTACCAGATCATTCTCGTCATCGCCGTGGTTGTGGTCATGTTCACCATGAGCTGGAAACTCACGCTGTTCGCGCTGTTCCCGGCACCCTTCGTGATGATGTGTACCTACCTGTTCACCAAGCACGTGACGCCCGCCTGGCGCAAATTCTGGACCACGCGTTCGAGTCTTTCGAACGGGCTCCATGGGGCCCTGCACGGCATTCGCGTCGTCAAGGCCTTCGCGCAGGAAGGACGCGAAGCGCAGCGTTTCGACAAGCTCAGCAGCGCCTACAAGGACGCCGGCCTCTATGTGGGCTACGCCAACGCGGTCTTCTACCCCTTCGCCGGGTTCCTCTTCCAGCTTGGCGGCTTTGTGGTGTGGATGTACGGCGGCTACCGCATTCTTACGCCCGATCCCGACGGCGCCGAGATGACCATCGGCGCGCTGGTGGCCTTCCTAGGCTACCTGGGCATGTTCTACGCCCCGCTCAATTCGCTCACCCAAATGAGCACCTGGTTTACCCAGTTCGTCACCCAGGCCCACCGCGTCTTCGAGGTGTTGGACGAGTCGCCGGAAATCCGCGAGATAAAAGACGCCCTCGATGTCGAGATTCAGGGCAATATCCGCATGGACAACGTGACCTTCGGCTATGACCCCCACATTCCGGTCCTGCAGGATGTCACACTCGATGTCCGGCAGGGAGAGATGATCGGCATCGTGGGCCACAGCGGCTGCGGCAAATCGACCCTGGTCAACCTGATTCTCCGCTTCTACGACACCCAGAACGGGCGCATCTTCATCGATGATACCGACATCACCCGCATCAAGAAGACGTGCCTGCGCCGCCAGATCGGTCTGGTCGCACAGGACCCCTTCCTCTTCCCCGGCACCATCGCGGAGAACATCGCCTACGGCAATCCCTGCGTCGCGCCGGAACTGGTCCTCAACGCCGCCATCGCCGCGAACGCCCATATGTTCATCGTGCGCGCCCATGACGGCTACGACGCCCGCCTCGGCGAACGTGGCGCCGGGCTGTCCGGCGGCGAACGCCAGCGGGTCGCCATCGCCCGCGCGCTGCTGCACAACCCGCGCATCCTCATTTTGGACGAAGCTACCTCGGCCGTGGACGCCATCTCCGAACGCGAGATCCAGCATGCCCTCGAGGCGCTGAGTCTCGGACGCACGACGATCGCCATTGCCCACCGTCTCTCGACCCTCCGCAACTGCGACCGCATCATCGTCTTCGAGGAAGGACGGATCCGCGAGCAGGGCAGTCACCACCAGCTTCTGGCGATAAACGGCATCTATCGGAAACTCGTCGACATCCAGTCGCAGATGAGCGACCGGGTCGACATCCTCCATGCCGCCACCAGCGACGAGCCGTCTCCTCCCGCCCAGACCAAGGACCTGCGCGCGGAGCGATCGCGCCTGGCGGTGCCTCAGGTCAAGTATCTGGATCCGCTCGAGCTCCGGGCCTTCTCTCGCGACGAGGGCGGCATGCGCGTCGAATACAAGGACCAGGTGCACGAGCACGTGCGCGCGTACCGGTGTTTCCCCATCTCGCGGCCGCAGGAATTCATCGCCCTGTGGATCGGCGATTCCACGCTCGAACACCACGAGATAGGCATGATCCGGCGCCTCAAGGAATTGGCGCCCAGTTCCCGGCTCGCCGTCGAGCACGAGCTGTCGAAACGGTATTTCATCCACTACATCCGCGAGATCCGCAGCATCAAGGAGGACCTGGCATTCCTCCTTTGGGACGTTGTGACCGACCGCGGCGAGATGACGTTCTATACTCACCGCTGGGAACGCGACACGGTCTCGGAGGGCGGCGCCAACGGCCGCATCATTCTGGATCTCGACAACAACCGTTTCGAAATCGAGGATATGGACCAACTGGACGCTGCCAGCCGCGCGACCTTCCTGAAGTACATCTACTGGTGAGCTAGGCCCCGGCGTGATGGCGGACGGTCTGGACCACCTGCTGCACGTGCTCGAAGGGCGTCTGGCGCAACAGTCCGTGGTCGAGATTGAAGATGTGCCCGCGGCATTCTCCTGCCGCGATGCAGGCCTTTGCCGCCTCGTCGATGGCCTCGGGCGTGCCCTCCGCGAGCAGGCGGTTGCTGAGGTTGCCCTGCACGACCTGATTCGGCCCGAGCACTGCGCGCGCCTCCGTGATGGTAACGGAACTCGGGAGACTGACAATATCCGCCCCCGCCGCCCCGAGATCCGTCACGTGCGGCCAGTCGCGGGCAAAAACAATCGTCTTCACCCGCCCTTTGAGCGCCGCGAAGATCCGCTGCTGGTACGGCAAGGCGAACTCGCGATACAACCCTTCATCCAACAGGTACGCGGCGCTCTCAAAGAGTTGCACGGCGGCCACGCCTGACACCACCTGCAGCATGAGGTAATCCATCGTCATCGCGGTCAGCCTGTCGAGGAGTTCGTGCGCCACGCCGGGCGCGTCCCGGAGCATGGCCAAGGCCCGGGGCGCGGACGCGCCAAAACTGCCGCCCTCGGCCAGGAAGACCGCCAGGGTCAGGGGCGCGCCCGCAAATCCCAGCACCGGCAAGCCCCCGCCGAGAGCCTGCTGTATTCGCTCAAAAATGGCGGGGATAAACGGGAGTTCGGCGGCCACGTCGTAGTGACGCAACCGGGCGACATCCGCCCGTGTCCGCACGGGCGTATCGAGCACCGGCCCCGGCCGAAAGCGGAAATGCGCGCCCATCGGCGTCAGCGGCGTCAAGATATCCTGAAAGTAGATGATGGCGTCCACGCCAATGCGGCGCGGAAGCAGCGATATCTCCGCCGCCAGATCCGGATGGCGAAAAAGGTCCTCGAGCGGGAGACCGGCTTCCTCCTTGAGGGCGTTGTAGGCCGGGTCCGTGCGCCCCGCCTGGCGCATGAGCCACACCGGCGGCCGTCCGGTCGCTTCACCGCGCGCGGCGCGTTCAAACAGTGTGTTGGGGTCCGTGTCCATCGAGGATGTATCCTGCTTTCTTGACTTGACTCCACAGAATGGCAACCATTATGCCTGTCCCAGCCGGAATAGGGAAACAGTCCTTCGGGGTTTGTTCTCCCTGTCGCATCGCGGCAGGCAGACCGGGCCCCCGCTGACGGAAAGGAGCAGTACGCATGAGGATGTTCACGAAAGGCGTCGCGGTGTTGGTTCTGTTGGTTCTTGCCGCGGCACTCACGGGCTGCAACACCATCCGCGGTCTTGGCCGCGATATCGAGCGCGGCGGGGCCGGCATCCAGAACCTCTCCGAGCAGGCCCAGCAGGAGATGCGGCGATAACAGCCCGCTGATCGCTGGAATACCCGCATCGCCCTCCCGCGTTCCTTGAGCAGTCCCGGCGGCAAGGGGTACCGCTGCCGCAACCGCTTGAGGAGAAACACGATGCCCGGGAAACTGTTCGCCATCGCGTGCATCACGCTGATTGCCGCTTCGATGATCGGGTGCAACACCGTCAAAGGCCTCGGCCGCGACGTCCAGAAGGGCGGCAAAGGCATCGAGAGCGGCGCCGAGGCCGTTCAACAGGAAATTCGTCAGTAACGGCATGCCTGCCGCCTCCAGCATCAACCCAGGGAGTCTCCCGCCATGAACCACGTGACACCGGCGCTTCTGCTCGCCTTGGCCCTCCCCGCTTTCGCCGTGGAAACGGCCATTATCCGCTATCAGGAAGGCGACAGCATGTTCCAGGGCTACCTCGCGATTGATCCCGCGCCCGAAACGCCACGCCCTGTGGTCCTGATTGTCCACGAATGGTGGGGGCTGACCGATCACCCGAAGCAGGCCGCCGACAGGCTCGCCAAAGAGGGCTTCGCGGCCTTCGCGGTCGACATGTTTGGCGACGGCCGCACTACAGACGATCCACAGCAGGCGGGCGAATGGGCCGGCGCGATCCGCCGGAATCCCGGGCAGGCCATCGCGCGTCTTCAGGCCGCGCTCGACGCGATCCAGGATCGCGATGACGTGGACACGGGGCGCGTGGCGGTTATCGGGTATTGTTTCGGGGGCACGGTTGCCTTGGAGGCCGCACGCATGGGCTGGGAACCGCTGGACGCGGCCGTGGCCTTCCACGCGGGCCTCGCGAGCGGCGTTCCGCAAGCCGACCGCCACCTGAAAGCAGCCGTACAGGTCCACCACGGCGCTGCCGACACCCTCGTGCCCGACGCCGATGTCGCCGCGCTGCAAAAGGAACTCACGGAGTCCCCCGTGGACTGGCAGCTGAATATCTACAGCGGCGCCAAGCACGGATTCACCAATCCCGATGCGGATGCACGTGGCATGGACGGCGTCGGCTACGACAAGGCCGCCGACGAGCGTTCCTGGGCGGCCATGCTCGTGTTCCTCCGGGACGTCCTGCGCTGAGCGGTCTCCGGCGGGTCAGTCCCTCGGACGGCGCGTCAGCACCACCACTACCAAGCCCACGGCCGCGGTGGTCGCATAGACCACCGTGCCAAACGGCAGGGCCGCGGCCTGAGGCGCCAGCGCCGCCAAGGCTGGAACGTACGCGAACAGGACGCCGATCACGCCCACGGCAAGCAGAATATAACCGACAACTGTCATTTCTCCCTCCCCAGCGGCCGCCCTTGTTTCATTCTCGCGGCGACCGTTCCGGCGTCAAGCGTGCCACGGCCGCCATCGGCGATTCCAGCAGGACTATGGCAAACGATGTCCGGTCTAGACGGACAAGCACCCGTGAAGGCCCTGCGTAACTTTTCCTTTTGCTTACCCGCTCCTGCGCCCGCTCCCTCCCGATGGCAAACGGTTCCCGAAAACCGTTACAATGCCTCAGGTTAGCTGGACAGCGCACGGAGTGTTTTCCTGACAATGGCGGACGACGCGAAACGCATCGCAGAACTCGAGGCGCGGGTGCGCGAACTGACGCATCTGGTCGAGGAACTTGCGCGCGAGCATGTCGAGACGCGCCCGGAGGCGGCCGAGGAGGCGCAGGGGCTGATCCGCACGGCGTCGATTGCGGCGGAACGCGCCCGGCAGGCGCTGGTGCGCGATGTGCGCGTGGGCGTCGAGCGGGCCTTGGGCGGGCCGGCGCAGGCGCCGCTCGAATCGCGTATCGGGGCGATCTGGCTCGGGCGCCTGGCCATGGTGGCGCTCATGACGTCCCTGGTACTGGGCGCGGCCCTCACGAGCCAATGGCAGGCCCTGGGCGAGGTACAAAAGGTCGCCATCGGCTATGGGGTCGCGGCGGCGTTCATTATCTACGGGCTGTTCTCGCACGGCTCGCCGTATCTGTTCCCGAAGACGGTCCTGGGAGCGGGGCTGGCCCTGGTCTATTTCACGACCTACGCCGCGTTTTTCGTGGACGCCATGCAATTGTTTCCGAACCGGGCCTATGCGATACCGGCGCTGCTGGCGTGTCTGCTGGCCATCCTGGGCATTGCCCACGAACGCCGCAGCAAGGCCGCAACCGGCATCGCGCTGTTTCTCGTCTACTACACGGTGCTGCTCAGCAGCGTGGCGTCCACGTCGCCCACGGCCACGTTGTATGCCCTGGGAACGAGCGCGGTCCTGGCCCTGGCGGCCTTCCTTTTCCACCTGCTCCACCGTTGGATGTTTCTGACGTGGTCCGCCTTGCTCGCGACGTATTTCGCCTACGGCTACTTCTTCCTCCGGCATCCGGCCGGCGCCGCGGATTCGGTGCCCCTGTTCTGGTGGTCCAACGGCTTTCTGACCCTGTGTTTCCTGCTCTTCTCGCTCGCCTTCGTGTTCGATACGCGGCGCGGCACCCAGGGGGCGCGGACCGCTCCGTTCCTGGCAGCGCTCAATGCGATCCTGTACATAGCGCTGACGTGGTCCGCCTTTCAGAGCGCCTACCCCGCCCATGACTGGGCCTACCGCTTCGCCCTGGCCGGTCTTTTCGTGCTTCTGGCCGCCGCCGCCGAATGGTCCGGCACGCACCGCGGCCGCATGGTTCACCTCTTCGCGGTGTTCGCCCTCGTCAGTTTCACCCTGGCCTTGGAGTCCGTGCTGGAAGGCCCCGAACTCGCCTTGGCGCTCGCGATCGAAAGCGTGGCGTTGGCGTTGCTCTATGCCGTGACCGCGACGCCCCTGTGGAAGCTGTTGGGCGTGCCTTTGCTGGGCATCGTCACCGCTGCGGGGATTTACACCCTTCAAATCCAGGGCACGCTCAGCCTGGGCCCGCGCCTGATCCCCCTCCGCTGGGCGGTCACCGGCGTGCTGGCCGGTGCGCTGATTCTTGCCGCGCTGCTCTACGAGCGCGTGGCGTGGCGTGTCCGCGCCAACCGTGGACGCACGGTCGCGAGCCAAGGCTGGCCAACCGACACCCGGGCGTCGCTCCTGCATGCACTGGCCCCGGCCTTCCTCGTGCTGTTGTTGCTCATCCTGGACTTCGGCGGCCATCCCTGGCTGCCTTACGCGCTGGGGGCATGCGCCGCTGGCTGTGCCCTCGCTGCGGTCCTGCTGAGACTCCCCCAGCTCTGCCTCGCCGCCCTGCTTCTGACACTCGCGGCGCACGCCGGCTTCCATGTCCTGCACCGCCTCAGTCTGCTTCCCGAAACCCCGGGCCTCATCCACGCACTCGTGCTTCCCGCCCTCCTGGCGCTGCTGGCCGTGCTCCTCGGCCCCCTGTGGAACCGCTACCTCCGGGCGACCGGCGCCCAGGCCGCACACGGCCACCTGCTGGGCGCTATCCCGTACATCGTGGGCGGCTTCATGGCAATTACGCTCGCGTGGATGCATCTTGGCATGCTCGAGCAACTTGTCGCACAACAGGCGTTGGGGGCCGTGCTTGTCGGGACGGCCGTCCTGACCGGTTCCCTGCCGTTCCTGATCGCCGCCGCGGCCGTCATCGCCGTCGCGGCCACCCAGCTTACCCACGTGCTGGTCCTGCTCCCGCGTCTGTTGCCCGTTGAAGGGCTCGTCGCCTCCGCGCTTGGGCTTGTAGCGCTCCTGATCGCCGGCGAGCGCGCATGCGCCTGGAGCGCCGCGCAAGGACGCCTGCCCTGGCAACGGACCAACCTGTTCCGGATGGCCTTTGTGGCAGCGGCCGTGCCCGTGGCGTTGGCGGGCATCTACCGCACCGTCCCGGCGCACCTCATCACGGCGTCCTGGCTGGCGGCGGCCCTGATCCTCCTCGGGCTGGGCCTGGCCTCGCACGCCGGCGCCTACCGCTGGGGAGCGCTCGCCGCGATCCTGGCCGCCGTGGCCCGCGGATTCGCCCACGACCTGACCAACTTGTCGCCCACAGGCAGCGTCCTGTCGTTCATGGTGCTCGCCTTCGTGCTGCTTTTCGTCTCCTGGATCTACAGCCGATCACGAAACAACGGATCCCGGCCCGGCCACGCGGAGGCGCCCGATGGACGGCGCACACCGGGCGGAAGCTGAGGCGATCTGCGCCGTCCTGCGCGCGCACGGACACCGGGCGCTGCTGGCCGGAGGCTGCGTGCGCGACTTCCTGCTTGGGGTACCGCCGAAGGACATCGACATCGCCACGAGCGCGCTGCCCGGCGAAGTCGAGGCCCTTTTCGAGAGGACCGTGAGCGTTGGCAAGGCCTTTGGCGTCATCGCCGTCATCCAGGCGGACGCGGTCTTCGAGGTAACGACCTTCCGGCGCGACGGCCCCTACCTTGACGGCCGCCATCCCAGCCACGTGACCTTCACCGGCGAGATCGAGGACGCCCAGCGACGCGATTTCACGATCAACGCCTTGTTCTACGACCCCGAGACCCGGCGCGTGCTGGACCATGTCGGGGGGCAAGCGGACATCGAGCGGCGCATCCTCCGCACTGTGGGCGACCCGCACCAGCGCTTTCAGGAGGACCATCTGCGCCTGCTGCGGGCGGTGCGTTTCGCCGCGCGCCTCGGCTATGCCATCGACGACGAGACCCTGGCGGCGATCCGCGCCCTTGCTCCCGGCGTCATGACGACCAGCGCCGAGCGCATACGCGACGAACTGATCAAGATCCTCACGGAAGGGGCGGCACGGCGCGGCTTCGAACTGCTCGATGACACCGGCCTGCTTGCCCACGTCTTGCCGGAGATCGCGGCGATGAAGGGCGTGGCCCAGCCCGAGGCCTACCACCCCGAGGGCGATGTGTTCGTCCACACCCTCCTGCTGCTCGACAAACTGGAGGATCCCACGCCCGAGCTGGCCTTGGCGGCCCTGCTCCACGACGTGGGGAAACCGCCCACCCAGACCTTCGAGGACCGGATACGCTTCAATTATCACGAGAAAGTGGGCGCCGACATGGCGGAGACGATCTGCCGCCGCTTGCGGCTTTCCCGCCGGACGACCGACCGGGTGCGCTGGCTGGTCGAGCAGCACATGCGCCTGCGGTGGCTGCCCGAGATGCGCGAGAGCAAACGCCGGCGCTTTGTGCGCGAGGAGGGCTTTGACGAGCTGGTGGAGCTTTGCCGCCTGGACAGTCTGGCCAGCCACGGCGACCTCTCCACCATCGCGTGGACCGAAACCTACCTGGCGCAGCTATCCCCCGACCAGGTCAAACCCGCGCCCCTGCTGACCGGGGACGACCTCATCGCAATGGGATACCGCCCCGGGCCGCTGTTCGGCGAGATCCTTGCCGCGGTCGAGGATGCGCAGTTGGAGGACCGGATCCGGGGCCTGTCCGATGCCGAGTCATTTGTCCGCACCCACTGGCCACTTGTTCAATAGCAGCTACTTACGTTTCGTCAGCAATAATATATCCGTCGATTTATGCCTGAGCGTTCTGCGAATTGAGCAGGCGCCGTCCGGCCGCCGTGTAGTCCAGTTCGCCCGACAGTGGCCGCCAGCCCAAGCCGTCCAGGTAGGCTTGGCAGTTCGCTTGGACGGCGTGCTCGGCCCCGACCCCGGCAAACGCGACGCGGCCCGGGTGCTCCTCCTCCAGTTCGAGGGTCCCCCACAGCAAGGCCCAGACCCCGAGCACGACCCGGGCGCCGTTCTCCGGCAGTGCGAACACGAGGTCGCCCTCCCCTACCCCCCGCTGCACGAGCCCCAGCAGGACGTCACGCAACGCCGAGTCCAAGGCTGCCAGCCGCTCGCGGCGCTTCGGCGCCGCCTTGTCGCCCAAGGTCGGGACGGCCAGCACCTGCCGGATGCGCTGCAACTCCGGATGCGCGGCCAAGAAGCGTTCCGTTGCCATGATCGCCGCCGTAAGCGCCTCCCGCGAACGGGCCGGAGCGCCCTCGACGGCGCGAAGCGTCCCCAGCAGGTCGTCGAGCAGGTCCGCGGCAATGCCCGCCAGCACGTCCTCCTTTGACGTGAAATGCTGGTACACAATGCCTTTCGAGTACTCGATTTCGCCGGCGATGTGGTCCATGTTGAGACCGCGATAGCCCTTCTTGATCAGCATGCGGCGCGCGGCCTGAAGCATCTGTTTTTCGCGGCGTTCCCGCTCCCGGTCTTTCCGGTCTTTGGTTCCCATCCTGCTGCGGTCTCCCTGGTTACGTTTCGTCAATCTTATACCGCGCGACAGGACTTGGCAAGTAATGCGAAGCGCTGCGCATCGGCACCCCCGCCGCAGCGCCTGACTGCGTTCTTCGGAAGAAAATGTGATTGACAAGAACGGTATCCGAGTATATTCTTATCTAGTAATTTAATCCTAACTGGAAGCAGAATGACGCACCACACTGACCCGGCCGCCGAGCGCATGGCACGTTTTGAAGAGGCATGCCGCAGCGCCGGGGTACGGGTCACGCACCAGCGGATGGAGATCTTTCGCGAGGTGGCTGCGACCAGCGAGCATCCCGATGCGGAGACGGTCCACCGGGCCGTGAGCAGCCGCTTGCCCCGCGTCTCCCTCGATACCGTATACCGGTCGCTGTGGCTTTTCCGGGACCTCGGCCTGATCACAACCTTGGGGCCGTCGCGCGACCGTACCCGTTTTGACGCCAACCTGGATCATCACCATCACTTTGTATGCGATCGCTGCGGTCTCACCCGGGACTTCTACAGCGAAGCGCTTGACCGGCTTCGGTTTCCTGAGCTGGCCGCCGCCTTGGGAGACGTGCAGACCACCCATGTGGAAGCGCATGGCGTCTGCCGCGCGTGCAAGGCCCAGCGGGAAGACATGGACAACGAAACAGGAAGGGAGAACAAGAACCTATGAGCAAGAAACTGACCAACAACGTTGGGGCCCCGGTTCCTGACAACCAGAACGTGATGACGGCCGGCCCGCGCGGCCCGCAACTGCTCCAGGACGTGTGGTTCCTGGAGAAACTGGCGCATTTTGACCGCGAGGTCATTCCCGAGCGCCGCATGCATGCCAAGGGTTCCGGCGCCTACGGCACATTCACGGTAACCCACGACATTACCCGCTACACGAAGGCCAAGGTCTTCAGCGACGTCGGCAAGAAGACCGAGCTGTTCGTTCGCTTCTCGACGGTCGCCGGTGAGCGCGGCGCGGCGGACGCGGAGCGCGACATCCGCGGCTTCGCCGTCAAGTTCTACACCGAAGAAGGCAACTGGGACCTGGTCGGAAACAACACTCCGGTGTTCTTCCTGCGCGACCCGCTCAAGTTCCCCGATCTCAACCACGCTGTCAAGCGCGACCCGAAGACCAACCTGCGCAGCGCCCGGAACAACTGGGACTTCTGGACGTCGCTGCCCGAGGCGCTCCATCAGATCACCATCACGATGAGCGAGCGGGGCATTCCCCTCTCCTACCGCCACATGCACGGATTCGGCAGCCACACCTTCAGTCTGATCAACGCCAAGAACGAGCGCTTCTGGGTCAAGTTCCACCTCAAGTCGCGGCAGGGCATCAAGTGCCTGACCGATGCCGAGGCGGAGACCCTGATCGGGAAGTGCCGGGAAAGCCACCAGCGCGACCTCTTCGAGAGCATCGAGAAGGGGGATTTCCCGAAGTGGGACCTGAAGATTCAGGTCGTTCCAGAGAAGGCGGCCGCCGATTTTCCGTTCAATCCCTTCGACCTCACCAAGGTGTGGCCGCACAAGGACTATCCGCTCATCGACGTCGGCGTGCTCGAACTGAACCGGAACCCCGAGAACTACTTCGCCGAGGTTGAGCAGGCAGCGTTCAACCCGGCCAACGTCGTCCCGGGCATTGGCTTCTCGCCCGACAAGATGCTCCAGGGACGCCTGTTCTCCTACGGCGACGCCCAGCGCTACCGTCTCGGCGTGAACCACCACCTGATCCCGGTCAACCGCGCGCGCTGTCCGGTGCACACGTTCCACCGGGACGGCCAGATGCGGGTGGACGGCAACGAAGGCGCGACGCTCGGCTACGAGCCCAACAGTTACGGGGAGTGGCAAGAGCAGCCCGAGTTCCGCGAACCGCCGCTGAGCCTCGAAGGGGCCGCCGATCACTGGAACCATCGCGAGGACGATGACGACTACTACAGCCAGCCCCGCGCGCTGTTCCGTCTGATGACCCCGGCGCAGCAGCAGGTGCTGTTCGAGAACACCGCGCGCGCCATGGGTGACGCGCCCGAGATGATCAAGCGGCGCCACATCGAGAACTGCACCAAGGCCGACCCCGCCTACGGCGCTGGCGTCGCCAAGGCCCTCGGGCTTGCCTGATCGCGAGCAGTTGTGACCGCGACGCGCCCCCTCCCCCTCCGGGAGGGGGCCTTTTCTTTATCAGACGGCGCAAGGCGTGCGCGTCTACCAGGGGATTGCGGTCAGCCCGTACAGGACCAGCGAAACGCTGAATAGACTCAGCAGGAAGCTCCAGGACACCACGCTGGAGAGGTAGCCGGGCTCGATGCGGAACTGCACGCCAAACACGGCCATGCTGACGGCCACGGGCCCGCTCATCTGAAGGATGAAGGCCTTGGCGGGCAACCCGTCCAGCCCGCAGACCAGGACGGTGATCATCGCCAGCAGCGGGGCCACGGCCAGCCGCAGTCCCACCGCCGAGAAGACGTCGCCGCCGGTCTGCAGGCGGGTCTCCGCGAGCTTGAGGCCGAGGATCACCAACTGGACCGGAATGGCGGCATTCGCCGTGAGGTAGACCGCGCGCTCGATCACAATCGGCAGGTCCCACTGCATGCGCTGGAACAACAAGGCCAGCGCGGTCGCATAGACCATCGGGTAGCGGAACACGTAGAGGGCGGCCCGGGGCGCGTTGTGACGGCTGCGCTGGGCGTAGTACACACCGAAGCTGTTCTGCAGGAAAGTGCCACATACCATCACAACGAGGGCCAGCGCGAGTCCCTCCTCGCCAAAGGCGAACAGGGCGACCGGCAGTCCAAAATTGCCCAGGTTCATGAACATCGTCATGAGAAAGGCGCCTCGGCGTTCGCCCGCGAGTCCCTGCAGCCGCGCGACAACGCCCCACACGGCCATCATAAGCCCGAGCATCACGGCGCTCGCCACGGCATAGCGGACCAGCAGACTCCACGCCAGCTCGGTTCTGGAAAGATTGCTGAAGATCAGCGAGGGAATGAAAAGATAGATGTTGAGCGCCGACAGGGTCCGGCCGTCGAGCGGAGTGGCCTTTCTGAGCGAAAATCCCGCGCCCGCAATCAGGAAGATGGGCAATATGGCAGCAAGTATGGCAAACAGGGTCTGGGTCACGGGTCGCGGTCCTTCCGGCGAGCTCAGCCCGTGGCAGTGCAGTTCTTGCCACGCGCCTTGGCGGCGTAGAGCGCGCGGTCCGCGGCCATGAGGAAATCCGCCGCGTGCATGCCCGGCTCAAAGGCAACCAGCCCGATGCTCATCGAGGTCCCGTAGCTCTGGCCTTCCAGAAAATCCAGCCGCATCCGTTCGGCTACCATCTCACCCACGGCCACGGGCGCCCCGTTCAGCAGAACCGCGAATTCGTCTCCGCCGTAGCGAAATCCCTCGTCGGCGCCACTGCGGATCCCCTTGCGAATGACCTCCCCCACGCGGGACAGGACGGCGTCCCCGACCTCGTGGCCGTAGGTGTCGTTACACTGCTTGAAGTCGTCCAGATCGATGAAGAGGAGGGTGACATTGCCGCCGGCGCCTTCGGCATGGTCAATAGCCGCCTGAATGCGCGTGCGCAACGCACGCTTGTTGTACAGACCCGTCAGTTCGTCTGTCTGCGCGGCGACGGCCAACTGGTCCTCCATGCGCCGCTTTTCCGTGACGTCCTTGAAGGTAAGAAACATCATCGGCTGCACCGGGCTGTCGATGAACGACACGCTCACGTCCGCCACGAGCTCCGTGCCGGACTGGTGGCGCAGTATGACATCCCCTAGTGTACCCTGTCCGCCGCGCTCGAAGATGGTGCAGGCAGCCTCGAAACGCGCCCGCTCCCCATCGACAAGAAGCCCCGAAAACGCCTGCCCCAGCACATCGCCGCGCTCCGGACCGGTAAGTTCACAGAACGCACGGTTGACATCCAGAATCCTGCAGGTCTCCCGTTCCAGCAGGACCATGCCGTTCATGCAGTGTTCGAACAGGCTGCGGTACTTGTGCTCGGCGACCGCATACGCGTGGCGCAGGGTGCGTTCGCGGAAGATCCGGAGCAGCTTGGCCTCCATTTCCGCGCCGCTGTGCGGCTTGCCGATGAAGTCACAGGCCCCGGCCTGGACAACCTGCACATACGGGAAGGCGTCTGCGAATCCCGTCATGACCAGGATGTCGGTGTCGGGGCATTGCGCGTGGGCCGCCTCGATGAGCGCCAGACCACTCAGCCCCGGCATGGACATGTCCGTGATAAGCACATCATAGCGCGACGCCTGCAAGGCGGCCAACGCCGCGTCGCCGGAATCCACGACCGTGACGGAGGCTTTCATGCGGGCCTGGATAAGTGCGGCAACCGATGCCGCCACGGCCGCCTCGTCGTCTGCCAGCAGGAGACGAAACCGGGATGGATCCGGGGATCCGGGAAGCGCGTGGGCTTCACACACTGGGTGCGCCGTCGCGCCGCCACCGGCGCTCCCACGGCACACATCGTCCTCCCGGCGTTTTCCCTCTGTGCTGTCGGCTGGCATCGCGGAACTTCCCCTTATTCATAATGGGTACCAATACGTATTCTAAGAATACCTAGCGCTTATGTCAAGAACAAACTTACTTTCCAAGCGGGCCACTGTCCCCCCGGCTTTATGTAAGGGAGGGCCGCGACCCGGCCGGTCGCGGCCCTCCTCCCTGAGGCGTCTTGGGGAGTTATTGGGCCTCAGGGACCTTCAGCACGGTAATCTGCGGTTCTGCACCCCCGCGCAGGAACGCGATGAGGATGTTGGCGCCAGGTTTCGCCTCCTCGATGATCTTGCGGAACTGGTCTACACTGGTCAGTTCCTGCTGCGCGGCCTCGGTGATGACGTCCCCGCGCCGCAGGCCGGCCTCGTCGGCGGCACTGCCCGGCTGCACGTTGCTCAGGAGCACGCCCGTCGCAGTTGCGGGAATCCCCAGGCGCTCGGCCAACTCGGGCGTCAGGGGCTGCACGCCCATGCCAAGCAGCTCGCGGCTTACCGCCGGACCCTCGCGTGACGCACCGGGGAACTCGCCCAACGTCACCTCAATCTTCTGGATGGCGCCATCGCGCCACACATCCAGGTTCACCTTCGTGCCGGGAGAGAGCTTCGAGATCCTCTCGACGACGTTCCCGGCGGTCTCCACGTTGCTGCCGTCAATACCGCGAATGACGTCATAGCGCTTCAGGCCCGCGTTCGCGGCCGGGGTTCCCGGCTCCACCCGGGTGACAAATGCGCCGGCCTCATCGGGAAGGCCGACCGCGGCGGCGTAGGGCTTCGCGTTGCCGAGCATGACGCCCAGATAGCCGCGAATGACCTTGCCCTTCTCGATCAGTTCGGGCACGATCTGTTTGGCCGTATTCACGGGGATGGCGAAGCCAAGCGAATCCGCGCCAAAGACAATCGCGACGTTGATACCAATCACCTCACCGTCGATGTTCGTCAGCGGGCCGCCGCTGTTGCCCAGGTTGATCGCCGCATCCGTCTGAATAAAATTCTGGAAACGCATACCCGGAAGATTCAGGTTTTCGCGTCCAAGCGCGCTGATGTGACCAAAGGACAGCGATCCCTCAAAACCGCGCGGGCTGCCCATCGCAATCGCGAACTGCCCCACCTTGAGCGCATCGCTGTCACCCAGCTTCACCGGGCGCAGATCGCTGTCGGGCGCATCGATCTTGATGACCGCGAGATCCGTATCCGGGTCGGTGCCGATCACCTCGCCCTTGTACTCCGATCCATTCCAAAGCCGAACGGTGATGTCCTGCGCACCATCCACCACGTGGTTATTGGTCACAATGTGGCCTTCTTTGTCCAGCACAAACCCCGAACCCGTGGCGGATTGCGGACGCCGCTGCCGCTGGTCCGGAGCAGGCATCCCAAAGTACTTGAAGAGATCCTCGAGCTGGTTCATCCCATCCGGCATTTCCGCCTGCTGGGGAACGACTTTCGTGTCGATGTTCACCACCGAGGGCTGCACCTCGTCCCCCAGCCGAACAAAGGCGTCCTCGAACTGTTTGAGCAACGGGTCCATGGCAAACGCCGACAATGCCGCGCTTGCCACCAACAGACCGGTCAGAAAATAGCGTGTACGTCTCATTTTGCGTCTCCTTTGCTTTCCAACACCGCTCGCGGATGAATTGCCTGGCGCAGGGCCTCACGGACCGTCTCCTGCAATTCGCGCGACGCAACCTTGTTTCCATCCATCGACACATAGAACGAGTCCCGAACCCGGCGCGCGTCGGTGACGATGCGCGCCGTGCTGATATCCAGCCCGGCATCCGCAATGGCCCGGGCTATGTCATACAAGAGGCCCGTGCGGTCGCCCGTCTGGATGTCGATGACCGTCTGCGAGAGCGACGAGTCATTGTCGAAATCCACGCGGGTCTCCACGGGGATCACCGGCTGGAGCAGCGCGAAAAGCCGTCTACGCGACTTCTCGACGTACTCCTGGATATCCTGTCCTTCGAGCAGGGTCTTGCGCAGGACCGCTTCCGTCGCCGTCACCTGGCGGTCGGTCAACGCCGCATCGCGGGCCGCATCCCGAACAGTGAAGCAGTCCACAACGAATCCGTCGCTGCGCGTAAACAGCGCCGCACCCTGCACGTCCACCAGCTGCGAGGCGAAGCTGCCCGCAATGGTCGCGAAGAGCCCGTGCCGGTCCCGGGTGCTCACGACCACCTCGCTCATGGCGGCCTCGGATGCCTGCGTGCTGGTCAGGTCAAGACCGCTTGCTCTCGCGCGGACCACCGCCTGAATGTGGCGGGCAATCTGCGGCGGCGAAAAGGCCACGAAATACCGGTCGCCGAGATCGCGCAGATGCGGTTCCACCTCCTCCTGGAGCCATTCGGGCAGGCATTCGCGCACAGCCTGGGCCTTCGTCGAGAGCCAGAAGGCCTCGCCGGCACTCTCGGCACGCCCGAGCAGCATCTTCTCTGTCTTCAGATAGAGCTTCATCAACAGCGTGCCCTTCCAGTCATTCCAGACGTTCGGGCCGACCGCGGCCATATCTGCGTAGGAGAGCAGGAAGAGCGCACGCAGACGGTCCTCGGTACGCATCGTGTCCGCGAACTGCCGCACGATGTGCTCGTCATCCGTGTCGCGGTACTGGCTGATTGACGTCATGAGCAAGTGGTGCTCTACGAGAAACGCGATACGCTCCGTGTCTTCTTCCGAGAGACCGATACGGCGGCAGACCTCCCAGGCCAGGCGTACTCCCGCCTCGACATGCACGTCGCCCTCGGCTTTCCCGAGGTCGTGGAACAGGATGGCCAGCACGAGGATGTAGGGGTCCGAAAGGTATTCGAGCGAGCGCCGCAGGCACATCGGCACCACGCCTTCCATCTCCGGGAGGGCGGCCAGCGCTTCCAGCGCACGCAGCGTGTGTTCATCCACGGGATAGTGGTGGAAATCCGTGTACCGGATGACGTTCTTGACGGCGTTGAACTCTGGCAGATAGCGTCCGAGCAGCCCCGCGTGGTCCGCCTGGCGCAGGGCCGCCCCGGCCGCAAGCGGCCGGTTGCAGATAGCCAAGAACAGACGCCGCACGAGGTCGCTTTCGCGAAACGCGTCGTTCACAAGATGCAGGTTGCGCGCCACCTCCTGCTCCGTCTGCCAGCTCAGATCCACCTTGTGCCGCGCACATTCCCAGAACACCCGCATCAGACGCGCCGGATTCTCCGCAAACCAGTTCGGGTCATCCACAGCGGCATAGAGCGCGCCGTCCACCACCGAAATATCCTCGCGCTGAACATGCAGTCTATCGCGGATCTCGTGGAGAGCCGCCGGGTCGCAGACCTGCACCGCGACGCGCAGGAAACGACGCATCGCGCGGGCCGAGGCGTAGTAGTCTTCCATCAGACGCGCGATATGCCGCTCGTCGCCGCCGCCATATCCGAAGGCCTGTGCCACGTGTTTCTGCTCGGCGTACGAGAGGACATCCACGGCGCGTCCGGCATGAAAATGAAGCTCGTTGCGGATGCGCCAGATGAAGTCGAGCGCGGAAGTGAGCTCGAGGTGTTCCTCCTGGCTGATGATTCCTTGTGCGGCAACCGCGTCGAGATTGCGGATGCCGTGCGTGATGTTCAACAGCCACAGCGCCACGTGAAAGTCACGCAGGCCGCCGGTTCCCTCTTTGAGATTGGGCACCGGATCGTACAGTTCACGGTATTCGGCAGGCATCTCGGCCGCCTGCAGCCGCGCACGCAACTGGTCGAAAATCGGCGCGATGCGTTGCGGCTGCAACTCGCGGATAAGTAGCCGCAGCCGCGCAAACGGTGTGGCATCGCCCGCCATGAGGCGGCCTTCCAGAATGCCCGTAAAGACCCGCACGTCGTCCCGCGCCAGCGCATAGGTTTCCTCGACACTCCGCGTGGCGTAGCACACATCAAAACCGACATCCCACAAGAACGGCACCAGGTAGGCGTTCAACTCCTGCAGGTGGTCATCCATCGGGCCTTCATGCAGCAGACAGACGTCGAGATCCGAGTACGGACTCAACTGCTCCCGCCCATACCCGCCGTGCGCGCTCAGGGAAAGCCGGGTCAGCAGCGTACGCCGGTGGGGCATGCTGGACAGGGCGAACGTGAATACGCCCTGGAGCAGCGTGTCGGCAGAAGCGGTGAGCATGCGCACCACGTTCGACCCGGATTCACCCTCGTCGTGCCGTCTGCGGACAAACTCGCGCTGCTCCTGCGCGTAGGCCCGCGCTGCCGCCAGTGTTTCCTGGCGCGACACCGAGCGAAAAGCGTCGGGATGATCCCGGGCAAGGTCGACCATGTCAGCAAACACACGATTCACCGCGCACCTCCCCGTGCCATCAACGCAGCATCGCCCACCGGTCCGACTAGGATAAGCTGCTCCACCTGCGCCCACCCCCGCTCGCCGTCCGCGGTCTGCACGCGCGCCCACCCATCCTGCACCCCGTCCACCGCGGCGCGATCCCCGGCATAGAGTTCAAAGCGCACCGTGTCGGCCTCGCTCACACCGTAGCGCACCGGCACCCGGTCCGCCGCCGCCACCGCCAGCAGGGGCGGATGCGCGCGAAACCACGCCGAGACGCCCGTTGCGCCGGCGATGAGCAGCAAGATCGCCGCTGCGGCCCGCGCATAGGGCACCGGCCGCCACTGCCGCAGCGCGAGCACCGTCCAGAATCCAGCCCACGCGCACAGCGCGACGACGGTCAGCGTCCGTTGGCCAAGCCGGGATTGCCAGAACAGGACACTGTCCGCCCGGAACCGTTCCGGCCGCGGCAGCTTGCGCTCGGTCTGCCGGACGGCGAAGCTCAGATTCTGGCGGGCGGCGTCCAGTCCGGGCTCCAACTGAAGCGCGCGCTCGTAGCTCGCGATGGCGCCCGGAAGGTCGCCACTCTGATAGAAGGCGTTTCCAAGATTGTAATGGGCGGCCGCGTTGGGACCAGTCAGCTCCAGCACCCGCTGATAGTTGCCAATGGCCGTCGCGAAATCGCCGTTCCGGTACGCGTGATTGGCCATGTCATAGCGCTCGACGGCCTGCGTTGACGCGGCCGCCGCGGCAAGCACCCACACAGTCGTCCAGACGAACATCAGCGGCCTCCTTTCCTGAAGAACGCTTCGAGTTCCTCGATGGCCGCCGCCGCGCCATCGGCCAGGGCCCGGCATTCCTGTGAGGACAAGCCGGCGCCCCCGTACCGCGACCGCTCGCAGCGTTGGAGGATCCGCCCGACCTTCTCCCGTGCTTCCGCCGGCGCCTGGGCAGCGACCAGCAAGGCCTCCGCATCCGAAGCGGTCATCCCCGCCTCGGTGCAGTTGCGCCGGTCGGCCAGATAGCCCGTGATCGCCTTCCCCACCTCGTCCGCCGGTTCCACGCTTTCCGGCGCGTCACGCAGACGCTTCAGAGCCCGCTGCCGTGCATACTGCGACCGCGCGTACGCGGTATCCGTCGTCAGGCGCCGCCGCCGTGTCATTGTCGCAGTGACCAGGCCGTAGCCCGCCACCGGCAACACCATCCAAACGCCCAACGCCCACCCACGGACACCGTTGCTGTTCAGACTCGCTGGCGTGGTGATGATGGGCTCGATGTCCTCCTTCAGGATGGCGACCTGGCCCGCAGGTCCTCCCCCGGCGGTGACCAACGTGCTGGCGCGCTCAGCGGACGCCTTGACCTGAATGGTAAACGGCCCGGCCGATTTCGTCTCGTACTGGCCGGTTTCCGGGTTGAAGTGGGTGTAGACGAGCGGCGCAACCGTCAGCGCGCCCGCTTCGAGCGGGGTGATGGCGTAGGTCATGCGCTTCTCGACCGCCACCCCGGCCTCGTCCACGGCCTGCGCGACCTCGACGGCGGGCTCCGCGACAAAGGCGCTCGGCAACGCAGGAAACACTGGATCGCCAACCGCGTCGGGATTGCCCCGCCCGCTGATGCGCACATGCAGCTCGACCGGGACACCCTGGAGCGTGTCCGCGCGGCTCATTTCCGCCGAAAGCGTGTAGGCCCCCACGCCGCCGCGGTAGCCCTGCGGCGCGGGCGGCAGGGGCTTGACCTCGACAGTGATCGGTTCCGTCGCCAACTGAAACGGGTGCTGATCGGCGTTGAACATCGCCCAGACACGCCCGGCCCCTTCCCAGCGCCATGGCCCGACGGTCAAGGTCCCGGCCCTCGTGGGATACAGCATGCGCTCGTAGCGCATCACCTCGTAGTCGTAGCCGCCATGTTGCCGCCGCAGCCGCTGCACCTGCGGTTCGGTCGCGTAGAATCCCTCGGTGGTGGGATGGGCGAAGCTTGCGCCTGGGTAGGTGCCGGTCTCGATGCTCCGGTGTATAATCCGCCACAACTCGTAGCCCAGGCGCACCGCCTCGCCGACATAAACCTCGTTTCGGTTCACGTCACTGGTCACAAAGACCCATTGGGAGGGGTCCGGCAACCCGTCGCCGCGCGGCGGACGCGGCGGCACGCTCGACTGCGGCATCGAATGCCCCGGAAGGGGCGCCTGCGCGGGCCGCACGTCGAGGACCACCTCGCGGCTCGATACGACGTTGCCGTCTATTGTCACCGGGATGGGAGGAATCACGATCTTCCCGGGTTCCTGCGCCATCGCCGCGTAGCCACGTGTCTTCACAACGTTCATCCCCGCGCCGGTACTCATGCTGTACTGGTCCGCGCGCTGGGTTGGTGTTGCCGCGATCTGCAACCCCGGAATGTCTGGAATCTGGGGCTCGCCCACCGCCCTCCCGACAGCGGTGACGGTCAGCAGAAACTGCTGCCCTGCGTAGACATTGGCGGGATTGGCCTCGACGGTGACGCTTGCGGCCACGGCCGGAAACGCCGTGCTCGCTGCCAGCACCAGGTATGTCACCCAGCGGATCACCACCAGTTTCCTCCCCGTATGCCAATCTCCCTGCGGTCCTTGACGGCATCCTGGACCTCGCGCTCGTCCATCTCCTCCAGGGACTGAAGGATGGCTTCGATATTCTGCATGTCCTGCCGCTCGCCCGCTTCCGGATCCTGTTCTTCCTGGGTGTCTTCCTTGGGATCCTCCGGTTGCTGCGCCGGCTGTTGATCCTGCTGATCCTCGTCCTTCTCTTCCTGCCCCTGCTGCGGCTGCTGGCGGTCGTCCTGCCCATCCTGCTTCTGTGCAAGCTGGATGAAGATGACCAGCTCGCCATCGCTGACGGGCACGCCTTCGAGGTTTAACACGCCATTGGGCGGCAGTAATGCCGTGGTGTCCAGTGCGCGCAGGGCCGCCCCTTCGGGCGTCGTCCGCTGCACCCGCGCCTCGGTACGCACAAGCCCCTCCGGCGTCTTCTCGGCGAGCAGCACACTCAGCACGTGCCCTTCGGGCAAGGTGAACGCCGCAGCCTCGCCGAGCGCCGTCTCGCGCTCTTCCTGTACGGCCGGCGCATAGTGATCGTACGGCAAATGACGCACCAGCGGGCCCGCGGCCTCGGCGCCGGGCTCGAACTGTGTACTCGGCAGTCCCTGCACCGACCCCCGTACTGCCAGCACGCGCAGTATCAGCGGCTCGGGCGCAGGCGAGCCTCCCGGCGCGGGTGCTTGTCCCACAGCCGCCAAGGCCACGGCCATTGCGAAGACACCAAGACATGCCGCGCGTCTCATTGCCCGCCCTCCCGCTGCGGCACAACCAGCCGCACGGTCGCGGAGGAATCGCCCGTCGAGGTCTGGACAGTCGCGTCAGGCAGATCGGTCTCCGCGCGGGGAACCGACGCCACGGGCTGCGGCTGGTCCTGCTGTTCCTCGTCCTCCTGCCCGTCGTCCTGCTGCTCCTCCTCCGGGGATTCCTGCTGTTGCCTCAGCAGTTCCTTCCACTGGAACCGCGTGTGGGCGAGGTTCTGGCGGGCCGGAGCGTGGCTGGGATACTCCCGCAGCATCTCCTCGTAATCGCGCACCGCCGTCTCGTAGGCCTGGATGGCCTCCGGCAGACGCGACGCGTCTTGCAGGGTTCGCGCGCGTTCCCGCAGCACGTTGGCGGCATTGAAGCGCGCCTGCACGCGTTCATCTCCCTTGCCCACGGCTACGGCACGCTCAAACGCCGCACGGGATTCATCAAAGGCCGCCAATGCCTGATCAAACTCCTGTGCGTTCCTTCTGGCCATGCCATTCTCAAACGCCGCGCAGCCGATATTGAAGGGAAGGATCGCCACATCCGGCCGCTCCGTCTGCAACGCCCGGTACGCGGCAATGGCCTGGTCTGACGCGCCGTCCTCGAAAAGCCGGTTGGCCTCGCGCACCTTCCCGTTAAACGAGGCGGCCATGGCCGGCCCGGCAAGGACCGCCAGCACCGCAAGGAAACAGAGCAGCCTGGTCATTCGAGGCCTCCTTCCTGGCTCGGTGTTCCGCGGCGTTCGCGCCACCAGCGCACCCACGGCAACAGCACGAGCCAGAGTCCTTCGGCGGCAAAGCACGCCAACGCGACGGCCAGCGCCCACTGGTACCGGTTGATCAGGTGCAGACGGACGTCACTCCCCGCGCGACGGGCGCTGAGCTGGTTGATGAGGCCGTGGATCTGATCAATGTCGCTGTTGTCCGGCGTCGATCGAATGTAGGCCCCATTGCCCGCCAGTGCGATCCGCGTCAGGGCATCTTCATCCAAGCGCGAAAGATGGACCGTCTTCTCGGGACCGCCCTGGACATAGCGCGCCATCCAGTCCGGAAGACGGACTTCGGCGCCGTTGGGATCGCCGACACCAATAACAAAGACCCGGCAGTATTTCGAGGCATCCTCCGCCGCCACGACGGCATCGCCGGACACCTCTTCGCCGTCCGATATCAGCAGGATGGCCCGCGTATCGGAACGCACCGCGCCCGTGCGCGCGTCTTCGTCGCGAAACAGCTTCACAGCAGCCTCTATAGCGGCCGCGATGTCCGTGCCCTCGATGCTGATGGTATCCGTGTCCACGGCCTTGAGGACCGCGCGCAGGTAGCCTTGATCCTTCGTCAGCGGCGCCTGCAACTGGGCCGCCCCCGAGAAGGCCACCAGCGCAAACCGGTCGCCCGGAGCCCGGTCGAGGAGGGTGACGATTTTCTGCTTGGCCCGCTCCATCCGGCTCGGGAGGGGGTTGGGCGCGCGCATGCTCTCACTCGTGTCCAGACAGATGACCAGGTCGTGGCTCTGCGCGTAGACCTCCTGCCAAGCCTGTCCCCACCGCGGTTGCGCCAAAGCGACAAGCAGGGCGGCAAAACCGGTCAGCGACAGCCAGATGAGCGGCCGCCGGACGCGCTCGTCGAATCCGCGCAGCAGCCGTGGCGCGAGCCCGGCCTCGACGAAGCACTCGATGCGGGCCCGCCGTCGCCGTTCGAGACGGCGAAGCGCCAGCGTCAGCACGGCGAGCGCCCCCACTCCCGCTACCAGCCACCAGGACAACTGGTGGGGCGGGAACGCGAAGGCTATGTTCCAACCGGACGTCATATCGCTGTCTTACGGGATGGGTTCAAACCACGCCCGCCTGCTGATGAGGGCCGCAAGCAGGGCCAGGCCGCCCAGTGCGGCATAGGCCATGAAGCCCTCTTTGTAGTCATAGTATTCCCCGATCTCGATATCCGTGGTTTCGAGCTGGTTGATTTCCTCATAGGCCTTCTCAAGGGAACTGGTATCGGTGGCGCGGAAGTACCTGCCGCCCGTGACCTCCGCTATCTGCGACAAGGTCTCCTCGTCGATACCCTCGGTCCGCTGGCCGACTCCCTGCCCGAAGAACAGGCCCTGGGTGGGCACATACCCGCCCTCCTCGGTTCCGGCGCCAATGGTATAGACGCGAATGCCGTACTCCTTGGCAAGCTGCGCCGCCGTGACCGGGTCAAGCGGCCCGCGGTTGTTCAGTCCGTCCGTGAGCAGCACGATCACCTTCGAGCGCGCCTCGGAATTCCGCAGACGGCTCACGGCCAGTCCGATGGCTGACCCGATGGCCGTCCCGGCCTTTCGCGGGTCCTGCTCGTCGACCTCGGCCCGGTCCAATTCATGCAGAAGCACCTCGTAGTCGAGCGTCAACGGGCACTGCGTCCAGGCATACCCGGCGTACAGGACCAGTCCAAGGCGGTCGAGACCGTAGCGGTCGCCGTGCCGCGCCTTGCGGTTCTGCACGAACTCGCGCACGGCCTCCTTCGTGACGTACAGCCGGTCCCGGCGCCGTCCGTCGACGACAAAATCCATGGATTTCATGCTGCCCGAGATGTCCACGCACAACATGATGTCGATCACGCTCTCCCGGTCCGCGCGCGGCACGAACCCCTGCAGCGGACGTGCCAGGGCGACCACCAGCAGCGCCAGGCCAATCGCCCGCAATACGGACGGAAGGTGGCGCAGCCACCGCCGCGGACTGCCTCCGATCCGCCGCAAGGTCTCCCCGGTGGAGACGCTCAGCGAGCCGTAGGGGCGGCTCGTGACTTCGAGGGCAAGCAGCAGCGCGACCGGAACGAGCAGCGCCAGTAACCAGGGATTGGCGAAGCCGGTGTACTGGAAGGCGCTCATGCTGCGTCCTCCCGCGCATCTTCTCCGCTCCCCGCGGTGTCGGTCACAAAGCGTCGTACCGCATCCATTCCCTGGCGCATCTCGTCCACCGTCGGGACGTATCGCGCAAACTTGACGCGGTCCGCATGGCGCAGGAAGTGGGCAAGCAACTGCTCGTGTTCAGGCGTCAGGAAGCCGCCCACGCTGGCCGCCTCCAGAAATTCCGGTGTGGTCTGCTCGGGGGCATGCACCGCAAAACGGTCTTCGATGTAGCGACGCGAGATCGACGACAACTGCACGTAATACGGCCCGAACTGCCCTTTCTCGGGCAAACGCTGGGCGTCGAGTGCATCGAGCCGGGCCAGCGCGGCGTCCCACGGGGCTACAGGCGCCTCGACCGGTCCGCCCACCGCGCTCCCGCGCCGCCGCATCATCCACAGCATCGCCAACAACGCGGCCAGCACCGCGACGGACGCAACAACCACGCCCGTCCGGGAAGGGGGCGTCCTCAGGGCGGCGTTGGGGGCTATGGCCGCCAAGGCCTCCAGTTCGTCCTCACTCAGGTCCCTCACCCGTAACGCCGGCGAAGGGATCACGTGCGTCAGGTTCTCGCCGATCTGCACGATGGCCGGTTCGATTGCGTACACCCCCGGCTCGATGGGTTCGAGCCGGTACTGCTCGATGGTGCGCGCCCGCCCGTCCGGCAACGGCTCCACCGTGCGCACCGGGCCGTCGGCGCGAACGCCTCCGAACTTTCCGGCCATGGGCGGAATGGTCACGGAGACGTCCGCGGCGCTCTCCACAACAATCGAAAAGACCGCGCCCTCGTGCCGCGCGATCGCTGGCGGCTCCAGCACAACATGCGCGTCCAGCGGCGGCAGCGCCACAGCGCCCGCGCACACCACAAGAAACGCCATCATGCAGACCGCCCGCCTATGCATACACCTGCCGCCGTTCGCGCATCCGGAAAAACCGGTACAACGCGCCGGTATACGGTTCATCCGTGCGCACATGGATGGCATCCACCTTCGCACGCCGGAACGCGGCCTCGCGCTGCGCCGATCGCTGGAGCGCGGCCTCCGTGTAGGCGCGGCGGACCTCCTGGTCGCTGGTATCGACCAACGCTTCCCGCCCGGTCTCCGCGTCGTGCAGGGATACCAGCCCCACGTCAGGCAGAAACTCCTCGCGGGGGTCCGTAACCGTCACGCCGATGACGTCATGGCGCTTGTTGGCGATGCGCAGGGCCGCTTCGTATCCCTCGGCCATGAAGTCCGAGACCAGGAACACGACCGCCCGGCGCCGCATCACGCCATTGAGAAAATGCAGCGCCTGCGGTATGTTCGTCCCGGAGCGCCTGGGGTTGAAGTACAGCACTTCACGGACGACCCGGAGCACGTGCCGGCGCCCTTTGGAAGGCGGAACGTACAGCTCGACGTCGTCGGTGAAGATTATGAGACCAACCTTGTCATTGTTCTGAATCGCGGAGAAGGCCAGCACGGCGCACAGTTCCGCGGCAAGCTCGTTCTTGAAGCGCCCTACGCTGCCGAAACGGCCCGACCCGCTGGCGTCCACGACGAGCATGACCGTCAACTCGCGTTCCTCGGCCAGCACCTTGACATGCGGATGCCCCGTCCGCGCGGTGACGTTCCAGTCGATCATGCGCACGTCATCGCCCGGGACGTATTCGCGGACCTCGCGGAACTCCATCCCCTGGCCCTTGAACACGCTCTCATACTGCCCGGCCAGGATGTCGTTCACCATGCGGCTGGTCCGGATCTGGATCCGGCGTATCTGCTGCATGACTTCCTGCGGTATCACGGCACTGCTCCTGCGCGTTATGGGACGGGAACCGTCTCGAGGATCTTCCGGATGATGTCTTCGCTGGTCATGTTTTCGGCTTCGGCCTCGTACGTGACGATGACGCGGTGACGCAGGACGTCCATGGCCACCTGCTTGACGTCGTTCGGGAAGACGTTGCCCTCGCCTTGCAGGAACGCCAGCGCCCGCGCACACTGCTGGAGATAGAGCGTGGCGCGGGGCGAGGCACCGTATTCGATGAGGTGGCCCATCTTCAGCCCGAAGGTCTCGGGATGCCGCGTGGCCTGGACGATGTCCACGATGTAGTTCTTGGCCTTGTCGTCAACGTAGATCTGGTTGACGATTTCGCGCGCGGCGAGGATTTCCTGTTTGGTGACCGCCTTGGTGACCGCGCGCGTGTGGAGGACGTCCACCATGTCCATGATCTCGCGCTCTTCGGCGCGCGTCGGATAGGTGACCTTCAACTTGAGCATGAACCGGTCCACCTGGGCCTCCGGAAGGTTGTACGTTCCCTCCTGCTCGATGGGGTTCTGCGTCGCCAGCACCATGAACGGCTCGTCCAGCGGGAACGTCGTGTCGCCGATGGTCACCTGCCGCTCCTGCATGGCCTCGAGCAGCGCGCTCTGCACCTTGGCCGGGGCGCGGTTGATCTCGTCTGCCAGGATGATATTGCCGAAGATCGGGCCCTTCTTCGTTGTGAAGGAACTCGTCTGCGGGTTGTAGACAAGCGTGCCGATGAGGTCCGCCGGAAGCAGGTCCGGCGTGAACTGGATGCGCGAGAAGCGGCAGTCCATCGACTCGGCGAGGGTCTTCACGGCTGTCGTCTTGGCCAGTCCCGGCACGCCCTCGACCAGGACATGACCGTTGGCCAGCAGGCCCACCAGCAACCGGTCGATCATGTACTGCTGGCCGACGATGGTCTTGCCGATTTCTTCGCGCAGCCGCTGGATGAAGCCTGCGTGCTGCTCCACATTACGCCGGATCGTCTCGACACTGAGGGTCATGGCCGTGCATCCTCCTTCGAAAGGGTGGCGAGCGACCGCTTTACGTCCCGCAGGTCGCCTTCCATGTCGTCGTGGGTGGGCACGAAACCGCGGTAACCCGAATCCTGGGCGCGTTGGGCCAGCCGATCCGTGAGCGCCGAGGTGGCGCATGCGAGGGTGGCGGCTTCGTGCAGGGAAAGGTAGAACTCATAAAACTCGCCCTTTACACGGCACACGTTTGCGCGCGCAAGGGCGTTGTCAATCATGGCAGAAGCGGGAGAAGGCGCTGCGTTGCCCAAGCGGGCCTGGCGGCGCCAAAGCACCGCCAGACCGCCCAGGACCGCAACAAGAAGGAGGAGGGCCCCGAGGCCACCGAAGTACCAGACACTAGACCAGTCTGACCGGACCCGCAGGGGGAACGGGTCCGTCTTGAGCATGGGGTAAGCGCCAGGGTCAGGGAGGGTCGTCTCACTGTCTGGTAACTCCGAGGGGACCGTGGCCTCGGGGTCTGAGAGACCTATACGAAACTCGGGGACTTGGTAGTCACCGGGTTCGTTGGCTACGATTTCAACTGTCTGTTCGACCGTATGCTGCCCGTTTTCGGACCGCCCCGTCGACGCCACTACCTTAACGGCGCCCCAATCGACTGGGTTGACGTCCACCGGCTGCACCTTGAATTCATTCGCGCCGCCATTCCATGTCACCCGCACCGTCACTACATGGGACTCGCCGGGCGCAACACGGGTTTCAGCCCGGTGCAGTTCAACTGTCGGCAGGGCCGCGGCCGCCCCGAAGGGTGCAAGGGCGGCCAGCAGCCCCGCCGTGAGCGTTCCTACAATTTTCAATCCAGCGTCGGTGCGCATTTGTCTCGTAGAGAGCATGTTCCGTGCCGAAATCGTCACCACTGTTAACGAGTGATTTCGTAGACACTTACGAAAATATGCCCAAATGCCGCACGATCCCTATTTGCGGTATTCGGGCGGGCGCAGGACTGAACTGCGGTATGGACGGCTATTGTCGCCGCCAGAAGGAAGGAACGAAGAATGCGCAAAGGGCGAACAGCTCCAGACGCCCCAGCGCCATAAAGAAGGACAGCAGCACCTTGCCCGCGGCGGGGATCGCACTGAAGTCCATTACCGGCCCAACCATCTCCAGGCCGGGGCCGATGTTGTTCAGCGTGGCCGCCACGCTGCTCAGAGCCGTCTGGAAGGGCAGTCCCAGCAGCGACATCAGCAGGCAGCCACCCGCGAAACACACTACATACAAGACAAAAAAGGCGTATACCGACCGCTGGATGTTCTCGTCAATGACCTGTCCGCTCACGCGGATGGCGCGCACGGTCTTGGGACGGAAGGTCCACTCCAGCCGCCAGTAGACCATCTTGGCGACCATGATGAGACGCACGACCTTCATGCCACCGCCGGTGCTCCCCGCACACCCGCCGACGAACATCAACAGCAGCAGGAGCATACGCGAAAAGTGCGGCCAAGCGTCGAAGTCTTCGGTCCCGTAGCCGGTCGTGGTCATGATGGAGACCACCTGAAACCCCGCGGAACGAAGGGCCGTCCCGAGTCCGCGCGGCTCGTCAACCCCGGCGCCGGCCGCGGGCCACGCGCCCCACATGAGATTGGCCGTCACCAGTACGGTGCATACCGAGAGCACCAGTATGTACGCGCGCCACTCGGTGTCCTGCCAGAAGGTCCTCCACTGACCGCGCAGCACAGCGAAGTACAGCGCGAAATTGGTCCCGGCGCAGATCATGAAGAAGATGATGATGAGTTCGACGGCCAGGCTGTCATACGCGCCGACGCTGGCCTGGCGGGTCGAGAAACCGCCCGTGGCCAAGGTGCCGAAGGTATGGCACAGGGCATCGTAGAACGACATGCCCGCCGCCATCAGCGCAACGGTCTGCGCTGCGGTCAGCCCGAGGTAGATCTTGTAAAGGATGGATGCCGTGTCCTTGATCCGCGGCTTGAGGCCGCGCGGATCAGGACCCGGGGATTCGCTGCGGAAGAGCTGCTTGCCGCCGGCCCCGAGGTAGGGCAGCACGGCGATGAACAGCACGATAATTCCCATGCCCCCGATCCAGTGGGTGAACGAGCGCCAGAACAACAGGGATTTCGGCACAGCCTCGATATCCACAAAAACAGTCGAGCCGGTCGTCGTGAATCCCGACATGCTCTCGAAGTACGCATCCACCGGCCCGAGGACCCCTGCAAACAGGAAGGGCAGCGCCCCCATTGCCGCGATCCACAGCCACGCCACCCCAACCAGCGCCAGCGCCTCGCGCTGGTAGAATTGCGACGACGCCGTGCGACCCACGGCGGACATCCCCACGCCAATGGCACAAGAGATCGCCATCGCCATGAGTATGCCCGCCAGCGCCCCCCACTCGCCGAACCACACGGCCCAAGCCGCCGACGGCAGCATCAACAGACCGATGGCAATGGAAAAATGCCCGAGGTACTTCGCGATGATGCGGCCGTTCATCGCTGAAACAGCCTTTGGACCGCTTCCAGCACATCCGAGCCGGAGATCAGTATCATCGAGTCGTCCGCGTGCAGCTCATCGTCGCCGGTCGGCACAATGACATGATCCCCGCGCAGGATGGCCGCAACCAAGGATCCGTTTGGAAACCGGATGTCGCGCAGGCGTTTCCCTATGACCGGCGCATCGCCATGGACCGCAAACTCAACGATTTCGACGCTGCCTTCTTCCAGGACCGCCAGCGAAGTGATGCTTCCCTGATGCACGAGTTTGAGAACACGGTTGGCAATGCTCGACCGTGGAGTGACCGCGTGGTCGATGCCCAGGCGCGCCACGAGCGGCGCGAAGTCCGGTTGGTGAACCACCGCGACCGAGTGCCCAACACCAATTTCCTTGGCCAGAACGCCCGCCATGATGTTGCGCTCATCGTCCTTCGTCGCGGACACGAAGATGTCGCATTCGTTTACATGTTCCTGCGAAAGGGCGTCGCGTGAGGTCGCATCCCGGCAGATCACCTGAATGCGCCGGAACTTGGCCGCCAGTTCCTCGCACCGCTGCATGTTCCAGTCGAAAATCTTCACATTGCGCTGCTGGTGGTCCAGTATGTTCGCCAGATGCTGGCCCACGCTGCTGCCGCCCATGATCACAATCGAGTGGTTGGGGTAGACCTCTTCACCCCGGAAAAGCTTGACCACCGCGTCCATACGGTCGCGCTCGCCGATCAGGGTCACCAGATCGCCCACCTTGACACTCGCATCACCGCGCGGCACGAAGGTCATCGCGTCGCGTGTGATCATCCCCAGCAACACCCCGGGGGGAAGTTCCAGGTCCTTGAGGGTCTCGTGCTCCGCGAGGGGATTCTTGCGCACCCGGATTTGGTGCATCTTCACCCGGCCGCGGCCGAACACTTCCGTGGCGACGATTCCGGGGTTTTCGATGTAGGTGGCAATCTCCATCGCCGCCAGAGCCTCGGGGCTGAGAATGAAATCGATCCCGAGGATCGTCTCATACAGGATGGTCGACTCGATATAGGTCGGGTTGTCCACCCGGGCCATCACCCGGTGGGCCCCCAAGCCCTTCGCGGTGGCGGCCGCCACCAGGTTCGCCTCGTCCATGCCCGTGACCGCAACAAACAGGTCGGCCTTGCCAGCGCCGGCCCCGTTCTGGAGCATCACGCTCGCCGCGTTGCCATGCACCGTCCGGACGTCAAGCGTGTAGTCAATCACCTCGACCCGGTCCGGATTGGCCTCGATGACCGTGACATCGTGGTTCTCCCCCGCCAACAACCGGGCCAGATGGAAACCGACGCGTCCCCCTCCCGCAATGAAGATGTTCATAACGCTCCCTGCCGCCGGGTCGCTTCAGGCCGCCACGCACCGGCTCCAGAACCCTGTACGATGCTCCCCACGTCAACTCCAGACAGACGATTGTGGAAGACAGCCGCCACGTGTGTCAAGAAACCGCGCCTCATCCGTAAGTGTTCCACGCGGCATGCGCGTGAGGTACCATATGGGAGAGGCCCGGTGTGCGGACTTCCGGGAGGTATCTGATGGCTGTGAAATATGATCGGAGACGTCTCGACGATTTGCCCCGGCCGCGGCACCTGGCGGCTGCCGCACCGGGGGGTATCCGCTTGTCTGCCCGCCACCGGCTCGCGGTGGTCTACGGCGGGATCGCGGCCTTCCTGCTGCTCCTGCTCGCGCTGCACGGCGCCCGCGACGGTGTTTTCGGCCCGGCCACCCGGGACGGCCTGGGAACCGTGACGGAAAAGAGCGTCGACCACCTCCTGCGTGCCGAGGCGACGTACGTGGTTGACATCGACATTGAGCTTGGCCCCGGAGTCGTTCGGGCGGAACAGTTTGCCACCGGCTACGGCCCTTGGACCCGGCTCAATGCCGGGGACTCCGTCCGGGTGATCTACAGCGTGGACCCGCAAGGGAATTACGTCGGGTTGCGGCATGTCGGCGTGTTCGACGGCCCCCAGCCCGGTCCCTGAGGTTGTTGCGGCCTCGGCGCGTGCGGTACACTCTGACCGCAGCAAATCTTCACCATGTCGAGGCGAATGGAACCGCACGTTCAACCCAAGTGCGTTGAGGAAGTGCGTGGGATGGCCATGGACCCTCCGCACCGCCGCCGGGACGCCCTTCACGCGAATTGAGTTCAAGGAGTGCTCTTAGAGCGATGGCTCTGGACAATGAAGAGATCCGGGACCTGTACCGCCGCACGCAGGTGGTCCGTCGGCCCACCCACGGCATTGTGACTGGCTACCATGAGCTGCCGTATGTGTGCCTTGGCCCGCCGATCGAGGCATCGGCCCAATCGACCAAGGTCCGGGGCATCATCCACGTCTCGCCGCGCTTTGTTCTTCGGCCCGCGCACTACGAGCCGAGCTACCGGGAAGTATTTGGCGAGGAGAATGTCGATGTCGCGATTGCCGGACGTCTCTTTGGCTTTCTCGGTTTTCGCGGACGCCCCGTGGAATGCACCTCGGACCACCTGAGCGTCTCGCAGTGCAACGAGACCGTCGACCGCCTTCTGAGCAAGGTACTCGACGACCTCGAACGGCACGAGGATATCACCACAGGGGTGATCATCGCTCCCGACAGCCGGTACTATCCCGTCTCCGTCGAACGTTTTATTGCAAGTGTCCTGCAGGACGAGTTTAACGTCTAGCAGCCCGTTGATAAAGTCCCGTTTTCGGACTCAAAGCTCTTGACAGATCATCGGATGTTTTGCATGGTTTTGGCGGGACATCGGGAGGAGTGGATATGGCGTTGGGCAGACAAGACGAATCACAGCAGGAGACGATGTGGGTGCCGACGCAGGCGTTGGCGCAGGGGCCAGGGCATGTATTCTATGACAAGCTCAATGCGCTGTTGGCCGAGCATGAGTTCGACCGGATCTGCGAAGACCATTGTCGACCGTTCTACGCGGACAAGGTGGGCCGTCCGGGTCTGCCGCCGGGGGTGTACTTCCGGATGCTGATGATCGGCTACTTCGAGGGCATCGACTCCGAACGCGGCATTGCGTGGCGCGTCGAGGATTCGCTGACGCTGCGGCGCTTTCTGGACTACCCGCTCGACCGGCCCACGCCGGATCACTCGACGCTGTCGCGCACACGCCACCGCATCGACTTGGACACGCACCGCGCGATTTTCCACTGGGTGCTGACGACGCTGGCGATGGAAGGGCTGCTCAAGGGCAAGACGCTGGGTGTGGATGCGACGACGCTGGAGGCCAATGCGGCCTTGCGCAGCATCGTGCGGCAGGATACGGGCGAGGGCTACGAAGAGTACCTGACGGGGCTCGCCAAGGCATCGGGTATCGAGACGCCTGCCCGCGAGGACCTCGCCAAACTCGACCGCAAGCGTCCCAAGAAGGGCTCGAACGACGACTGGACGCATCCGCACGACCCCGATGCGCGCATTACCAAGATGAAGGACGGCCGGACCCATCTCGCCCACAAGGCCGAGCATGCGGTAGACATGGACACGGGCGCGGTGGTCGAGGTGGCGCTTCACGGCGCCGATGAAGGCGATACCAAGACGCTCGAGAAGACCCTCGACGGTGTGCGGGGCAATCTTGATGCTGCGGCCGAAGAACGCGACGCTCGTCGTCAGATGTATCCCCGCCGCATCCGCGAAGTCGTGGCGGACAAAGGCTACCATTCCAACGACGTAATAGAAGGCTTGCGCGACCAAGGTCTTCGGACCTGCATCAGCGAACCCAATCGCGGCCGTCGCCGCTGGAAGGGCAAAGAAGCCACCCGCACCAACATCTACGCCAACCGCCAGCGCATCCGGAGCGAACGCGGCAAGGCACTCTTGCGAGATCGGGGCGAACTCCTCGAACGCAGCTTCGCTCATTGTTACGTCACCGGCAAGATGCGAAGATGCTGGCTGCGCGGCCGCGAGAACATCCTCAAACGGCTGCTCATCCACGTCGGCGCATTCAACCTCGGGCTCGTCCTGCGCCAACGCATGGGAGCCGGCACCCCGCGCGGTCTGGCGGCTGCAATCCGCCAAGCCATTTGCGCACTTTTTGATGGGATAGACGGCCTTCCGAGAGCGCTGGCCGCCACGATCGGCCGTTGTGTGCGGCTATCGCGACCAAACGACGCGACGAAATCTATAGACGCCCTAATTGCGGCGCGTAGCCTGAAACTGGGTTTATCAACGGGCTGCTAGACCTCAGGGGAAACCTATGAAAAGCGCATACGAGAAGGCAATGGAGCGGCTGGAACGGGAGAAGGGGCCCGCGCCGGTACTGACCGACGAACAGCGCCGGCAGATCGCGGACATTGCCAGCCTCTACGAGTCGAAGATTGCCGAGACCCGCTTTGCGATGGAGGCCAGGATCGCCAAGGCCGCCACGCCGGAGGAATACCGGGCCTTGAACGACGAACTGAGCGCCGACGTCGCCCGCTTGACGGCCCGCATGGAAGAGGAAAAGGAGGCGGTCTGGCGTCGGTCGGGTGAGGCCTCCTGACGTCCATGCCGGAAACAGCGCGCGCCAACGAAGCTCCCCCGCTCCGTCACCGTCTCAAGCGATGGGGGCCGCTCGCCGCGGTGTTCGCAATCCTGGCCCTGACCGCGCTGGTCGACACGCGCCTGAAGACCTCGGATCGGTACGGGTACGCCCCCGCTGACACGGACTGGCTTGCCGCAAGCGACGACTTCGGGCAATTCTGGGCCGGTATCGAGCAGTCCGACACCATGGCCATCCTCATGGAGACGGGCCCCCACCCTCTGGCCGGTCTCAGCGCGACCTTCCGCCGCGCCGTGGGCATCCGCCCGACGCCCGGGCGCTGGAATGTCTGGCTCGGGCCCCGATTGGTCGCGTGGCAACGCGGCGATGAACGGGGCTTCTGCGTGCGGCCGGGCGTGCTGGTGCGCGCGGCCCATCTCTTGCACCTCTCGACGCGCACAACCATACAAGACACGCGCGTCTACCGGCACCGGGAGTTGTTCTACACATGGCGTGACGGTTTTGTGGTCGCCGCGACGTCCCCGGCCGACCTCGCGACTGCGGCGGAGGTCACCACGGCCCGCATTGGCCGCGCCGGGCATCCAAGGGAGCTGCGTTTCACCGCGCACATTCCTGAGGAGGTGCGCCTCCACTTTCAGGGGGCCGACGGCCTGCCCGTTTCCGGCTCGCTCCGGCTTGCGCTCTCCGGCGGGCGGTCCCGCCTTGTGACCCCTGCCGCGTGGCCCGTTCCACCCGTCTGTCTCCTTGCCGCGGGGGACGGCCGGAATTTGGCGGCCCTGCTGCGCGCCGCCGGGCGCAAGGCCGCATCGTTGCCCGCGATGGAACGGCCCGCCCGCTTCGCCAACGCGTTGGTACGGCATTGGGGAACGCCGTCCTTCGAGGCCCTCGCCTCGATCGTGCCCGGGGAGCAGTGCATCGGAATCGCCGATTTCGACCTCAGCGTCTTTCCGCCCCTGCCCATCGTGGCGTGGCTGATGCGGCCGGAGCATTCCCCGGAGGGGCTGCATCCCTGGGCCGCGCTGCTGCCGCCGGACTTGGCCGTGCCCTTTGAATGGGAGCATCGCCCCGGGCTCATTGTCCCGTGGTTCAGCGAGAAAGCGTCCCTGCATCTGGGCCAGACCGAGGCCCTGTGGGTCGCAACCACCCAGGAACCGCTGATGGCCGACTTCGCGACGGCCGTCACGCCGTCTCTGCCTGTCGAGGCGGACGCCATGTTCGTTCTGGACTGGGGCAAGGCGGCCCACGCGGCGCAGGCCCTCCTGCTACAGCTTGAGGAACTGGAGCTTCTTCGTCCGGTTGACCGCCCCTTTCCGGGAAGCGGGCACGCCCAAATCGCCGGGCGCTTGCAGCATCTGGGCCGCGTGGAAATCACCGGTCTGATCGTCGAGAATCGGCTTGAGTTCGCCGGACACCTCGCCGTCCAGGAGGACCAGCCGTGAAGACGCTCGCATTGGGGTTCCTGCTGTCCATGGCGGCCCTCGCCGCCGATCCACCGCCACTCGAGTCCCTGTTTGGCCCCTCCGATGTCACCGCGATTGCAGGGAACGGTGCCCTGACCGTGGGCATCAACAATTTCGGGCGGCTCGCCCTCTGCCGCTGGCCCAGCCCTGGGTACTCGAACCAGATCAGTTACAGCGCCCGTGATGCGGCCTTGCCGACCAAAGGCATCCCGCGCGAACATGGCGCGATGTGGGCCATCCGCGCCGACGGGCAGACGCTCTGGCTGACAGGGTCGCCTTGGACTCCCGTGGAGGCGCTCACCACCGCCGATGACCCCGTGCTGACCGTCCGCACGACCACCCCCGGCGGCGAGATCACTGCCACCCAATCCATCGTGGTGGTCCCGGGCGCAGATGTCGTCGCACTACACCTCTCCGTAACCGGGCCGTCCACATCGCCTTCCGTGTACTGGTACCAGAACATCACCCCGTGCACGCGGATTATCCCGGAGTGGCCCGTCGCGGACTGGGCCTTCGACGCCGCCAACGACTTCGCGGCCTTCATCGACGCGCACGACCGTATCGTCCATTTCCGGCCCGAGCGTCTGACCGCTGACGACTGGGAACAGGCGGAGCGCCTTGCGGACACCGGTGGTCTTCCGGGCGAGTGGATGTCCTTCTCTCCGGGAGTGTACGCCGTGACAGCCTCTCCGCAGGGCTTCCTGCAGGCTACGTGCAGCCCAACGGGACACGGCGACGTCTGGAGCCAGGTGGATGGCGGGACGCTCTCGGAACAGCGGGGCTCTTGGGGGCAGTGCCAATCGGCCGCGGCCGTCACCCTGACCCGTGTGGGCGAAGCCTACGAAGCGACGGTGCTGATCGCGTTCGGGCGGGACTACGCGGGTGCGACGGAGACCCTCGAGCGGTTTGTGGACCGGCCCTTTCCCCTTCTGGCGGCCGAGATGCGCCACCACTGGCAGCAGTGGCTCGACACGATGCGCCTGCCCGCCCCACCGGGTTCCCGCGAACGGGCGCTCGTGCAACGGGCATTGCTGACCATCGGCATGTGCCGCGACCGGACCACTGGATCCGTCGTCCGCAGCCCGGAGACCCAGCCGCCGCGCTGTCTCGACTGGCCGCGCAACGGCGTCTGGATCAGCGAGGCGTTCACGGCGGCGGGACGCGACGACCTGGCGCGCGCGCTCACGGCCTTTCACGCTGGCACGCAGCGCCTGGACGCAACCGAGGTGCGTGCATACGGTTCGCTTCCCGCGGCGTGCTACGCCAACGGCGTCGAGGGAGCGCCCCACCTTGTCCAGGACATCGAGGCAACGGCCTGGTTTCTGTGGGAGATCGCGCGCAGGGCCTTGGGCGACGAAGCTGCCCTCCGCGCGGCCTTCTGGCGCGAGCTGCATCCGGCAGTGACCAGCGCCGCCGACTTCCTCGTTCGCTGGACGGACGCGCGTACGAGCCGGCCGCTCCACACCTTCAGCCCCGCACTCATGCGCGATGCCCAGACCACGGACAATCTGGTTGCGGTCTATCTCGGCATGTCGGCCGCGATTGCCATAGCCGAAGGAACGGGTCTTGCCGTGCCTGTAGAATGGCGCGAGCGCCGCGGCGAGTTGCGCACGCTGGTCGAGTTTGCCTGCTTCACCGAAGAAGGCGACATCCGCCTGGACGTGCCCCGGGCATTCATGTTCGCCGAGTTGGTCCGCCCCGGCGCGCCGCGCATGCTCCCCGTATTGGAGGCGAGGCTGGATACCGGCAAGGCGGGGACCTTCCCCGAACGTGTCGGCATCCTTCTGGAGGGGGCTTGGGCGGCTCCGGGCATCGCCACGCGCCCGCTGCTCCGCGAAACGGTCGAACGCATGCTGGCAGATGTCAACGGAGAAGACGGCTCCGCGCCCCGGGAGCTGCGGGTGGATGCGTTGACGTCGGCGGAATTCTACCTGCTGCTGATGCGCGCCTATGGTGCCGAGGACTAGCCGCTACCGGCGCAGCGCCTTCTTTTCCCCTTCAGTTCCCGACCATCGTTCCAGTGTGTTCACGAACGATACCAGAGGCGGTAGCCCCCCGGTGTCCCGGAACTGCTCCCGTACGCGGATGATACGCTCCTCGCACGCGAGGAAGGCATCAACGACAACCGGATCAAAGTGCGTTCCCCGTCCCTGCAGGATCGTCTCGCGCGATTCCTCATGCGTGAACGCGTTCTTGTACGGCCGCTTCGACGTCAGCGCGTCATAAACATCCCCTACTGCCACAATCCGGGCTGCCAAGGGGATCTGCGATCCCTTCAGACCCATCGGATACCCTGTGCCGTCCCACCACTCGTGGTGAAAATAGGCGATATCGCGGCCCATGGCAAGAAACGACTCCTGGCCCGCCTCGATATCCGCCGAGCGCAGGGTGTCGCCGCCGATGAGCGTGTGGCTCTTCATGATCGCATATTCTTCCCGCGTCAGTTTGCCCGGCTTGAGCAAAATCCTGTCGGGAATGCCCACCTTGCCGATGTCATGCAACGGACTCGACTCGTACAACGCGTCCACGAAGCGGTCGCCATCGATTTCGGGAAAACTGCCCATGGCCCGAAGCTGGAGCGCGACTTCCCGCGCGTACCCCCGCATGCGTTCCAGATGTTCGCCGGTCTCCGTGTCGCGACTCTCGGAGAGTTTCGCGAGACTGAATACGGTCACCTGCTGGGTCCGCACGAGCTGCGCGGTCCGTTCCCGCACGCACTGTTCGAGGCTGTGGTTGGCCTCGAGCAACTGCTCCTGGTAACTCATGATCTGGTCCTGGAGCATCTTCGTACGCAGGCAGGCACGGATCCGTGCCTCAAGCAGCACCGTGTCGAAAGGTTTAATGAGAAAATCGTCGGCCCCCGCCTCGATCGACTTGAGGTTGGCCTCCCGCTCGGCCAGACCTGTGATTACAATTACGGGGATATGGCGGGTCTGCGGAGATTCCTTCACCTCGCGGCAGACCTCAAAACCGGTCATGTCGGGCATCACAAGGTCCAGCAGGATCACGTCCGGGCGCTCGGCCCGGATGGCTTCCAAGGCCTCCCCGCCCGTGTGGGCGACCCGCACCGCGAAGCCTTTGGGCGTGAGGAGGGCGCGCAACAGTTCGGTGTTCTCCCGCAAGTCATCGACCACCAGCACATTAGGCCGGTAGGGGCAGCCGGAAGACTCCAGGGCCTCGCGTTGCGGCGGCTTCGCGGTCCCATTCCGGCCACTCGGACGGGACACCCCGTCACGAAGCAAGTCGTCTGTTGGTCTGTTCACTGACTGAGCGCCCCTGCGCCGTGGACAAAAAGCCCCACGCCCATTCCTGTTTTACGGGATTTTCCGCGTTTGCCCGATACGCTATGTCCACATGATAGCACACATCCCCATCGTTTACAAGCAAAACTCGAAAATCACTACCCCTGCAGTGTTGTCTCGTCTGCTGGATTCCCGGTGCGCGAACTCGGAATCCGCCCCGTCACTATGGTATGCTCTGCGTTGTCTTGGGGACGCATTGCACGCCGCCCCGGCAACCCGGTCTATTTCCAGGAGAGAACCATGCCGTATCCACAGTTCGATCGCCACCGCCTGCATGTCAAGCCGCTCAGCGAGCGGAAGAACAAGGTTTTCATCGAGCGCGACCACATTCCCCCCACGGCGCAGCCGCGCTCGCTCGGCGAGGTTGGGCAGCGGATCCTGACCGAGACGGTCGATCGCATGCGGGCGGCGCGGGAGGCGGGCAAGTCGCGCATGCTGACGTTCGGGGCGCATTCCATCAAGAACGGCCTCGCACCGGTCTTCATTGAGCTGATCAAGAAGGGCTGGGTGACGCATCTGGCGACCAACGGCGCGGGCATCATCCACGACTGGGAGTTTGCCTTCCAGGGATGCAGCAGCGAGGACGTCAAGGAGAACACCGCCCAGGGGCAGTTCGGCATCTGGGAAGAAACCGGATTCAACATCAACCTGGCAATTGTGGCGGGGGCCTACGAGGGGCTCGGCTACGGCGAGGCGGTCGGCAAATTCGTCGAGAACGAGGGCTGCGAGATCCCGTCACCTGAGACGCTCCAGGCCGCGATGGCCGACACGCGGGACCTCGACAAGGCCGCGGCGGCGGCCGATTTCCTGCGCAAGATCACCGAGTGCGGCCTCCAGCCCGGCTGGTACGCGCTCCCTCATCCCTACAAGCAGTACGGGTTGCAGTCGGCGGCCTACCGGATGGGCGTCCCCTTTACCGGACATCCGATGATCGGTCACGACATCATCTACTGCCACGGCATGAACGATGGCGCCGCCATCGGCCGCGCAGCGCAGCGCGATTTTCTGGCCTTCGCGAAGAACGTGTTCAATATCGACGGCGGCGTCTATCTGTCCGTTGGCTCCGCCGTGATGTCCCCGATGATCTTCGAGAAATCCCTCTCGATGAGCCAGAACATCGCCCTGCAGGAAGGCTGGCATATCGACAACCACTTCATGGTGGTGGTGGACCTCCAGGAATCGCATTGGGACTGGCAACAGGGCGAGCCGCCAGAGGACAACCCGGACTACTACCTCCGGTACTGCAAGTCGTTTTCGCGCATGGGCGGCACGATGCGGTATCTCTCGGCCGACAACCGCGATTTCCTGCTGGCACTGCTTCAGCAGCTCGAGGGGATCGAAGCTACCGACCAGTGGAAGAAGCGGGGCGAAGCGGGCGCCCCGGACAAGACGGAGTGCAAAGGATGATGGAACTGCTCGCGGTGGAACAGGCCGTTCTGGACGGCATGCTCGCGCGGCGGCCGGGTCTCGACGGCTGTGTGGATGCGCTGCTCGCGCTGCACGGGGCACTGGTCCGCTGCTACGATGGCGGCGGCAAGTTTTTGGTCTGCGGCAACGGCGGCAGCAATGCGGACGCCATGCATATCGTCGGCGAGTTGTGCAAGAGCTTCGAGCGCAAGCGCCCGGTGCCCCCCGCGCTGGCGGCCACGCTCCAGGCACTGCCGATGGGGGCGGAACTGGCCCAGAACCTCGAGGTGGGACTGGCCGCTGTCGCCTTGGGCTTCAACGGATCCCTCAAGACCGCCGTCGAAAACGATTCCCCCCTGCGGGACATGGCCTTCGCGCAGGAGGCCTATGCCCTGCTCAAACCCGAAGACGTCCTGATGGGCATCTCGACCTCGGGCAACGCGAACAACTGCCTCATGGCCATGTCCATCGCCAAAGCGGTGGGCGCCACCGTGGTCAGCCTCACCGGCCCCAAGGGCGGCAAGATGGCGGCCTTCGCCGACATCGCCATCAAGGCCCCCGGAGACTCGACCAAGGTCATCCAGGAGAACCACTTGGTCCTCTACCACACCTTCTGCGCGATGATCGAGGCGCATTATTTCCCGGAAATGCGCTGCTAGCCCATGCAGACGCCGTGGCGGACGCGAAGACGGCCGTCTGTGGTCCTTGAACCCCACAGCGGCTTGCAGTAAGATCCGCGCTGAGCGCGCACCGGCACCGCTGGGCGCGCCGTGGCGGGACACAGGAAGGAGGGACGAGCCATTCGCGTCGCAGTCATCGGTCTAGGCTATGTAGGGGTGCCGCTCGCGGTGGAATTCGGCCGCGGCGGGCTGGACGTGGTCGGCGTTGACGTTTCCCAGAGGAAGGTCGACCAGCTCAATGCGGGCGAATCGTACATCGTCGACATTCCCTCCGCAGCGATCCGCGAACTGCTCGATGCCGGGCGTTTTTCGGCGACGACCGATTTCGCCGCCCTCGACACATGCGACGCCGTCTGCATCTGTGTGCCGACGCCGCTCCGCAAGACGTCCGACCCGGATCTCTCGTTTATTCTTGCCGCCGTGGAGGACGTCGCCAGGCATCTGCACAAAGGCATGCTGGTGGTTCTCCAGAGCACGACGTATCCCGGCACGACCGAGGAACTCCTGCTCCCCAAACTGACCGAGACCGGGCTGAAGGTCGGCGAGGATTTCTTCCTGGCATTTTCACCCGAACGCGTGGACCCGGGGAACAAGCACTATACTACCCGCAACACCCCCAAGGTCATCGGGGGCATCACGCCGGCCTGTACGGCGCGCGCCATCGAACTGTACCGCCACGCCATCGACACGCTCGTCCCGGTCTCGAGCGCCCAGGTGGCCGAGATGGTGAAGCTCCTGGAGAACACCTTCCGGGCGATCAATATCGGCATGGTGAACGAGCTGGCCATCATGTGTGACCGCCTGAACCTGGACGTATGGGAAGTCATCGGCGCGGCGAAGACCAAGCCGTTTGGATTCATGCCGTTCTATCCCGGACCCGGGTTGGGCGGACACTGCATCCCGATCGATCCGCTCTATCTGTCGTGGAAACTCAAGACCATCAATTACACGGCGCGTTTCATCGAGCTGGCGAGTTCCATCAACGCTTCGATGCCCGAGTATATTGTTGAGATCATCACCAGCGCGCTCAATGAGAAGCGGAAGAGCGTCAACGGCAGCCGTATCCTGATTCTCGGCGTCGCGTACAAGAAGGATATCGATGACGTGCGTGAGTCGCCCGCAGTCGATATCATCGAGCTGCTCAAACGCAAAGGCGGCGATATTGCCTATGCCGACCCCTATGTGCCGCTCTTTGAAGAGGCTGGCGAGCACCTGACCGCCTACGACCTGAGCCAGGGCGTCGGCGGCTTCGATTGCGTTGCCATCATCACGGATCACAGCTCGGTGGACTACCAGCGCATCGTCAACGAAGCGTCCCTGGTGGTGGACACGCGAAACGCGACCGCACCCTTGACGATCCCGGCTTCCTGCCGCGTGGTCAAGCTCTAGTCGAGGTCTTCGGTCCCCAGGTCGAGCCCAACAGGCGCCCACGCGCCGGGAACGCCTGCCCATGCGCATCTGTTTCGTTCAGTTCGGTGACTACCGCGAGGCCGTCTACACCTTCGCCCGGGGCGGCGAGGAGTCCTATTACGCCCAGGCGTATTCCGTCAATTTCGTCGCGGGCCTCGTGCATCTGATGGAACAGGTGACCGTGATCAGCGTGGACGCGCCGCGCTACGACCAGACCCTCCCCACCACCGTTCGCACGATCGGCTTGCCCCTGTGGCGCGGCGCAACCGACGACGAACTGGTCGAGCTTGTCGCCAAGGTCGCGCCGACCCATCTGGTGGTCCGGTTTCCGCACGTGCCGCTGCTGCGCCACGGCATCCGGCACGCGCTGGCCACGCTGCCTCTCCTGGCGGATTCCTTCCCCAGACGAGGCCTCCGCCAGCGCTGGCGCAACCACCAACTGGCCCGGGCGCTCAACCATCCCGGCATCGCCTGGGTGGCCAACCACAACGTCAACGCATCGCGGTCACTCGAAGCCATCGGCGTGCGGCCAGACAAGATCGTCCCCTGGGACTGGCCGCCAATGGTCCGCCCGGACAATTACCCCCCCAAGAAGGCGCTTCCGGCGGGTTCCGCGCTCCGCTTGTTCTATGTGGGTCATCTCTCCACCGAAAAAGGGCTCGGAGACTGCATCGAAGCGCTGGATCTGCTGCGCCACACCGGAATCGACGCATCCCTGACGGTCGCCGGCGCGCAGGGGGACCCGGACACCTTCCGGGAGATGGCCGAGCGGATCGGCGTGCAGGACGCCGTCCGCTTCCTGGGCCGGATTCCGCATAACCAGGTCGTCCCGCTGATGCACGAGCATGACGCGGTGCTCGTCCCCAGCCGCCACGCGTACCCGGAGGGGCTTCCGATGACGATCTACGAGGCGCTGTGCGCACGCACTCCCCTGCTCGTCTCCGACCATCCCATGTTCGCAGGCAAAGTCATCCACGAGACCAGCGCCCTTGTCTTCCGCGCGGGCGACCCGCATGCCCTCGCGGATCAGGCCCTGCGCCTCGCCCGCGACCCCGGCCTGTACGAGCACCTATCCTCCGAGTCGGCCTCCGCGTGGCAAGCGCTTCAGTGCCCCGTAACGTGGGGCGAACTCCTGACGCGCTGGATTCGCAACACCGAAAACGACCACCAGTGGTTCGCCACTCACAGCCTCGCCGGCGCCAGGCGGTAATCTTTTCCCAGCGCCGCGAGGCACGTGCCCACGCTTCGCGACTAACCACCATATCTGGCGTTCGTGCGGAACCCACCACGTGCCAAGGACATGCGGCGCAGGCAACTTTTTCCGCCAATATAGAGAGCTTTTCGGGGAAAATACACCCTTGACTTCCCGCAGGTTTTTGCGTATGGTCGGTCTGCTTCGAGACTCCCCGCGCCTTGGGTGAACGGCGTGGGCGGGTATACGGTACCGACTGCGGGACCGGATGAACAGAGCGCTCCGCTTGGTGTATCACCTAAGTGCAATTTTCACTCAACTTACACAACAATGCCGAACTCCATGACATCTCCCGCAACGGCGAGCACCCTCTGTGGGCGACGCCCGCATGGAATCCACGCTGGCGGGACGGACGGACCAGATGACACCTTGCTGTGTCACACACAAGATATTGTGGTCACCTGCCCGTACCCGGGAAGGCTTGGGCCTGGTCAACGGAGGCCCCAACCTGCCGCAAGGCACGCAAGTTGCTTAAACAGTGCACGTCACTCGATAAATTCCGGCACAATGCAGGCCGGTGCGGCCCGGAGTCCGGTGAACCGAACCCTGTGAGGACCTTGGGATGACGAAACGTTTTCTGACGGCAACACTCCTGTCTACCGGCATTTGGTGCATGACCGCATCGTTTGTCGGGGCCCAGCAGCCGACGGCGGCACAGCCCGATCCGGTCACACTTGAGGCGGCACGCCAGATGCTTCTCGTCGAAGCGGCCCGCCGGGAAGCTGCCGATCCGCCGGATTCCCAGCAGGATCCCGTCTACGCCGCCGCGGCCGCCGCAGGCGACGCAACGACCATCACCGTGAGCGATACGGTCGTCGTTCCGAAGGCCAAGCGTCTGGGCATCAATCTCGGTCACCACGACCGCTGGGGCGCTGGGCAGATCGTCAAGAACCTGATCAGCAATCCGGGCTTCGAGGCGGGCATCTACAACACCATCCTGCACATCACCAACGGGGCAACCGCGACACGCGTGCAGCAGGATTTCTGGGACGCGAACTGGAACCGCGACGAGCAGTCGATCGGGCAGCCGCCGGGTTTCTGGCAGGGCGGCTCGTATGAGTGGATCTACGGCGACGCCAAGGGATCCACGGGGCTCATCACCGCCTTTACCCACGAGCCTGACCCGAACGGCAACAACCGCTACACGTTCTACATGAACCCCCCGACGCCCACAGCGCCCAAACGCTGGGACGCCATGATCGCCCGCAAGATCCTTCCCGGCATCAACGGCGACATGACCCGCGTCGACGCCTTCGCCAAGCGTCCCGGCAGTCCCGGCACGCAAAGCATGCGGCTGAGCTATCCTGGGGCGGGCTGGATGTCTGCGTGGGACTTCTACATGGACTCCTACCACCGCGACGGCGACACGACCGCGGACAAGCTCTTTGTCATCAAGGGAAACTGGCGCGCCGAGTTCTGGGCCAAGGGCAAGCGCAACGGTGACAGCATCAGGGTACGCTTCTACCGCAACGACGGCACGCCGAGTTTCATCGACAAGACCTTCGAGCTGACCACCGCGTGGCAGAAATTCACTGCGGACGACTTCGTGCCCGAGGGCCGCGATGTGTATCCCACCCCGGCGGGGGCGTCGCGCGCGATTCTCGTGCTCAGCTTCTACCTGCCCGTAAGCGGGTCGGAAGTGTGGATCGATGACTTGTCGCTGCACTGCACCGATGACAAGAATCCTACGGTCTTCCGCGACGAGGCGGTCAAACGGCTGAAAGAACTCAACCCCGGCGTGCTGCGCTACTGGGGCGCCCAGTTGGGCGACACCCTGGACAACCAGCTTGCCACGCCGTTTGCGCGCAAGACCCACGGCTACCGTCCGCACGAGCGCAAAGCGGTAAACATCGACTTCAGCCTGCATGAATTCCTCGAACTGTGCCGCGAGATCAATGCCGAGCCCTGGTACGTGATGCCCCCGACCTTCTCGCAGGACGAGCTGCGCAATCTCGTCGCATACCTTTCCGCACCGGCCGGTCAAGGGAACCCCTACGCCGAGAAACGCGCGGCATTGGGACAGGTCGAGCCGTGGTCCACGGTGTTCTCCGAGATCCACATCGAGTACGGCAATGAAATGTGGGGATCCGCGAGCGGCAGCGACCCGTTCTGGGGCGCCTCGGCCCTGGGCGGACCGCGCCTGGGCGCCATCGCGCATGATCGCTTCACGATCATGCGCAGCAGCCCCTTCTTCAACGATGACAAGCTCAACCTGATCATCGGCGGCCAGGCCGGCTATCCCGCCACGCAGTTTGACATCGAGAGCGGCAGCACGGCGCACAACGAGATTGCCATCGCCCCCTACTTCGGCCATCTCAACACATTCAATACCGTCGAGGAGATCTTCTATCCCCTCTTTGCCCGCGCACAGTGGGACATCGACGGCGGCATGGTGCAGCAGAGCGACTACCACATCAAGCGCACGGGCCGATCGACCCGAATGGCCGTGTATGAGATCAACTTCCACACGACCGGCGGCCCCGCCCCCAACGACATCCGGAACGATTTCCTCACCAGCCAGGCCGGCGGTGTGGCGCTTCCCCTGTACATGCTCAAGTACCAAAAAGAGTTCGGGATCAAGAACCTGTGCAGTTTCCTGTTCTGCGGTTACTCCTTCAAGACCAAGGACGCGGGGTATGCACGCATCTGGGGCATGATGCGCGACCTCTTCGCCACCGGCCGGAAGCGCCCCACTTGGCTGGGCGTCGAGCTGGCCAACATGGCCGTGCGCGGCGACATGATTACGACGACGCATGGCGGCGCCAACCCCGGGTGGTCGCAGTCTGGCATCAATGACGTCGGACCCGGCACCTACACCGACTACATCCAGTCCTTCGCGTTCAAGGACGGCAGGGAATACAGCCTGATTCTGTTCAATTTGAACATCCACGACAGTCTGCCCGTGAACGTCGACATGCCCTCGGGCGCCCACAAGACGCGCGTCGAGCAGTACCAGCTCCACTCCAACAGCATCCATGACGACAACGAGACCAGCGAGATGGTGCAGATCCGCGGGTTGAAACCCGATCTGCCCGGCGGGGATTTCAGCACCACGTTGCCTCCCCACTCCGTCACGGTGTTCCTGTTCAGCGATCCGGCCCCGAAGATTGTGCCCATGTGGGAGGGTCCGGAAGTCCCCGCAGCCGGGACCGCCGGACTGCTCGCACTGGCAGGCTCTCTGGCGCTGGTTGGCATCCTGCGCCGCAGGGCGCTGCGCAACTGATTCGAGACGTGTACTCCCCAGGCGGCGGGCACCCCGGTTCCCGCCGCCTTTCTCTTTTTCCTCTGTCCACTGAAGTACCGTCCTGTTTATGGAAAGACACCTCCCTGAATTGCTACCATGCCCGCAACATGGCGAAAGGAGAGTCCTGTGAACAGAGGCGCCCCGGAGCAGGTTGGAGGAAAGGTCCGCATCACCCCCGCGACTGGATCCCCCATCGAATTACCCCCGCAAGAGCTGTGGCGCCTGACCGATGAGGCACGCCGTTTTCTCCTCGCCAACTGGGCCTCGTTCGACGATGCGCCCGTCCGGGAGGTCACCAAAAACGGCAGGACCTTCACCGTGCGCGTGACCCCCAACATCGACTTCTGGGAGCGCCTCGAAAAGGGAACGTGGGAGCCGTCCACGTTCACGGTGCTGGACGCCTTCGCCACCCCGGATACCAATTACCTCGACGTAGGCGGCTGGATTGGCCCCACGGCGCTCTACGCCGCCCAGCGGGCGCGTCAGGCGCACGCCTTTGAGCCGGACCCGGTAGCTTACCGCGAGCTTGACGCCAACCTGCGCGCCAACCGGGACCGCGAATGGGCCTCCCGGCTGCAACTCCACAACAAGGCCGTCTCGTCGTCGGACGGCACGCTCAAGCTCGGCAGCCAGGCGGGGGGCGGCGATTCCCAGAGCAGCGTGTTCTTCTCCGAAGCGGCCACGAGCTGGGAGGTCGAAATGATCTCCCTGCGACGCTTCATCGAGGACAACGGTCTCGGTCATGATCCCCTGTTCATCAAGATGGACATCGAGGGCGCGGAATATGGCCTGCTGCCGAGCTTGAAGGGGATACTGGCGGGACACAATGTCGTCCTCTACCTCTCGCTCCATCCGCACCTTCTGATGGATTCGCTGGCAGCCGAGGCGAAGCCGGGCCTGACGGGACGCATCTCCCGGCGTCTTTGTTTCGCGTGGCGTCACCTCGGGCTGGTGCGCGCGCTGCCCTTCGCCCACTTCTACACCAGCGAGGGACGCCCGATCAGCCTGAGCAAGGAACTGCTCAAGGCCCTCCTGAAGGGCGTTTTCATTCGCGACATCGTCGCGACGCATCGCCCCTGGGGCAAAGGCTGAAACGCCGCCCCAGGACGGCGAATACATGGCGCTGCTTCCTTGTTCCAAGGTGAACTGTACGGTGATACCGAAGGAGACGTCGATGCGCATAGTGTATGTCCCCGAAGGCTTTCCCTTCCTGGACGAGACGTTCGTCTACAACGAAATCTGGGGGCTCCTGCAACGCGGACACGAGATTCATGTCGAGCCCCGCAACGCCGGGGAGGCCAAGGCGTGGGAGTACGGCCGGTGCGCCGAGCTTCGTGGACGCATCACCGCGGGCACACCGTCGTCGCGGCCATCGTGGCGCGATCTGCCCGCCGCCATCCGCCGCGCCGGCCAGATGAAGCTCGGGAAACACCCCCGCCACCTTGTCAATCGCATCGGCCAAGTCATTCGTGTCGCCGACTTGTGCCGCCGCATCCGGCAGCACAAACCCGACGCGCTGGTCGTCCATTTCGGCTTCGACAATGCCATCGCCGCGGCGATCTGCGCGGAGAAACTGGGGATCCCCGTCGTCCAGTGGCTTCACGGCAGCGATTATTACGTCCAGCCCCATCGCAGCCTCGTGTGGCTCACGGACCGGTGCAGCGCCATCCTCACACCGTCGGCATACGCCAAACGCGAGGTCATAGCCGCCGGAGTCAGGAAGGAGGTCTTCCCAACCAACATGGGGATCAGCCTGGAACGCTTCTTCCCCGATCCGTCCGTCCCGAAGGAGGCGCGCCCCACGATCATCACCGTGGCCCGCCTCGGACACAACAAGAACCAGGAACGGCTGTTCCGCATCTTCGCGCGGGTGCGCGCGTCCGTGCCCGACGCGCAGCTCTGGCTCGTTGGTCGCGGCAACAAGGAAGCCGCCCTGCGCGCCTTGGCCGCTGAGATGGGCCTCGCCGATCACATCACGTTCCATGGCGCCGTGCTGGCCCCTGTGCTGGTCGATCTGCTGCGGCGGGCCTGGGTCAAGGCGCTGCTCAGCGACAAGGAGGGCCTGGGCGTCGCGCAGATGGAGGCGATGGCCTGCGGCACCCCTTGCGTCTCTTCCAATCTCGGCGGCGTGCCCGAGGTCGTCACGGACGGCAAGACGGGCTTCCTGGTGGACTGGACCCGCGAGGGCGCGGAGGACTATGCTGCCGAGAGGCTGGTCGAGTTGCTGAGCAATCACGCGCTACGCGAACAGTACCGGCAAGCGGGCCTGGAGGATGCGCGGTTACGTTTTGATGAGCGCCGCCACCTGGACCGGCTCGACAACCTCCTGCGGGATCTCGTGGAACACCGGCCCGTAACTTGGCAGGAGGTCCCGGCGCCGGGACGCTGATTCACGCACCGTCGGGATAGAACGACGGCCGGTCTGCGCGTCGGCCCAGCACCCACTCGTAGACCTCCACGGTCTTCCGGGCCTTTGCGTCCCACGGGAACAGAGACCGCGCACGCACTTGGGCCGCCTCGGCCATGACCGCCCGCCGATCGGGATCACCCGCCAAGTGCTCCATTGCGTTACGGAACCCGGCAACCATCTGGGCGCGGTTCTCCAGCGGCACCACAATGCCGCCATCCCCCACCAATCGCCCCGGCGCGCCATAGTCGACGACCACGCACGGCAACCCGGTCGCCATGGCCTCGACGACTACCCCGGCGCCAAGCTCCTTGATGGACGGAAAGGCGAACACGTCCGATTCGCGCAACAGCGAACCGACTTCCTCCTGCGTCTTCCATCCCGCGAAGTGGACCGCTTCCCCGAGATCACGCTCTGCGGCAAGCGCCTCAAGGCGCGGCCGTTCGGGACCGTCTCCCACAATCACGAGCCGCTGACGCCGAAGCAAGGCGCTGGCCGCCATCGCCTCGATCACGACATCGATCGCCTTGACCGGAACCAGGCGTCCCACGAACACAAACTGCATCCGGTCACCGGCCGCCGAGGTCGAGCGCGCCTGAAATACGTCCGGATCGACGCCGATCTCAGGAAAATCGACGACTTTTCCCCGAACGCTTGGCGGCAACCCGGCGATGGTGTGGTCAAACGACGCGAGGATCGCGCTGGCACGGCGCAGCATGGATCGATGGTAGGGCATCCACCGGTAGGCGCCGCGCAGCCCGTGCAACCACTCCCGCTCGCGGCGGGCGGCATCGCGGAAGGCCGCCGGCCACCGCAGTCCACCGTTCAGCGGACCGAGAACAAAGGGCACTGGACTCCATTTCGCCAGCGGACTCGCCTGTGTAGGGGTCATAGGCGTGAGCCGGTGCACAACGTCGAATTCGCCTGCACGAAGCGCGGCGCGGTAGCGTTTCCACACTTCCCACTCGAAGAACAGATAGGCTGGGTAGCCAAAGGCCGCGTTCACGCCCCAGTTCAGCGCGCTGCCGCCACGCAGGACCGACGCCGCCTTGTGCAGTGGCGCGGCGACATATTCGTTATCGAGATAGATCACCTTGGCCCGGCCGCAACCGCCTGCGCGTTCGATGTTTTCGCGGTTGCGGATCTGTGTTGCCAGCGTCACATCCACATGATCCGCCAGCGCGCGCGCCGCTTTGTACCCGACCACCGGGAGCGACGGCCACTCGGGATTGCAGTCCTCGGCTACGACCAGCACACGCAGCGTGTCGCGCGGGCCACTCATTCGCGGTCCTCGCCGCGCCGGGCGGTCCGCACCCAGGTCTTTTCCCGTGGCGACACCAGCATCTTCGCGTACAGCGGCACCTTCCACAACAGGAAGAACGGCACGGCAAACAGGTAGAGGTAGACGCCACGCGGCGCGCGGCTGTAGACGAGCCCCGCGAGCACATGCACGGCCGTGGCGGCGAGCGTTACCGCGAAGATCTCCCCCACCGGCGAGCCCACGGCAAGCGCCAAGAGAAGCAGGAAGGTCTGAAGCATTACAAGCAGCGACAACGGCGGCACGGCAAGGTCCAGGGCAGCATCGATGAAACACGGGCGGCCCGTCCGCACAAAATGCCCCAACAGCGACGGGACATACGCACCAATCACTTGCAGGCGTCCCGATTCCCACCGCCGCCGCTGACTGGCGGCCTGGGCGCGGGTCGCGGGCATCGCGGATACGTGCTTGGCGCGCGGCGCATAGACCACGCGTATGCCGTCGGACAGCAGCAACGTCCCGAACTCGATGTCTTCGACGATCGAGTGCGCGGGCCACCCGTAGCCAAGCAGCACGTCGCGCCGGAAGGCCATCCCCGTGCCCTTGAGCCCCGCCGACCCGCCCAGACAGGAACGGCCCGCGGGACGCACGTGGTTCATGAGACAGAAGCCGGCATAGGTCAGCGCGGTGCGCCAGTTTTCGAGCGGGTTGGCAACGCCATAGCAGCACTGCACCACGGCGACCTCGGGTTTCGCGAAGACCGCTGCCATCTCGACCAAGCAGTCCGGCGCGACCGTCACGTCCGCGTCGAAGAGCACCAGCAGGTCCGCGTCCCTGAATGCCTCGCGCTGTTCGCGCAGACACCAGTCGAGCGCCTGCCCTTTTCCGCGGCGGGCGGTATCGCTCCGCTCGAAGACCGTCGCGCCCGCGTCGCGCGCGGCCGCGGCCGTCTCATCGTCGCAGTTGTCCGCGATCACGAACACCTGACGCCGGTCCTCCGGGTAGCGGCACGCGAGAATCGACTGCACCGTGGCAGCGATCTGCCCCGCCTCGTTGTGGGCCGGTATGACGATCGCCATCGCCGGGCTCAGGTCGCTTGTGGATCGCGGCGCGCGGTAGACGAAGGCGGCGGCCGTGACAACGAGCAGGTAGGCCGCGATCACGACAAAAAAAACGCCGGGAATCAGCAGAAGATAATCCACCGGAGTCATTGCGACGCTTCCCCCGCATAGCGCCGGAAGAGCGCCCCGAGGGCCTCACCATTGCGCTGCACATCGTACTCGGCCACCACGCGCTCGCGGCCACGCTCCGCCAGCGCCTGACGCAACGAGGGCGCGTCCACCAAGCGCTCCAGCGCGGCCGCCAGCCCCTCCACATCCGACGGCGCAACCAGCAATCCGGTCTGTTCGTGCTCGATCAACTCGGGGATTGCCGCGATCGGCGTCGAGATGCACGCAATGCCCTTCGCCATGGCCTCCATGAGTACCACCGGCAGGCCCTCGGCAAAGCTCGCCAGAACGAATACGTCGGCGCGGTTGTAGAAATCCTGTATGGCCGCCTGCCCCACCGCACCCGCGAAGGTCACGCGGTCCGCGATCCCCAGCTCCGAGGCGTGGCGCTCCAGGCTGGCACGGTCCGGACCGTCGCCAACGAACGTCACGTGGAAGGCCTTGCCCCGCTCCCCGAGCAGACGGGCCGCCTGGAGCAGAATGTGCTGCCCCTTCGCCGGAACCAAGCGGCCTACACAAAGAATCTCCGACACGGCGTTGCCGGGTTCCGGACGCGGACGGTACACATCGGGCTGAATGCCGCAGCGCACGATGTGCAGCCTGTCCCACGCCTCGACAGGCATGAGGCGCATCAACTGGCTGCGGCAATAGTGGCTGATGCACCGCACAAACGACGCGTGGGCCAGTTTGTCGGGCAGACAGTTGGTGTCCACGTTGTAGAACAGGTCGGGCCCGTGGATGCTGAGGCTGAAGGAAAGGTCGCGGCAAGCCGCCGCAATCAGCGCGACGGTTGCTGCGGGATTACCAAAGTGGACATGTACGTGTCGTGCATCTGTCGCGGTCATCCAACGCGCCAGCACGCCGGCCTCGGCGAAATACCCCGCCATCTTCACCGCGCGAACGGGCCAGCGCCGGTAGAGACCGATGGCACGCGCCGCCATCGCCGCGTAGTCCCGCGGAGACCCCAGCAACAGCGCCAGATGATCCGCCACGACGCGCCACAGCGGCGTGCCCAGAATGCAGCGAGTGGCCTGTGCCTCGTTGCGCTCGGCCTCGGTCATTACATCCAGCCGCGCCGACGGCCTGATCGTCGCGGGAAACACGTCAATCCCCAGTTGCCGGATGACTTCGATCTCGCGGAAGATGAATGTGTGCGACACCGCCGGGTATTCGCTGGCAAGGTACGCCATACGCAGCCGCGCGCCAACCGTGCGATCGCTCACGAATCCCCTCTTTCCTGTGCGGCGGCGGCCTGGTCAGCGTCGATATCGATGGTGAACGGCGGCGGGACCGCCAAAGACACCTCGTCCACGGTCTCCGACGGGGATTCCTCGCCGGTGTCGACCGGAGGGGCCTCGTGGGCCTTTCCGTTGTGGCGATCTTCCTCTGCCTGGTGCGACGTGTCGCTCGACGCTGCCGGCTCCGGTTCGGCTTCGACTTCCCCTTCGCCGATCATGCCCAGGATGCGCGCAGCCAGTTCCGCGGCCTGAAGCTGAATTTCCTCCGACCCGCCTCGCAGCATCTTGTTGAGAATCACCTGGCGCACCGTTTTGCGGTCAAAGCCCCCCTGCGGAACGGACTCGGTGCGCCCGTCCGATTCCAGCAGCCCGGCCGTCCCATGCAGGTTGCGCAGGCAATGGCTGCGTCCGTTCTCGATGCCCGGATGTCCGGGGTACTGGCGCGCCAGCGCCTCGAATAGGGCCAAGGCCTCGCCGAAACGCCCGCTCTTGCACAGATCCACCGCTTCGCCGTAGCGCCGCTTGTCCTGTTCGCTGGTATCCATCATCCGCGACCGCTCGAAGGGACGTCCCGCCCCCCCCACCGCGGCGCCACCGGGCCGGCTCGTGTTCTGGTTGTTGATGCGCAGGGTATGGCCACAGGTGGGGCACATGCCAACCTTGCCAAAGGCCGACTGCGGCACCTGCATCCGCTGGCCGCACTGACACGTGACAATCAGTTTACGCATGCTTCCTCTCGCTCGCTTTCATCGCTGTGCGGGTGCTTCCACTCCCAACACCGAACCTCATGCGGGCATTTCATCGCCGGCGTCATCCGGTTCCACATCCAGAAAGCTCATGAAATTATCCGTCAAGGGGTCATCGCCGAAAAGATCCGGCGTTAGAATCATTCCGGCGTCCCCGCCCTGCAGCGGTTCGCCCAAGGGTACCAGTTCCACCTTCTCGGAACGGCCAAACATCCCCCACCCCGTCCGTTTCCCGCTTTCCTCCGTCCCAGCCGGTTCGTCGCCGGGCCCCACGGACTCCTCACCGGACGAGAAGGCGAAGGCGTCGCCCATTTCCGCCAGCCGCACGGCCACCGTCTGCTCGGCAATCTCCCTGGCGCGGTCGGCTTCCTTCCTGGCCTGTGCGGCGGCATCCCGTTCCTCGCGGACGCGCGCCAGTTCGGCACGCAAGGTCTCCTGGGCAGATTCCACCTCCGCGACGCGGGCCACCGCCGCGGTCTCGCGCGCCTGCGCCGCTTCCAGCGCCTCCTGCAGCGTGCGTTGCCCGGACTCCAGCGTTTCCAGCTTGCGCGCGAGACTCTTGTGACGCCGCTCGACGTCGCGCAAGGCGGTCAGTTCCTGTTCGCGCAAGGCTGCGGCCTCCTCGGCCTGAATGCGCTGCTGTTCGGACGCCTCCCAGGCGGACTCAGTCTCGGCTACCTGTGCCCGCAGCGCGGCCACTTCGTCCTGCAACGAGTTCTCCGGCTTCTCCGCCCGCTCCGCCTCGACAGCGGCCCGCGCGGCTTCGGCGAGCGCCAGACGCTGCTCGGCATCGCGCCGTTGCTGCTGCGCGGCATCCAGCGCCCCACGGAGGTGGTCACGTTCGCGCAGCACCGCTTCCCAGTCACCGTTGCCGGACGCCGCCGTCTCCACGCGGGCCAGTTGGGTGCGCAATGCATCCAGATCCTCTTCCAGCCGCCGCCGGTCGTCGCGGCGCAAGCGCCGGGTATCACTCAGACGTTTGTCCGCGTTTGCCCGGGCCGCCTTCTCTTCCGCAAGCTCCGATAAAAGCTGGGCATTCTGGCGATGAAGCTCTTCGTTCTGCTCATGAAGTTGATCCCGAACCGCCGCGCCCCGCTCCACCTCGCGAACAAGGCCGTCCAGTGCGCTCTGGGTCTCGATGAGCCGACCCTCGGCCGACCGAAGGCGTTCCACCTGTTCGTCCGCGGCGGTCAGACGCAGGTGCAGCTTCTCGATCTCCTGCTGCGCCTGGTAGAGGAGCAGCCGGTAACGGTCCGCCTTGGTCGCGGCGTACTGCACCAGCCGGTCCAGACGCGTGCACCTCTCCTCCAGACTGAGCTGGTCGACGCCGCCCGACCCGTCGGGCATGGGCACCATGATCATGCGTTTGCACGACCGGCACCAGCCCTGCCTTCCGGCGAGGTCGTCGGCGACGGAGAAGAAGGTGTTGCAGTGTGAACAGGTGAACTCAACCATATTGACGCATGTGTCCCTGGCTACCCCGGTTGCTCTGGTTCACTGTAGACAATTATGCCATAAACAGTTAAAAATAGCACACAAAGGAATTGGGTGGCCGATGCGTGCGTCGTGCGACGCCGCCGCGATCCGCTATAATGCCCGCAACTTTTCACAAGGGAAGGACGCGAACGCTTCATGAACATCTGGCGCTGGTTGTACCGGACATGGCCCGCATCCCGCCCACTCGAAGAAGGCTACACGGCCCTGGTCATGGTTCCGGGCGATCTCCCGGTCTTTCTCGATCTGTCGCTCGGGGTGTTCGCCCGGCAGGACCGCGACCGTCTCGCGGAGATTCTGGTCATTCCGGACAAGCCCTCGCCCGCGTTCGACGCGCACGTGGCGGCGTGCCGCCGCCGTCATCCAGACCTGCCGATGCGGCCCGTGACCATCGGCCCTGTCGGCCGCTGGAGCATCCGCGCACTGGACAATCCGCACCATAACCACTGGATGCAGCTCATCACGGGGATCGCTGCATGCCGTACGCGGCACGCGCTGATGCACGACGCGGACCTGTTCATCGAGGACGTGGACTTTCTCGAGACCCATTACGCCGAGGCGCTGGCGCGCGATGCCGTCTGCATGGGAGTGAGCCCCGTGTGGGACGAGTGGTTCCGCACGCGGGGTCTCGGTCACGTGACGGCGACATGGGAACTGCTGTTCCGTGTGGACTGGGCGCGGGAGTTTCCGCCGCACCTGCATCGCGGTCACGAAGACGTCATCCAGGGCGAGCGTCACGCCTTCGACACGCTGTTGATGGCGCAGTGCCTGACCGACCCCGCCCGTATCGCGCGACACGATCGGGAATGGGGCTTTGTCCATTTCAACTACGTGATCTGCACCTACCGTCATTTCCAGAAGCGGCAGGGTTCCTTCGAGGACAGTTATTTCCGCCTGCTCCTGATCCGGCTGCTCATCGATGCGTGTGACACCTCGGGCTGGACCTACGATGTGCCGGCGATCGAGGTAATGCATGCCGCGCTGGCCACCGGACAGGGCGACGTGACCTATGCGGGGCCGGAAACAGCTGCACAGTACCCGGAGTTTCGCGAGAAGATCCAGCAACTGCTCACAGGACCGGTGCTGTCTGAACAGCAGCGCGCGGTCATCGCGGCCGGCGTCGCGCCCTTTGACGCGGCCTATGCCTGGGTCCCGGCGCCCGCGTCCTGATCCGCCGTCACTTGTACTCGATGAGGGTGTTCTGCTTCCCCGCGAGACGGGCGCGGTGATACCGCATGCAGCCGACGGTTTGCGGGAATTTGGCCGCCACGCACGACAGGCCGTAGAGGATTGCATCCCGGCGCGAGTAGCCCCGGCGCCGCTGCCACGCACAGGCGCGCAACACGAGCACCGGGTAGACCGCCAGAATCAGCAGCGACCAGTATCTGGTCATCAGGACCAGCGATACGGCGATCAACGGGATCCAGATCCCCCACGCCATGGTGCTGGACACCTCTCGCCTGCAATAGCGCTCCGGCGAACGCCCATGCATGGCCGCGCCTTCCGCGAAGGCATAGCCGCACCGCACCGCACGCTTCCACCACTGACTGAATCGCGTCATGGCAGCATCGTGCAGGGTCATCTCCGCATCCAGGCGCTGGATGGTCCAGCCCGTTGCACGCAGGCGAAAGCACAACTCCGGTTCCTCGCCGGCAATCAGGCGGTCATCGAACCCGCCCACCTGGCGAAGGGCGTCCAGTCGCATCATGGCATCGCCGCCGCAGTAGGTCGCTTCACCCACCGGCGTGTCCCACTCCATGTCGCAAAGGCGGTTGTAGATGCTGGCCCGCGGCCGCCGTTCGCGGCGGCGTCCGCACACCACGGCCCACCGCGGGTTGGTATCGAGGGCATCCGTAGCCGTCGCGATCCACCCGCCGACGACCTCGCAGTCGCCGTCCACAAACTGGACGTAGGCGAGGCGAGGGTTCATCTCGACCAGCCTGCGCCAGCCCGCGTTGCGCGCGCGCGCGGCCGTGAAGGGCAGTGCGAGGTCCAGCTCGACCACCTCCGCCCCGAAACCCTCGGCGAGCAGCGCGCTGCCATCGGTCGATCCCGAATCCACATAGACGACGGCGGCCGCCTCATCCACCACCGAGTCGAGACAGCGGCGCAGGCGCTCCCCCTCGTTCCGCCCGATCACGACGATGCCGACCTTGTCGCTCATGGCGTCGCCGCCGATTTTTTCACGATGATGCGCGCGGGGATGCCCACGGCCATCGCCCCGGCCGGCACATCCTCGAGCAGTACCGCATTGGCGCCAATCGCCGCGCCATCGCCGACATGAACCGCGCCTAGAATCTTCGCCCCGGCGCCGACATTCACCCCGGTACCGAGCCGCGGCGCGTCGAGCGGACGATCGAGCGAGCGATTCCCCAGCGTCACGCCCTGACGAAGGATACAGTCGTCACCGATGATACTGTGTCCGTGAATCACGATGGCGCCTTGGTGCTCGATGATTACCCGGCGCCCGAGTTGGACCGTATAGGGCAACTCGATGCCGTAGACGTTGCGCGCACGGCGGTAGAGGCAGCGGTAGATCATGCTGAACGGTGCGCGCAGTATTTTGGGCTGCACGTGCATGCGCCAGTTTCCGAAACGATGGATCGCCACCGCGCGGAACCCGGGTTTTGTCCAGTCGCGGCCGTGTGCGTGCCAGTCCTCGCGGACGGTCCGCCACAGCGCGGCCAAGGATGTCGGGGCAGCGTTCACAGGCGCGCCCCCCGCAGGAAGATGCTGTGGCACACGAAATCGCGGAACAGGCACGGGGGGTCGGTGTTGGGCCGGCGCTCCAGCACACGGCGGATCTGCCACAGGACGTAGCCCGCCATCCACGCCGCGTCCGCCAGGGCCGCGCGCATCCACCCGTAGTTCTTGACGAAGAACCGGCGCCGCGCGTCAAACCAGTACGAGGGACGCCGCTTCGGCTTGGCGTAGGGGTCGGTCACCCCCGACGCCTGGCCGACGAGGTGGATGACGTGGCTGTCGGGCACATACCAACAGGTCCACCCCGCGCGTTGTGCCGCCAGGCAGAAATCCATCTCTTCGTAGTACAGGAAATAGCCCTCGTCGAACAGGCCCACCTTCTCGAACACTTCGCGCCTTACGAGCATGCTGGCGCCCGCTACCCAGTCGGTCGCGACCGGCTCGTCCACCACAGGCGGAGCGACCAGTCTGTGCGCGAGAAGCTTCGAGACCGGTCCGAGCCGCAAGGCCCCCTCGAATTCCGATGCCGCAGTGTGAAACCGGAACGCGGACCGTTGCGGGGTCGCATCCGGGTATTCGAGCCGGCTGCCGGCAATCCCCACTTCGGGATGGGCATCGAGAAATGCGACCAGTTCCCGAATCGCGCCGGGCCTTACGACGGTGTCCGGATTGAGAAGCAGGACGTACCTGGGGGGCCGCTCCGAGGCCAGCGCGGGCGCGATGGCCAGATTGTTGCCGCGGGCAAAGCCTGCATTCTCCTCCAACGCGAGCAGTCCCATGTCCCCGTCCACACTGCACTCCCGGATGGCCTCGCGTATGCGCTGGGCGGATCCGTCACCCGAACCGTTGTCCACAACGACAACACGGGTGTCCGGGAGTCCCGCCATTTCCGCCTTCAGCGAATAAAGGCAGTCCACCACGAGGTCCGCCGTGCGGTAGTTGACGATAACGACCAGGACCTGCATGCCCGTGCCTATGCCGCCTCCGGCGCTGCCGGTGTACCGGACAACAGCCCCTCGGCCTCCGCCCGCCGGTCAAACTCGAGCTTGAGCTGATCCGTGTAGCGCAAGGCGAGCTGGACATAGTGTTTGCCCGCATCTTCGTCGCCCATACGTATCGTGAGGATCCCGAAATCGAGCAAAAGCGTCGGGTTGGCCGGCATCAGCTCGAGGGCCACGCCGAGGTTCCGGCGCGCCTGCTCGAGGTCGCCGGTCCGCATCTGGGCCAAACCCAAGGTATGCAGCACGCCGGGATGCGAAGGCAGCACATCGCGCGCCCGCTGCGCATACTCCAACGCCGCCTTGGCGTCCCCGCCGGTCATGAGCATACAATACGCGAGGTTGTTGTTTGCCGCGGCGCTCTGGGGTGTCAGCGCAACCAGCGCTTCGTAGGCCCCCAGCGCGTCGGCCATCCTCTTCTCACGTTCGAGGAACTCGGCGCGCCGCTGCCACGCCGTCGCACTCGACGGGGCGACTTCGACGGACTTGGCGAGCGCCTCGTCTTCTACCGCCGTATTCCTGGCTGCGTGCGCAACGAGCGCGAGTCCAAGCCAGGCATCCTCCATACCCGCGTGTCTCTCCGCGATGTCCCGGGCGACGGTGACGCGATCCGCAACGGCCGGCGCACTCGCCAGCGACGCGAACAGGCCCTGCACGAGCCACGGCACGTCCGCCATGTCCTTGTCCAGTGCCTGGTATGCTTCAAAGGCCTGGCGGTACAGCCGCCGCTGTTGGAGCGCCTGGGCATATGCGACCTCCGCGTCGCTTGCGGCGGCACTCGCGGCCGCATCCTCCGCGGCCATATCCTCCACAACCTGGCGAACGTCGTCGCCGCGCCCGAGGCGCAGCAACGCGCTCAGTGCAAGGCGCTGCGTCGAAGGATGGGCGTTCCGGAACGCGGGATCCTCGAGCAGCGCGGCCGGGCCGTCCCAGTTACCCTCGCGCGCGAGCGCGAAGGCCGTGAGTGCCTTCGCCTCCAGCACGAGGGCCTCAACACCCTCAAGATTCTCCAGAATCCCCCGGGCTTCGACGGGCCGGTCCTCATGGAGAAACACCCCGGCCAGCGCCACGCGCAACGCGGGATCCTCCGGATAGTGCTCGCGTCCACGTTCGATCGCACGAATGGCGAGCAACGTCTCGCCTGCGTCCAGATAGGCCTGAGCGAGATTCAGCACGATCTGCCTGTCCCGCGGGAACAGACTGTAGGCACTCTCCGCGGCAAGCCGCGCATCGTCTTCCCGATCCGCCTGCCGCAGCACGACAAAAAGCAGGGTGTGCGCCTCGGAATTGTCCAAGGCATTGTTGACGACACGTTCGAGGGCCCGCGCCGCGAAAAGCGGCATCTGCGCCGCGCGGTAGACTTGCGCAATGCAGTAGAGTCCCACGCTGTTCTCGGGATGTTGCTCATAGGTCTGCGAGAAGGCATAGACCGCCTGGGCCCGTGCCCCCACCATCGCCAGGACGTGCCCGAGCGCCGTGGATCGCACAACGTCGTCTGCACCCTCGCCCACCGGCCATGCTTCGAAGAAGGTCCTCACCGAATCGATCTTGGGATCCTGCACCAGGCTCATGTATCCCTTCAGCGGGGACTCCTGCGGGAGTTGCGTCGACAGTTCGTTCGCTATCCCGGCCTGCTGCGTGAACACCGAGGCCAGTAGCAATACCTCGCGCAGGCGCGTCGACGTGTCCTGCTCCAGGAAGGCGGCCCGGTTCTCGACCAAGCGCCGGAGGGCGGCCTGATTCCAGAGCGTCTGCCAGTCCGGCAACTGTTCCCCGGCAACCAGCGGCGCCGCTTCCGGCGCCTCGGCGGGCGCATCGCCCGGGGCCGGCGCACCACCGCGCGCGGCACGCTGGGCTGCCGCCATCTTGCGCTGTACCGCACGCTCGCGCGGCAACGCCCGCAACGCCTCTTGGAGCGCCGTCAGCGCTTCCACAGGCTTGTCCTCGGCCAATGCAACGGCGCCCAGTACATATTGAGCCCAAGGCGCTGCGGCCGGGGTGTTCAGCACACTCGTCGCGACGTCGCGCGCCTCGGCAATGTCGCCGCTCTCGGCCAGCGCGCGCGCCAGTCCCACTTTGGCTGACGTATCGCCAGGATTGGCGGCAACGGCCTTGCGAAATGCCTCGATGGCCTCACGAAGCCGCCCTTGGGCCGCGAAGGCCTCGACGAGCAGCATGCGCGCTTCAATCGGGTCCGCCCCCGGGATCAGAAGGGCGGCCTCCGCTGTATCCGCGGCCTTGTCCGCCTGCCCCGAGGCCAGGTAGCTCCGCACAAGACTCAGTTTGACCTCGGCATCCTCGGGATACTCGGCGGCCAGCGTTTCCAAGGCCGCAGCAGACTCGCGGGTCTGGCCAGATTCCCGCAGAAAATAGGCGTGAAGCAGGCCACCGCCGAGGGGATTCGTGGCCGTGAACCGCTCGACCAACTCCTGCACCTCGGAGCGTCCAGCCCGGATGAACGCATCGACCGCGTTCTCGAGTTCCTCACCTATCGACGGATCAATCGCGGCGGCCTCCATGAATTTCGCGTAGGCCTCTGTATACTCTTCGCGTGCGAGATGAACGCGCCCCAACCCAGTCTTCGCGCGAGCGTTGCCCGGGTCCGCCTCCTCGGCGCGCGTGAACGCGGTCGTGGCCTCGTCGAGCTTGTTCAGACGCAGATAGGTCTCCCCCTCCTGCCTGTACTGCTCGGCGCGCCGGCTGCTGCACCCGGACGCCGCCACCAGCACCACGAGGACACCGGCAACTGCTCTCACCGCGACGCTTCGTACCCATCGTGTCGTCATCGTCTTCCCTCTCTGTCTTAGGGGACCCGTTCCATCAGCACCGGCTCCAGGCGGATCGCGAAGTCCTGTAACAGCGCCAACGCTGCCTCTTCTCCCGCTGGGCCGATCGGTGTGGACACCTTGATCATCGTCGAGGTCGGGGCGCCCAGAGTCAACTGGTTGTACGCCCAGTACCACGCATTGACAAAATAGTTGCCGGTCAGTTGGTCGCCGGTCTTGAACCAGTACAGCACGGCTTCGCGCGCATTGCCCTTCACCAGGACCAGCTTGCGCGCGTCAAACAGCACGCCGATCGGGACCGTAGTCTGCTCGCGCACTTCCCAGCCCTGCCCGACGAGACAGACCTCGGGAAAATGCAGGCTTCGCCGCGTCACACCCGCATGCACCAGCGTCAATTGCACCGGCCAGCCCGTCGGCCCATTGTAGTTGCGAATGAGGATGTCGCTGGTCTGCAGGAAGGCGCGAATCTCGTCGCCCACATCAATGTCCTCACCCACCTGCCGGTAGTGACCGACGTACGGGGGAATCGAGATCGTCGCATCGGGAGGGCGCTGCCCAGCGGCGGCGTCCTGGGCCCTCAGAATGGACAGATGCCCCGCGGCCGTCACCACGAGTATGACCAGAACGGCGGTGAAGGGCTTCATTGGCCGGCCTCCTGCGATTCGCGTGCGGGCGCGAGACGCCGGAAAAGGCCCTCAAGCGCCAGGAACAAGATGAACGCCACGACAAAGATCAGGATACCCGAAGCGTCATGCACGCGCCCGCTTGCCACTTCGCTGCCCCAGAAATAGCCGATCACACAGAGCAGAAAGATCCGGAAGACGTTCGAGATGATCGCTATGGGTCCCGACAGCGCGAACAGGAGGAGCCGCGCCCAATCTCTGGTTTTGCTGACGTAGCTCATGACCGCTCCGAACGCGAACAGCGCGATCAGCGAACGCAAGCCTCCGCAGACGTCGCCAACGAGCAGCTGGTCACCCTTGAAGTGGATGAAGGAGCCTTCCTGAACCATTGGCAGGGTGAGCAGCGTCGCCATATTGACGGCCATGTGCGCCGCGAAGAGCTTGAGCTTGAGACTGATGCTCTGGGTCAGCGACGGCGGGATGGGCACCATGAACACGAGGAATGCCAGCGGGAACCAGATGACCCGCGTGGCCTCGCGACCCAAGAACAACAGCGACAGCCCGAACAGCATCGGAACCATCGAGAACTGGGCGAAGACGCGGAAACCGAGGAAGTCCCCGGCGATCAGGAGCAGCGCGGCGCCGACGACGAGCGGATATCCCCACGCACTGTACCCGAGCGGCACGCGGGCCAGTTCATGACGTTTCCGCCAAAGAAAGAACAGGCTGATGGGCGGCACCAGAAAGCCGTGCGAGTAGTACGAGTCCGCCATCATCCAGTTGCCGTACATCTCCACAGAGGGCTGCCAGTAGATGACCACCAGGAGGGCCAGCAGCACGAGGTACTGCGGGCGAAACCAGTTAAGCGCGCTCTGCCCGGACGGTTCAGCGAGGCCAGCGGCGCCGGAGGTTTGGGCGGATTTGTTCATGCGCTCCCTTTCTCCTCACTCATGAGTCCGCGCAGACGGTCCAGCACCGCCGCATCCTGTGCGTCACCACTCTCGGCCTTCCGTTGCGCGGATTCCAGGTAACGCCGTGCCAGATCCGCCTGGCCCACCCCCCAGTACGCCTCAGCCATGGCCGCGTCATAGCGCGCGGCAGATACCCCGGCCGCCGACGCGCGCTGGAGATCATCGAGCGCCTGCTGAGGCGCGCCTTTCGCCAGATACAGCGTCGCACGCAGATAGAAGTAGTCGGGCACAGCCTGAAGCTCCAGGGCGCGCGACACGGCCTGCACGGCCTCGTCAAGGGAGCCGCCCTGGACTGCCAGGAGCCGCCCCTTCTCGTAGAGCATTTGGTCGTCGTCGGGCCGCAGCGCGAGGTAGCGCGCCACCAGTGCCAGGGCCTCCTGGCGGTTGTCCTGCGCCAGACGTGCCCGGATCAGCCCCTTGATGGCGGGCGGATAGTCCGGCTCGAGCAAGAGCACGCGGGTGTAGGCATTCATGCTCTCAAGGCTGCCCGCGCCATTACGGGCTTCCTTCAACTGCGCCAACAACACCCACGCGCGAACATCCTCTTCATGACGATCGACAAAGCCTTCAACAAGACGCTCGGCCTCGGCGTGGCGTTCGAGCTTTACCAAGGCCTCGACAAAGGTCCGCAGTGTATCCAGGTCGTCCGGACGTGCCGCGTACAGGCCACGCAATGTCTCGACGGCTCCCCCCAGATTGCGGCCTTCCCGGACATCGAGTCCAACACGGATCGCGTCGATCATTTTCTGTTGCTCGGGCGTCGCATCCAATTGCTGCTCGAGCCGCCCCAGCGCCATCTGCGCCATTTCCGTGCGGCCGCTCTCGGTATAGCTCCGGACGAGCAGATCCAGCGCCTGGAGCGCGCCGGGATTCGCATCGACGGTCCGGGTCAGCACCGCCTGGGCATCTGCATGGCGTCCGAGTTCGACCAGCGCCTGCGCGTGGGCCAGTTGCGCCTCGATCGATTCCGGCCCCTGCTTGGCCGCGCGTTCCGCGTATGCGGCCGCCTCGTTGACGTCGCCTTGACGCATCAACAGGGCCGCGACCGCCAGCAAGACCTCGACGTTATTCGGCTCGACCGCCAGTGCCTCCTCGAGTTTGTCCCGGGCCGCGCCGTATTGCGGGGGATCCTGCGACACCAACAGGCGCGACTCGAGCAGACGCACCCGGGCGTTCACGCGCGTGCCTGTGCTGGATGCCTGCCGGAGCAGTTCCCACGCCGCTTCGCGCTGGGGAGGCGATGCTTCGATCATCGCCTCGGCCAGATGTACACGTTCACGATTCAGATCGGTCCGTGCCTCGGCAGGCAGGTCCGCGCGCCCGTCCAAGACTTCCAGAATGGCCCTGGCCCGGTCAAACGCATTGTAGCGCGCGCAGAATGAGACCTGCCGGAGCTCGTAAAGAACGGCCTTGTCCCCTCCCTCCCTCTGCGAAGCGGCCTCAAGCACTCGGAGTCCGCCGTCAATGTCGCCATATGCACCAAACAGGTTCGCCCACGAGGTAATGTCGTCGGCACTCAACTCGTCCGCATCAAGCGCGGCCGAAAAGTGCCCGAAGGCTGTCTCCGCATCCTTCGTGACGAGCGCAAGCCCCGCGCGCACCTGGCGCAGGTCGCTCTCGGCAATGCCCGCGGTCTCGGCCTCGCGCAGCACGCGGGCCATCGAGGACTCATCCTGGCGGGCCAGGTAGACGCTCGCCAGCAGACGATGTGCGGCCGCATTGCCCGCATCCAGGCTCAGGGCGCGCTCCAGCAGCGCTACCACGCGGTCTCCCTCCAGCACTTCCTGCGCACGCTGCTGAATCTGTCCCTGGTTGATCAACTGGCGTGCTGCGTTAACCAGCTGATCCGCGGTGGCATCCCCGCTCAGAACCTGCGCCGCCAGGGCATCCATCCCCTCCACCGATTCACCAGCGACAAACTGCTCTTGGTAGAGCGCCCGCGCACGCTCGTCTCCAGGGAAATTCCGCAAGTAGGTTTCCAAGGCATTGCGTGCACGATCGCGCTCGCCCAGTTGCAGGTGCGCCACGATGAGGTAGTACCGCGCCGGACCGAAACTGGGAGCGGATTCGGTAACGATCACCAGCTTGTTGAGGGCTTCGAGGAGGTCCCCCTGAGCAAGCAGCAGACGCGCTTCGAGATATTCGTGCATCATGGACTGCCCGGGATAGGCGCGGCGGAACCGGTCGATGGTCTCGCGCGCATCACCATAGGCCCCGGCACCAATCTGAAGCTCGGCCATGGTCATGATCAACTCGGGGTGGTCCAGCAACTGATAGGTGTCCATCCCCGAAAGCAGCGCAATGGCCCCGGCGAAATCCCCCTGGCGCTGATAGGCGATGGCCGCCGGAAGGTAGAACTCGGTCTTCCCGGGCGACCGTTGCTGAAGCTGGGTTGCCAGATTCACGGCACGCGCCCAGTCCTTGTCTTCGACCGCGATCAGCAGTCCGGCATACAGGACATCCGGATCGTCCGGCGCCAGCGCCCGGGCCTTCTCATACGCTGCCCGTCCCTTTTCGAGTTCGCCTGGCAGGTAGAACGAGGCCCACTGCACATGCACCTGCGCGTCATCGGGGCGTTTCGCCTCGAGCGCGGCCAAGATTTCCTTGCCCTGTTCCGCCTGCCCGGCGTTGCGCAGCAGGCGCGCCAAGTTGCCGTAGACTTCCACATACGGCGTGTCGTCCTCGATCAGTTTCCGGTAGGCCGCCTCAGCTTCCTTGGCGCGCCCCGTCCCGATCCGGTCGAGCGCCAGCGCATGGTAGAACTCAAGCTTGGGATCAGCGGCCCGACGCGACCGCAGAAAGCTGGTGGTACGCTCCAGTTCCGCCCATTGCCCGGCCTGCTTGTACAGCTCCAGCATGCGATCCGCCGTCTCCACGTCCTCCGGATGTTCACGGACGATCTGGAAGAGGGCGCTCGCGGCCTCGATCACATTCTGCACGCGGTCTTCCTGGAGCCGCGAGGCGGCCTCGGCGTATTTCTTGAGCACGTCCTGGTCGTCGCGGTACTTGGAGAGGTACACGCGGTAGTTCATCTTCGCGGCCACCCAGTCGCCCTGCGCGAAGCTCGCCTCGGCCTGTTCAAGCGCGGCCAGATTGCGCTGTTGACGGCTGTAATACACGCCACCCAGCACCGCCGCCACGACCACGGCCGCAAGAATCACGACTCCCAATATCAGATACAGGTGTCTTCGCTGCATGGGTCCTTCCTGTCTCCTCTTCCGCTGCCACACCGGCGCTTGCGCCACCACTCGGCCACGAACAGGCCGATGAATCTGCTGTCATTGACCAGATACCGCCGCCACAGCCTGCCGGGCTCCCGGCACAGGCGCCAGAGCCATTCCAGACCGCACCGCTGCAACACCCGCGGCGCGCGCCGGACCCTCCCGGCAACAAAATCCAGGCTGGCGCCGACGCCTATCAGCACCGGCGTGGCCATGCCGGCCGTGCTGCGGTGCATCCAGACTTCCTGTTTCGGCGATCCGAATGCGGCGAAACAGATCTCCGCACCCGAAGATTCCACGATCTCCCGGATCCGCGCGAGTTCCGCCGCGTCGTTCTCAAATCCCATGGGGGGACTGTAGGTTCCGGACACGCGCAACCCCGGATCGCGCTGCATCAGGTTCGCCGCAGCTTCATCCGCGACCCCTTCAGCCGCGCCCAGGAGAAATACCGCGTACCCATGCCGGGCAGCATGGCCGGAAACCCAATAAATGAGGTCCGACCCGCTCAGCTTCTGCGGCAGCGGCGTGCCCAGCAGCCGGGCGGCCCACATGAGCGGCGTGCTGTCCGCAACCACCAGCGCACTCGCGCGGTAGGCTTCCGCCAGCGCAGGATCCTGCCGGAAATTGCAGACGTGATCCACGTTGGGGGTGACGACGTAACCGGGATCGCGTGCGGCTATCCGCGCATCGAGTGCCTGCAACAAGCCGTCGAGATCCAGTGCGTTGACACGGATGCCAAACAGCTCGACCCACGGGTAACGGTCATTCCGCCACGCCGTCGGCGCCTCTGTGGTGCCTTCACCCCTCACGCATGCTCCTGTGCCGGGTCAGGAAGTTTCCCGCCCTGCCCCCGGGTCCTCACGCTCCACCTCGTACTCCACCAGCATTGTCACCGGATCATGCTCTTCGCCGCCATCCAGCACAACCATGTCCGGGAGGTCATCGTCCTTGCCTCGGCTTCCATTCGCGCCACCGGCGGCATAGCCGTGGTACATCTTCTCATTGCTCCGCATGTACCCGCCGCGAGTGGGACGCAGACCGTTGAGCACCACGCCGATGACGCTGGCGCCAACCTGCTCCATCTCGCGCAGACACCGCTGAACCATCCCGCGCGTCGAAATGCCCGCGCCCACCACGACCACGACGCCGTCAACCACGGGCGCCACGAGTTTGGCGTCCGACATCAACAACGTCGGGGGGGTGTCGATGACGACGTGATCGAACTCCTCCTCGGCAACCTGGAGGAAGTCGACCATGTCGCGGGAGGCCAGCTTGCCAATCAGTGCTCCCGGGTCGTTCCCGGGGCCCAGCACAAACAGACCCGGATGGGCGCTCTCGCGTATCACCTGCTGTGGCAGCAACGAATGGGTCAGCAATTCCGAAAGCCCGGGACCGGGCTGAAGACGCATCGCATCCTCGATCGCGTGATCCCGCGTGTTAATGTCGATGAGAAGCACGCGCCGCCGGGCTTGCGACAACGCCACCGCAAGATTGCAGGCGAGCGAAGTCTTCCCGTCGCCGGGCATCGGGCTTGTCACGAGACACGAGTTGATCTCGACACTGCTCTCCGGCGGATAGATGATTCGAGCCAGGATTCGCCGGAACTCCTCGGCGGTGGTCGAGCCGGGGTGGTCCGACAGCAACAGGGGAGCGCGCGCCGGGCCCCCGAGACGGTCCGCGACGGTATGTGGTATCGCGGCAATGAGTGGCACCGTCGTAATGGAAGCCATGTCCTGGGCCGAGCGCACCTGCTGGTCGAGCAATTCGCGCAACAGCCCATAGCCGCCCGCCACGCCCATCGAACCCACCAGCGCCATCAGCATGAGCTGCATCAGCTTCTTGTTGTTGGGCACGTTCGGCAGACTGGCCTCGGCAACCTTTCGCACACGGGCCGGGGCCTGACTCTCCATCTCGATCTTCGCGATCTGCTGCCGCACCTCGCGGAGCATCTCGGTCGTCTCGGCAAGCTGGTTCTTCTGTTCCTCGAGTTCGGCGTAGGTGCTCGAAGCATCCAGCGCGCGTGTCTTGAACTCGTCAATGCGCCCCTGGGCCACGTCGCGCCGTTCAGTCGCGTTGGCAACCTCCTTCTCCGCGGAAGCCACTTGATCCTTCAGGCTCGCTTCGAGCGTGGTCAGGACCCGTCCCCGCGCCGTTTGCCGCAACGACCCCAGGTTCTGGCGCAACGTCGCGAGACGTTCCTGCTGGACCTTGAGCTGCGGCGAGGTCGCCGCGTGGCGGCTCTCCAGTACGTTCAACGCCGATTCGACCTGCACAATCTCCTGTTGCAGCCCGCTCACACCGGGGTCGGTAAGCACGCGCTCCTCGATGCCAAGCGTATGAATGGGCTCCGACGGATTGGCCTTGTAGCTGCCCTGCAGGCCCTGCACCACTCCGAGCTGCTCCTGGGCCTCGCTCAGGCGGCTCTCTGCCCGGGCCAGGTCGGCCAGCGCGGCCGCAAGCATCTCGTAGAACGAACTGGTCTCGCTCGGCCCGCTCTGCTGGGTGATCTGCGGCAGCGGCATGTCAAGCTGGCGCGTCAGCCCGTTGATGTTCTCGCGGACGCGGTCGCGCTCCAGGGTCAACCCGTCCCGGGCCTCGCGGAGCAGCCGCAGCCGCTGGCTCTCCGCCTCGGCCTCGTCGCTCATTGCGTACTTCATGTACTCCTGGACGATCGTCTCGACGATCAGCTTCGCCGACTGCGGGTCTCGCATGGTGCACGACACGGTAACGATCTCACTGTCCAGCCACAGGCGCACCCGCTCCTGCAGGAAGCTCAGCGCGTCGTCCGCGGCGCGCACCTCGGGCAGGTTGCGCACGGCGTCGTGGTCCAGAACCCGGCCCAGAATGGCCGGTCCCCGGATCAGGCGGATCTGCGTGCTCACGTGCTTGTCGTAGGGTGCAGAGGATCCGATCTCCTCCTGGCTGAACATCACCCGCGGCGCCGCGACCAGGAAGTGAAGCTGTGCCTCGGACTGATACTCGATCGGGGTGAAGAACCACACCGCGAGCATCACCGGAAGGGCCAGACCCAGCGCGATGCCGATCATGGCCGGGCCTCGCAGCCGAAACATGCGCTTGATGTCGAAATGGCGCTCCGGCCCGGCCGCGCGGCCTCCGCCCGGTGAACCCGAGAACAACTCCGTCGAGAATTCCGTCGTCATGGGTACTCCTACCGTAACAGACCCGACCAGCCAAAACTCGCCACGCCTTCAATCACATTCAGCAGCGACTGATTGTCCATGTCGTTCTCAAACAGTCTGTCGTAACGGTCTTTCGTGTAATAGGTTTCGTAGGCCTGTTGGTACAGATCCAGCATTGGGCTGATCGTGCCGGTGAAGCGGCCGACAAATTCCTGCAGGTGGATCAGCGGTTTGCGCGGCACGTACAGCACGTCGCCGGGCTTGAGCGGAATGTCCTTGCCGGTCCGCATGATGACCCGGAGATCCAACTGGAGGATCTCGCTGGTAACGGGGTCGATCTCGCGGATGAGCAGCGCCTGCTGCATGCGCGCGGTCGATTCGATGGGCCCGCCAGCCCGCGCCATCAGACCCAGCACCCCCATCCCGTCAGTCAACTCGTAGACATCGGGACGCCCCACGGCGCCAATCAGGTAGACAAGGTTGATACCTTCGGGGATGTACACGATGTCTCCCGGGAAGACGGGCGCATCCGACGGGTGCGCGCCCGGGTTGCGCAGACCGCGCAGGTCGTATTCATTCACCATGCGCTGTCCGCCCGCCCGGCGTATGATGTAGGCCTTCGTCAGTTGGCCTTGCGCGCCCACATAGGAATCGCCGCCGCGGGTGGTGACCCGCATGCCGCCGGCCGTCTTGATCGCGTCCAGAAGGGTAATCGGGCGCGTGTAGGTGTACAGGTGCGGATTGGCGACGTCGCCCATCACGTAGTAGCTCTTGCTCTTGACGTCCACGACCACCAGGCTCACCTGCGGGTCGACAAATATCTCCGCGTAGGCACTCCTCAGGCGCTCGGTGGCTTCGTCGCGCGTCGCATCCGCCACGTAGACGTCGGGAATCAGCGGCAGCGAGATATAGCCGTCATAGCGCACGGTCACCTGGCGGCTCAGGTATTCGTCGTCGAAGGACCGGAACTCGAGGATGTCCCCCGGGCCGATGTGATAGTCAAAGACCTCCTTGCGGGCGTCCTCGACGGAGACCTGCGTGTCCCGGCCCTCCTCGATAACCGGCGCCACGGCCTCCTCAGGCAGGGCCGGCTGCTGCCCCTCGTACAGCACCTCGGTGCTGATGACGACGCGGTCCACAACAGGACTCTTGTCGAGCGCACTCTTGCTCGCTCCGCCCGTTGCACATCCCGTCACCATGGCCACCACGGCCAGGCTCGCAGCGGCCATCCCCAGCCGCCAGGTCGCTTGATTCGGTCGTTCCGTCATGGTGTCCCCTTCGCTTCGTTACGATTTGCCGATGTTGTACGCATCAATCCGCCGCAACAGCGAACTGTAGCTTACCTGCAACAACTTCGCGGCCTTGCGCCGGTTCCAGAGCGTGTAGCGCAGCGTCTCTTCGATCAGGGCACGCTCGGTCTGTTCAACGGCCTTCCGCGTGGCCTCCTTGAGCGGCATGATCGCCGGTGCGCTGTGCGCCATCTTTCCGGCGCCCGTCCTGTGCCCATTGCCGCGCGCCACGGTCTGGCCGGACGGCACCCGTTCCACCTCGATGCCCGAACTCTCCTCAAGCAGCTCGGCAAGATTGCCGGTCGTCACGTACTGTTTGACGCGACTCGCCAGTTCACGCACGTTCCCAGGCCACGTCTGCTGCTGCATCGCCTCGAGCGCCTCGGGCGGTACGGGCGCATACTCCCGGTTCATCTGCTTGCAGTAATTGAAATTGAAGTGCTCGGCGAGCAGAGGCAGGTCTTCGAGGCGTTCGCGCAGCGCGGGCAGGTGCACCACCACTTCCTCGAGGCGGTAGCGCACGTCGGGCCGCAGGCGGCCTTCTCTCATGGCCTCATCGAGATTCACGTTGGTCGCCGCCACGATGCGCACGTCACAGTGCACCGGCACCGATCCACCCACCCGCAGAACGGGTTCACCGTCCAGTACCTGCAACAGCTTGCTCTGCACCGCCGTGCTCGTGTCGCAGATCTCGTCCAGGAACAGTGTGCCGCCGTCGGCCAGCTCAAAGCGCCCCGGCTTCGCGTTCCGTGCACCCGTGAAGGCGCCCCGTTCGTATCCAAAGAGTTCGCTCTCAAGTATTTCCACGGGGATGGCGGGGCAGTTGACCTTTACAAAGGGTTTGCCGTAGCGTCCGGAGAGTTTGTGCAGGAGCCGCGCGGCGATGTCCTTGCCGGTGCCGGTTTCGCCGTTCACGAGCACGGTAAGGTTGGCTTGCGCGAAACGCCGAATGAGTTCGTTGACCTCTTCGATGGCAGGACTGCGCCCGATCAGCCGGTCGTGCAGCGGTGCGCGCACCTCGTCATGGGTGCGAGATTGTGGACTCAAACGCTCCGTCAAGGCTGCCCCTCCTCATCGGGCTGTTGTCAATTCTAGCCGCCTCGCGACAAAAAAACCACTTCCACACAAAAGCAAGGCCCGTACCAATCCGGGAAACGCCCCAACCCATGGTAGCCGTCTCCGCTCCAAACCACTGTATGGGCGACGTCCGCACACAACGAGGCCCGCCGGGAGGCCCGCCACGTGGCCTCGGCGCCGGTGCACACAAGCCACTTTCTTGGTCAACTTTGCTCAACACTTGGTCACCGGAAGACCGCCATGGGTCAAAAAAAAGACGGTCTTTCGACCGTCTTTGGAGGTACTCCAATCCCTATCCGCGGCGGCGGCGCCACCCCAGACCCAACAGCCCCAGCCCCAGCAGGGCGACCGTCGCGGGTTCCGGAATCACATCCGGAGGCAGTGGGCCCGTGCCGGGCTGCCGGAGGTCAATCACGTCGTTGCCGCACCCCATGGTCCAGTGGATCCAGATACCGTCCTCAATGATCGACGTAAGATCTTGCGCCGAGAGGACCAAGGCCACCTCGAGGACGTTGTGGTCAAGGTCCGGGTTCAACGGCCCCGGGTCGTTGACGGCGTCGCGCCAGAACACGCTCGCAAAACCCCCAACATTGCCGTCCTGCACCCGGAACGGCTCGGTCTCATGGTGGCTGGTGGCCACCGGTTCGAGCGTCGTCCACGAATCGAACACGGGCGCAGTGGTCGTCGACCACGTACCCGCCTGGGGCGCGTTGGGATTGGGCTTGCTGTCAGGATTGGGGTCGATCCGGATGGCATAGTCATACGACGGCGTGACACTGCTCCCACCGCCGACGTCGACGAACAGGTCGCCAAGGTCGAACCACTGGCCAACGCCATTCGCAAGACCCCATTCCCCATAGGGATCGAAGCCTGTGATCATGGCGATGTACAGCGTCGAGGCGTCGACATCGAGATACGCGTACAGGCCCTCGATGTCGAAGTCCTGACCGCCACCGCCCGGTCCCACGTGCCCGTCATCAATCTGGTACCACACGTTCGGCAGCGACCCGTCGGGCAGCCACGACGGCAGTGGCGCGTCTTGGGTGGAGGGAATCGTAATCCCCCAGTCACCGACGTACCCGTCCAAAGTAATGGCTCCAGCCCCAGAGCCACCCACGATGGCTGCCATCAGCATCAGCACGCTTACGCGTCTCATCACCTCACTCCTTTGTGCCCGCACCGGGCGTCAGGTACACGTTCTTCGTTGCCCCGACCGCACCTACGGATAAGCATTTTTGGTGCCAAGTCTTCCCAAGATGGCACTATAACAGGAAACAGTCCCCGTTACAACGAAAATTGGCAGTATTCTCATAATCTCACCGGGGAAGCGCCCCTCATCATGCCCAACCGGGTGCCGCTTGCCCTGCTTCTCAGCCGGTCAGCCGGTTTCCCTCTGTCCGGCGCGGCATGCGGACTCCCCTGCCCGGCGCGCAAGCGCTCCTGATAGCGTTGCAGAAAATAGTCGATGGTCTCGATACGGATCCGGAGCGACCCCGCCGGGCGGTTCTCGTCGATGTCGCGGAAATAGAAATACGGCTTGCCCGACCGCTCGATGATCTTCTCGAGCACGGCGTAGAGTGGTGCGTCGTGGCCGCATTTGAAGCTGGACAATTCAAGCGGCACCAGATTGGGATGTCGCGCCACGACCTTGGCCGCCCACAGCTTGCGCGAGCTGTTTTCGAGGTACGGGTGTTTCCAGACATCGGTCACGGACCTCGGACATGGGCTGTCCTCGCCGGCGAACAGGGGCGCGAGGAACGCATCGTCCATCGGCAGGGCGTCCTGCGTGATCAACGGGTAGCCCAGTCTCTGGAACTGCTCGCCGATGCCGTGACTGATCCCCGGGTCACTGTGATAGGGACGCCCGAGCAGCACCAGTCCCACGGCGTTGTCGCGCACAAGGCGGCGGATGATGTCGCCGCCCGCGCCGCGCAGGTTGGCCTGATACCGGTCGAGCGCTTCGAGTCCGGCGCGGACCGCGCGGCGCGCCTCCTGTTCGGACACCCCGAGCAGATCCTTCCAGTCCTCGTAGAACTGCCACGCGCACAGGTCAGGGTGGCCCAGGTTCAGAAAAGTCTTCTTGAAGACGATCCCGCGCTCGGCAAAGGCATCCCCCTCCTTGATGAAGGCGGCGTGGGTCGCCTCGGCTGTCGCGGTGGCGGCCGGACACGTCCGTCCGTCCAGGACTCCTTCGAGGACCGACGGCACGGAGTCAACCATCGGGAAGAACACGCAGTCAAGGGGCTTCCGCTGGTGCCAGACGGTCAGCAGATTGTGTACGTGCGGAATGCCCAGCTTGCTGGGGAAACACGGATCGATGCTGCCGCGCTTCGCGCCTTCCTTGTACAGCTCCGGCGTTGTCCGGTCCGACCAGACCAGGTTGTCCGGGGCCACGCCGAGGCTCTGGAAGAGCCCCATAAAGAACGGGGCGTGCGCGTACATGTTGAGGACGCGCGGCAGCCCGATGCGCAGATCCGCCCGGTGTTCCAGCAACGCCTGGCGCCGACCGACGGCCCGGCGCCGCGCCCCGCTGTGCCACCACCGCACTGCGGGCCGCCGGTCCCGGACCGGCATGACCTGGACGGGCCGGAATGCCTTCACGGCCACCTCCTGGGTCAGGTCCGGGTGGGCGGCCTTGAGGGCGTCGAGACGCTTCTTGATGTCCTTCATCTCGTCGACCGCCTCGACCCCACCCTTTTCACACGTGCTGATGATCAGCCGGCGCGGCGGCGCACCTGCCGCGCCCGCCACGTCGATGAAGGTCCGCACGCACTTGTTTTTGCAGAACGAACACCGCGTGTCCTCGCCACGGCGCGTGGTGTAGGCGATATCCCGCACGGCGCGCAGTCCGATGAACGAGGTGCGGCGTCCTTCCTCGACATACAGGCGGTGCGCCTCGAATGCACACCCGATAGCGCCCGACTCGCCGCAGTGCGGATGCACGCTGATCTCCGGGCGGATGCCCGTCCCCTGGAAACGCTTCTCGATGAAATCTACCTGCGCCTTGACGGCGGCCAGGTTGCGCTGCGTGCCGCCCTGCAGGATGAAGCGGCTTCCGAGGCGCGCCAGGTGCGGGATCTGGCAGACGTACAGCCACACGTTCTTGGGCAGCACCGCCGCGAGCCCCGCCATGATCTCGTTGGGCCGCCAGCCCTGCCGCTGGAAATCCACAATGTCCGACTGCATGAAGACCGCGCACCCGTAGCCGAAATCCGGCATGGCGTCCGCCGTGAAGGCCACGTCCGCAAACTGCGTGACGTCGTAGCCAAAAGCCTCGGCGGTGCTTTGCAGGTAGTAGCCGTTGCCCGCGGAGCATTGCGTGTTCAGGCGGAAATCCTTCACTACGCCGTTCTTGATGATGATGACCTTGATGTCCTGCCCGCCGACGTCGCAGATGACCTCCGCGTCGGGAAAATGGTGCAGGCCGCTGCGCATGTGCGCCACGGTCTCGACCAGCGCGACGTCGGCGCCGAACACGTCGCGCAGCACGTCCTTGGCGTAGCCTGTGGTGGCCGCGCCGCAGATGCGCAGCCGAATGTTGCGGTCCGCGAACTGCTGTTCAAGGTCCAGGAGAATCTCCCGGGTATCACTGATCGGGTTGCCCCGGCTCAATTGGTAAGCCTTTGCCAGAACGCGGCGGTGCGCGTCGATCAGGACTGCCTTGGTGCTCGTCGATCCTCCGTCGATCCCGAGAAAGGCGTCGACCGTGGCGCCCATTGGGAAATCCGGCGGACGCCACGCGGGCGGGGCATGCCGCGCAAGAAAGGCCTCGAGTTCCGCCCGGGACCGGACCAGCCCTCGCCGTCCCGAGGCGCGCTTCTCCTCCTGCCTACCCCGGTCGAGATACCACCGCAGGCCCTCGCAGCCCGTGTAGACGCCGCGGTTCGGCTGCTCGTCCGAACCGGCATAACCGCAGAGCGCGGCGCCCAGCGCGGCGAAGTACTGTGCATCGGGCGGCACGACGACCAGCGCCTCGACACGTTCTCCGGCGGGCAGTTCCACTCCCCGCTCGGCCCATAGACGCCGGAGATGATGGCGCCAGCACTCCTGAAGGCCGCGTATGAAGAAGTTGGGGCCACCCAGCAACAGCACATTGGGCCGCAGCGTCCGCCCACGGGCCAGCACCGAAAGATTCTGCTGGACGATCGCCTCAAAAAGCGAGGCCAGCAATTCGGCGGGGGCCACGCCCTGCTTGAGGAGCCCCGTGATGTCCGTTTCGGCGAAAACGCCGCATTTCCCGGCCACGGGGTGCAATTTGACTCCGTCATACGGCGCGTCACAGAGCACACCGGGATCCACGTTGAGTTTGGCGCAGATCTTGTCGATCACCGCCCCCGTGCCACCGGCGCATTTGTCGTTCATCGACGGAATCTTGCGCAGCCGGCCCGAGGCGGGGTCGCGCTCGAACACGACGATCTTGGCGTCCTGCCCGCCCAGCTCGATGACGCTGCCGGTGCTTGGATGCAGGCGACCGACGGCGTAGGCAACGGCGTTCACTTCCTGGAGAAATGCCGCACCGATGTGCCGGGCCACCGCGGCCCCCCCGGTTCCCGTGGCAAACACACGGAACGCCCGCGCGGGCACATCCGGGAAGGCCCCCTCGATGGCTTCGAGAAAGGCCAGGCAGGTCTCGGGCTGGCGCGTCTCATGGCGCCGGTATTCGCGCCAGAGCACCTCGTTCGCACGCGGATCGACGACGACCGCCTTGACGGTTGTGCTTCCCACGTCAAGCCCGACGACCAGCCCCAGCGGAAAGCGCTCCGTGGGCGTGAAGGTCGCCGCAGGGGAAGCCCCTCCGTCGCGTAGCGTCGCATCGACCCGAGTTCGTGTCACCGGTTCATGCCTCGCATCATGAGTTCCTCGACGCTCTTCGGCTCGGGGAACTCCTGCCGTTTGCGCTCGGCCTCGGCATCCTCCCGGATACGCTGGGGGGTCCGGCCCTGGCTGTCCTGGCGCGTCACATCCGCGCCGTGGGCCCGGAGCGCGTTCCACAGTGCATCCCCGCGCACGCTCGCGGCGGCGTGCAGCGGGGTGGATCCCTCTGCGTTCACCGCGTTGGCGTCCGCCCCCGCAGCCAGCAGTGCTTCGACTATCGGAAGGCTGTTGCCCGCCACCGCGGCGTGCAACGGGGTGCGGCCGTCGTTGCCGGCGATATTCGGGTCCGCGTTGCCATCGAGCAGGCGTTTGGCCAAAACCAGCGCGCCGCGTTCCGCGCCAAGCAGCAGCGCTGTCACGCCGTTCTCGTCACGCGCATCGACGTCGGCACCGGCCATGAGCAGCATGCCCAGTTTCTCCACGTTGTTCCCGTCGACGGCCGCATGCAGCGGCGTGCGCCCCGCGGAATCCGCGCGAGACTCCGCCCCCGCTTGCAGCAACAGGGCCACACTCGCCGGATCCCCGCCCGCCGCGGCGCCATGCAGCGGCGTTTGCTTGTTGGCATCCGCCGCGTTCACGTCCGCGCCCGCCTTGATCAAGGCGTCCACCGACGCCCCGCGGGCCTTCGCCGCTGCCAGATGAAGCGGCGTCGTCCCGCTCGCTGTCACCGCATCTACCGCAGCGCCCTGTTCCAAGAGCAGCGCAATGGCGGCATCCTTGCCTGCGGCGCACGCCTCGTGCAGCGGGGTATTCCTCTCATTGTCCGCCGCGTTCAGGTCAACGCCCGCATCAAGAAACGTCTGTACCACGTCAACTGCTCCCTGCTGCGCGGCAAGATGGAGCGGTGTATCTCCAGTTTCCGATGCCGCGGACGGGTCAAGCCCGCGCTCGATCAGCACCGCCACGAGACCGGCCTGGCCGCTGATTGCCGCGGCGTGCAGCAGGGTCTGTCCGCTGCCGTCCCGCACCGTGATGTCGGCCCCGCGGTCCAGCAAGATCTGCACGTTTTCCGCCTCCCCCGCGCTTGCCGCCATCCAGAGTGGTGTCTGCCCGGCGTCATTGCGCGCATCGACCTCGGCGCCGGCCTCCAGAAAGGCGCCCATCACCGGCGGGTCCTGCGTCGCTGCCAAGTGCAGCGGCGTCGTGCCGTCCGCGGTGCGGGCCGCGGGATCCTCCCCCTGCGCCAGCAGGGCCGTCACCATGTCAAGCCGTCCCTCCGCCGTGGCCACGTGCAACGGGGTGAGTCCCGCACCCTCACTCACGGACGCCAGCGCCCCCTTCTGCACCAGCAGGTCAACGATATCCCGGTCCCCCTGCTTTACGGCCAGATGCAGTGGCGTGAACCCGTCGCGGTCGCGACGGGCGGCGTCTGCGCCGTGGTCCAGCAGAAGCGCGATGGCTTCCTTGTCTTTCCTCTTCACCGCCGCATACAGCGGCCAGACCCCCTGCTCATCCGCCTCCTCATAGGGCGCCTGTGGCGTCAGGAGGGCCGGAAGGACCTTGTGCGCGCCGCGCTGGATCGCGTACAGCAGGGGTGTCTCCCCTTTGGCATTGCGGTGGTCCTGCCGCGCGCCGTGCTCGATCAGGACCCGCGCGGTCTCGGGGTCGTCCTGCTCGACAGCGGCTCGCAGGGGCGTCCTGCCGCTCTGGCTTTCCTCATCGAGTCGGGCTCCCTTCTCAATCAGGTACTTGAGGATCTCGACATTTCCCGTGTGCGCGGCCATCAGCACCGGCGTGTAGCCCGAGAAGGACACATCACTCGGGTTGGCGCCGGCCTCGACCAGCACGCGAACGATCTCGAGATTACCTGCGGCGATTGCATCAAAAATCAGCGGCGGGGCGAAACGGGCGTCCGTGAAGATCTGCGCGGGATCCTCCTGCAACATGGTCCGCACGCCTTCGACGTCTCCCGCGCCGATGGCCATAATCAGGTCGTAGGTATATCCCTTCTCGCGCATCGCCATGGCCGCCCCGAAGTGACCGCCCTCAACCGCGACCGTCAAGGCGCTCGACGGCTCGTCTGGCCTGCTCAGGATGTCCGCCCGCGCGCCGATGTCCAGCAGGTAGCGCACCATATCCAAGTTGTCGGCCTTGACGGCCTTGTGAAGCGGCGTGTCGCCGGATTCGTCCTGGAGGTCCACGCTCACGCCGTGGCTGACGTAGTAATACACGTCATAGATGGCACCTGCGGCCGCCGCCGCGTGGATCGTCGGGTGCGCGGGGGCCTTCGATGGCAGCCAGTCCAGCGCATCGCGCTGGGTCCACACGAGCAGGCCCAGCGCCACGATCACCACCGCCATCAGTCCAACCAGCCATGCTTTCACGGTTCCACTCTCCTTCTCGTCCATGTTGTTCGCTGTTCCACGCGCGCCATTGGCGCCACCGCCGCCGCCACGTTCGCGGCGCGCCCGGCAACGCCTGCCTTCCTCTGTACCGGCCTCAACGGCTGCCGCCAGCGGGAGTGGGCCGCGCAGTATGCCTTGACCTGCTCCACTGTCACCCGCGACTCGGTCAGCACCTCCTGCATCTCGGCGGCACTCTTCTCTTTTGCGTCCTCCAAGGCCATCAAGACGCGGCTGTGGGCATTGACGTCGCCCTCGCCCGAGGTCTCGACCGGCAGGAACACCAGATCCGGATACCGGCTGGTCACCGCCGCCTGCGCACCGTCCGACTGGGTCGACGGCAGACACCCGAAGGGCTTGAGACTCAGGACCATATGTGCCTCGGCGCGCTCGGCGCATTCTATCGTCTTGGCGACCTCCATGTAACCCTCGCCGCCGGCGCAACGCTGGTTGTAGTATGGCCGCGCCACACGGGACAGGTGCGCGAGGTCAGGAAGCGGCTTCGCGGTGCCGCCCAGGGCACGCCGGTAACGCTCGTACACGTGCCCGAGAAGCCACAGGGCAAGCCGCACCCGAAGGTACTTCTGCCACAGCCCGGGCGAGAACCCCTTCTTCAACCGCAGGGCGTCCCGGTACTTCAAGACCACCATGTCCAGCAGATAGCCAACCCACGTCGTGACCGGTTCGGGCAACACCTCCGCTCCCTGCTCCTCAAGAAACGAGAACATCCGAAAATTGCCGTCGCCCTCGGTCATCTGCGAGAAGAACTCCCCGACAATCCTGCAGACGGGCCGCACGCGCGTGGGGTCCACCTCGACGGTCTGGCGGACGTGCTCCGCGCCGTCCCGCAGCACACGCTCCACGCGCCGCGGGCGGAAGTGGGCGAACAGTGCCGCCACGTGCGTCCGGGGCACTTCGGGTGTGAACGGGTGGAACACCCACGCCGTCAGACGGGCCAGCGGGCCGGGTCCTGGGGACGTGCGAAGCACCCCGGCCACCCGCTGCCCGGCTGACGCCCACGCTGCATCGGCCTGCCCCGGTTCCACCTCGTACGGACGCACTTGGCAGGCCAGTTCGTTGAGCAAGTCGCCCAGCGCCAGGGCATTGAGCAGCGCGAGCGCGAAGGGCAGGTCGTAATCGACACCGCCGCCGCGGCCCGATTGTCCAAGTCCGGCCTGCTGCTGGAAGGTCAACACCCTGAACCCTTCAAATCCGGCATTGGCGAGTGCCAGGCGCGTCTCGGACTCGTACATCCCGTAGCGGCAGGGCCCGCATGAGCCCGCCGTGATGAAGACATACCGCCGCTCAATCTCCTCGACACTCATCCCCTCGACATCGCGCAACCGCGCCAGGTGATTGAGCAGCGTGCCGATGGTGAAATAGGCGGGATTGCACATGCCGTTGTTGCCGAACTCGCGTCCGGCCTGAAAATCGGGCTTCATCGGAAGCGGCAGCGCCTCGACGCGGTACCCGAGTCCCTCCAGCGCGGCCTGAATGAGGGGATCATGCCAGCGGGTAACGCTGTTGATGAGAATGACCACGCGTTCGCGTTCGGCGCGCGTGAAGGGGCGTTCGTGCGGACGGCGGTAGTGGCGCGGCGCGAGCGGTTCCCCCTCTTTGGAGCGGGATTCACCGGCCGCAGCCCGTTCCAGCACCGGCGTATCTGCCTGATCGGCATTCACTGTAACCGCGTTCCCTGTGGTCCGTACACCGCGCCGTCTCTCACGCCCTAACCTAAAATGCTAGGGCATCGCAGACGATGGAGTCAATCCGGCGAATCGCGCCATCTAAAATCTTACCGGAGGACATATCGTCAAGACATTTGCGATCTTACCGGACCAAGAAGGTCAAGGGAGGTCGCAAGATGGCTGGGGAGCGGTTGGAGAAGGCGCTGAAGA
>JBPOJD010000070.1:0-29354 GCA_052033955.1 Candidatus Hydrogenedentota bacterium
ACTGACCCAGCGACGAAGGAGCGGCCGGGTCTGTCCCCTTGTTGCTGCGCGATCCGGCGATCCGGCGTGCTACTCTTCGGGCGCGGCTTCCGGTTGCTCCCCGGCGGCGGACGCTTCTTCGGGCAGCGGCTCGGGCGGGGCGGGCGCGTCCACGCGGAAGTAGAACATGCGTGTGTCAATGGTGATGTAGCCGTCCAGCGCGCCCCAGTGGACCGCGTAGACGCCGGGTTCCAGCGGCGCGGGCAGGCGCACCTGGCGCAGCAATTGTTCCGGTTCATCGAGCGGGCGCAGATCGACCGGCTCCGATTCCTCGGCCACCCACGCCTCGATGTGATGCACCTGGGACCCGGCGTCGCCGAGCGCGGCCTGACGCGGCACGAGGCGGCTCAGGCGCGCCCCGTCGCGGGGCATCTTGAACGCCACGATGGCCGGAGACGGGTTCTGCGTCGCGACGTCGGGAGGACGTTTGGCGCCCAGACCGGACCCGCCGCCCTGCAAGAACAGCCGTTCCGGCTCGACGGGTTCGAGCGCGATGAACCGGTCGCGTTCGTCGAGATGGACGCCCTGGTTGACCGGAAGGCGCCACATGGTCACGGGTTCGAGGTCGCGGGAATCATCCCCGGCGACGTCCGGCAGGTGGACCTCCGCGGGGGCATAGCCCGTCTTGGTGAAGCGCAGCAGCGCGCTGCCGGGCGGGTTGGCGATCTGGTACTCGCCGAGCGCATTGGTCACGGCCTGGTCCCGGCTGTTGTCCAACGTCACCGCGACACCGGGAACCGGCCGGCCATCGGTGTCAACCACGTCGCCTGTAATGGCGGTCAGTCTGCACCCGAATGCGGCCACTGCCAGACAGATCAGCAGACACACCTGGATGGCGAAGGGAATGCCCTGACCGGTGCACCGTCCCGAGGGCGCATGCATGCCGTGATGGCGCATAGTCCGGGCGACCGGCGCCTCGGTGAGGTCCCGCGTCGTCGGGTTGCCCTTGATTGGCGCCGGTTCAAACAGTGGGCTCGCCGGCCCGTCCTGAGCAGTGGGCATCGTTCGTGCCTTCATTTACGCGTGTTTCATATACACGGCGCTACGGGCTACGGCCTCAAGCGTGTCGCCTTCGGCCTCATCCTGTTCCACAATGAGCCACTTCACGCCCGCCTTGCGGGCCGCGTCAAAAATCAGATCCCACTGCATGACGCCATCGCCGACCGGGGCATAGGTGCGGGGTTCGGTCGCAGTCATGTCCTTGATGTGCAGCAGCGGGCACCGGCCAGCGTACTGCGCAATGACCGCGACGGGATCGTGCCCGGCAAAGCGGACCCAGTAGGTATCTATTTCGGCCAGGCACCGCCCCGCGCCGATCGCGGCGAACAACGTGTCCAACGCGGTGCGGCCATCAATGACCTTAAACTCGTGGTCGTGATTGTGGTAACAAAGTTGCAGGCCCGCCTCCCGATATGCCTGCCCGGCGGCGTCCAGCGCCCGCGCGGCATCGAGCCATTCCTCGCGCGTTTGCGCACGAATGCCGACAACCATATATTCATAGCCAAATAGCTGCGCCTCCTCGATGGTGCGTCCGATGTTTCCGGTCGCATCCTCAAAACCTACGTGCGCGGCCACGGCCTTCAGGCCGGCGTCGCTCACCATGGCCTGGAACTCGGTGGCTTTCTGCCCGGCATATCCGGCGAGTTCCACGTGATCGTAGCCGATCTCCTTGACCCGCTGAAGGGCTTTCCACGGCTCGTTGTCCAGATGATCGCGGATGCTGTAGAGCTGTAAACCAAAGGGAATCTGTGTCATGACGGTTCTTTCTCGTGTTGCCTACACCTTGGATGCCAAAAACTCGTAGCTTATCCGTGCGTTTTCCAGCGGATCCCCTTCGTGGGTGTCCTGCTCGTATACCAGCCACTCGACCCCGCACTCCCGCGCGGCCTCGATGACCGTGTCCCATGCCACCACGCCCCGGCCCAGCGGCGTGAACACCGGCGCCCCGTTAGGATGCGTTTCCGCTCCAATATCCTTTACATGGATAACCGGACACCGCCCCGCATACTTGCGCAGGTAGTCCGCCGGATTGACCCGCGCATGCTGCGCCCACCCGACGTCCAGTTCCACGCACAGGTGCTCAGGGCTGGTCTCCTGATAGAGGATGTCGAGCTTGAACCGGTCGTCGCCCGCGTAGCGCGTGAACTCCCAGTGGTGATTGTGGTAACTCAGGCGCATGCCCTGCCCGCGCAACTTCGCCCCCACGGCTTCCAAACGCGCCGCGCCGCGCCGCCAGTCCTCGAGGGTATCGACGCAATCGCCCATCATCCCGCCGGGCGCGACATCCCGTGCGCCGACGGTCTTCCAGTGCGCGACCTGCGCCTCAAAATCCTGCTCGAACGGTTCGACAGGGCAGTGGGCCGCGATGGCCTGGAGACCCGCGTCGTCGAGATGCCTGCGGATGTCCGCCGCGTCCATGGGCGGCATCCCGCTCCACTGGACGTACTCGAAGCCCGCCTCGCGCACCCGCGCGAGCGTGCCGGGAAGGTCCTGGTGCGCGGGCTCGCGCACGGTATAGAGAATGATGGCCACGCCGGGCGTGCTCATGAAAGCTCCTTTCGGGTCAGGTAACGTGGAATCGACACGTTCCGATTGTGGATCGTCGCGGAAGCCAATTCAAGGGCCGCGCGAGCCGCCGGTTGTCCGCACTTGGCCCGCGGGCGTCCCGCGTGCTAGCATTCGCCAGTTCTTGGCATGCATACCACCGGAAAGGAGCTTTACAGGATGGCCACGTACAAACTCGCATTGATGCCGGGGGACGGCACCGGGCCCGAGGTGCTTCGGGAAGGCGTGAAAGTGATCGACGCCGCCGCCAAACGCTTCGGCTTTTCCTTTGACACGACCGCCTACGATTTCGGGGGCGACCGCTACCTGCGCACGGGCGAGGTGTTGCCGGATTCGGCTATCGGCGAGTTGCGCCAGTACGACGCCATCTTCCTCGGCGCGATCGGTCATCCCGACGTCAAGCCGGGCATCCTCGAGAAGGGCATCCTGCTGCGCGTGCGCTTCGAACTCGACCAGTACATCAATTTGCGTCCCGTCAAGCTCTATCCGAGCGTCGAGACTCCCATCAAGAACAAAGGCCCCGAGGACATCGACTTCGTCGTCGTCCGCGAGAATTCGGCCGGGCTGTACACCGGTTGCGGCGGCGTGCAGCGCAAAGGCACGCCCTACGAAGTGGCCATCCAGGAGATGGTCTACACGCGCAACGAAGTGGACCGCTGCCTGAAGTACTCCTTCGAGTACGCCCGCAAGCGCAACAAAAACAAGCCGCTGACCCTCTGCGGCAAGACCAACGTCCTCACCTTTGTGTATGACCTGTGGGAACGCGCCTTCCACGAGATGGGCCAGAAGGATTTCCCCGACATCAAGCGCGAATACGCCCACGTCGACGCGACGACGATGTGGATGGTCAAGAACCCCGAATGGTTCGACGTCATCGTGACCGGCAACATGTTCGGCGACATCATCACCGACCTCGGCGCGATGGTCCAGGGCGGCATGGGCATCGCCGCGGGCGGCAACATCAACCCCGAAGGCGTCTCCATGTTCGAGCCCATCGGCGGCAGCGCCCCCAAATACACCGGCCTGAACGTCATCAACCCGCTTGCCTGCATCTTCGCGGGCCAGATGCTCCTCGACCACATCGGCGAGGCCGAAGCCGCCGCCGCCGTCGAGAAGGCCTGCGTCGCCTTCCTCGAATCGGGCCAGATGCGCGGTCTCTCCGCCAAGGAAATCAAGGACGCCGGGCTGTCCACCACCAAGATCGGCGACGCCATCGCCAACCTCGTCGCGACCATCTAACCGACCCAAAACACGTTTCCACGCAGCCGCCGGAGCCCGCCTCCGGCGGCTCTTCGTTTGGCCACAGAGGGCGCGGGGCGATCGCGGGGTTCCGTGGCGCGATTGAACGGGGGCGTGCGGACTTACTATAGTGAGGTGGTGGGGAGTTTGGCGCGGGCAGGCATCGCACCTTCGCGGAAGGTGCCAACATGGGGGTTCCGGACATGGCGTTTACACTCACCGATCTGCCGTATACCAGGGATGCGCTGGAGCCGTATGTCTCGGCCCGGACACTCGAGTTTCACCACGGCAAGCATCACGCGAGGTATGTGTCCAACCTGAACGAACTGATCGCGGGCACGGACCTGGCCGATGAGTCGCTGACCGGGATCATTGTCCGTACGACGCATGATTCGTCGCGCAGCGGGATCTTCAACAATGCGTCGCAGGTCTTCAACCACGCATTTTTCTGGAACTGCATGACGCCGGGCGGGGGCGGGGCGCCGTCGGGGAAGCTCGCGGCGCGCATCGACGCCGAGTTCGGCAGCTATGCCGGGTTCCGCGAGAAGTTTGTCGGCGCGGCGGAAAAGCTATTTGGAAGCGGCTGGGCGTGGCTGATGGCGGACGGAGACCGGCTGGAGATCCTCCAGGGCGCGAATGCGGATGGTCCGGTCGCGCACCGCAAACGTCCGCTGCTCACGCTGGACGTGTGGGAACACGCCTATTACCTGGACTATCAGAACGCGCGGCCGGCGTTTGTCGCGGCGTTTCTGGACCACCTGGTGGACTGGGATTTCGTGGCGCGTAACCTCGACGAACCGTGGGAGCCGGGCGCCTGAACCGGACGCGCCGGTTTTTTCGATAGGGCAGAAATACCGGGTCGAGAAGCGGTGTTACGCCACTCGTGAACGCCAACGCACATAGTCCCGGCGCGCTTTCCCGGCTGCTGCCGCCGGATGGGCAGCCCGTGGCCTCGCTGGAGGCCTATCGCGCGGCTGGCGGCCTGAAGGGGCTTGCCCAGGCCCGCCAGACGGATCCTGAGCGCGTGATCGCCTTGGTGCAGCAGAGTGGGCTGCGGGGGCGGGGCGGCGCGGGATTCTCCGCAGGGGTGAAGTGGGAGACGGTGCGCAACGACCCGTCGGCCACGAAGTATGTCTGCTGCAACGGCGCCGAAGGCGAGCCCGGGACCTTCAAGGACCGCTACCTGATCCTCAAGAATCCGTACCAATTGCTCGAGGGGGTGGCCATTGCGGCCCATGCCGTGGGCGCCCGGCAGGCGTTTGTGGGCACGAAGGCCAAATTCAAGCCCCAGGTGGCCCGCCTGCGCGACGCGATCGCCGAGATGGAGGCCGCCGAGGTCTTCCCGCCCGGTTTCATCACCGTGGCGCTCGGGCCCGACGACTATCTTTTTGGCGAGGAGAAGGCGCTGCTCGAGGTGGTGCAGGGGAACGACGCGCTGCCGCGCATCCTGCCGCCCTTCGTGCAGGGGCTGTTCTACACGCCCCTCGAAAACAACCCGACGGTGGTCAATAACGTCGAAACCCTGAGCAACGTGCCCCACATCCTGGCGCACGGCCCGGAGTGGTTGCGCGAGGTGGGCACGGAGGACACGCCCGGCACGATGGTCTTCACGGTGTGCGGCGACGTGGTCCAGCCGGGGCTGTATGAGCTGCCGATGGGCACGACCCTGCGGGAGTTGCTGTACACGCATGCCAAGGGACCTCGGGACGGGCACTCGTTCAAGGCCGTATTCTCAGGCGTGGCCAACCCCGTCATCACGCCCGACCAGTTCGACACGCCGATGGATTTCGGGTCGATGCGCAAGGCCGGGAGCGGCCTGGGGTCGGGCGGGTTCATCGTCTACGACGACAGCGCGTGCATGGTGTCCGTCGCGGCCATGTTCGCGGAGTTCATGTTTGCCGAGTCCTGCGGCCAGTGCGTGCCCTGCAAGGCGGGCAACGACTTCGTGGCCGAGCGGCTGCGCAAGATCGAAGCGGGACGCGGCGACAGCTACGACATCGAGGCGGTGCAGAACCGCTGCGTCATCATCACCGACCAGACGCGCTGCTACCTGCCTGCGGAAACGGCGCTGCTGGTGACCAGTGTGCTGCGGAAGTTCGAGCCGGAATTCCGGGGCCATTTCAATGGCCACCGCTGCTGGTATCCCCGCCGTCCCGAGCTGCCAAAGCTCGAGACCTTCGACGAGGCCACCCACGCCTTCACCTACACGCCGCCGGTCTTGGACAACGATCCGTCCATGCGCCGCGTGGTGCGGTAGCGCTACTCCATCTCCAGCGATTCGCAGAACGCGATGAAGGCGTCCAGTTCTGCCTCGATTTCGCCCGCGGGTCCGGTCATCTTCACGAATACGGCCTGGTCCTGCAGCAGAACCGCCGTGCCGAACAGCATGGTGTCTTCCTGCACGGGACCGGTCATGCCCTGGAAGGCGCCGCGGTCGCGGAGGAGCGGCGCCTGCTGTCCAAGCACGGTGATCGTCGGCAGGGCGGCGATTTCGGCCTCCGAGAGCGGGGCAAGCCCCAACTGGTCGCGCCAGCGGTTGAGATTGGGCGCGATGCCGCCGCCGGTGCCCGCCAGCAGCGTCACATAGCACTCGGCGCCGCTGTCCGGAGAGGGCGTCACGGTCACCAGGCGCATCGGCCTGGGGGCGGTCGTGACCCAGCCTTCGGGAACCTCCCAGCGGAATCCGGACGGACCCGGTTGCGCGGACAGTTGCGCCATGGTGTTGTCGTCGATCGGCGGGTGGCCCGGCGGCAGTTCGGCGGCGGCGGTGGCCGGCGCGCTGCTTCGCGTGATTGACGCGCAGAATGCGACGAAGTTTTCGCGTTCAGCGGAGACGACATCCTGCGGTCCGACCATCTTGGTGAACACCATCTCGGTGGGTGTCTGAAGCAGGGCGGCGAGCATCTGATAGCCGCCTTTGGACTCGTCGCCGCGCATGCCGGTGTATTCGCCCGCAGCTTCGACGAACAGCGCCGGTTGGCCAAGCATGTCGATGGACGGAAGCGCGTCAAGTTCCTCGGCGGACAACGGGCCGAGGCTCATCTGGTTGCGCCACCGGTTGATGTTGGCCGCGGCGCCGCCTGCGTCGCCCGGCAACACCGAGAGATAGCACTCGGCGGCGCCATCGGGTCCCAGCGTGAAGTTGGCCATGCGGAATTCGGAGGCCGGCTGGGCGGTCCACGACGCCGGCGCCTGCCACTGATAGCCCGGCGCGGGTGCGGGCGCGGCCGTGCGTGGCCGGAATCCCATCCGCTCGAGCGTGGACCCGGGAGCGGCCGCGGCGGTCTCGGCGGCCGGTGCCTCAATTACTCGGCTCCCGGTCACCTGAATAGTCTCCTCTGGACCAGAACAGGAAAGCCCGGTTCCGGCCAGCGTGGCGGCAAGCAGGACAGCGGCGCTCAGACGGTGCTTCATGAATCCCAATCTCCTTGTTCGAACCGCGGGCATGGCACTACACCTGGATCAAGCGTTGGCGCGCCCGGATTATTCCGGGGCGCTAGTTGTGGCAATAGACACAGCGCGTGGTGCTGTTGGTCAGGTGCGGCGCGCGGTGCGGCATCCCGCCGGGGTGGCACACCGCACAATTGGGCGGATACAGCCCATAGGTATGCGGCGATGGGCCCGCGGTCTTGTGCGAGATGTCCTTGTGGCACGTCACACAGCCCGTCTGATCGGGCGGATAGTGACACGACGCGCAGTGCCGGTTGACGGGCGCATCCCACGTGCCGCGGTGCGAATGCGGCTTGTTGGACTGGTGGCACTTGGCGCACGAGTCTTCCTCGTGGCAGACGCTGCATCGCATGCGGTCCCACTGGGCCTTGAGGCCATGCGTCCGGCGCCGCCAGGACAGTGTGTGGTCGTCCGGGGGCGTTGTCTGATGGCAGGCGTCGCAGTCGGCGGGCGTCTGGTGGCAGAGGCCGCAGTAGTTGGAATCGATGGCTGCCTCGCGGCCGTGGACGCGCTCCCAGATCTCGGGCATGTCATGGGGAATACGCACACCAGCGCGGTGCGTGGGCCGGGTGTCCCGGCTGGTCTCGCGGTGGCACACGGCGCATTCGTTGAGCGCCGGACGGACCCCGCCGTGGCAGTCCATGCAGAAGGGCTTCAGCGGGGCCTTCTGAACGGGACTGGCCGCGTCCGGGTCCTCGCCGTGGCAGGTTGCGCAGGCGGCCTCGCTGTCCACATGGGGCTGGTGCCGGAAGGCGATGTCGCCGTCGAGCACCCCCGGGCTCCGGTCCACGCTGTAGTCGTCGCGGGCATGGCACAGCGCGCACCCGGGATCCGTGCCCGCCTCCTCGGCCTCGATCACCGCCGTGATGACATCTTCCGGGACGTCGTGGCATACGCCGCAGGTGTCGTGGGCCGGGAACGAGAACCGGATGCCCTCGTCGTCGATTGAATGGCAGATCGAGCACTCGAGCGCCATGTCCAGATGGACACGGTGCTCGAAGTTGAGGCCGTTGCTGGCCGGTGTGGGCACCTGCTTGCCGGCGCGGTCGGCGCAGGCGCCGGCGATGATCGCCAGCACGGGGATCAGCGCCACCAGCGCGACCACGCGCCGCAGTTCATGCTTCCGGTCCGGGGTCTCAGAAATCAATGGCATAGCTGACTCGCAAGCGCCAATACGGCGATTCGGGGCCCTCGTCCTCTTCGTACAGCAGATGTGCGGTCAGCTCCTGGCTGTCCGCGACGGTCCACGCGACGCGCGTGTAGAGCGAGTAGATGTTCTCGTGGGTCTCGACCCACTGCTGGTCCAATGCCCAGATGATCGGCGACAAGGTGCCGATGTAGATGCCCGGGACATACGCGATGGCGGCCTGGTTGATCCAGTTGGGCCACGGGCGGTAGACGTACAACTCGTCCTGGTAGTACTCGTAGTCCGCGCCCAGCACCCATTGGATGCGATCCCACTTCCGGGTGAGTTCGCCCGTCACCGCCCACGTGCTCTCGCCCTCGTCCACATCCCAGTGCTCCAGTCCGAGCGAGGCATCCCACCCGCGGACCAGCGACCGGACATCGACGATGCCGGCGTAGCGCATGTAATCGCGGTTGGCCGTGTAGCGGCTGTCGTCTTCCGCGTCGTGCCACTCGATCTCGGCGGAGACCGTTACCCGCTCCGAAAGATCCTTGTACACCGACCCGAGGACGTGGTGGTATTCCTCGAGCGGCCCGAGAATACGGTAGTAGCCCGTGAGGTCGCTGGCCCGGTCCTGCACGGACGTGAGTTGCCCGCGATAGCTGAGCTGGTAACCCCAATTCTTTTCGGGAACGAAGCCCGTCAGATCCAGGATCAGCTCGTCGGCCTTACCGTCCGCGATCGACAGACGCCCGAAGCCATGCAGTGTGGGCAGGAAGGCGTGCCAGATGCTCAGCGACACCGCGCTGTCGCTGAGGTCCTCCTTGATGCGGTAGGGATAGGGGAACCCGAAGGCGCGACTGAAGAGCCCCTGTGGCACGGCGTCATGCGATTCGCGATTCTCCTCGCCGTAGTAGTAGTCGAGGGCGAGGCGCGTTGCCGGGAGCGGACGGTAGGAAACGCCGCCGCCCACCACGAGGTCCTCGTGCGTGTCCTCGTAGATGCTGGCGCGGGCGCCGCCAAACCCGTACCACGACCACTCGCCGCGTTTCTGGGCAACGTACAGCCCGTCGACGCGGTTGAAGAGCGGGCTTTCGATGATGCGCTGACGGCCAAGCCGCCACGTCGTGTTGTCCCACACGCCCTCGTACTCGGCGTACAGATACAGGAGACGGGCGCGGACGTCCGAATGGGACGGGTCATTGATGTCGCGCAGGATGCTGTAGGATTTCTCGTCCGAATCGAGGTCCTGATGCAGCCAGAGCAGGCTTCGCACGCGCCACTGGGGGTGTTCGGGCGGGTCGATGTGGAGGCGCAGGGTCTGATGGAGGTTCAGGTCGGTGTCGCCGCCAGCCGAGTAGCCGTCAAACCCCGCCTCGAATCGCCCGCTGACCCACGCACGCGCCCGCTCGAAGGCGCCCGCGTCGTCCTCGTCGCCGGACGCCACGGTCTCGGCGTCCGCTTCAGGACTCGCGGTGTCCTGCGCGACGCCCTCGGTGTCGCCGGGCGGCGGCTCCTGGGCGGCGGCGGGCATGGCCAGGCAGATCGCGAGCGCCGTCAGCACAACGCCCATGCTCAACTCCATCCACCTCACAGGACCGTTCCCCTTCCGGTTGGCGCCTTGCGCGCTAGTCCGCGCCCCACGTGGCCTCATACACCGCCTGCAACTGCTCGTTGACCGCACGGCTGTTCACATCATGCGGGATGCCCGGGCCGGTTCCGCCGGGTTCGTGGCACCCGGTGACGCCTGCACACGAGTTGGGCGGCACGGGTTCCATGTTTGCGTCAAACGCCGCGACCGTTGCGGCCGGCGGAATCGTGAACAGCGAGTGGTCATGGGGCGCGGTGACGCCGTTCTGCTCGAGCGGCGGCAGGTGGCATCCCACACAGCGGCTCGCACCAGTACCTGCGGGATCTACCGGGTGGAAGGCGCCGGTGTGTGCGTCGATGATCGCGTCCGAAGTGAATCCGAGCGCCTGGGACGCGTGGCACTGCAGGCACAGGCTGTTGTCGACCGGGCTGGCCGTGAAGGTGTCCTCGACATGCATGCTGTGGCAGGCGAGGCAGGTCGCGGCCTCGCGGGTGGCGTGCGCGCTCAGCAGGTACGTATCGGTCTGCGGTGCATGACAGTCGCCGCAGAGGGCCGTGTAGCCCGGGATATCGAGCCGCTGGCCGCCCGCAGGCACTGTCAGGGCCGCCGGGCGGTGCACGTCGTGGCATCCCGCACACGTGAAGACCTGCTGCGTGCCGTGGGCCGTCTTGAGGAAGCCTTCCGCCTGGCCCTGGTGGCAGTCTGCGCAGAAGTTGACCGCGGCCGCAAAGGAGGCGGCGCCGGGTGTCTCGATGAACGTGCCACCCCGGCCGCCGTTGCGTACGTGCAGGTAACCGGGCCCGTGACACGATTCACAGCGAATCTGGCGGTGGGGGCTCTGCGCAAAGAGCGATACATCGGGCGCGCTGAACCCGTCGTGGCAGGTCAGGCAGGTCGCATTGCCGACGTAGCGGTTGCCGGGGCATTGCGCCTGGCCCATCCCGAGCAGGATCAGGAGTCCGCATGCCGCTACCCCCGCCCACCCAGGCCAGAAAAGGGGTCTTTCCCAGTGAAAACTGCGATCTGGCGTCCCCAAGATGTCTGTCTCCCTCCCAGGTGGCGCGGACGGCGCCCGTCCGCTTCCCTCCATGCTGATCCCTTTATAGACGCCGATCTCTGCGAAAGTCAATAGGCCGTGGCTCGGGGCATCGCGGCTTGCGTATTATTCCCTGTTGACACCCCTCCGTGGAAGGTGGTAAGTAAATAGGACGCAGTAGTAGTTGCGGTGAGCATGGGGTAGGCAGAGTGGGCGAGAGCGGGCTGTGAAACAGTTCACGGCTGCCGCCGCCGACGGACAGGGCAATGAACAGGAGGGTTCGACGATGAAACCGGAACAGCGAGCGGCGCGCACACCACGCGCCGGACTGTGCCTGATGGGCCTGGCGGTGCTGCTGGTGATTGGCGCGACAGGCTGCCCGGTTCCGCCCCCGCCCGACGGAGAGGTGCCGGATACCGGCGCAGCCGTTGCCCCGGGCCTCCACATTGAACTGTTGGAGGTCACCATCCCGGCGGACCTCCGTCCCGAGGTCGCATTCGTGGTGACGGACGACCTTGGCAACCGGGTGCCGCTCAAGGAACTGACCGACCTCCGCTTTGCGCTCGCCTACCTGGACGACGCACCCGGAGGCGGCGGGGCCACGCGCTTCGTCAACTACACGCCGCGCATGCAGGGCGGCGTCACCCAAGCGACATCAGACCCTGCCCGGCTGAATGGCGCGTCCCGCACGGCGGACGGCAATCATCGGTACAAGTTCCAGATGGCCATCCCGGCGAACTTCGACCGCAACGCCACGCATCAGATTGGTGTTCAGGTGCGCCGCCGCTATCCCGCGAACGGCACCGTCTATCCGGCCGAGGCCGTGCACCGCTTCCGCCCCGACGGCGCGGCGGTCGTTGCGACGCGCGAGCTGGTCGCCACCGAGACGTGCAACAACTGTCACACCCGGCTTGGCGCACACGGGAACGTGCGGCGCGAAGTGCAGCATTGCATCCTGTGCCACACCCCGCAGACCTTTGACGCCACTACCGGGCAATCGCTCGACTTTGTGGAGATGATCCACAAGATCCATATGGGCGAGGACCTGCCCAGCGTGCTGGCGGGCGAATCCTATGAGCTGGGCGGCGACGATTTCTCAGACGTCGTGTTTCCGCAGGACATTCGCAACTGTTCCGCGTGCCACAGCGGCGCGCCGGACGAGCTTGTCCACAGGGAGACGCCGACGCTGGCGGGTTGTGCCTCGTGCCACGACCGCACGTGGTTCGGCAATCCGGCGCTGACGCCCGCGGGCTTCACCAACCACCAGGGCGGCCAACACATCAATGACAGCCTGTGCGGTCTCTGCCATACTCCGGAAGCCCCCGGCGTGTCGCCGATCCGGGAAGCGCACCTGCTGCCGACCGAGTCCGCGAGCGCTCCGGGCCTGTTTTTTGAGATCACCGACGTGACGACGGCCGAGACGCAGCAGGGCATCCGGCCGACGATTACCTTCGCCGTTGCGGACAAGAACGGCAACCCGTACGCGACGCTCACCACGCTGAACAGCGTGGCGATGACGCTGGGCTGGCCCGCGGCCGAATACGAGAGCGTCATTCGCGAAGTGATTCGGGGCGGCGCCGGGCCGCAAGGCACGCTGACCAATCTTGGCGGCGGCATGTACGCGTACACCTTCGCGAACGTGCTGCCGGCGGATCCGGGCCTGACCTTTGGCGTGGCCATGGAAGGGCGCCTGAACTTCATGCACCTGGGTGCATCGTTTACGCAGGGTACCGCCAACAATGCCGTGACCTACTTCACGGCCGATGGCACGGCGCCGGTGGTGCCGCCGTCGATTGTGGACGACGCCAAGTGCAATGAATGTCACCGCGAGATCCGGGCCCACGGCGAGCAGCGGGTCGGCGTGGAGCTGTGCATCATGTGTCACAACGTCAACGCGACCGATGCCGCGCGGCGTCCGCTCGATCAGATGCCGCCGGCCACCGTGGCGTTCAATGAGATGATCCACCGGATTCACACCGGCGAGAACCTCGCGTCGCCGTACACGGTCTATGGCTTTGGCGGCGTCCCGCACGATTTCACGCATGTGCGCTTCCCCGGCCTGCGCCAGGAGTGCTCGATCTGCCATCTGCCGGGTACCTTTGACGTGCCCCTTCCCGATACGGCCCTGCCGACGGTGGTTCGCCAGAATGGCGACGTCGTCGCCATGGAGTATCCGACGAGCGCGGCCTGCACGTCCTGCCACGACAGTCTGGTGACCAACGTGCATGCCATGCTGGCCACGGATCTCGAGCAGGGCATCGAGACCTGCGCGGTGTGCCACGGCGCTGACTCGGCGTTTGCAGTCAGTCTCGTGCACCGGCTCGTGCCCTGACGGAAGCCCGGTTGACCCTGATTCTGGGGGGTGGCCAAACACCACCCCCCGTTTGAATTTCTCCGGCCTGGCCGCGAGAATCCAGCAGTGGAACAACACGACGGAGGTGAAGGCATGGCGGACGGCGCCCGGGTCACATGGCGGTCGGTGCTTGGTATGTTCTGGCGGAACTGGATCACCATGCTGGGCACCAGCATCACGACCGCCAGCGCCTTTCTGATTCTCGGGTTCCTGGCCCAGAGCTTCATGGGCGTGCAGCAGTCGCCATACGTCGGCATCCTGGCCTTCCTGATTCTCCCGGGCGTATTCGTCTTCGGATTGCTGATGATCCCCGTCGGTCTGTGGTGGGACCACCGGAGCCGGCGGCTTGCCCGCGAGCGCGGCATGGCCCCGGCGAGCCGCTACCCGACGCTGGACTTCAACCAGCCGCGCGTGCGCCGGACCGCCGGTGTGGTCGGCTTCCTCACGATGGTGAACATCTTCATCATCTCTTCGGTGAGCTACCAAGGCATCCTGTTCATGGACTCCGTCGCATTCTGCGGCACCGTGTGCCACACCGTCATGGAACCCGAGCACACCGCCTACCTGAATTCGCCGCATTCGCGCGTGAAGTGCGTCGAGTGTCACATCGGGCCGGGCGCGCCGTGGTTTGTGCGATCCAAACTGTCGGGCGTGGGCCAGCTCTTCGCGGTGCTGTTCAATACCTACGAACACCCCATCCCCACCCCGGTGGAGAACCTGCGGCCGTCGCGCGACACCTGCGAGGAATGCCACTGGCCCGAGCGTTTCACCGGCGACCGCATGCAGGTCATCACCTCGTTCATGGAAGACGAAGAGAATACCCCGTTGCAGACGGTCATGCTGATGCACGTCGGCGGCGGGGCGTCCGAGCGCCACGGCACGCATAGCTGGCATGTGGATCCCGACCTGACGACCACCTACTGGACCACCGATCCCAAGCGTCAGGAGATTCAGGTCGTGCGTGTCGAGCACGTGGACGGAACGGTGAAGGAATACGTCGCCGACGGGGTCGAGCTGACCCCGGAGTTCTATGCCAAGGCCGAGATGCGCGTGATGGACTGCATCGACTGCCACAACCGGCCCACACACATCTTCCAGCTCCCCGAGAAGGCCATGGACGAGTCGATGGCGAAGGGGCGCATCAGCCGCGACCTGCCGTTCATCAAGCAGAAGGGCGTCGAGCTGCTGCGGGCCGCGGGCGACCAGGGTGCCCCGGATGCCATCGGCGAGGCGCTGCATGCGTTCTACCAGTCGCAGTATCCGGACCTGTACCGCGAGCAGTTGCCCGCGATCGAGAAGGCCGTGGCCGAGGTCCAGGCGATCTATGGCCGCAACATCTTCCCGAAGATGAACGTGACCTGGGGCTTGTACCCGGACAACATCGGTCACACCGATTCCCCGGGCTGCTTCCGGTGCCACGACGACGCGCACCGGACCGCGGCGGGCGAGACGATCAGCCAGGACTGCACGATCTGCCACAGCATTCTGGCGTGGGAGGAGCACGAGCCCGCAATCCTGCAGGAGCTGGGGATTCAGTAACGGCGAGGAGGGAACGGACCGATGGAAGCGATTCTGATGTTGATGGCAAGCCTGGCGCGGCTGCTGTACGTCTTTGGCTGGCTGTTCGGGCTCGGAGGCGACACGTTCCCTATACGCATCCCGTTGTGAGCTAAGGTCTTGCGCAGGAGACGGGGCGGAACCGGCCGCCCGTGTGCTATACTGCAACGGCAGGGGTGCGGGCCGGAGGCTGCGGCGTGTTGAATCGACAGCCCAAAGAACAGACGGGTGGCCTGCTTGGCCAGCTCGGCCTGGCGGACTGGTGGTTTGCCACCTTTCCCGATGAAGGTCGTAAGTATATCGACAAGGTCTACAAGTCCGCCACCAACTCGCCCCTGGGCTTGGCGCAAGGTCAGCACCGGCCCACCAAGCAGAGCCCTTCGGTCTTCCTCGTCAATCTCGCCGCCAGTTTTCTGAACAGCCACCGCGACCGCCGCTTCGGCTACCTGATGCTGAAGAAGGCCGAATCGCTCGCCGAACGCGCCGACGACCTGGTCATGCTCCACAAGATCTACTCGGCCATAGAGCGCCTGCACGCGGCCGACCGGCACGACGACCCCACGGCCCTGGTCTCGCTGGTGAGTGCCTGCGAGAAGCACATCGAAATGGCCCCCAAGACCGCGCGGCTGCTGCGGAACCTGCGGCCCGATGAGCCCTTGCCCCGCCACACCGGGTACGAGATGCTCGTCACCGTCCACGAGAAGGAAGGGCGCTACGACGAGGCCATCGCCTTGTGCAAACAGGCCATCGAACAGGGCTGGTCCGGCTGCTACGACAAACACCTCGAGCGTTGCACCACACAGCGGGATCACGGTACGCCCGGGACCGCCGCCGAACCCGTTTCGTCCGGCACCGCGGCCCTGTGTTTTGATTGTGCGCTGCGCCTGGCCGAGCACCACGCCTACATCGCCGAGGAAGCGCCCCCGATTCCCGAGCTGGTTCAGGGCATCTGTCCCGAATGCCACGGCCGCCATCCGCTCGACGTCGCCGACATCGACGGCTGACGAAGGGTTCGGCGGACAGGAGAGCCTCGTCGGAGGGTCCGTTGGTATCCATCTGGATCTGCGCGATGGCAGGGGCCGCTCCGCAAGAGGGGGACAGACCCGGCCGCTCCTTCGTCGCTGGGTCAGTCCCCGTCTTGCTGCGCTCATTCACCGCGTTTGCGGCCCGTTGTCCGGCGATTTGGCTGACCTGCCGCGCGCGAATACCATCGCCCCGAGGTGGTAGTATCAGGAGTGCATCGTGCGAGGAAAGGGGGGCGTATGCCTGAGGAGCGATGGGTGGCGTGCCGCTGCGGCTACCGGACGCGTATCGAGATCGATGGCCGCGAGCGGCCATGGGAATGTCCGGTATGCCTGCTGGAGACTCCGCTGACGGATGCCTGCGCCGCGCCGGTGGCGCGGGTTTCGTCCCGTCCGCCCCGGGCGTCCCAACCTGCCGGTCCCATGCAAGGTCCCGCGCGGGGTGACGACGTTTCCTTGTTCGAGGAGTCCGTCGCGGAGAATTGCGCCGCGCCGGTCCAGGAGGCGTCCAGCGCCGTCAGCGCCGGGGACGCATGCGCGCGCTGCGGACGGCCCTTCCGGGGTGACTGGGACCGCATCAACGGGGCCATGGGAATAGTCTGTTACGTCTGCGCGAACCAGGCTGGCGCCATAGCCGCGGCGGCTCCCCCCAGTGGGTACACCTCCAGCGACGACGACCCGATCGCCCGCGAACTGGCCCGGGCGAACAACTACACCTGGTCGGACATTGCCCCGCCGGAGCCGGGGGTGATGACCGAGGCGGATCGCCGCGAGCGCCGCAGGCAGATGAAGATCTTCGCGGCCGTAAGTGCGGTGATCCTGTTGCTGGTGTGGGTGTGGCCGTCCGAGGAGGGGCGGTTTGGAGCGGTGATCGCGCCCGAGGATTTGCCGCACGCGGCGATCTGGACGGCGTTCGCGTTGAAGCTGCTGTTTCACGCCGCCGCGACGGTGGGCGGGTTCTATGTCACGTTACTGATCGCCAACCGGCTGCCGAACGAGACCCTTGTGGCGAACGTCGTGGCGATTGGCATGGTGGTGCTGCCGGTATGGGGCGGGTTCGCCCTGCTCGACATCATCCTGACACCATTGCTGAAAGGACCCGAAGCCAGCGCCATCCGGTTTCTGGCCGGCATGGCGCAGGTGCTCGTCGTGGTGGGCGTGATCCAGATGGTGTACGAACTGAAGATCCGCCATCTGTTTCTTCTCGTCATCATCCTCGGCCAGGCGGCGCGGCTCGCTCTGGCCTTCGAGACCATGGCGCTCCAGGCCATCGGGGGGCTGGTCACCCTGTAGGACGGCCCGCCTATCCGAACCATACCTTGAACGTCTTCACCTCGAAGGGCCGGATCTCGAAGGAGAAGGCCGTGTCTTCGACCTCGACCAGGTTCTCCTCGCGTTCGAGCAGGTCGCACTCGACAACCTTCGCGAGCGGGCGTTCGAACAGCAGCGAGGCGTGCACCCGGCCGTGCTCGGCCTCATAGACGCGGACGACGACGGCGTCGTCCTCCTCGGCCTTCTTGACGGTCTCCAGCACGACATTCGGGTGCGAGACGGCGCAGAAGACTTCGGACGCGGCCGTGCCTCGCGCCTTCACGCGTTGCGGAAGCAGCGGCACGTTGAGCGCGTAGGCCTCGCGCACGACGTCGCGGGCGGAGAAGGGGCCGTCATGCGGCAACAGCGCATAGGTGAAGTGGTGCGCCCCCTCGTCGCCCTTCTCGTTCACGCCCCCCACGCTTCGGAGCAGCGTGAGGCTGATCATGTCGTCGAGGCAGTCGTGGCCGTACTTGCAGTCATTCAGCAGGGCCACGCCGTAGGTGCTCTCCGAGACGTCCACCCACTTGTGCGCGTATACCTCAAAGCGGGCCTGATCGTAGGCCGTATTGGCGTGGCGGTTGCGCACGACGTGGCCAAACTGGATCTCGTTGCGCCAGACCGGGCTGTGCACGTCGATCGCGAACCCGGCCTTCAGCAGGAGATGGCGCTCGTGCCAGTCGACCTCGGTCCGGAAGTCGATTCGCCGCGTATGGGCATAGAAGGTCGTGTCCTGGGTGAGCGTCGAGCGGCGCCCGATCTTGTAGGTGGACCGGTAGGTAAGGAACAGCGGTCCATCGGCGATGATCTTGCGCGACGTCAGGCGGTCCTCGTCCTTAATCACGTCGCGGTAGTACGGATCGATGTCGAACCCGTCCCAGTAGAGGGGCAGATCCTCGGCGCTGTACAGGCTGTTCAACGCCCTGCCTGCCTGCACGATCTCGCGGCGGGCCGCCTTGTCGTAGAGACTCGTGATCCGGCCGGCCTCGTCGAAGGCGACCGCATAGAACGGCGTGTCGAGCGTCCCGTCCAGGTGCGTGAAGGCCGAAGGTTTCGGCGAGGCATCGTGGCCGAGTCCAATGAGGTTCAGACTTGTGCTGTGGGCGTTTACGCGCACCGCCAGCCCGGTTGTTTCGCGGTCGGCGAACACCTGCACCGGCAACGGCGCGCCGTCATGGCTGGTGGCCGACGTATAATCGGTGTCCTCGACGACGACCAGCTCGTCGCGCGGCCACGCCAGCGTGTTGACCACCGCCATCGCGCTGCCGGACTTCGGCGGGACACAGCCCTCGGCCAGCGCGGTAACGGCCCCCGCGCGCAATCCCTGGAGTTCCTGCTGGGCGGCGGCGTAGTCGGCCTCCATGTCGAGATAGGTCTGGCGGATGCACGACCCGGCGATGTTGTCGTGGCATTGATACGTGAGCAGCATGCGCCAGATCCGCTGCAGCGCCTCCGAGGGATACGCGTGGCCGTTCCGCAACGCGATGGCCGACAGCATCTCGACGTCCCGCAGCAGCAGTTCCAGCTTCCGGTTGTAACGTTTGGTGCGTCCCTCGGTGGTGTAGGTGCCGCGGTGGTACTCGAGGTACAGCTCGCCGTCCCAGCGCGCGCGGCGGATGGGTTGTTCGCGCAGGCGCTTCAGGAACTGGGAGACGTTGACGAACCCTGTGCGCGGGCAGCCGTCCAGATCGGCCATGCGGCGGCCCTGTTCGCACCACTCGCGCGTGATGCCGCCGCCGCCGTCTCCGTAGCCCGTCGGGAAGAGGGCGCAGTCCTGCACCTCTTTCTGCTTGACGTTGTTCCAGGTCTCCCAGACCTGATCCGGGACGATATGGGCGTTGTAGCCTTCCGTGCGGTTGGTGATGAAATGGGTGAACAGTTCGGTGCCGTCGAGGCCGCGCCACCAGAAGGTGTCGTACGGAAACCGGGTGGTATCGTTCCAGTTGATCTTGCTGGTGACAAAATGATCCATCCCGCAGCGCCGCGCGATCTGCGGGATCGCTGCCGAATAGCCGAATACGTCTGGCAGCCACAGCGTGTCGCTTTCGTAGCCGAAGACCTCGCGCGTGAGCTTGCGTGCCTCGAGGAACTGCCGGACCAGCGACTCGCCGCCGGTGATGTTGCAGTCGGCCTCGGTCCACATGCCGCCGTTGGGCTGCCACTGCCCGCGCTGGACGGCGGCCTGGACCTCGGGGAGCAGCTCCGGGTAATGGTTCATGAGCATGTCGATCAGGACCGGCTGCGACTGGATGTAGGTGAGTTCGGGGAACTCCTCGAAGAGCCGCAGGAAGGTCGTGAAGGTGCGGGGCACCTTGCGGAAGGTTTCGCGGAGGGGCCACAGCCAGGCGAGGTCGACGTGGGAATGTCCGATCATACCGACAAACGGCGCCGACGCGGCATTGCGCGCCGCCAGCAAGGGAGCGAGTGCCTCGCGCGCGGCGGCGCAGGCCGTCTCGATTTCGCTCTCCGACTCCCACGTCATCGGGAGCGTGTCGATGGCCTCGTTCAGTCCATCGAGCAGCATGGCGCGCCGCCGGCTGGTCTCGGGCAGGCTGATCGCGGCGCGGTAGAGGACGTGCGCGTCATAGTAGAGCGCGGCCGTGGCCGGGCGTTCGGCAACGAGCTGGTTGGCCTCGAGCGCGTGCGGCGGCGCCTGACCGGGGTCCATGCCGCAGACCTGGTGGAAGTCCATGCTCGGGGTCATTGGGTCCATATTGGCGATGCGGTGGCCGCTGTAGGCCTCGAGGGCGATCTCGTAGCGTTCGCCCCCGGCGCTGCGATCGGTCAGCAGGACCTCCGGGTGGTGCGGATTCATCCCCGCGTACGGGCGCTTGTCGATGAACAGCAGCTTCTCGGCGAAGCTGACGTGCCGGTAGAAGATCCGGCGGCCCACGACGTTCCTGGGCACCTCGGCCACGCCGCGGAACCACGCGGTCTTCCACTCCTCGCCCCACCTGGCCCCGACGGCGATCGGCCGGTAATCGAGGTCCGCGGGCGGGGTGCGAAAGTGCTCGAAGGTCTCGGCAATCAGCAGGGAGACGTCGGCGACCGGCGCGAAACGCCAGTCACGGAGGCGGTTGATGCGCTTTTCGAGTTTGGCGACGGCTTTCAGGGGAAGCATTGCGGGACTCCTTGGTTACTCACGGGGCCGGGGCCGATGTCCCGGCGGGACCCGGAGGGTCCCGCTTTGCCGGGGACATGGTCCAACGCGCATAATGGACGAAATGGTAGCATACCGTTGGTGTGAGTGGAAGCGGCCCATGGCGAGGAATGCATGGCGAAAGCGGAGACAGAAGTGTCGGGGCGCCTGGAACTGCCCACCTCATTTGCCGGGGCGGCATCGCGTCCGTTTGCGGTGACCGTGGGCGAACGGGACGGCGCGTACTACGCCGCAGCGGTCGAGGACCACAATGCGCGGTACCTGGACGACCGGCATCCCGGCTGGATGGCTCCGCCGATGTGCGCTGTGCGCGTCACGTGGCCGCTCATGGGCGATTTCGCGGCCCACTGGGACCTTCCGGATTTTCCGCTGGACGTTCTTCGCCGCATGGTGCACTACACCGAGAGCCTGTACTGGCACCGGCCCCTGGTTCCGGGGCAGCCGCTGACCGTGCAGGGCCGGATCGCGGCCATCGTGCCGCGGCGCATCGGCTGCTGCATCTACGTGCGCGCGGACGTCTGCGAGGCGGACGGTGCGCCGGTGTTTACCGAGTACTCCGGGGCGCTTCTTCGCGGGGTGCGGGGGATCGGCGAGGCCCTTGGCGTGGCGGATCTGCCCGTCCCCCCAGTGGCCGAGGAGGCCGAGCCGCTCTGGACCGGCAGGCAGTACATCAGTGTCGGCGCGGCGCATGTCTACGAGGCATGCACCGGGATCGCCTTTCCGATCCACACCTCGATGCGTGCCGCCGAGACCGCCGGGCTGCCGGGCACACTCTATCACGGCACCGCGACGCTGTCGCGCGCGGTGGGTGCGCTGCTCGACCGCGAGGCCGGCGGCGACCCGGGTTGCGTGCGGGCCGTCCATTGCCGGTTCACGGCGATGGTCCGGCCGGGCACCCCCATCCTTGTCCGGTTTCTGGGCCGGTCCGACAAGGAAGGTACGACGGACCTGTTCTTTGACGTCATCAACCACGAGGGAAAGCCCGCCGTCAGCCGTGCCAGCCTGACCGTGGCAGCCCCGCACCAGGAGTAAGCAGTGCTGGAGTCGGTCACACGCACGTGGGAAGCGGCGGCGCATTGGGCGCAGGTCGCGGGCGAACGCGAGGCCCTTGTGGACGGAGCGCACCGGTTGACGTGGGCGGATACGTGGCGCGTCGCGCAGCGCATCGCCCGGATGCTGATTGCGCTCGGGGTGCAGCCGGGCGACCGGGTGGCGCTGGTCTCGATGGCCCGCAAGGAATTCCTGCCGTTGTTCCTCGGAGCGAACAAGGCGGGCGCGTGTTTCCTGGGGCTGTCGCCCAAACTGAAGGCCAATGAGCTGCGGTACCTGCTCGATGACGCGCGGCCGTCCGTGATCGTTACCGTGGCCAGTCACGGCGGACTTCCCGTGGCCGACACCGTCGCCGAGGCGGCTGCCGGTGTGGACGGCGTGCGCCATGTGCTGACGCTCGATGAGAGCTTCGAGGCCATGCTCGACACGCATCAAGCGGACGCGGAGGCCGCGGTCCGGCGGGCGGACGCCGTCGCGCCGACCGACACCGCGCTGCTGGTCTACACTTCCGGGTCGTCCGGCAGCCCGAAGGGCGTGATGCACAACCACCGGGCCATCATCACCAGTGCCGCCATCGAATGCGGGCATTTCGATCTCTCGCAGGACACGCGCATCCTGCTCCATTTCCCGATAAACCACATCGCGGCCACGGTCGAAATCGGCTACGCCACGGTCTACGCGGGCGGTACCGTCGTCCACCTCGACCGTTTCGATCCAAAGGGGTCGATCGAGACCGTCGGCGCCGAGCGGATCACCGTGCTGGGTCAGGTGCCGCCCATGTTCATCATGCAGCAGGCCGCCGGGGCGCTGACGCCGGAGCAACTGGGCAGCGTGTGCGTCTTCGTGTGGTCGGGCGCCAACACGCCGGCCACGATGTTCGAGGCCCTGCTGGGCGTGGCCCGGAGGACCGGCGCGCGCCTCATGACGGGCTATGGTTCGACCGAATGCTGCGGTTTCGCGGCATACTCGTCCCCGGAGGATGCCCCGGACCTGCTGGCGCGGACCGCGGGCCGCCCCGATCCGCCGATCACGGCGCGTATTGTGGACGACAACCGGCGTCCCGTCACGCAAGGCACTATAGGCGAACTCGCGGTGCGGGGGCCCATTGTGATGCAGGGGTATCTCAACGCACCCGAGTTGACCGCGAGCGTCCTCGAAGACGGCTGGTACTACACCGGCGACTTGGCGCATCAGGATGCACACGGCAACCTTTTCATCGCCGGACGGACTGGCGAGGTGTTCAAGACGGCCGGCGAGCTCGTGCACCCCGCCGAAGTGGAGGCGGCCATCGAGAGCCATCCGGCGGTGCATGCGGCGGCGGTGGTTGGCGCACCGGATGCGGTCCACGGCGCCGTTGGCATGGCCTTCGTCGTGCTGGAACCGGGCACGGCGCTGGGGCGTGCGGCGCTGTTGCGTCATTGCCGGCAGCATCTGTCGCGGTTCAAGGTGCCGCGGTATGTGGAATTTCGCGAGTCCCTGCCGCTGTTGGCGACCGGCAAGATTGACCGGGCGCGGCTGCGGCGGGAGTACGAGGAGCAGGAGTAACGATGGGCAGTACATGTCGTTGGTTCGTTGTGTTTGCGGTGGGTTTTTGTGCGACGGGGTGCTGGCTGGAGCAGGGCGTCATCGACGTGGACGGCGTCGAACGCACCTACGAGCTTCATGTCCCATACAGCTTGCCGGACGGCCCGGTGCCGCTGGTCGTGGCGTTGCATCCCTTCACCAGTCAGGGCCGCAGCATGGCCTATATGACCGGTTTCAACGTCGTGGCAGAGCGCGAGGGCTTCATTGTTGTCTATCCAAACGGCCTGCTGCGTGGTTGGAACGCGACGGGCGGCGACAATGACTTCCGCGACGACGTGGCGTTCATCGGCCAGCTTGTGGATGCACTCAGTGCGCGCTACGACATCGATCCGGGACGTATCTACGCGGTGGGTGCGTCCAACGGGGCGATGATGGCGTACCGGCTTGCCCATGATCTTCCCGGGCGGTTTGCCGCAATTGCCACCGTGATGGGCGCCACGATGCCGCTCGAACTTGCCGAGAACTACCTGGATGGTCCACCCATGCCGGTGCTGCTCATCCACGGCACCGAGGATCGTATCCTGCCCTATGAGGGCGGCATCGTGCCCGCCGGCCCCGACGTGACCCTCGGGCTGCTGGGGGTGGAGGATACCTTCGACCTGTGGCGCGAGCGAAACGGTTGCCCCGGCGAGGTCGAGCAGACCGTGATCGCGCCGCCCCGGCTCGCCAGTCCGACGTGGGTGGAGCGGTGGACCGCGACGGGTTGTGCGGAGGGGACCGAGGTTGTGCTGTACCGCGTGGAAGGCGGCGGGCACACGTGGCCCGGAGGGCGCGCGGTCGCGGCGCGCGTGGCCGTGGGCCGAATCAGTCGGCGCATGGACGCCACCGAGGTGGTGTGGGCGTTTTTCGCGCGCCACGCGCGGCGGTAAGACGGGGCCGCCACCGGTATCGCTACGGCTGTTTCACGCCGGGATCCAGGGCCTCGTCAATCAGGTTGAAGGCGCGCATCGCGGCGCGGCGACATGCCTGGACGGCCGTGCGCTGTTCGGACGTGAGATCCCCCAGCTCCCCTTCCAGCAGCATCTCGGTATAACCCAGCAGCGCCGTCAGCGGCGATCGCAGCTTACGCGAGATCGTCGTCAGGAATCCCCGGCGCAGCGCGTTGACCTGTTGAAGCTCCTGGTTCAGTTTCTCCAGGTGCAGATTGGCCAGGCGGGATGCCTCCTGGAGATTTTTCTGCTCGGTGATGTCCGGTCCGACCGCTACAAAGAAGCGCTGTCCGTCACGGGTATAGGACCGCACGCGCAGATCCACAGTACGTTCCTCGCCATACGAGTTCACGAATATCTGCTCGCCGTGATACTCGCCCCGGGCGCGCAGGGCAGACATCTTGTTGGGCAGCGTGCCGTCGTCGAAGAGGAAGGCCCGGATACGCTGCCCCAGGAGCTTGCACCGCGGCACGGCGAGAAACTTGCACGCGCGGTCGTTGGCATCGGTGATGAATTCGTCATTGTCGTAGACGAATATCGGATCCGCCGCGCTGTCCAGGATGGTTCGCAGGGTGGCTTCGGACGAGGCGAGCGCACGTTCGCGCGCCATCGAACTCTCCTCGGCCCGCCCGAGCACGCGCGTGATGCTCGCCATCAGCCAGCCGCATGCGGCGATCGCCGCGAGTCTCACAATAACCGTCGCGTAGGAAACCTCGAAGCCAATCCGGGCGCTGTCCGCGATCACTATGCCACCGAAGCACAGCAGGCAGAGTCCTGTCGCGAACAGGACCAGGCGCGGGCGGCGCGTGTAGGTGCCGCAGGCGACCAGGAAGAACAGGAACAGGACATAGAGGACACTTTCCGCCGCGCCGCTCAGGGCGACGGCCAGCGTTATTTCGGTGAGATTGAGCACGAAATTCCACCGGCTCTGGAAGAAGTGGAAGCGGCCCGAGAGATAGATCCAAAGCGAGAACAGAGAGTGGACAATCACGATGGCCGCGACGGCGGCGAGGCCGGGGTGGTATTCGCGGAGATAGCCGCCCAGCAACATGCCCGCCACTAGCACGAGCGCAAGGTTGCGCGCCACGAGCGCGAACTTCTCCACGCTCAGCACCAGCCAAAGGCGCGCTTCTTCAACAGCTGTCATGCCAAAGCCCCCAAACGCGGAAAAACGCGAGCGATCCAGCCGCCTTACTCATTGTGGCAGAGGAACTCCCGCTCATCAAGCGCCTGCGGGACATGCCGTCAGCGGGCCAGTTCGGCGTGGTACTCTTGGAGCGATCGCACGTCAAGTATCCCGTCGCGCATGGCCCGGATGCCCATCACGGCCGACCGGGCCGCCTCGATAGTGGTCATGACCGGCAGGCCGCGTTCGAGGGCCGTCCGGCGGATGGCGCGTTCGTCGGCCTTGGAATCCACGCCGAACGGCGTGTTGATGAGCCACGCCACGTCGCCGTTGATAATGCGGTCCACCACGTGCGGGCGTCCCTCGCCGACCTTGAACACCTGCTCGACCTGCACGCCCTGTTCCCGAAGGATGGCCGCCGTGCCCTTGGTCGCCAACAGCTTGAATCCCAGGTCGGCGAGCTCACGGCCCAACGCTCCCATCCGCGGCTTGTCGCGGTCGTTCAGGCTGATGAAAACGGTGCCTTCCATCGGGATCGGACTGCCGGCCGCGATCTGGCTCTTGGCGAAGGCCGCGCCCATGCTCATGTCGATGCCCATCACCTCGCCGGTGCTGCGCATCTCCGGCCCGAGCAGAATGTCAACGCCCGGGAACTTGATGAAGGGCAGCACGACTTCCTTGGCGGACACGAAGCGGGGTTCGGGGTCCGCGGTCACGCCCAGCTCGGCGAGGGTTTTCCCGGCCATGACACGCGACGCGAGTTTGGCCAACTGGAGCCCGGTGGCCTTACTTACGAACGGCACTGTCCGTGATGCGCGCGGATTGACCTCGAGCAGATACACGGTGTCGTCATGGACCGCGTACTGCACGTTCATGAGACCGATAACCTCGAGTTCGCGGGCGAGGGCGCGGGTCTGTGTCTTGATGGTCTCGATAATCCGGGCGGACAGGTCGTAGGGAGGCAGCACGCACGCGCTGTCGCCGGAATGAATGCCGGCCTCCTCCACGTGCTGCATGATGCCCGCCACGATGACGTCCTTGCCGTCGCTGAGCGCGTCCACATCAATCTCGATGGCCGACTCCAGGAACTTGTCGACCAGAATCGGGTGTTCGGGCGAGGCGTCGACCGCGTAGGTCATGTAGCGTTCGAGCGCGGACTCCTCGTAGACGATTTCCATGGCCCGGCCGCCCAGCACGAAGGACGGGCGCACGACGACGGGATAACCGATGCGTTCGGCGATGGCCCGGGCCTCTTCGTACGAGGTGGCCGTTTCGTTTTCAGGCTGGAGAAGGCCGAGTTTCTGGACGAGTTCGCGAAATTCCTTGCGATCCTCGGCGCGGGCGATGCTGCGCGGCGAGGTGCCGATGATGGGCACGCCGGCCTTCCACAGGTCCATGGCGAGGTTGAGCGGCGTCTGGCCGCCGAACTGCACGATCACGCCCTTCGGTTTCTCGCGCTCGGCCACGTTGAGTACCTCTTCGAGGCTCACCGGCTCGAAATACAGGCGGTCCGACGTGTCGTAGTCCGTCGAGACGGTCTCCGGATTCGAGTTGATCATGATGGTCTCATAACCATCTTCCTTGAGCGCGAAGGCGGCGTGGCAGCAGCAGTAGTCGAACTCGATGCCCTGCCCGATCCGGTTGGGGCCGCCGCCCACGATCATGATCTTCTCTTTGGTTGTATCGGCTACCTCATCCTCGTCGCCGTAGGTGCCGTAGTAATAGGGGGTAAACGCCTCGAACTCGGCCGCGCACGTATCGACCAGCTTGTAAGTCACCGTGACGCCATGTCGCTTGCGCAACTCGCGCACCGCCATTTGGTCCATATCCCAGAGATGGGCGAGCTGATAGTCGCCAAAGCCCATCTGCTTGGCGCGCCGCAACAGATCGGGGTCGTTCGGATCGCCCTTGCGGATTTCGTCTTCCATCTCGACCAGTTCGAGGATCTGGCGCAGAAACCAGGGATCAATGAAGGTCGCCTGGTGGATTTCCTCGACCGTCGCACCCAGCCGCAAGGCCTCGGCAATGCGGAGGAGGCGGTCGGGCCGCGCCGTCTTGATGTAGCGCAGGAGGGCCTCCTTCTCTTCCTGGGGATCGCGGCCGGTGGTCAACGGTTTGCCCTTGCCTGCCGCACCGATTCCGTGGCGCCCGATTTCCAGCCCGCGCACGGCTTTCTGCAGCGATTCCTTGAAGGTGCAGCCGATGCTCATGGTCTCGCCGACGCTCTTCATCTGTACCGTCAGATCATCCTTGCTGCCGGGGAACTTCTCGAAGGCCCAGCGCGGGATCTTGGTGACCACGTAGTCGATGGTCGGCTCGAAGGACGCCGGGGTTTCCTTCGTGATGTCATTGGGGATTTCGTCAAGGGTATAGCCGACGGCCAGTTTCGCCGCGATCTTCGCGATCGGGAATCCGGTGGCCTTGGAGGCGAGCGCCGAACTGCGCGATACGCGCGGATTCATCTCGATGACGACCATCCGGCCGTTCTCGGGATTCAATCCGAACTGAATGTTCGAACCGCCCGTGTCCACGCCGATCTCGCGAATCACCGCGACAGCCGCGTCACGCATCTTCTGGTATTCGGCGTCCGTCAGGGTTTGTGCCGGCGCTACGGTGATGCTGTCGCCCGTGTGGACGCCCATCGGGTCGAAATTCTCGATCGAGCAGATGATCACGACGTTGTCGTTCAGGTCGCGCATGACCTCGAGCTCGTATTCCTTCCAGCCGAGCACGCTTTCCTCGACCAGTACCTCGCTGACCGGACTGCAATCGAGTCCCCATTGAACGACCTGGTCGTATTCCTCCTTATTGAACGACACGCCCGCGCCGCTGCCGCCCAGGGTGAAGGCGGGGCGGATGATCGCCTTGTAGCCCAGCTCCTCGCCAAAGGCCTTGGCCTCGGCCAGGGTGTGCACGACGAGGCTGCGCGGCAGATCGAGGCCAATCTTGAGCATGGCGTCGCGAAACAGACCGCGGTCCTCAGCCTTGCGGATCGCGTCGCGCCGCGCGCCGATCAGCTCGACGCCGTACTTGTCCAGCACCCCGGCATCGGCAAGCCCGAGCGCGAGATTGAGGCCGGTCTGCCCGCCCACGGTCGGCAACAGTGCGTCCGGCCGCTCGCGCTCGATGATGCGGGTGAGAAACTCGACCGTGAGCGGCTCGATGTACGTGCGGTCGGCCGTCTCGGGATCGGTCATGATGGTGGCGGGATTGCTGTTGGCCAGCACCACCTCATACCCTTCCTCCCTCAGGGCCTTGCAGGCCTGCGTCCCGGAGTAATCGAACTCGCAGGCCTGGCCGATGACGATTGGACCCGAGCCTATCAGCATGATCTTGTGCAGGTCAGTACGTTTGGGCATGCCGCTCCACCTGTTCCGTCGCTACATGTGTCTCCGATCCGCCCACGGCCGCCCGGGCCGCCGGCGGTTACCGCGAAATGTCCAGTATCTCGAAAGGAATGTCGCCAGCGGGCACCTTGGCGACGACCACATCGCCCACCGACTTGCCCAACAGCGCCTGTCCCACGGGACTCTTGACCGAGATCTTGCCCGACGCCATGTCGGCCTCGACCGGCCCCACCAAGACGTAGTTGAATTCCTTGTTGGTCTTCTTGTTTCGCACGCGCACCTTGGCGCCCACGAATGCTTTGCTGTCGTCGATATCCTGATCCTCGACCACCGCGCTGCGCGCGATCTTGTCCTCGAGGTCCCGAATGCGCGCATGCAGGAGTGCCTGCGTCTCCTTGGCGGCGTGGTATTCGGCGTTTTCCTTCAGGTCGCCGAGTTCGCGGGCGTACTCGATCTGGTCGGCCACCTTGAGGCGTTCCCGGTTCATTTCCTCAAGGTCGGCCTTCATTTTGGCCAAGCCGTCGCGTGTGATGTAGATGCGTTCCATTGAATACGTACTCGTGTTGGTCTTCGCTGCATGTCAGGAGGCGTCGCCATGGGGATGCAGCCGTGGATACGTGCGGGCGCGCCAAAACGCGCGCCGGACCCCGGTTCGAGGTTCCGCCGCGTGCGCCGCCACGGGAGCGCTTCCATGTCCAAATTGGGGCGCATTATAACAGAGGCCGGGGGAGGGGTAAAGCCGCCGAATCGCGCCATCTAAAATCTTACCGGAGGACATATCGTCAAGACATTTGCGATCTTACCGGACCAAGAAGGTCAAGGGAGGTCGCAAGATGGCTGGGGAGCGGTTGGAGAAGGCGCTGAAGAAG
>JBPOJD010000042.1:0-16159 GCA_052033955.1 Candidatus Hydrogenedentota bacterium
CCTGTTCTTCGTACTGGGTGTGGCCATGGCGTCGGGCGCGGAGTCGGGATTGTCGGACGGCCCGGCGGCGGCCCTGCGCGCGCTCGCGCGCGGCGATTCCGTCGCGGGGCCGGAAATCACCGGCGAACAGGCCGCCGGCCTCCACGAGAAGGCTGAAGAGGCCCTGCGGGTCTACCAGACCCGCCATTTGCCTCACGGGCTGCACTGCAATGTCTGGTGGAACGACTATGAGCGCTCGGGCGTGGACAGTCTGGAAGGATGCGGCGACAGCGTGTGCTGGACCGGTCACTATCTGGCGGCGCTCGCCTTCAAGTACTCGGTAACGAAGGACCAGCCGACGCTGGACGCGATCATCGCCGTGATCGACAAGATCGACATGCTCTCGCGGGTGTCCGGCCGCGAGGGTTTCATCGCGCGCTACGCCGGGCCCGCGACGGATGAAGGCTACAAAAAGTACTACGAACGCTACGGCAAGGCGGATCCGGACCGGCCGGGTTTCGGCGTCAAGGCCTTCCCCGGCGTCGAGCCGTTCGCGGACCTGGTCTGGCTCGGGCACAGTTCGCGCGACAGCTATGACGGCGTCAACCTGGGCCTGAGCGCCACGTGGCGGTATGTGGACGTGCCCGAAGTCCGCGACCGGATCCGGACCTTGGTCGAGCGCGTCGGCGACCGTCTCATCGCGGACGGATTCGCGGTCATCGACGGCAAGGGCAACCAGTGGGGCGCGCAGGATACGTTCAAGGCGTCCTGGCTTCGGACGATGCTGAGCGTGTCGCCGGAGAAGTACGGCGAACTGGACCAGGAATACGGCGAGGCGCTGCGCGAGTTCGGGGAGCGCCAGCCGATCTCGCAATATCACGAGCAATATTTCAGCAACAACCTGGTCTTTGTGCGCATCGCGGCCATTGCCATGCTCGAAAGCGACCCCGACCGGACCGCCTTCGTGCGCGACACCGTGCGCCGGTGGTACACGGAGCACCTCCAGGACGATCTCAACGCGCATTTCTCGGCGATGTACCTGTTGATCACCGGCGACGACGCCCCGACCGCCCGGGCAGCCGTGCAGGGCATGCTGGCCGACTATCCCGCTTTGCCCAAATGGGTCCGCCTGGTCGACCACCGCGAGCGCGACGACATCGGCAAGCACGACGAACGCAATGCCGTCCACGCCTTGCTGACGCACGAGCGCGTCCCGGACGAATTCCTGTGGCAGCAGCCCCCGGGCCTGTTGTACCAGTGGGATCGCTCGATTCCGCTCGAAATGCCCGCGGTAGACATCTTCCTGCCCTATTGGATGGGGCGCGTGGCCGGAGCGGTCCCCGCGCCGGATTAACGGCAATGAAAGGTCCAGCACGGCCGAGGCCTGTGCCCATAATCAGCCCCTCGGTTCTGTCAGCCGGCCATCCGTGCCAGCTTTTCCAGGTAGATGTGCAATGCCGCGACATCCGAGGGCCGTACCCCGGAGATGCGGCTCGCCTGGCCCAGGCTCACCGGTTTGATGGCCGCCAGGCGCTCCTTGCTCTCCTGCGGGATACCGGGGACGCCCGTGAAGTCGAACCCCTCGGGGATGAAGCGGGTCTCGGCGTTGCTGAAGCGTTCCCACTCGCGCGTCTGGCGTTCGATATATCCCTCGTACTTCACGCGGATCTCGACCTGCTCGGTCACCTCGAAGGGCAGGGGTGCGGGTGGCGGGGCCAGCTCGTACAGGCCCGCGATACCGAAATGGGGCCGCCGCAGCAGTTGGGCGGCGGGCTGGGCCTCCTGCGCGGGCGCTTCACCGTGGCGGGCGAGCAGTGCATTCAGCTCATCGCCCGGGGCGACGATCTGGCGTTTCAGCCGCGCGATCTCGCGATGCACCAGGTCCTCCTTCTCGCGCACGCGCCGGATCGCGTCGTCGCCCGCGATGCCATAGTGCGTGAGGCGGATGTCGGCGTTGTCGTGGCGCAGCAGGAGGCGGTATTCGGCGCGCGAGGTGAACAGCCGGTAGGGTTCGAGCACGCCTTTGGTCACGATGTCGTCGACCATGACGCCGAGGTAGGCCTCGTTGCGGCCAATGTAGAGGGGCGGCGCGCCGTCGAGGTGGCGGATGGCGTTGAGCGCGGCAAACAGGCCTTGCGCGGCGGCCTCCTCGTAGCCCGAGGTGCCGTTGATCTGACCGGCGTGAAACAGGCCGCTGACGAGCTTGGTCTCGAGCGTCGGCTTGAGCTGGGTCGGCGGCACGAAGTCGTATTCGACGGCGTAGCCGGGACGGACAATCTCGGCCTCTTCGAGTCCGGGGATGGTGTGCAGATAGGCCTCTTGCACGTCTTCCGGCAGGCTGGTGGAAAGCCCGTTGGCGTAGATCTCGTGCGTGGTCAGTCCTTCGGGTTCCAGAAAGATGCGGTGGCTGTCCTTTTCAGCGAAGCGGACGACCTTGTCCTCGATGCTGGGGCAATAACGGGGCCCAATGCCCTCGATGCGCCCCGAAAACAGTGGCGACCGGTCGAGATTGGCGCGGATGACCGCGTGGGTGGCCTCGTTGGTGTTGGTGAGCCAGCAATCCACGTGCGGGGGCGCAAACCCGTCGATGGGCGTCGAAAAGGAGAAGGGGCGCGGGTCGGCGTCGCCCGGGGCCACCTCGACGCGGTCGAAATCGATGCTGCGGCGATGGATGCGCGGGCAGGTGCCGGTCTTCATGCGGCCCACGTCGAACCCGAGGGCGCGGTAGGCGGCGCTGAGGCCGGTGGTGGGCATCTCGCCACTGCGGCCGCCGGGGAGACTGGTCATACCGTAGTGCAGCTTGCCGTGCAGGAAGGTGCCGGTGCACACGATCACGGCCCGCGCGGGGATTTCCTGGCCGAGGGCCGTCCGCACGCCACGGATGCGGCCATCTTCGACGAGCAGATCTTCCACAACCACCTGCTTGAGGTCGAGGTTGGGTTGGTCCTCGCATACGCGCTTCATGTCGTACTGATAGGCGATGCGGTCGGCCTGGGCGCGGGGCGAATGGACCGCCGGGCCCTTGCCCCGGTTGAGCATCTTGAACTGGATGCCGGTGCGGTCGATGCAGCGCCCCATCTCGCCGCCCAGCGCGTCGATCTCCCGCACAAGCTGGCCCTTGGCGATGCCGCCAATGGCCGGGTTGCACGGCATTTTGGCGATACCGTCGAGCTGGACGGTCGCCAGCAGGGTGTGGTGGCCGGTGCGGGCGCAGCACAAGGCGGCCTCGACACCGGCGTGCCCGGCTCCGATTACGATGACGTCATATGCGTTGTGCATGGGGTCTCGATGTGGCTAGTTGGGACGGCGCCCGGCGCCGTGGGGCAGCGGCCAAGGATGGTGCGCTGCGCAGCGGGATGATGATGCCCGAAAGGGCCGCTGGGATTCAACGCGGGAATTTCCGTTATTGTGTGGCACTGGTCATGACAGGACACGTCATACATGCTATGCTGGATGTCCAGCCTTTGGCCGGACATGACCGGGACGAGGATGCACGTTGGTCAATTCCAGGGGAGAGCGATGAAACGACGCAGGACGAGTCTGATTGCCATGGTGGCGGCGGTGCTGCTGCTGGGGGTGGCCCACGCCCAGCCGGGCGCGCTCAACGTGATGGACTACGGGGCGGCGGGTGACGGCGTGGCGGATGATTCGGGGGCCATCCAGAATGCCCTCAATGCCGCCGCGGCGGTGCGGGGAGGCGTGGTCGTGCTGCCGCCGGGCGACTATGCGCTGCACCAGGCCGTGCAGGTGCCCGAGGCGGTCACGCTCCGCGGTGTGACCGTCAACGTGGCCACGGCCGGCGCCGAGGGCAGCGGGAGCCGGTTGCTGGGACAGACGGACGCCGGGCAGGTCGTTCTTGGGCAGGGCGCCGCGCTGGAAGGTGTCTCGCTCTTCTTTCCCGAACGCATTGGGGGGACGGATTACCCGCCCGCGATCCTGTGCGAGGGCGACCGCACGGTCATTCGGTGGGTTCACGTCGCGGACGCGCACACGGGGGTCGCGTACCGCGCCGGAACCGATGGTCACCAGATGCGTGGCGCGACGCTCCGGACCCGGCAGGCCGGGATCACGGGTTTTCCGGGTGGACGCCTGGAAGCGGTTGCCCTGCATGGCGCGCCGGACAGTGCAGTGGGCTTGGAACTCACCGGGCCGCATGCGGTCGAGGTGTTCGACTGCTCGGTGGCCGGATACGGCGAGGGCGTGGTCCTGCGCGACGACGCCCGCGTGCTGATAGCCAATCTCACCGCCACCTCGCCCGACCGTGCGTTGGTGGGGAGGCTGTCCTCGGCGGCGGGCCGCGCGGCCATCACCAATTGCTCGTTCCAGGGGCGCATCGCCACCGAGGCGGCCTGTGCCGGAAGTCTGACCTTCACCGGTTGCCACCTGGAGCGCGCCTTCGAGCAGATTCCGCTGGTGACCCTCGAGGGGGCCGGGGCGGTCACTTTCAAGGCCTGCACCTTCTCCCTCTGGGATACCTGGCCGAAGACACTTCCCGCCTTCGACGTGATGCCGGGGGAGGTGGGGGGCGCCCCGGTGATCGTCACGAGTTGTGTTTTCGACGGCAATGCGGCCGATGCGGTGCATGTGCGCCTGTCGGCCAACGTGCGCGAGGCGGTGGTGGCGGCGAATGTCATGGTCGGGGCCGTGAACATCGAGAACCACGCGCCGGTTTCCGCGAGCATCCAGATTGCCAATAACGCCGTGCGAGCGGTGCAGAGCGGGGTGTTTCCATGAGAAACCGGGCGATGTATGTCCGAATCGCGTGCGTGGTGCTTGCGGCGGTGATGCCGCTCGCGGCGCACGCGACGGTGGCCCACACGGTGTACGACTTTGGCGCCGTCGGCGATGGCACGGCGGACGACACCGCCGCCTTCAAGGCGGCCTTGGCACAGACGGCCACGGAGGGCGGGGGCATCGTTCGCGCGCCGTCGGGCCGTTTCCGCATCAGCGACACGCTGGTCATCCCGCCGAACGTGACGCTGGAAGGCGTCTGGCGGGCCCCCAGCCGCGCGCGGGGAAGGCAGGACGGCACGACGCTGCTGTTCGTGCACGGGACCGGCACGACCGGCAGCATCGAGCTGCGGTCGCAGGCCACCGTGAGGGGCCTGGCGGTGCTGTATCCGAGCCAAAGCGGCACGACGCCCTATCCCTGGGCCATCGTGGGCAACGGCGACCACTGCACGATCGTCGACGTGATGTTGATCAACCCGTGGGACGGCGTCGATTTCGGATCCAACCCCTGCAACTATCACTACATCAACGGGCTCTACGGCGAGCCGTTCAACCGGGGGCTGTACCTCGACCAGTCCACAGGCGGCACGATCGAGAACATTCACTGGTGGGTATTTGACGAAGTGGGCAAGGCGCTGACCCAGGAGGAAGCCTTGGCAACGCCCAAGCAGCTTTCGTGGCGCAACGTGAACGGCACCGCCTTCCTCGTGGGCAGTGTGAACCGCCAGAAAGCGTACAACTGCTTCGATATCTTCTATGCCGTCTCGTGGCACTTCGGCGATTTCGGGCACGGCGTGGGCAATGGCGTCTATACGAACATCTATCCAGACGTCACGGCGCTGGCCTTCAAAATTGACGGCGTGGACCTCACGGGTATCACGATCGCCAACGGGCTGATCTTCGCCGAGGGCCATGTAGCCGCGACGAACACCGGGCCGGTCCGCTTCATCAGCTCGTCGTTCATGGCGGCCAACAACGCCACGACGCAGGGCTTTGTGACACACAGCCATCTGCGGCTGGCCGGCAAGGGGCCCGTCACCGTGGACGCGTGCCATTTCTCGAACTGGGATGTGCCGTCCACGGAGCCGCCGGACGGTTCGGCGGCGATTGAAGCCAACTGCGACACGCTTATCGTTACCGGCTGCGAGTTTTCAGGCGACCAGTCGCGGCACCGGGCGGTGCGGCTTGGCAGCGGCGTGCGCACGGCAATCATCTCGGCCAACCGGCTGCGCGCTGGCGGGATGCTCGACAACTTGACCCTCGGCGGGGCCGATGTCCGGGTGGCGCTGAATACCGGGGGGACCGCCACCAAGGCGCTGGAAGAGGGGGGCAACTGACCATGCGGAGCGAATGTCTCATGCGGCGTGCTGCCGCCGTCCTCGCGGTGGTGTTCCTGTGTGCGTCGGCCATCGCGGCCGACGGCATCTACAACGTGATGAGTTTTGGCGCCGTAGGCGACGGGGTGGCGAACGACACGGCGGCGTTTCAGAATGCGTTGAACGCGGCGGCCGCGGATCGTGGCGGGATCGTGCAGGTCCCTGCCGGGCAGTTCCGCATTGCAGCGAGTCTCACGATTCCGTCGAACGTCACCTTGGAGGGGCAGTGGCAGGGACCTTCGGGCCGCGATCCCGGGGCGGGCACGGTGCTGCTGGCGATCGCGGGCGCGGGCAACCCGGCCGGCACGCCCTTCATCTCGATGGGCAGCACGGCCATCCTCAAGGGCGTGACGATCTTCTACCCCAACCAGACGGACACCAATCCGCCGGTCGCGTATCCGTGGACGATCAAGTCACAGAACTGGGCCGACAACTGTTCGCTGATCGACGTGACCATCCTGAATGCCTGGCAGGCCATCGACTTCGGCAGCGTGCCCACCGGCCGCCATTACCTGGACAACGTGAGCATCCAGGCGTTCCGCGAGGGCCTGTACATCAACCTGTGCTTCGATGTAGGCCGCGTGCGCAACACCCACTTCGGGCCGATCTGGAGCACGGGGCCCGCGGCGGCCTATATGCGGCAGCACGGCACCGCCTTCTCTATCGGACGGACCGACGGCGAACAGATGTTCGGCTGTTCGGCCGAGGGATACGCCGTCGGCTTCCGCTTCTACCGTGCCATCGACCCGAGCGATAACCGGGACCGGGTCGGATCGGGCGTGGTGACCCACGCCCGCACCGTCAACTGCGGCATATCCGTGCTCATGGAGGATGCGGGCGACAACGCAGCGTGGTCCATCGTCAACGGGAGCTTCGAGGGGCCGGTAGAGAACCGCAACAACCAGCGCGGCCAGTTCAAGTTCACGTCCTGCACCTTTACCACGAACGGTGTGGCGCCGTATCACGCCAAACTGGTCCGCCGGATCGGCGACCAGCGCACAATCTTCTTCGAGTCCTGCACCTTTGGCCCGCTGGACGGCAGCGGCAGCGCGATTGCCCTCGACGCGGACTGCCATGCGTTGATTGTCACCGGCTGCCAGTTCGAGAGCGTGGGCGACGATATCGATGTGCGGCTTGGTCCCAACGCGTCGGATGTGGTCATCGCCTACAACCGGATGCGCGGTACGCCGAACATCGTCAACACGAGTATTCTCCCCAATGTGCGCATCGGCGCCAACGCGGGGTACACCGGTCCGCGCGTTGGGGTGACCCCGGGCGCCCTGGTGCTGACCGAGGCCAGCCCCGCCGCCGATCTCTCGGTGTTCAACACCGGAGGCGGCACGCTGGACTGGCAGGCCGCCGCGGACTCGCCGCACGTGGCGCTCGACCCTGTCTCCGGCACCGGTGACGGCACGATCGCGGTCTCGGCGAATGACTTCACCCAGGATCGCCGGGTCGTCGTGACGGTCACCAACGCCGTGGACCCCGCAGACAGCATCGAGATCCCGGTCGACATCGTCCGGACCCCTGCACCGAGTCATCTGTCGGTCAACGTCACGGAACTCACGCTGGCGACGGGTACGCCTTCGGCTGCATTCGAGATCGTGAATCTGGGCGAGGCGGAACTGCACTGGACGGCGGCCTCTTCCGATGCGCGGGTGACGGTGACGCCCGCGAGTGGCACGGGGGCCGCGGCCGTCACCGTATCGACCGCCACCTTCCTGGGCGAGGCCTACGAGGCACTCGTAACGGTCACCAACGCAGCCAATGCGTCCAACCAGGCGCAGATCCGGGTCCGCGTAACGCCGCTGTCGCCCAGCGACCTCGTCGTCGCGCCGACGGCACTCGCATTGAGCGCCGAGGCCCCGCAGGCGTCGTTTGAGGTGCTCAATACCGGCGAGCGCCCGCTGCGCTGGCGCGTCGAGTATGATGCCGGCCGCGTCGCCGTTGCACCGGCGTCGGGAACGGGCGATGCGACCGTCCTCGTGACCGGTCTGGATTTCTCCGCGGAGACGCACGTCCCGGTGCGCGTCGTGAATGACGACGATCCGGATGACAGCGAAACCGTCGACGTGCGTCTCGTTCCGGCGCCGCCGCGTTTCGAGCTGACCACGACGGCCCTCGTCCTGTCACCGGGCACACCTTCGGCGTGGGTGGGCGTCGTGATGCCCGCCGGTCGCGACTCCGCATGGGAGGTCCTGTGGGATGACCCGGCGATCACGGTTACGCCCAAGGCAGGCGTTGGCGCACAGGAGGTGCGCATCGCCGCAAGTCCCTTCACCTACCAGCGGACCGTCGACGTCGTGTTCACATCCATCCGGGAGCCCCTGACCGTCCGGGTGGTCGAAGTGACCCTCATGGCGGCGGCCGAGGCCAGCCGCGTGGCGGTCGGCGCGGACAAGCTCTTCCTGTCCCAGGCACAGCCCAGCGCGTCGTTCGTCGTCTACAACGGCGGCGGTGGGGTGCTGCGGTGGCGGCTGGACGATGTGCCGGCCATCCTCGACGCGACGCCGTCCTCCGGTGGAGACGGGACGATGATGTTGGTCGAGGCGCTCGACTTCACCCGCAATCAGGAAGTGGTGCTGAGGCTGCAAAACGAAGACTATCCGGCCAACATGCGCGAGGTCACGGTCGTGGTGCAGGGGACGGCCCAGGTGGATATCAACCACGACGGCCACGTGCTCGCGGATGATGTCCAGCTTTGCATCAACGCGCTGCTTGGTCTGCCTGTCCCCTACAACTGCGACGTCGACGGCGACGGACGCGTCACGTCGGCCGATGTGCAGGCGGTGGTGTGGGCCGCCCTCCAGCGAGGCATGGAATGAGGCTCGGCGTCATCAGCGACACCCACGGCAACCGCCCGCTGATGCATGCCGTGGCGCGGCGGCTGGTGGATGCCCATGGCGTCGAGAGCATCGTCCATCTGGGCGACTCGTACGCGGACGCGGAGGAACTGTTCCATGCGGGGCATCCCGTGCGGATGGTGCCGGGACTGTGGTGTCCCGAGTACCAGAACACCAAGGTGCGGCGCTATTTGTTTGAACGCGTGGGCGACGTGGCCTGGGCCGCGGCCCACATCGAACGTGACCTGCGGACAGCGTTCCGGGACGCGGCGGTGATTCTCACCGGGCATACCCACGTCGCGCGCCTGGATCACGGTGGCGGGCGCATCTACCTCAATCCCGGCCATCTGAAGGACGCGATGCACCGTGGCGAGGCGCCGTCCTATGGGGTCCTCGATATCGGCGCGGCGGAGGTCGCGGCGTGTATCCATGAGGTGGACGGGCGCGTGCGTCACCAGCTGGAGGTCAGCACGGACGTTTTGGTGTAGCCCTGCCGTCGGCACGCCGGTTGACATGAAAGCGAGGCCTTCGCTAGAATCGGTCCCCGGTGGCGGCATAGCCAAGTGGTAAGGCAGAGGCCTGCAAAGCCTTTATTCCCCGGTTCGAATCCGGGTGCCGCCTCCAGTTTTTCCCCTGCCTTGGGCGCTTCTGTTCGCCGATGCCGTTGGCGCCACCGCCGGGGCATGACGCACCCTCTCTCGGGCGAGTGGTGGAACGGCATACACGGCGGACTTAAAATCCGCTGCCCTTGCGGGCTTGAGGGTTCGAATCCCTCCTCGCCCACATCCTCTCACCCCAATACCTCGCCGACTCATTCGCCCCGCATGGATTTCCGCCGGAATGGTGTCGTTTGGGGGGCGACAGACCGGACTGCCAGGAATGCAAGGAGCATTCGCCTGGCCGCGGGTGTGATCTGGTGTTCACGGGGACGGCACCCGCAGTCACGCACCGCGCGCGCCTGGGATCCATCGGTGGCGCGGTACCGGCTTGGAATGGCGTGCCCAGACAAAAGAAGAACCCGGGCCGGCGGGCGGCCCGGGTTGCGACGATTCTGAAGCCAAGGCTTAGATGTCGTAGTAGAGGTGGAACTCGTGCGGATGCGGCCGCAGGTTCACCTGCTGGACTTCGGCGTTGTACTTGTAGTCGATCCATGTCTCGAGCACGTCGGGGGTGAATACGTCGCCCTTGAGCAGGAACTCGTGATCCTTCTCCAGCTCCTGCAGCGCTTCGCCGAGACTGCCGGGGGTCTGCTCGATGGTTTTCTTGACATCCGGCGGCAGGTCGTACAGGTTCTTGTCCATGGGCTGACCCGGGTCGATCTTGTTCTGGATACCGTCCAGGCCGGCCATGAGCATGGCGGCGAAGGCCATGTACGGGTTGCAGGACGGGTCGGGAACGCGGAACTCGACGCGCTTGGCCTTCGGGCTCGGCGAGTACATCGGGATGCGGCAGCAGGCGCTGCGGTTGCGCGCCGAGTAGGCGATGTTCACCGGGGCTTCGTAGCCCGGCACCAGCCGCTTGTAGGAGTTGGTGGTCGGGTTGGTGAGCGCGACCAGGGACTTGGCGTGTTTGAGCAGACCGCCGATGTACCACAGGGCTTCCTGGCTCAGGCCCGCGTACTTGTCGCCCGCGAACATGGGCTTGCCGCCCTTCCACAGGCTCATGTGGGTGTGCATGCCGGACCCGTTGTCGCCGTACATGGGCTTGGGCATGAAGGTCGCGGTCTTGTTGTGGCGCTTGGCGACGTTCTTGATGATGTACTTGTACAGGCTCAGGCAGTCGGCCATGGTCGTCATCGAGTCAAAGCGCAGGTCGATCTCGGCCTGACCCGCTGTCGCCACTTCGTGGTGGTGCGCCTCGACGTTCAGGCCGCACTGGATCATGATGTCGACCATCTCGCTGCGGATGTCCTGCTGCGAGTCGGCCGGGGCGCACGGGAAGTAGCCTTCCTTGTAGCGCAGCTTGTAGCCCGTGTTGGGATTCTCGTCGCGGCCGCTGTTCCAGATACCCTCGACGCTGTCGATCTCGTAGAACTGCACGTAGGGCTGGGAGTCGAAACGGACGCTGTCGAAGATGAAGAACTCGGCCTCGGGGCCGAAGTAGGCGGTGTCGGCGATGCCGGTCGAGATCATGTAGTTCTCGGCCTTTTGCGCGATGTTGCGCGGGCAGCGGCTGTAGCGCTCCTTCGTGATCGGGTCGAGGACGTTGCAGTAAATGATCAGCGTCGGATACTGCGTGAAGGGGTCGATGGTCGCCGTGTTGGGATCCGGCATCATGAGCATGTCGCTCTCGTGAATGCTCTGCCACCCGCGGATACTCGAACCGTCAAAGCCCAGACCGTCTTCAAACAGGTCCTCGCTCATCTCCGTGGCCGGTATCGAAAAGTGCTGCATCAGACCCGGAAAGTCCATGAAACGGAAATCGATGAACTTGATCGCGTTGTCCTTGCAGAGCTTGACGACGTCCTTGGGGCTGTACTGCTTGTTCATGGTGTCCTCCTACGTACTCAACGTGGTTGCGCTAGCCAATTGCTATCTCACCCGATTCGCCGGTGCGGATACGGACCGCTTCTTCGACGGGCAGGACGAATATCTTGCCGTCCCCAATCCTGCCGGTTGAGGCGGCCTTTACGATCGCCTTGACGACCTCTTCCACCTTGTCGTCACCCACCACCACTTCCAGCTTGACCTTGGGCAGAAACTCGACCACGTACTCCGCACCACGATACAGCTCCTTGTGGCCCTTCTGGCGACCAAACCCCTTGACTTCCGTAACGGTCAGACCTTGGACGCCCACGGCGGCGAGGGCCTCTTTGACCTCCTCGAGCTTGAACGGCTTGACGATGGCTTCGACCTTTTTCACAGTGAATCCTCCGACGGTGAATGGGTTGAAGACCGCAGTATAGCCAAGCTCGCCTCGACGCCGCAATGCGCATGCCTGAACCGTCCGGACGGTCTCGGAACTTGGGGATAGAGAGCAACCCCCGTGCCAAGCCCGGATGCGTGGGCCGTCCCGGTTGCGCAAGCTTGTGTCAAATAATTATTTGCGTGTGATCGGACCCATGACGGCGAGGTGCCCCGAAGGAGGCAGCGACGCGAAGGGAGCTACGTTTCTGTAGGAACGGGGGGTATGTTCCCACGAAAACGTAGGTGCGGGCGGCCCGGGATTGCCGGTCCGGTCTGTCGTGTTTGAGAGAAGTCGGGAGGTTGACAGCCCCCGCGCGGGATGGTACACTTTGCGCGGAGTTGACAAGGTCGTGGGGAGAACTGTCTCTACGGCCCTCTTTATTCATGTTTTTGGCGGGATTTGGGCGCACAATGCCCCGTCTGGCGTTCGCAGCACGCGCGAAAACGCCGGCCAGGGCGCACAAGGGTACGCATCGTTCTTTGCATACCTATTCGAAAGAAACCGTAGACCACGTCTTGGCTGCCAACGACATCGTCGATCTCGTTGGGGGATATGTCGAGCTTAAGCACGCCGGCGGCGGGCGGTTCAAAGGTCTGTGTCCGTTCCACACCGAAAAGACGCCGTCGTTTCACGTTCACCGTGAACGGCAGAGTTTCTACTGCTTCGGTTGCGAGAAGGGCGGCGACGCCATCACTTTCCTGCGCGACCATTTGGGGCTGAATTTCGCGGAGGCGCTGCAGAAACTGGCCGAACGCGCCGGTATCGCGCTGCCCGCGCCGGACGGCGGCGGCAATCCGTCGCGCCGTCAGCAGCTGCTGGAGCTGAACGGATTTGCCCGGACGTTTTTCCGGGAAGCCTTGGCGGATGCGCGTCGCGGCGCGGCGGGGCGTGAGTACCTGGCGGGGCGCGGGTTCCGGCCGGAGACCATCGAGGCCTTCGGCCTCGGTTTTGCCGGTCCGGACTGGTCGAGTCTGCACGACGCGGCCCGGAAGGAGGGGTTTCGCCCGGAGGTCCTCGAGGAGAGCGGCCTGGTCCGGCGCGGTTCCCACGGCAAGCCATACGATTTCCTGCGCAACCGCATAGTGTTTCCCATACGCGACATCTCGGGAAACCCGGTGGCCTTCGGCGGGCGCGCCATCGACGACCAGCCGGCCAAGTATGTCAACAGTCCGGAGAGTGCATTATACAAGAAGGGCCGCACCCTTTACGGGCTGTACGAGGCCCGGGAAACTATCCGCGCCGAGCAGCGTTTGATCCTCGTGGAAGGCTACTTCGATCTCCTGCGGTGTGTCGAGGCCGGGGCGGCAAACGTGGTGGCGACCTGTGGCACCGCGCTGACGCCCGAGCAGGCCGCCCTGATGCGGCGCTACGCGCCCGAAGTGGTGGTCGTGTACGACGGCGACAGCGCCGGGGTCCGGGCCGCCCTGCGAAGCGTGGCGTTGCTGGCGCATGCCGGCCTGCAGGTGCGGGCGCTGGTGTTGCCCGGCGGCCAGGATCCGGACGATTTCGTGCGGGCCGAGGGCGCCGAGGCGTTCCGGGTAGCCGTGGCCGGTGCGCCGGACTTCTTCCGTTTCTACGTGCGCATGAACGGCCCGAGGATGGCGACCATTGAAGGCCGCACCGAGGTGTGCCGGGAGATTTTTGGTCTGCTGGCCGAGCTGGACGATCCGATTCGTCAGGAGCAGTACGTCGACCAGTTGGCCTCGGAGATCGGCCTGCAGCGCTGGACGTTGTGGTCGGAATTCCAGAAGTTTCTGCAGCAGCGTTTGCATGAGGCCGACCGCGTACGCATGGCGCCCGCGGCGCCCGTGCCCGCATCGCGTCCAGCGGTGAGCCGCGACGACGTGATGTTCGTGGCGGCGCTCTTGGCCGAGCCTGCGCTCAAGGCCCGTGCGCTCGCCGAGGTCGAGCCGTTGACATTGCCCGACGGCCCGTTGCAGGACGTGTTGGCCGCCCTGCGCAGCGGCGCGGACCAGGTCGTGCGGCGTCTGACGCGGGAAGATGCATGCGCGCTGTACGCCGCGGCGGCGGCCATCGAGCCGGATCCCGCGGTGGACTGCGCCGTACTCGTCGAGAAGCGCCTGGTCAGCCTGAAACGTCGCAGCCTCGAGCTGGAGGGGCGGCGTGTGCAGGAGGAACTGCAACAGGCCCAACAGCGCAAGGACAATGCCCGGGTGAGTGAGTTGCTCACGCGGAAAGTGGAAATAGACAGACAGATTCAGAGGGTTGGCGCGGCCTAGGCCGTGCCGCAGCGCCGGACGTGCCGGTAACTTTTGGCTGAGGAAAGAGTACATGCCTGTAGCAAAGAAAAAAGGCGTCAAGATGCCCGAAGCGGGAAAGCAGAAGGCCCTCGAAGTCGCCAGAGAAAAAGGTAGACTCACCTACGACGACCTGAGCGCCATCCTGCCGGAGGAGGCCACCTCCGAGGACATCGACGAGATGATGGTGGCGCTGAGCAGTATGAACGTCGAGATCGTCGACGAACTCCGCGTCGACGCCGAGGTCCAGCAGGTCCAGCAGCAGAAAGAAAAGCAGGCACGGCGCGCGCAGGCCCGCAAGGAGGCCGTGCACACCAAGCTCGAACGCGCCGACGACCCCGTGCGCATGTACCTGCGCGAGATGGGCCGTGTGCCGCTGCTGACCAAGGACCAGGAAGTCACCATCGCCAAGCGCATCGAGGCGGCCGAGAACGAGCTGATGGACGTGCTGCTCAGCACGGCCTACACGTTCAAGGAAATCCAGATGATCGCCGCGCGGATCATGGCCGGACGCCTCAATTTCGCGCAGATCACCGAGGTCGAGGAGCCCGAGTTTCACGCCGAGTTCATCGACCGGCTCCCCGCGATGGTCGAGACGCTCCAGCGTTTCGAGGAGGAAGTCGACGCCCAGGAAAAGCGCCTGCAGCGCCCGCTCACGGAAAAGACCATCGAGTCCATCCGGAAAAAGATCGCCGAGATCCGGCAGGAGCAGGGGGTGATCGTCCGCGAGTTCAAGCTCAAGAGCAAAGAGATCACCAAGATCGCCCGCAAGATCAAGGGGCTCAAGCGCCGCATCGCGACCGCCCGCGACGAGATCGACCGCGTGGAGCGCGAAATCGGTCTGGAGAGCGCAGAACTCGAGAAGACCGCCGCCCAACTGCGCAAGGCCCCGACGGCCGCCGACAAACTGGGCATCGAGCGCGATCTCGTGCTGGATGCCGAGCGCCGCGTCCTGCAGGCGCAGCGCAAGATCGACCAGATCGAAGCCGACGCCAAGCTCAGCGCCGACGAGATCAGCGCGTTGATCGACACGATCCGCGACAAAGAGGACAAGATCTACAAGGCCAAGATGGAGCTGGTCGAAGCCAACCTGCGCCTGGTGGTGAGCATCGGCAAGAAGTACACCAACCGCGGCATGTCGTTCCTGGACCTCATTCAGGAAGGCAACATCGGATTGATGAAGGCCGTCGACAAGTTCGAGTACCAGCGCGGCTATAAATTCAGCACCTATGCGACCTGGTGGATTCGCCAGGCCATCACGCGCTCGATTGCCGATCAGGCCCGCACGATCCGCATCCCCGTGCACATGATCGAGTCTATCAACAAACTCGTGCGCACGAGCCGCCGCCTGGTGCAGGAATACGGCCGCGAACCTACGCCCGAAGAAATTTCCGTCGAGATGCAGATGTCCCCCGACAAGGTGCGCAGCATCCTCAAGATCGCGCAGGAGGCCATCAGCCTCGAGACGCCCGTCGGCGACGACGGTGACAGCAGTTTCGGCGATTTCATCGAGGACAAGGGCGCCGAATCGCCCGCCAACGCCACGGCGTTCAGCGTGTTCCAGGAGAAGCTCGACGAAGTGCTCGGCAGCCTGACCGAGCGCGAGGAAAAGGTGTTGCGGTTGCGCTTTGGGCTGGGGGATGGATATCCCCGTACGCTCGAGGAAGTCGGCAGCGTATTCAACGTGACCCGCGAACGCGTCCGCCAGATCGAGGCCAAGGCCCTGCGCAAGATGCGCCATCCCACGCGCGCCCGCGAACTCAAGGCCTTCGTCGACTGGAGCCTGAGTCAGAGCTGACACAACCGTTCACGCCCGCGTTCCGGGGCGCGGATGCATTCCAGGGGCCCGTAGCTCAGTGGTTAGAGCAGGTGACTCATAATCACTTGGTCGAAGGTTCGAATCCTTCCGGGCCCACCAGATTCCCTTTGAGGCAAAACGCCCCGTGACCCGCGTGGTTACCGGGCGTTTTGCCGACATTTTTTTGTAGAATGGAGATCCCACTTATAGTATGATATTCACTTGGTGGGCGGGGTCGGGGTTGAAAAACGCCCCAACCGCGTGGCG